>JBFLZJ010000004.1:0-385699 GCA_040755875.1 Pseudomonadota bacterium | reverse complement strand
GGCGGCCTTGGCCGGGGCTTTTGCTGCGGTCTTGGTTGCGGCGGCTTTGGCCGGAGCTTTTGCTGCGGTCTTGGTTGCGGACGTCTTCGCAGACGTCCCCTTGGCCGGAGCCTTTGCTGCGGTCTTGGTTGCGGCGGCTTTAGCCGGAGCCTTCGCTGCGGTCTTGGTTGCGGCGGCTTTAGCCGGAGCCTTCGCTGCGGTCTTGGTTGCGGACGTCTTCGCAGACGTCCCCTTGGCCGGAGCTTTTGCTGCGGTCTTGGTTGCGGACGTCTTCGCAGACGTCCCCTTGGCCGGCGCTTTTGCTGCGGTCTTGGTTGCGGCTGCCTTGGCCGGCGCTTTTGCTGCGGTCTTGGTTGCTGCCGACTTGGCCGGAGCCTTTGCTGCGGTCTTGGTTGCGGCAGCTTTGGCCGGAGCTTTTGCTGCGGTCTTGGTTGCGGCTGCCTTGGCCGGAGCCTTTGCTGCGGTCTTGGTTGCTGCCGACTTGGCCGGAGCCTTTGCTGCGGTCTTGGCTGCCGACTTGGCCGGAGCTTTTGCTGCGGTCTTGGTTGCGGCGGCTTTGGCCGGGGCCTTCGCTGCGGTCTTGGCTGCCGATTTGGCCGGAGCTTTAGCGGCGGTCTTGGTTGCGGCTGCCTTAACCGGAGCCTTCGCTGCGGTCTTGGCTGCCGATTTGGCCGGAGCTTTTGCCGCGGTCTTGGTTGCCGACTTGGCCGGAGCCTTCGCTGCGGTCTTGGTCGCTGCCTTGGCCGGTGCCTTCGCTGCAGTCTTGGCTGCCGACTTGACCGGAGCCTTTGCCGCGGTCTTGGTTGCCGACTTGGCCGGAGCCTTCGCTGCGGTCTTGGTCGCTGCCTTGGCTGGAGCCTTCGCTGCGGTCTTGGTCGCTGCCTTGGCTGGAGCCTTCGCTGCGGTCTTGGCTGGCGCTTTAGCTGCGGTCTTGGCTGCCGACTTGGCCGGAGCTTTTGCCGCGGTCTTCGTTGCTGCCGACTTGGCCGGCGCCTTCGCTGCCGGTTTCGCGGCTGCCTTGGTTGCAGCTACTTTTGCTACCGGCTTGGCTGCGGCCTTCTTGGCTGCAGGCGCGGCGGCTTTCTTGGCTGCTGGCTTGGCTGCAGGTGCTGCAGCTTTCTTGGCTGCTGGCTTGGCTGCAGGTGCTGCAGCTTTCTTTGCCGCCGGCTTCGCAGCCGGTTTAGCGGCGGCCTTCGCCGACGCTTTCGCTGCCGGTTTGGCGGCGACGGTTTTTTCTGCCACGGCAGCCTTTGCGGCCGGTTTGGCGGCAGCCTTGGCTGCCGATTTTGCTGCTGGTTTCTTAGCGGCTGTTGCCATTTTTATTCTCCTTCTCTGCGATGAGAAAATACGCTACAAGGTTTAAACCCGTCCGACCGTTGCGTTGCGTCGGGCGAATTATTCATCGGCACAAACCGGTCGGTTACTGCCAATGAATACGGCACCAGCTGAACTGCTGCAACTCCTCACAATTGCAGCGCTTCAGCCAACGTCGTGGGACACTCACGCTTCCAGCTTTTTTCACATCGCTACCCTTGCGGGCGCGAAAAGAAAAAGCCGCCTTGCCTGAACGCGATCAGGCAGTGCGGCTTGTTCTTTTCGCTGCGCTCAAGTGCATACTGAATGAATCAGCGTCCCATTATTCGATCGGTTTTGTTTGCCGGTGAGCATGCAAAAAAATCCATGTTCACACTTTGACAAATTCAATCACGTAAAGTACACGAAAACCTTGTCAGTGCGCAACCCGCACACATGAATTTCACCCTATTGGACAGCGCGGCAACGCAATGTGCGTCAAAGGAAGCCCCATTTCATCGGCAAATCGCACAAAACGCGTTCGCGCGAAGGTGCGCACGATTGAAACGTGTTCTGCAAAGCGCTTGCTGGAATCGGTATAAAAAAAGCCCGATGATTTCTCATCGGGCTTTTGCGTTCACTGCTGTTTAGCGAGGATCAATCCCAGCTCAGCGCGCCGCCGGTCTGGTACTCGGTCACGCGGGTCTCGAAGAAGTTGCGCTCCTTCTTCAGGTCGATCATTTCGCTCATCCACGGGAACGGATTCTCTTCGTTCGGGAACAGCGGATCGAGGCCGATCTGCACGGCGCGGCGGTTGGCGATGAAGCGCAAGTAGCCTTTGAACATCGGGGCGTTCAGGCCCAGCACGCCGCGCGGCATGGTGTCCTCGGCGTAGCGGTATTCGAGGTCGACGGCCTGCAGGAACAGCGCCTTCAGCTCTTCGCGGAATTCCGCGGTCCACAGCTGCGGGTTTTCCATCTTGATCGTGTTGATCAGGTCGATGCCGAAGTTCACGTGCATCGACTCGTCGCGCAGGATGTACTGGTACTGCTCGGCGGCGCCGGTCATCTTGTTCTGGCGGCCCAGCGCCAGGATCTGGGTGAAGCCGACGTAGAAGAACAGGCCTTCCATCAGGCAGGCGAAGACGATGATCGACTTCAGCAGCTGCTGGTCGTTTTCCAGGGTGCCGGTCTTGAATTCAGGATCGGTCAGGACGTTGATGAACGGGATCAGGAACTGGTCCTTGTCGTGGATCGACGGGATCTCGTTATAGGCGTTGAAGATTTCGCGCTCGTCCAGGCCCAGCGACTCGACGATGTACTGATAGGCGTGGGTGTGGATCGCTTCTTCGAAGGCCTGGCGCAGCAGGTACTGGCGGCATTCCGGCGCGGTGATGTGGCGGTAGGTGCCCAGCACGATGTTGTTCGCGGCCAGCGAGTCGGCGGTCACGAAGAAGCCCAGGTTGCGCTTGACGATGCGGCGCTCGTCTTCGGTCAGGCCGTTCGGGTTCTTCCACAGCTCGATGTCGCGCTGCATGTTCACTTCCTGCGGCATCCAGTGGTTGGCGCAGCCGGCCAGGTACTTGTCCCAGGCCCACTTGTACTTGAACGGCACCAGCTGGTTGACGTCGGTCTGGCCGTTGATGATGCGCTTGTCGTCGGCGTTCACGCGCTTGGCGACGTCGGCGGCGGTGGCGCCTTCCGGGCTGACTGCGGGATTGCCCGCGGCGACAGGGGCGCGCGGCGCGCTGCTTGGTTCATCGTCCCATGACAACATGATTTCTTCCTTCTCGAATTCTCTAGACGGCAGCGCCCGGCGCGAGGCCGGGCGTGCGATTAACGATTTATTTAATTACTGGCAAGCTTCGCATTCGTCGAAGCCGGCGTCGCCCGGACGCAGGTAGCAGGCCGCGCCTTCCACGACTTCAGCAGCTGCCGCAGCGGCCGGAGCCGCGGCCACAGGAGCCGCTGCCGCAGACGTTGCAGGTGCGGCATGACCCGCCGCCAGGCCGCCCGAGACCGGCACCGCGTTCAGCGCGCCGGTGCGGGTGGTCGACTTCTCCATGTGCGTCGCCGCGATGGTGCGCAGGTAGTAGGTGGTCTTCAGGCCGCGCAGCCATGCCAGCTTGTAGGTCTCGTCCAGCTTCTTGCCCGATGCGCCGGCCATGTAGATGTTCAGCGACTGGGCCTGGTCGATCCACTTCTGGCGGCGCGATGCCGCTTCCACCAGCCACTTCGGCTCGACTTCGAACGCGGTGGCGTAGATGTCGCGCAGGTCCTGCGGCACACGGTCGATCTTCGAGAGCGAGCCGTCGAAGTACTTCAGGTCGGCGATCATCACCTCGTCCCACAGGTCGCGCGCCTTCAGGTCGCGCACCAGGTAGGCGTTGATCTCGGTGAATTCGCCCGACAGGTTCGACTTCACGTACAGGTTCTGGAAGGTCGGCTCGATGCAGGCCGACACGCCGATGATGTTCGAGATGGTCGCGGTCGGGGCGATCGCCACGCAGTTCGAGTTACGCATGCCGAACTGCTTGATGCGCTCGCGCACCACGGTCCAGTCCATCGACTCGCTGGTGTCCTGCTCGAGGTAGCCGCCGCGCTCTTCCGCCAGCAGCTTGATCGAGTCCTGCGGCAGGATGCCGCGGTCCCACAGCGAACCTTCGTAGGTTTCGTAGCGGCCGCGCTCTTCGGCCAGCTCGGTCGAGGCCAGGTAGGCGTAGTAGCACACCGCTTCCATCGACTTGTCGGCGAACTCGACGGCCTTGTCCGAGGCGAACGGCACACGCATCATGTGCAGGCAGTCCTGGTGGCCCATGATGCCCATGCCGACCGGGCGGTGGCGCAGGTTCGAGTTACGCGCCTTCTCGACGGCGTAGTAGTTGATGTCGATCACGTTGTCGAGCATGCGCATCGCGGTGCGGATGGTCTTCTGCAGCTTGACGTGGTCCAGGCCATCGCCCTTCATGTGCTGCGGCAGGTTCACCGAGCCCAGGTTGCAGACGGCGATCTCGTCGGCGCTGGTGTTCAGGGTGATCTCGGTGCACAGGTTCGACGAGTGCACGACGCCGATGTGCTGCTGCGGCGAACGGATGTTGCACGGATCCTTGAAGGTGATCCATGGGTGGCCGGTCTCGAACAGCATCGACAGCATCTTGCGCCACAGGTCGAGCGCCTCGACTTTCTTGTACACGGTCATTTCGCCGCGCGCCGCCTTGGCTTCGTAGGCGACGTACGCCTCTTCGAAGGCCTTGCCGACCTTGTCGTGCAGGTCAGGCGTCTCGCTCGGCGAGAACAGGCTCCAGTGACCCTTTTCCATCACGCGCTTCATGAACAGGTCGGGAATCCAGTTCGCGGTGTTCATGTCGTGGGTGCGGCGGCGGTCGTCGCCGGTGTTCTTGCGCAGGTCGAGGAATTCCTCGATGTCCATGTGCCAGGTTTCCAGGTAGGCGCAGACCGCGCCCTTGCGCTTGCCGCCCTGGTTCACCGCCACGGCGGTGTCGTTGACCACTTTCAGGAACGGAACCACGCCCTGAGACTTGCCGTTGGTGCCCTTGATGCGCGAACCCAGCGCGCGGACCGGGGTCCAGTCATTGCCCAGGCCGCCGGCGAACTTCGACAGCAGCGCGTTTTCCTTGATCGCGTCGTAGATGCCTTCCAGGTCGTCGCCGACGGTGGTCAGGTAGCACGACGACAGCTGCGAGCGGCGGGTGCCCGAGTTGAACAGGGTCGGGGTCGAGCTCATGAAGTCGAACGACGACAGCAGGTTGTAGAACTCGATGGCGCGCTCTTCGCGGTCCGCTTCGCGCAGGGCCAGGCCCATCGCGACGCGCATGTAGAAGGCCTGCGGCATCTCGATGCGGGTTTCGCGCACGTGCAGGAAGTAGCGGTCGTACAGGGTCTGCAGGCCGATGTAGCCGAACTGCAGGTCGCGGTCGGCCACCAGGGCTTTTGCCAGGCGCTCGAGGTCGAACTTGCCCAGCTCTTCGTCGAGCAGCTCGTTGGCGATGCCCTTGGCGATGTACTGCGGGAAGTAGGTGACGTATTCGGCTGCGGCCTTCGCTTGCGGGACTTCCTTGCCGAAGACTTCCTTACGGATGGTGTGCAGCAGGATGCGCGCGGTGACCTGGCTGTAGGCCGGGTCGGTTTCCATCAGGGCGCGGGCGGCCAGGATGGCGGACTTGTGCAGTTCCTCGACCGGCACGCCGTCGTACAGGTTCTTCAGGGTCTCGGCGACGATGGCGTCGGCATCGACGTGCTTTTCCAGGCCGGCGCAGGCGGCGTTCACCAGGCCGTGGACGGCATTGATGTCCAGCGGCAGGCGCTGGCCATTGTCGACCACGTGGATCTGGGGCGCCTGCACGGCGTTGCCGCCGGCGGCTTCCTTGGCGGCGCGGCGCTCTTCCATCTGCTTGGCGCGGTACAGCACGTAGGCGCGTGCGACATCGTGCTCGCCCGAGCGCATCAGCGACAGTTCAACCTGGTCCTGCACATCCTCGATGTGGAAGGTGCCGCCGTTCGGCTGGCGGCGCATCAGGGCGGCCACCACGTTGTTGGTCAGCTCTTCCACCAGCTCGCGGATGCGGGCCGAGGCGGCGCCCTGGCCGCCGGCGACCGCCAGGAAGGCCTTGGTCATCGCGACCGAGATCTTGTTCGGCTCGAAAGGCACGACGGCGCCGTTGCGGCGGATGATGCGGTAGTCGCCGCGTGCGGCGATCTCGGCTGCGTTAGCGCCGGCTGCCGCTCCTGGTGCCGCCTGCGGGTGGATTGAAATGTCTTGAGATGTCTGCATTGAGCCTCCAGGAAGGGCAGTCGTGCTGCCGCCGGTTGTTTCCAATCGGCTGACGCGCGTGCGAACAGCCAACTATTAAATTAAAAAAGCGAAAAGAGTCCCTGCCAGCCGGGCAAAGCCAAGCCGGGCAATATTATTGCCTATGGACATTTAATGCGTATGAAGCAAATGCGAAGCAAGTACGATGCTGCTTGGCCAGCGGCGCCGGTCTTCGCCTTTGCGGCTGGGTTACCGGGTCTTACTGTTGACTCCGCTACCACTATATCTAGTGTCGTGCTTTGAGATGGGACTAATTGTAGTACCTGCGCGCGCAGCCGTGCAAGTGAATAAATTCTCAATTTCTGGCCTTTTTTGGGTGCGCACCTCTTGACAATCGGGGCTCAGCCAAACGATGCGCCATCGCGTGTGAGTGAGCACTAACATGCTGCTCAAGACTTGTTCAGCGGTCTTGTTCGGTGCTCAACAACGGTGCAGGACGCACCGTTTTGCACTGGCGAAAAGGCAACACTTTTTGATAATTATCAACTGCTGGCCATGTCACGATCGGCGATGGACGCGTGTTCGCAAGCGCCGCTCGCATGCTGCCAGGCGCCCCCATGGTCGAGGCAAGAGTCGATGTCGAGCTGGCGGTCGAGCCAGGCCAGGCCCCACGCGGCCGCGCCGCCGAGCATGAGCAGGAGCACGGCAGCCGCAAGCCGTCGCATGTTACATGGCCGTACCGCCGGACGAGGACGGGACCCGGACGCATTCGCCCAGCCCATTGTCCCAGCGCCCGCCTGCCTCCTCGCAGTCGCGCACGTCCGATTCGTGTTTCATCCACATCAGCGCCGCGATGAGGGCAATCGCCAGTGCGGCGTAACGCAAGAGTTTGGGCATGTCAGTTCTCCGGTGCCTGGATATCCAGCTTCTGCATCTGGTAGCGCAACTGGCGCACGCTGATGCCGAGCAGGGTGGCGGTCCTGGTGCGGTTGAATTGGGTCTGCTGCAGGGCGCGCTGGATGATGTCGCGCTCGACCTGCTCCAGGTAGGCCGGCAGGTTGCTCGGCAGGCTGTCGGGGCCGAGCGGCACGGGGGCGCCCGGCTCCGGCAGCGGGGCCGCGGCCGGGGTCTCGGGCGCCGCGGCGGGCGCCACGGGCAGCGCCGGCGCCGGCGCTTCGTACGCACGCGCGCCCTCCGCCGGCCGCGCCGCCTTCAGCGACAGGTCCTCGACCTGGATCACGCCGTCGTTGGCAAAGGCCAGCGCGCGCTCCAGCACGTTCTCGAGTTCGCGCACGTTGCCGGGGAAGGAATAGCCGCGCAGGGCGTCGAGCACGCCGGGCCCGAGCGACGCCCCGCCCGGTCCGGCCAGGCGCGCCAGGATCGCGTTCGCCAGCACCGGCAGGTCGTCGAGGCGCTCGCGCAGGGGCGGCAGCGCCAGCTCGATCACGTTCAGGCGGTAGAACAAGTCCTGCCGGAAGCTGCCGTTCTCGACGCATTTCGCCAGGTCCTTGTGGGTGGCGCTGATGATGCGCACGTCGACCGGCTCTTCCAGGGTGGCGCCGATCTTGCGCACGCGCCGCTCCTGGATCGCGCGCAGGAGCTTCACCTGCATCGCCAGCGGCAGGTCGGCCACCTCGTCGAGCATCAGGGTGCCGCCGTTGGCCGCCTGGAAGAAGCCGTCGCGCTCCTCGGCCGCGCCGGTGAAGGCGCCCTTGCGGTAGCCGAAGAACTCGGCTTCCATCAGGTTCTCGGGAATCGCGCCGCAGTTCACGGCCACGAAAGGTTTCGATGCGCGCGAGCTCTGCGCATGGATCTCGCGCGCAGCCAGTTCCTTGCCGGCGCCGGACTCGCCGGTAATCGCGATCGGCGCCATCGAGCGCGCCAGCCGCGCGATCTGGGCGCGCAGCGCCTGCATCGCCTGCGAGTTGCCGATCAGGCGGGATCCCGCGCCGCCCTCCCCCGCCGCCGGGCCGGTCGGCGCTTCGGATAGCTTCAGGGCCGAGCGCACCATCACGCGCAGTTCGTCGAGCACCACCGGTTTCGAGACGTAGTCGAAGGCGCCGGCCTTCAGCGCCACCACCGCGTTCTCGGCGCTGCCGAAGGCCGTGATCACGGCGATCGGCGTCTTCGAGCTGTTCGAGACTTCGCGCACCAGTTCCAGCCCGAGCCCGTCGGGCAGGCGCATGTCGGTCAGCACCAGGGCATAACTATTGTCCGCGACCCGCCGGCGCGCCTCGCGCAGCGTGGCGGCGCAGTCGACGTCCAGGCCCATCTTGAGCAGCGTGATCTCCAGCAGGTCGCGCAGGTCGGCTTCGTCGTCGACGACCAGGATGCGGGGTGAAGTCATGGCTGCCTTTCTTTACTGTTCATTACTGTCCTTGCGCGCCGGCCGCCGCTGGCTGGGCGAAGGTGATGACAAAACGGCCACTGGCCTTGCGCGGTCCGCTCGCGGCCGGATCGTAGCGGTATTCGTAGTCGAGCTTGGCGCCGTTGTTCAGGCACAGCTCGCGCGCCAGGTAGAGGCCCAGGCCCGTGCCCTTGCTCGACGTAGTATAGAAGGGTTCGAACAGGTGGGCGCGCACCTCCGGCGTGATGCCGGGGCCGTCGTCCTGCACATGCAGCTCGAGCGTGCCGAAAGGGTCGAGCTCGGGCCAGATGCGGATGCTGGCCGGCTTGCGGCTGGCATAGCGGATTGCGTTGCCGAGCAGGTTGACCAGCACTTCGCGCAGGTGCAGGCTGTCGAAGCGCACTTCGATCGCGCCGGCGCCGCCCAGCCACAGCATCTCGTCCGGCAGGTTCTGGGTCTCGCAGAATTCCATCTTCAGCTCGGCCAGGAAGCGTCCGAGCTGGACCGGCTCGGCATAGGGCTGGGCCTTGCGCGAGAGCTGCAGGATGTCCTCGACCATGCGGTTCACCCGCGCCACGTTGTCGCCGATGATCTTCAGCAGGCGCACCTCGGCCTTGCCGTGCAGGTCTTCGGCCAGCAGCGCGGTCGCGTGGCCGATGGCCGACAGGGGATTGCGCACCTCGTGCGCGATGCTGGCGGTGAGCCGCCCCATCGAGGCGAGCTTCAGCTGCTGCGCCTGGTTTTCGATGGCGCTCACGTCCTGCATGAAGACGACGCTGCGTCCCGGCACGCTGGCGCCCACGTCGACGCGGGCGAAGCGCAGCTTGAGGTGGGCCGGCTGGTCGCGCCGCGCGCTCGCGCCGTTATCCCCGCCCGCCGCTTCCTGGAAGGGTTTCAGGATCACCCAGGCCTCGTCCGGGCCGGCCTCGCCTTCGACCGGCTCCACCGCGGCGAGCGCCGGCGTGCCGGCGGTTCCCATCCATCGCGCGAAAGCGCCCGCCACCGGCTCCAGCCCGTGCACGGCGTCCAGGCGCAGCCCGGCGGGCGCGTCCAGGCCCAGCATACGGCGCGCGGCCGGGTTGGCGGTGTGGATGGCGCCGTCGGCGCCGAGCACCAGCACGCCGTCGCCGACGTCGGCGATCACGATCTCGTTGATCGACTGCTGCACCTGCAGGTCGAGGCCGCGCTGGGACGCCAGCTCCTCCTGGCCGATCAGGCGCGCCGCCAGCCGGTTGACCAGCAGGACCACGGCGAAGAAGGCCACACCGTACATCCCGGCCTGCATCATGGGCGGCTCGCCCTCGCGCGTGAAGATCTGCCAGGACGCCTCGAGCAGGATGAAGATCGAGGCGATCGAGGCCGAGAACAGCGCCAGCACCAGGGGCGCGAGGATGGCGGCGCCGGCCAGCGGGAACAGGTAGAGGATGCCCAGGCCGCTGCGCAGGCCGCCGGCCGCCAGGTAGAGCAGCGAGATGGCCGCCAGGTCGACCGCGATCTGGCAGGCCAGCTGCGCCGGGAAGCGGCGCTTCCAGAAGGTGGTGACCAGGCCGAACAGGACCGCCGCGCCGAAATAGGCGAAACAGATGCGCGCGTAGGCCGGATCGGTGCCGGCGCGGCCGTCGCGCACGTCGAAGGCGAGATAGAGCAGCAACACCACCCCGATGACCATGCGGGTGACGTTGAGCGCCTGCAGCGAGCGCCAGAAGGTCGTGCGCGACTGCGAGGACAGCGCCGGCCAGCGGATCTTCAAGGCTTGACTGGCGGCAGGCGCACGTGGCCCGGGCTGCAGTAATCCAGGCCGTCGGCGCGCACCGCCTCGGAAGCCGGGAAATGCAGGCCGCAATGGGCGCAGCGGGTCATGTCTTCGATCTGCATGTCCGGCGACGCAGCGCTGGGACGCGGCGGCGGCATGCGCTCATCATGGCGGCGCGCGGCGGCGCGCAGCTTGGCGCGCACCGCGAAGCCGATCAGGACGATCAGGGCGATCCAGAACAGCAGGCGGCTCATGCGATCCCCCGGTGCAGGACGACTTCGAGCACGAAACGGCTGCCGACATAGGCCAGCGCCAGCGTGGCGAAGCCCGCCAGCGTGAAGCGCAGCGCGGTCTTGCCGCGCCAGCCGCGCCAGTGGCGCCCCGCCAGCAGCGCCGCGAACAGGATCCAGGACAGCAGCGCGAACACGTTCTTGTGATCCCAGCGCATGGCGCGCCCGAACAGCTGCTCCGAGAACACCACGCCCGACAGCACGGTGAGACTGAGCAGGACGAAACCGATGCCGATCAGGCGGAACAGCAGCTTTTCCATGGTGAGCAAGGCCGGCAACTGGTCGAGCGTGCCGGCGAACCAGCCGCCGCCGCTGCTGGCGGTGCGGGCGTGCAGCCGGGTTTCCTGCAGCGCCATCAACACCGCGTGGAAGGCGGCGATCGTCAGCGTGCTGTAGGCGAGCACGGCCACCGCCACGTGCCAGCCGAAGGCGCTCGACTGGCTTTCGACGGCCATGACCGCCCCGGGAAACAGCACCGGCAGCAGCGCCGCGCCGAAGGCGCAGGGCATCACCAGGCGCCGCAGCCCGTCGAGCGCGAAGTTGCGGTTCTCGAACCAGTAGGCGGCCACCGAGACCCACAGGGCCGCCGACAGCATGATGGCAAAGCCGATGCGCAAACTGCCCGGCCCGAAGGCGGCGCTCCACAGCGCCACGCCGTGCGCAAGCCACGCCAGCGCGGTGACGCCGGAGATGGCGGCGCCCCGGCGCGACGGCAGCAGGGCGCAGGCCGCGTACAGGAAGGCCGCGGCAAAAAAGAGGGTGTTCTGCATACCGGCAGTCTACACCATCGGGAAACGCCGGTGGCAGCCCCCTCCCCCGCCTTCAGGTCTGCTTAATCGACTGCCGCCATGCGCAGCTCAAGTAGGGTGGGCACTCCGTGCCCACGCGGAACGACAACCATTGTTTGCCCGGTTCTTGTCGAGCTCTCGGCAATGACACGGCGTCCCGAAAAACATCCCGCCGCCGTCTCCGGCCATCGCACACGTTTCGGAGCGAATCGTCGCGGCTAGGGGTGCAAGGACAAGCCCGTACCGCGTGGGCACGGAGTGCCCACCCTACGCATTTAATCCACCGCCGCCATGCGCAGCTCGTCCCTGTGATGGCGCTGCTGCTCTTCCATCACCAGCTGGCCGAGTTCGCGTTTGAGAAGATTGAACTCGGGCGCGGCCGGATCGCGCATGCGCGGCAGGTCGACGATGATGTCGCGCTTGACCGTGCCGGGGCGGTAGGTCATCACCACGATGCGGTCGGCCATGTAGATCGCCTCCTCGATGCTGTGGGTGACGAACAGGATGGTCTTCTTGAGTTCGGCCCAGATGCGCAGCAGTTCGTCCTGGAGGTTGCGCCGGGTGAGCGCGTCCAGGGCCCCGAAGGGTTCGTCCATCAGCATGATCGGCGAATCCAGGGCCAGCACGCGCGCGATCGCCACCCGCTGGCGCATCCCGCCCGACAGGTCCTTGGGGTAGCGCTGGCGGAAATCCGACAGCGACAGCATGCGCAGCAGCCCGTCCACGGTGCGCGCGATCTCGGCTTTCGGCATGCCCTTGATGTCCAGGCCGAAGCCGACGTTCTGCTCGACCGTCATCCAGGGAAACAGCGCGTATTCCTGGAACACCATGCCGCGGTCCGGTCCCGGCGCGGCCACCGGCGCGCCGTCGACCAGGATCGTGCCGCTCGTCGGCGGCGAGAAGCCAGCCACGGCGTTGAGCAGGGTCGACTTGCCGCAGCCGGAAGGCCCGAGCAGGCAGGTGAACTGGCCGCGCGGAATGTCCAGGTTGATGTCCTGCAGCGCCACCACCTGGCGGTCCTCGCTGGCGAAGACCTTGTTGACCCCGTTGACTTGGATATGGATTGCTTTCGATGCGTCCATCTCAATGCTCCAGGCCGCGGTGCCAGCGCAGCAGATAGTTGTTCAGGCGGTTCATGCCGATGTCGATCGCCAGGCCCAGCATGCCGATCGTGATCATGCCGGCGATGATCTTGTCGGACCAGAAATACTCGCGCGCCTCCAGGATGCGGTAGCCCAGGCCGTTGTTCACCGCGATCATCTCGGAGACGATGACGACGATGAAGGCGGTGCCGATGCCGATCCGCACGCCCGACAGGATGTAGGGCACGGCGGCCGGCAGGATCACGCGCACGAACATGGTGACGCCGCCCGCCCCCAGGTTGCGCGCCGCGCGCAGGTAGATGCCGTCCACATGGCGCACCCCGGCGATGGTGTTCATCAGCACCGGGAAGAAGGCGCCGAGCGCGATCAGGAACACGGCCGGCGGATTGCCCAGCCCGAACCAGAGGATCGCCAGCGGAATGTAGGCGATCGGCGGGATCGGGCGCAGGATCTGCACCAGCGGATTGAACCAGGCGTAGACGGCCTGGCTCGCGCCCATCGCCAGCCCGAGCGGCAGCGCCAGGCCGGCGCCGATCAGGAAGCCCACCACCACCCGGTACAGGCTGGTGAGGGTATCGACGATCAGCTCGCCCGAGAAGGCCCAGTGCCACCAGCCGCCCTCGGTATAGCTCTCGAACGGCGTCAGCGGCAGCAGGTAGGCCACCCACCGCTCCCACACCGCCAGCGGCGAGGGCAGGACCTGGGGATTGACCCAGCCCATGCTCGCCACCCATTGCCAGATGCCGATCGCCAGCACCGGCACGACCATGCCGACCCCGATTTCACGCCAATTACGCTTTTTCATGCCGTCCCCCGGTTTGACTGGGTTGACTTACTTGATGTTCAGGCTTTTCTTGGCCGCGTCCAGCAAATCGGTCTTGACCCAGTCCTTGGCGACCGGCGGCTTGCTCATGCGTCCGACCCCGGTCTTGACCATGGTATCGGTGGTGATCTGGATGTGCTCCGGGGTGATGTCGTAGGAGTATTCGGAGTTGCCGATCGCGTCGTTGAAGTCGTCGGTCGTGATCTGGCCCTTGAACACGACCTCGCGCACGTACTTCTCGGCCAGGGCCTTGTTGTCGATGAAGGTCTTGGTGGCCTGCACGAAGCAGCGCATGAATTTCTCCGCGACGGGACGGCGCTCCTTGTAGAACTTCTCGGTCATGACCATGGTGCGGATCGGTTCGCCGATCGGGGTGTCGTAGGGTTTCAGCACCTCGGCGCCGAAGCCCTTGTTGATGGCCTGCGAAGACTGCGGTTCGGACTGCATCATGGCGTCGATCTGCTTGCCCAGCAGCGCCTGGTTCAGGTCGGCGTAGGGCAGGAACACCAGCTGCACGTCCTTGCCGGGCGCGGCGTCGGCCTTCATGTTGTGCTTGGCCAGCTCCGCCAGCAGGAGCACTTCCTGGATGCCGCCGCGCGTCACGCCCACGCGCTTGCCCTTCAGTTGCGGCACGCTGGTGATCTTCAGGTCGGGCCGCGCCACCAGGCGCGCCCCGCCCTTGGCGAAACCGGCGACGACATAGATCGGCGCGCCGCCGGCGCGGCCCGAGATCGCCGCCTCCGAGGCGGTGGTGCCGACATCGAGCTCGCCCGCGATGATCGCCTGCATGACATCAAGCCCTTTCGGGAAGATCTTCTCCTCGACCTTGATGCCGCACTTGGGCGCGATTTCCTTGATGTACGAGACGGCGCCGTAGTGCGCGAACTTGAGGTTGCCCAGTCTTACCACTTCCTGGGCCTGGGCGCCGGCCGCAGCCAGCAGGGTCATTGCGATCAGGGTCTTGCCGAACACTTTAGTCATGCCTTGTCTCCGTTGTGCGCTTCGTCAAAATCGGTTGGCTGCTGCGGTGGTGCCGGATGCCGCCATCATCTGTCTGGTTATGATGCCGGCGGGAAAAGGCTATATGGGAATGTTAGATGTGTCAAACGTGACAATGCACAGTTGTGACATAAGGCATAACGCGCACCGAAAAAAGGCGTAACCGGCTCCGGCTGGACGGGCGAAGCTGTCTTGCGCAGGGTAAAATGACGGTTTTCCGAATGCCGTCTTATATATAGAGTCAGGTAGAACATGCTAGATAACCTTACCCAACGCCTTGCCAAGGTCGTCAAGACCATGCGCGGCGAGGCGCGTCTGACCGAAGCGAACACCGCCGAGATGCTGCGCGAAGTGCGCCTCGCGCTGCTCGAGGCCGACGTGGCGCTGCCGGCGGTGCGCGAATTCATCGCCAAAGTGAAGGAAAAAGCGCTGGGCGAAGAAGTCATCGGTTCGCTCAGCCCCGGCCAGGCCCTGGTCGGCGTGGTGCAGCGCGAGCTGGCCGCCCTGATGGGCGCCGACCTCGGTCCGGAAGCGACCCAGCTGTCCTTCGCCCAGCAGCCGCCGGCGATCATCCTGATGGCCGGCCTGCAGGGTGTCGGCAAGACGACCACCGTCGGCAAGCTCGCCAAGTACCTCAAGGAACAGAAGAAGAAAAAGGTCCTGACCGTCTCGGCCGACGTGTATCGTCCTGCGGCAATCGCCCAGCTCGAATCCGTCACCAAGCAGGTCGGCGCCGACTTCTTCCCGACCACCGCGTCCGACAAGCCGGTCGACATCGCCCGTAACGCCCTCGACTGGGCGAAGAAGCATTATCACGACGTCCTGATCATCGACACCGCCGGCCGTCTCGGCATCGACGAAGCGATGATGCAGGAGATCGCCGCCGTGCACGGCGCCGTGAAGCCGATCGAGACCCTGTTCGTGGTCGACGCCATGCTCGGCCAGGATGCGATCAACACCGCGAAAGCCTTCAACGACGCCCTGCCCCTGACCGGCATCGTGCTGACCAAGCTCGATGGCGATTCGCGCGGCGGCGCGGCGCTGTCGGTGCGCCACGTGACCGGCAAGCCGATCAAGTTTGCCGGCGTGTCGGAAAAGCTGGACGGCCTGGAAGCCTTCGATCCGAGCCGCATGGCCAACCGCGTGCTGGGCATGGGCGACATCCTGGCGCTGGTCGAAGAAGCGCGCAAGGGCGTCGACGAAAAGGCCGCCCAGGACATGGCCAACAAGATCAAGTCCGGCGGCCGTTTCGACATGAACGACTTCAAGGCGCAGCTGAGCCAGATGAAGAAGATGGGCGGCATGTCGGGCCTGCTCGACAAACTGCCCGCGCAGTTCCAGCAGGCGGCGGCCGGCGCCAACATGGACCAGGCCGAGAAGCAGGTGCGGCGCATGGTCGGCATCATCGACTCGATGACGCCGCAGGAGCGCGCCAAGCCGGAGCTGATCAAGGCCAACCGCAAGCGCCGCATCGCCGCCGGCGCCGGCGTGCAGGTCCAGGAAGTGAACCGCATGCTGACGCAATACGACCAGATGCAGACCATGATGAAGAAGCTCAAGGGCGGCGGCCTGATGAAGATGATGCGCGGGATGAAGGGCATGATGCCCGGAATGCGCTAACCGTTTTCCCCGTTTGTCCCCTTTGAACGCCGCGCCCGGCTCCTGCCCGGCGCGGCGTTTTTACGTCGGTTTTTGCGCCGATTTTCACTCTATGGGCACGCTTGGCCTCCAAACCCGGAATTTTGAATCGAATAGAGTGAAAAAATGGTGAAAAAGACTTGCAGGAACGCTAAAACGCCACCAATATAAGCCGTGCGATGAATTGCGCAACTTTTACATATGTTCGTTTAGGAGGCTCGAAGATGGCAACAGCCAAGAAATCCCCAGCAGCGCCCGCAAAGAAGGCCGCCGCCAAGCCGGCTGCCAAGCCTGCGGCGAAGAAGGCCGCAGCTCCTGCCAAGGCAGCAGCACCGAAGGCCGCGGCAGCAAAGAAGCCGGCTGCAGCACGCAAGCCGAACGCCGCTTTCATGAAAGAGCTGACGCCGTCGGCCGAGCTGGCCGCAGTGGTCGGCAACAAGCCGCTGCCGCGCACGGAAGTGACCAAGAAGGTCTGGGAATACATCAAGAAAGCGGACCTGCAGGCTGCAGACAACCGCCAGATGATCAACGCCGACGACAAGCTGAAAGCCGTCTTCGGTGGCAAGGAACAAGTGTCGATGTTCGAAATGACCAAGCTCATTTCGAATCACCTGAAATAAGAAAAGCCTGGCTGTCCAAAAGCCTGAACGTAAAAAGCCCCGGTCGTGTGATCGGGGCTTTTTGTTTTTGGCGAATAAATAACCGCGGCGGAACCCGTAGGGTGGGCACTCCGTGCCCACGCGCTTACGCACGTGTCCATCAGCCTGCTGTGTCGAATTGTCGCTCGGGATGCATGATGAAATCGGGGACGGCCGAGGCCCGCCCGAGCCGGCGTCGCGACTATCGGCCACCGTGCGGGCGACACGTTACGGTCAACGAGTAATGGATACGCGCGTACCGCGTGGGCACGGAGTGCCCACCCTACGGTCGATGCCGGTGGTCCTTAGAACCCGAACGCCGCCTTCATCAGGTCGAACACCCGCGTATTCTCGATCGTGCCCTTGAACGGCGCGGAACCGGCGCCGGTCGCGTACAGCTTCACGTCGCCGCCGCCGTGCGATTCGCTCGACCAGCGCACGCCGGTCTCCTGGTGGTAGTCCTCGGCCATGGCAGTGGCGCTGTCGACGTCGGCGCGCAGGTCCGGGCGGTTCGGGCCGTTGCCGAAGACCAGGGTCGTAAACGTCTTGCCGTCGGCGTCGCGGGTCGGCTCGCCGTTGGCGTAGCCGCGCACGATGTCGAGCACCGGGTTGCCGCGCTTCGGGTAGCCGTTCAGGACCATGGTGTGGTCGTGATCCGCGGTCACCACGATCAGGGTGTTCTCCAGGCCGGGATCGATGGCGCGCATGCGGTCCACCGCGGTCTGGATCGCCTCGTCGAAAGCCACGGTCTCGACCAGCGCGTTACGGGCGTTGGTGTCGTGCAGCGCGTGGTCGATCTTGCCGCCTTCGACCATCAGGAAGAAGCCCTTCGGATTCGCCGAGAGCAGCTCGATCGCCTTGGAGGTCATCTCGGCCAGGGTCGGCTGTTCCGGGCGGCGCTTGGCCGCATAGTCGAGGTGGCTGTCGGCGTAGATGCCGACGAATTTGCGGCCAACGCGCGCGGACTGCATGTCGGCGCGGGTGTTGGCGACGAAGTAACCGCGCGCGCCCAGTTCCGCGATCAGGTCGCGCCCGTCGCCACGGCCCTTCGGGTTGCGTTGCGCATCGAACGGCGTGAAGTGGATCTTCCCTCCGCCCATCAGCACGTCGACGCCGTCGCCCAGGCGCGTGTTGTAGCCCGCGCCGCCCGGCACCACCTGCTGGGCGATCGTATAGCCCATGTCGCGGTCGCACACGTGCGAGAAGGTCGAGGCCGGGGTCGCGTGGGTCAGTTCGGTGGTGGTGACCGCGCCGACCGCCTTCCCGTTCGCCTTGGCCAGCTCCAGGATGGTCATCGGCGAGGTGCCGTTGCCGGCGCCGCAGCGGTCGATGGTCGGATTGCCGTTGGCGTCCTTGGCGGGCGCCCTTGGCGTCGCGTCCTTCATCGAGATCACGTCGTTGTTGATCTTCACGCCGGTCATGTAGGCGCCCATCGAAGGCGCGCTGTCGGTCACCTGGGCGTCGGCGGAATAGGTCTTGATGCGCGCGGTGCGATCGAGCCGTTCGAAGTTCAGCAGGCCGTCCTCTCCCGTCTTGAAGATGCGCGCGGCGGTGATCGTGGTCGGGCCCATGCCGTCGCCGAGGAAGAAGATGATGTTCTTCGCCTGGGGCTTGGCAGCCGGCGCGGCCTGCGCTGTCTGCGCCTGCGCCTGCATGGCGCAGCAGGCTGCCAGCAGCAGCGCGGCGATGCGGGTCTTGTTCATTGCTTGTTCTCCTCTGGCGCCGACAAACCGGCCGCGGTCTTGATCAGGCTGAAAACACGGGTATTGTCGATGGTCCCGCGAAACAGCTCGGCATTGGCGCCGATCGCGCCGAGGTACACGTCGGCGCCGCCATGGGTCTCGGCGCCCGTGCGCGTGCGCACCACCGCTTCCTGGTGATAGTCGTCGCCGGCCGCGATCTCGTCGGTCAGCTGCACGCCCTTGCGGCTGCCCTGCACGCGGTGTTCGCCGGTGCCGAAGCCCAGGATCGTGAACGGCGCGCCATCCTTGTCCAGGCGGACCTTCCCGTCCGGCAGGCTGCGCACCAGGCCCAGCACGCCCGCGTTGGTAGCGGTGGTCTTGCCGGTGCGCGGCGAGTAACCGTTGATGAGCAGGGTGTGGTCGTGGTCGGCGGTGGCCACGATCAGGGTGTTCTTCAGGCCAGGATCGATGGCCTGCATCCTGTCGATCGCGACCTTGAGGGCCGCGTTGTAGCTGACCGTTTCCTGCAGCGCGCGCTTGGCCAGGGTGGCGTGCAGCGCGTGGTCGATCAGGCCGCCCTCCACCACCAGGAAGAAGCCGTTCCGGTTGCGCGACAGGATGTCGATCGCCTTCGCGGTCATGTCGGCCAGCGCCGGCTGTTTCGCGGCGTCGCGCGCGGCTTCGTAGCTGAAGTGGTTCTGGGCGAACAGGCCGAGGACCGGCTGCGAGGTCGCGGCCAGGGCCTGCATCTGCTGCGTGTCCGACGCGTAGCGCCAGCCTTTCGCTTTCAGCTCCTCGACCAGGTTGCGGCCGTCGGCACGCTTGCCGCCCTGGGCAACTGGGGCGAAGAATTGGGCGCCGCCGCCGAACACCAGGTCCAGGCCGTTGGCGCCCAGCGCCGCGTTGTAACCGGCGCCGCCTGGCACCAGGCTTGCCGCGATGTCGGATTCGACCTTGCGGTGGCAGGCGTGGGCATAGGTGGCGGCCGGCGTCGCGTCGGTGACGCTGGTGGTGGTGACCACGCCCGCGGCCATGCCGCGCGCCTTGGCCAGTTCGGCCAGGGTCGGCACCGGACGGCCATTCGGGGTCTGGCCATCGTTGCAGCGGCTTACCTGCTTGTTGCCGTTGGCGTCCGCCACCGGGGCGACCGAACGCGTGTCCGTGGACATCGAGATCACGCCATTGTTCTGCTTCACCCCGGTCATGTAGGCCGACATCGAGGCGGCGCTGTCGGTGACCTGGGCGTCGTTCGAGAAGGTCTTCACGAAGGCCGATTCCGGCAGCGTGTCGATGGTCAGTTCGCCGTCTTCGCCGACGGCGTAGATGCGCGCGGCGGTGAGCGTGTTGATGCCCATGCCGTCGCCGAGGAAGAAGATGACGTTCCTGGCGCGCGGGCCGACATCGGCCTGGACAGTGCCGGCGGCCTGCTGCGGCGCCGTGCCGGTCGATGCGCAGCCGGCGAGCAGTGCCAGCAACAGCGGGCTGGCCCCGGCGAGAGTGGTCAATCGCATAGTGAACCCTGGAATGGAAAGCGGGCAGTCTACACCGCTATGCGTCCTTGTGGTTCGTTTGTCATGTTGCGGTTTTGTAGCGACTTAAATGAGCTGGACCCCGAAGAGCTTGATCAGGCGCGCCAGCTCCGGGTGGCTCCCGAGCGGTTCGGCGGCCTGCACGCAGCGTACGTCCGAGCGCTCGAACAGGGCGACCGCGCGGCGGGTATTGAGCTGCCTGCTGACGTAGCAGATGCCGTCGGCCTGCGGCAGCTGCTCGTGCACGGCGCGGCTCAGGCGCTGGGTGTAGGCATAGTCGTTGGCCGCGCAGACGTCGTTGTTCAGCCCCAGGCGCTTCAGGGCGGCGCCGGTGAGGTCGAGCAGTTTCAGGATCGGATCGGGGCGCTGGTAACGCACGACCCAGCGCTCGGCAATGTCCTCGACAGGGACGAGCCAGCCGCCGTCTTCGAAGGACGCGACCTCGTGGATCACGGTCTCGGCGAAAGCGACGTCGAGGGTGGACGCCGCATAGCTGACGCCGAAGGCGCCGAGCGGATCGTCGAAGCGGTAACGCACGGTGGCGCCCCACCAGGGTTCGGTTGCGGGAAAACGCGTCAGCCTGAGCAGGCTGGCGATATCGGTCATGACGAAGTCGAGTGCGCCCCTGGCCTGCGCCGCGGCAAAATCGGGGAGCGGCGTGCTCAACTCTGGGTCCAGGCTTGCGCCAGCCGCAGGACCTCGGTCAGCCGTCCTTTCTCGATGGCCTCGGCCGGCGTGGCGCCACCCAGCGTCCCATGCTGGCGCCTCAGGAAGATCAGTTTGCTTGCCGCGCTGGCGGGGCCGAGCGCTTCGAGGATGCGGGCCAGGTGTTCGCGCGTGAGGTGCAGCGCTTCGGACGGGTAGAAATGTTGGCCGCCGATGCGGAACGAAAAGATCTCGCCGCGTTCGCGCGCCTTGTCCAGGGCCTGGCGGGTGATGCCCCAGGTATCCTGGAGCCGCCTGCCCTCGACCAGGGTGCCGTCCTCGCTCCATTTGCGCAGTTGCGCCTCGCCGCGCAGCGAGGCCTCGCGCAGCGCCGCGCGGTTGGCGCGGATATGCGGCGGCTCGGTGTCGTCGCGCCCTGCCGGCTCGTCGAGGTCGATGAATTCCATCAGGGGCTCCACCGGGACGAGGTTCGTTTCGGAGTCGAGGGTCGCGAGCACCTCATGTAGCTGTTCAAGAAGCAAAGGCGACATCGGACGATGCACCTGGAGAATGAAAGAGGAGCGCTCCTGACCGCCGGGGTCGAGGCTGCGCGCTTCTTCTTCGGACGGAATCCGTACTGCGATCGCTGCATTCATGACGGCCTCCTGGGATGTAAGTCGATGCTACACCCAAGAAGCAACCAAAGCAACCAGCGCAACCAAAGAAACGCGGGTAGGCAGGCAGGTAGTGCTCACTGACCAAGCAAAGGGCTTGGCACTACACCCTAGCGCGAGGCCACCGCCGCCGGCTGGAATTCCCATTTCTTCCATGCCGCCAGCACCGCGTTCGGATACTGGGGCTTGCCGCGGCTGCCGTTGTAGCGGCCGAGCGCAAGATAGAGGTTGCCGCGCTCCATGTCGATGTACATGCGCAGGATGGAACAGCCGTAGCGCAGGTTGGTCTGCATGTGGAAGAGCTTGCGGCGGTCGCTGTCGCCGATGACTTTCGTCCAGAACGGCATCACCTGCATGTAGCCGCGCGCGCCGGCGATCGACACCGCGTACTTGCGGTAGGCCGACTCCACCTGGATGAGCCCGAGCACCAGGCCCGGGTCGAGCCCGGCGCGGGTCGCCTCGTACCAGGCCGCCTCCAGGAACTCGGTGCGCGAGAAATCGTCGGGCATGCGCTTTTTCAGGCGCCCCGACATCTCGTTGAACCATTGCTGGTAGCGCAGCCGCGCCGCCTCGTCGCGGAACACCGGCTTGGGCGGGCGCGCGTCGTTGATCGCATTGGACAAGGCCAGGCGTACGGAATCGGCCAGCGCCTCTTCCTTCTGGTTGCCCGCCTGCGCGGGGCCGCCTGCGAGAAGCGCCGCAACCAGGGTCGCGGCGAACGCGGCAGCGCCCAGCCGGGCGCGCGCCCGGCCGTGTACCTGCATCAGCTTCACTGGCCGAGTTTGCCCTTGATGAAGCCGACGATGTCCGCCACCGGTACAGCGGTGGCCTCCGGGTCGCGGCGGCCCTGGTATTCCAGGTTGCCTTCCTTCAGGCCGCGCTCGCCGATGACGATGCGGTGCGGCACGCCGATCAGTTCCCAGTCGGCGAACATCGCGCCAGGACGCAGGCCGCGGTCGTCGACGATGACGTCGATGCCGGCCGCCAGCAGTTCGTCGTACAGCTTCTCGGTCTGTTCCTTGACCATCTCGCTGCGGTCCAGGCCCATCGGGCACAGCACCAGCGTGAAGGGCGCGATCGCGTCCGGCCAGATGATGCCCTTGTCGTCGAAGTTCTGCTCGATCGCCGCGCCCAGGATGCGGGTCACGCCGATGCCGTAGCAGCCCATCTGCAGCGGCGCCGGCTTGCCGGCTTCGTCCAGGAAGGTCGCTTCCATCGCCTGCGAGTAGGCGGTGCCGAGCTGGAACACGTGACCGACTTCGATGCCGCGCTCGATCGCCAGCACGCCCTTGCCGTCCGGCGAGGCGTCGCCTTCGACCACGTTGCGCAGGTCGGCCACCATCGGCTCCGGCAGGTCGCGGCCCCAGTTCACGCCGGCGATGTGGAAGTCGAGCTCGTTGGCGCCGCAGACGAAATCGCTCATGTTGGCGACGGTGCGGTCGGCAACGATCTTCACCGGCAGCTTCGGATTGACCGGGCCGAGGTAGCCCGGCACGGTGCCGTAGACTTCCTGGATTTCGGCTTCGGTCGAGAAGCGGTAGGCGCCCAGGCCTTCGACCTTGTTGACCTTCACTTCGTTCAGTTCGTGGTCGCCGCGCAGCAGCAGCATCCAGTATTCCTTGCTGACCTTGCCGTCTTCGTCCTTCTCGACGGTCAGCGCGATGGTTTTCACCGTCTGCGACAGCGGCAGGCCGAGCAGCTCGGCAACGCTTTCGCACTTGGTCTTGCCAGGGGTCGGGACCTTCTTCATTTCCTGGGTTGCCGCGCCGCGCACGCCGATCGCCAGCGCCTCGGCCGCTTCCATGTTGGCCGCGTAATCCGAGGTCGGGCAGTAGACCAGCGCGTCTTCGCCGGTCGATGCGATGACGTGGAACTCGTGCGAGCCGGTGCCGCCGATGGCGCCGTTGTCGGCCGCGACCGCGCGGAACTTCAGACCGAAGCGGTTGAAGATGCGCACGTACGCGTCGAACATGATGGCGTAGGACTTTTGCATGCCTTCGACGTCGCGGTCGAAGGAATAGGCATCCTTCATCGTGAACTCGCGGCCGCGCATCAGGCCGAAGCGCGGACGGCGCTCGTCGCGGAACTTGGTCTGGATGTGGTAGAAGTTCAGCGGCAATTGACGGTAGGACTTGATCTCGCTGCGCACGACGTCGGTGACGACTTCTTCCGAGGTCGGCTGGATGGCGTAGTCGCGGCCATGGCGATCCTTGACGCGCATCAGCTCCGGCCCCATCTTGTCCCAGCGGCCGGTTTCCTGCCACAGTTCGGCGGGTTGCACGACCGGCATCAACAGTTCGAGGGCGCCCGACTTGTTCATCTCTTCGCGAATGATGGCTTCGACCTTGCGGATCACCCGCAGGCCGGTCGGCATGTAGGTATAGATGCCCGAGCCGAGGCGCTTGATCATCCCCGCCCGCATCATCAGTTTGTGGCTGACGATCTCGGCGTCGGATGGCGCTTCTTTAAGAGTTGAAATAAAAAATCGTGAGGCGCGCATATCGATGAATTCTTTTTAAAAAGAGAGGGTTATAATCGACCTAATTTTAAAGGATTAGCTGGCTGATGCGTCCAATCTTTGTACAAATGGGTCCGGAACACGCAGCCGCCGCCGTTTTCGTCATCGGAAGGCACGGCTGACACATGGATTTGTAGAAAAAAAGGCAAAGGACCAGAGGCCCGCAGAAAGTTTCGAGGTGCACTTATGCTCGATCGTGAAGGGTTCCGCCCCAACGTCGGCATCATCCTGCTCAACGCCAACAACGAGGTGTGGTGGGGCAAGCGGGTGCGCGAGCACTCGTGGCAGTTTCCGCAAGGGGGTATCAAATACGGCGAGACGCCGGAACAGGCGATGTACCGCGAGCTCGAGGAAGAAATCGGTTTGCGCCAGGAGCACGTCAAGATCGTGGGCCGCACCCGCGACTGGTTGCGCTACGAGGTGCCGGACCACTTCATCAAGCGCGAGATCCGTGGCCATTACCGCGGACAGAAGCAGATCTGGTTCCTGTTGCGCATGATTGCACGCGACAACGACGTCAACCTGCGCCTGACCGACCATCCGGAGTTCGACGCCTGGCGCTGGCACGACTACTGGGTGCCGCTGGACGTAGTCATCGAGTTCAAGCGCGATGTCTACCAGAAGGCGCTCCAGGAATTGTCGCGCTTCATCACCTGGCCGGCGAACGCGAACGGCGAGCGCCGCCACAGCGCCCGCTACCTGCGCCAGCCGCGTGGACAGGGCAACGCCTCCTCGGCAGCGGCAAAAGCCGTGGCCAAGGCGCGCGAGACGGCAGCGGAACCATCCCTGCTGCTGACGCCGGAGAAATAGTTGCGCCGCTGACGCATCGATCGCAACGCATCGGTCGTACGCAACGAAGGGCAAGCGCGCCGCGCGAGCGGCGGGGCTTGCCTTTTTCTTTCTTGTTATCGGATTTGCAAGCGCGCCCGATGTGGCCGCCACCGACGCGCGGCGCCCCATCGCGTTACAATGGCGCCCTCCCCTCCACCGTAACGATTCCCGACCATGTTCACCCCGTCCTCGCACGACGTGCGCCGTTTTTTCTGTGAAGCCTTCCGCAAGCAACGCGCCGGCGAAGTGCTCACGCCGATGGACGCCATCGCCGCCGACTGGATCGTCCAGCATCCCGAATACCACGACGAACTGCTCGACGCCGAGGAAGCCGTCGCGCGCGACTATTCGGTCGAAGGCGGCAAGCCGAATCCCTTCCTGCACCTGTCGATGCACCTGTCGATCGCCGAACAGGTCTCGATCGACCAGCCGCGCGGCATCAAGGCCGCCCACGACCTCCTGGTGCAGAAGATCGGCGAGCACGACGCCCACCACGAGATCATGGAGTGTCTCGGCGAGATGATCTGGAAGTCGCAACGCAACGGCGTGCCACCCGACACCGAGGCTTACATCGAGTGCGTGCGCCGGCGCGCGACGCGCTGATCCGGATTTCCCGACCTGATACAAAAAGGCGGCCGAGGCCGCCTTTTTCGTATCATATTATTATCCTAACTTATCGTCCGCCACCCGGTAGCGCGGATCTTCCAGCACGTTCACCTCGATCATGTCCTTCGCCTTGTCCAGCAGCTCGCGGCAGTCCGGGCTCAGGTGGCGCAGGTGCAGGCGCTTGCCCAGCGCGCGGTATTTTTCGGCCAGGGCGTCGATGGCCTGGATCGCCGAGTGGTCGACCACGCGCGCATTGCGGAACTCGACCACCACGTCCTGCGGGTCCTCCTTGGGCGCGAACAGCTCGTTGAAGTTGGCGACCGACGCGAAGAACAGCGTGCCCTGCAGCTCGTAGATCTTCCAGCCCTGGGCATCCACGCCCGTCTTCACCGCGATCTGCTTCGCATGCTGCCAGGCGAAGACCAGCGCCGAGACGACCACGCCCACCAGCACCGCCACCGCCAGGTCGAAGATCAGGGTGATCGCGGCCACCAGCACCACCACGATGGTGTCGGCGCGCGGCACCTTGCCGATCATGCGGAAGGTCCCCCATTCGAAGGTCTTCTCGCACACGACGAACATCACGCCGATCAGCGCCGCCAGCGGGATCTGCTCGATCCAGGTCGAGCCGAACAGGATGAAGGACAGCAGGAACAGCGAGGCGGCGATGCCCGACAGGCGGCCATAGGCGCCGTTGTTCACGTTGATCATGCTCTGGCCGATCATCGCGCAGCCGCCCATGCCGCCAAAGAAGGCAGTGACGACGTTGGCCGCGCCTTGCGCCATGCATTCGCGGTTCGGCTGTCCGCGGGTCTCGGTGATCTCGTCGACCAGCGTGAGCGTGAGCAGCGACTCGATCAGGCCCACGCCCGCCAGCACCAGCGAATACGGGAACACGATCTTCAGGGTCTCGAGATCGAACGGCACGTCGGGAATCGCGAACGCCGGCAGGCCGCCGCCGATCGAGCCCAGGTCGCCGACGGTCTTCGATTCGATGCCCAGCAGCGCGGCGCCGAGCGTGACCACCAGGATGCCCACCAGGGTCGCCGGCACCGCCTTCGTGATGCGCGGCGTGACGTAGATGACGGCCATGGTCGCGGCGACCAGGCCGAGCATGGTGAACAGCTGGGCGCCCTGCATCCATTCGCCGCCCACCTTGAAGTGCCCGAACTGGGCGATGAAAATCACCAGCGCCAGGCCGTTGACGAAGCCGAGCATCACCGGATACGGCACCATGCGGATGAATTTGCCGAGGCGCGCGGCGGCGAACAGCATCTGCAGGATGCCCATCAGGACGATGGCCGCGAACAGGTACTGCACGCCATGCTCGACGACCAGGGCCACCATCACCACGGCCAGCGCGCCGGCCGCGCCCGAGATCATGCCCGGCCGGCCGCCGAAGGCCGAGGTGATGAAGGACACCAGCACCGCGGCGTACAGGCCGGTGAGCGGCGACACATGGGCGACCAGCGCAAAGGCGATCGCTTCGGGAACCAGGGCCAGGGCGACGGTCAGGCCGCTGAGCAGGTTGGTTTTGAGGTAGGCGGGTGAGACGGGCTGCAAGATGAACACTCCAACAAAATACGCAAGCGCTTGAAAAACGAAATCCCCCGGAGCGGCCTGGCGGGCCGGCTCCGGGGGATCCAGTTCGGTAACGTATTATAAGTCGGAGCGTATCTCGTAGGGTGGGCACCCCGTGCCCACGCGGAAGCGCGAGCGGTGTTGGCAGACGCTTGTGCAACGCAGGCAGAGCAGCCGCGCCAGTCCAGTAGGGTGGGCACTCCGTGCCCACGCGGAAGCGTGAGCGATGTTGGCACATGCCTGTGCGATGCCGGCAGAGGCACCGCGCCAGTATCAAGTGATCAGCTGACCACTTGCCGAAGCCGCGTTCCTGCACGTGTTTCGATACGAAGATAGCTGCTGCCGTTCACGCGTCCGCGTGGGCACGGCGTGCCCACCCTACGGTCTTCGATGCGAGCATTGCCGCGACCGTGCCGGCTTCCGCGTGGGCACAGAGTGCCCACGCTACAAGAACCGTCGGTGGCTTATTTGCTCACCACCAGCTGCGACGGCAGGCTCGCCAAATAGGCGCCGATATCGATCATGTCCTGGTTCGACAGCGGTTTCGCGAAGCCCGCCATGATCGGGTTGCTGCGGCCGTTGGTCTGGTCGCCGCCGCGTTTATACGCGTTCAGGGCGTGGGCGATGTAGTCGGCATGCTGGCCGGCCAGCTTCGGATAGCTCGGGTCGATCGGCTTGTTGAAGTCGGCGCCGTGGCAGGAGGCGCAGTTGTATTTCTTGACCAGCTCTTCGCCGCGCTTGACGTCGGCTGCGGCAGCCAGGGTGGTGGCAGAAGCGGAAACGGCGCCGAGGGCCAGCGCGATGATCAGTTTTTTCATGGCGGCTGTCCTCACTTGCGGTTCTGGGCGGTCTGCTGCGAGTAGTAGGCAGCAACGTCGGCGATGTCCTGGTCGGACAGGCTGGCGGCGATGCCGCGCATCGACGGATGCTTGCGCTCGCCCTTCTTGTAGGCGTGCAGCGCGGCTTCGATGTACTTGGCCGACTGACCACCGATCATCGGCACCTGGTAGACCTCGGGGAAGGCGGACTTGTAGCCGGGAATGCCGTGACAGCCGATGCACATTTCAATTTTGGCTGGCGCGGCCTTCGGGTTGCCGACGACGTCCGCAGCCGACGCAGCGCCGGCGCAAGCGCCCAGGGCGAGTACAGCTAAAAGTTTTTTCATGGTGGGAATCGCAAAAGTTGTAATCGAATACCGCTACCGCACAAAAACCGCTACCGCAAAACATTAGCAAAAGTACCAACCGTCCGATTCTAGCCCAACAAAAGATTGCAGTCTACCAACGTCGTGCGCCCCTCCCGGCGCGCCCGCACTGGCTCCCGGGTTCTGGCATATACTCAAGATTTCCTCTTTCACCAAAGACGCCCATGCAAGCCCAAGCCCGCTTCGAAGGAACCGACAGCTACGTCGCCACCGATGACCTGAAACTGGCCGTGAACGCCGCCCTGACGCTGGCGCGCCCGCTCCTGATCAAGGGCGAGCCGGGCACCGGCAAGACCATGCTGGCCGAGGAAGTCGCCGCCGCGCTGAACATGCCGCTCTTGCAGTGGCACGTGAAGTCGACCACCAAGGCCCAGCAGGGCCTGTACGAGTACGACGCCGTGTCGCGCCTGCGCGACTCGCAGCTGGGCGACGAGCGCGTGCGCGACATCCACAACTACATCGTCAAGGGCGTACTGTGGCAGGCCTTCACCTCGCCCGAGCCGGTCGTGCTGCTGATCGACGAGATCGACAAGGCCGACATCGAATTCCCGAACGACCTGCTGCGCGAACTGGACCGCATGGAGTTCTACGTCTACGAGACGCGCGAGATGGTGGTGGCGAAACACCGTCCGCTGGTGATCATCACCTCGAACAACGAGAAGGAACTGCCGGACGCTTTCCTGCGCCGCTGCTTCTTCCACTACATCAAATTCCCGGACCGCGAGACCATGGCCGACATCGTCAAGGTCCACTTCCCGCGCCTGAAACAGGAGCTGCTGGCCGCCGCGCTGCAGAGCTTCTACGAAGTGCGCGACGTCCCCGGCATCAAGAAGAAGCCCTCGACCTCGGAATTCCTCGACTGGCTGAAGCTGCTGATGGCCGAGGACATCCCGGCCGAAGCCCTGCATAGTAAAGATGCGAAAACCGTGGTGCCGCCGCTGCACGGCGCCCTGCTCAAGAACGAGCAGGACGTGCACCTGTTCGAGCGCCTGGTCTACATGTCGAGGACGAATCGATGACGGCAATCAGAGTGACGGTCGAACCGACCACGCTCGAATTCAACGGCGTGCGGCTGGAGCCCCTGAGCCTGGAGCACGTCGAGGGCCTGCGCGCGGCCGCGGCTGACGGCGCACTGTGGAACCTGCGCGTGACCTCGGTGCCCGAACCGCACCGCACCCAGGCCTATGTCCACGCCGCGCTCGAGACGCCGAACCGCCTCGCTTTCGCGGTGTGCGACGCGTCGAGCGGCAAGGTGCTGGGCAGCACCAGCTACCACGACATCGTGCCCGAGATCGGCCGCGTCGAGATCGGCTACACCTGGTATGCGAAAAGCGTCCAGCGCAGCCACGTGAACACCAGCTGCAAGCTGCTGCTCCTGTCGCATGCCTTCGACACCCTGGGCTGCTTTGTGGTCGGCCTGCGCACCGACAATTTCAACCATGCTTCGCAGGCCGCCATCGAAAGGCTGGGCGCGAAGAAGGACGGCGTGATCCGCCACCACGGCCTGCGCCGCGACGGCACCGTGCGCGACACCGTCATCTACAGCATCGTGCGCGGCGAATGGCCCGAGATCAAGGCGCACCTGCACGACCGACTGAACCGGCACGCCGGCTGACCCGTATGCTGATCGACTTCTTTTTCGCGCTGCGCAACGCCAAGGTCCCCGTCTCGATCAAGGAATTCCTGACCCTGCTCGAGGCCCTGGAAAAAAGCGTCATCGCCCCCTCGCTCGACGAGTTTTATTACCTGGCCCGCCTGACCCTGGTGAAGGACGAGGCCCACTTCGACAAGTTCGACCGCGCCTTCGGCGCCTACTTCAAGGGCATCGAGGCCGTCTTCGATACGACCAAGGGCGAGATCCCGCTGGACTGGCTGATCAAGCGCATGGAGCGCGAACTGACGCCCGAGCAGAAGGCGGCGCTGGAAAAATTCGGCTACGACAAGCTGATGGACCGCCTGAACCAACTGCTGAAGGAACAGAAGGAGCGCCACGAAGGCGGCAGCAAGTGGATCGGCACCGGCGGCACCTCGCCCTTCGGCCATGGCGGCACCAACCCGGAAGGGATCCGCATCGGCGGCCAGGGCCGCAACCGCACGGCGGTAAAGGTCTGGGACCAGCGCTCCTACAAGGACTACGACGACGAGCGCGAACTGGGCACGCGCAACATCAAGGTCGCGCTGCGCCGCCTGCGCCGCTTCGCGCGCTACGGCGCGCTGGACGAACTGGCGCTGGACGACACCATCCGGGCCACCGCCAGCAACGCGGGCTACCTCGACATCCGCATGCAGCCCGAGCGCAAGAACCGCATCAAGGTGGTGATGCTGCTCGACGTGGGCGGCACCATGGACGACCACATCGAGCGCACGGAAGAACTGTTCTCGGCGGCGAAGAGCGAATTCAAGAACATGGAGTTCTACTACTTCCACAACTGCGTCTACGACTACCTGTGGAAGAACAACCGGCGCCGCCACGCGGAGCGCTTCCCGACCTGGGACGTGCTGCGCAAATACCCGCCCGACACCCGCATCATTTTCGTCGGCGACGCCACCATGAGCCCCTACGAGATCATGGCCCCGGGCGGCTCGGTCGAGTACAACAACGAGGAAGCCGGCGCCGAATGGCTGGCGCGCTTCTGCAACGCCTTCCCGAAATTCGCCTGGCTCAATCCCGAGCCGGAAAGCCTGTGGCAGTACCGCCAGTCGATCGCGATCATCCGCCAGATCATGAACAACCGCATGTTCCCGGTGACGCTCGAAGGGCTGGAGCGGGCGATGCGCTTGCTGAGCAAATAAGGTTCATCCGGTTCAACCGTAGGGTGGGCGCCCCGTGCCCACGCGGAAGGATACACAGCGTCAGCGCTATTTGAACCCGAACCGTCGCGTTCCTGCGGCGGCGTCCCGGGTGTACCGCGAACACCTGATCAGAACGCAAGCGCAGCGTCCGCGTTTCAAGGTCAACGAAACGCCGGCGTTCGCGTGGGCACGGAGTGCCCACCCTACGATTTGCGCCGACTCAGGCCCGCGCGCGCAGCGCGTTGCGCACCACGTACAAGCCCACCACATCGATCGCGAGGTGCACCAGCACCGCCGCCAGCAGCCCGACGTACTGGTAAATGAAACCCAGCGCCACGCTGGCGCCGAACACGCCAGCTGCCTGCACCAGGGTCGCGCGATCGAGCTTGCGGAAGCGGTAGACCGGCGTATGCGTGAGCAGGAAGATGACCGAGGTGATCCAGACGCCCAGCAGCGGCTGCAACGCGGCCCGGAACAGCAACTCCTCGCCGACCGCGGCCGCCAGGCTGACCCAGACCGGATTCAGGCCGCTCAAATCCAGCCGCGAGTAGGCCGCGATCGTCTTGTGCGTCGCCTCCGATTGCGCGGTCAGGCGAAAGCTCACGTAGGAGCCGATTGCCGCCAGCGCCGACAGGCCCAGGCCGAAGAGCAACTGGTGGCCGGCGCTCATCGGCCCGACCAGGACCGACAGCGGCTCGTCCTGCGCCACCAGGATGATCAGGGCGGCGAGGATGCAGAAAACGACGCAGGTGAGAAGCTGGGCGGTCAGGCGGATCGGCGGACGGACTTGAGGCTGGATGGGCGGTTGGGAAGACATGTCGGGCGAGAAGTCAACGCAAGGTTGACGGATGAGAAGTCGGCGGCGCTCAGGCCGGATGGCTGTCTGGTGAAGACAATCCGCCATTCTAGCCAGCAGCGGGGCCGATGACAACGAACGCATCCGGAGAAGACCGCCGATCGTCTGTTAGTGCGAGCACGGACGCCGTCGCTGTAAATATTAATATCAAGACAAGCCGCACCACCCTGGCGAACCCAATCGTGCGCGCGGCGCCAGCTTGTAGTATTTACAGAACCGTTCACCCTTCCCTTTCGAGGAGACTGCATGCCCGACCTGCTGACTATCCTGACCAGCCTCGCATGGCCCTTCGCCATTGCCATCGCCTGGATAGCCGGGGAATTCGGCCAGCGTTTCACGGGCTTGCCACGAATCAGTTTCTACGGACTAGTCGGCTTCGCACTGGCCAGCTCCCAGCTCGGCGTGCTGCCGGCGCCCGATGCCGGTCCCATACCGATGCTGGCCGACGTCGCCTTCGGCCTGATCCTCTTCGAGCTGGGCTACCGCATCAACCTGCGCTGGCTGCGCGCCAACCCCTGGATCGGCGTTGCCGGCCTGGTCGAGTCGATCGCCACCTTCGCCGCCGTCTACCTGATCGCGCTCGCTTTCGGCACGCCGCAACTGACCGCGCTGATGCTGGCCTCGCTGGCCATGGCCACCTCTCCCGCCACCGTGGTGCGCGTCATCAACGAGCAGCGCAGTTCGGGCCAGGTGACCGAGCGCGTGCTGCACCTGTCGGCGCAGAACTGCGTGCTGGCGGTGTTCGCCTTCAATGTCGTGGTCGGCTTCTGGATCTTCCGCACCTTCGAGGACCTGGGCGACGCCCTCCTGAACAGCCTGGTCATGCTGGCGGTGTCGGCCTTGAGCGGCGCCGTGTTCGGCCTGCTGGTGCCGGCGCTGCTGCGCGCGATCGGCAATCCACGCCACGACGCCACGGTCGCCTTCGCGATCGCGGTAATCCTGCTGGTGGCGATTTCCTATGCCGGCGGGTTGTCGCCGGTGGTGTCCACCCTCGCCTTCGGGCTGGTCGCGCGCCACCGCCGCGTCGCCTTCAGCCAGGCCCAGCGCAATTTCGGCGCGCTGGGCGAGCTGCTCACCATCCTGTTGTTCGTGTTCGCGGCCTCGACCCTGGACTGGCGCGAAGTCATGGCCGGCGCGACGCTGGCCGTGGTGCTGGTGCTGGCGCGCCTGGTCACCAAGACCGCCGGCGTCACCGCCTTTGCCCACCTGTCCGGCGTCTCCTGGCGCAAGGGTTTCCTGGCCGGAGTGGCGCTGGCGCCGCTGTCCGTGTTCGTCATCCTGCTCCTGGAGCATGCGCGTCTGGCCGGCGTGGCGATCGTGGACGAGCTGCGCGCGGTGGCGGCGGTGACGATGCTGCTCGAAGTGTTCGGCCCCATCATTATCCAGCGCGCCCTGGTCTGGGCGCGCGAAGCGCCGGAGATCCGCCATGCCGCTTGAACCCTTTGCCCAATCGACGCCGCTCACCTTCGGGGTCGAGCTCGAACTGCAGCTGGTCAGCCTGTCCGACTTCGACCTGACGGCGGCCAGCCCCGATTTGCTGCACCTGCTGTCCCGAAAACCCTTCCCCGGCAACGTGACGCCGGAAATCACCGAGAGCATGATCGAGATTAATTCGAGCGTGCATTCGGAATACGGCCCGCTGCTGGCCGAACTGCTGGAGATCCGCGACACGCTGGTCGCCGCCGGCGACACCCTGAACATCGGCATCGCCGGCGGCGGCACCCATCCCTTCCAGCACTGGTCGGAACAGAAGATCTTCGCCAAGCCGCGCTTCGAGCACCTGTCCTCGCTCTACGGCTATTTGGCCAAGCAGTTCACCGTGTTCGGCCAACACGTGCACATCGGCTGCGGCAACGGCGACAACGCCATGTACCTGCTGCACGCGCTGAACCGCTACATCCCGCATTTCATCGCGCTGTCGGCCTCGTCTCCCTTCGTGCAGGGCCACGACAGCCTGTTCGATTCGGCCCGCCTGAATTCCGTGTTCGCCTTCCCGATGAGCGGACGCGCGCCCTTCACCCTGAGCTGGAGCGATTTCGAATCGGCCTACTTCGCCAAGATGGAGCGCACCGGCATCATCAAGAGCATGAAGGATTTTTACTGGGACCTGAGGCCGAAACCGGAATACGGCACCATCGAACTGCGCGTATGCGACACGCCGCTGACGGTGCAGCGCGCCGCGGCCCTGGCCGCCTACCTGCAGGCGCTGTGCAGCTATCTCCTGCAACGTAACGAGGAGGCACCCGTCGAGGACGACTACCTCGTCTACAACTACAACCGCTTCCAGGCCTGCCGCTTCGGCCTGGACGGCGCGATCACCCACCCCAAGACCTACGAGACGGTGTCGCTGCGCGAGGACATCCTCACCACCCTGCGCAAGATGGAGCCGCACGCCGAGAAGCTGGGCAGCCTGGACGCCCTGCAGCACCTCGCCGCCGCGGCCGCCGGCGGCAGCGACGCCACCCTGCTGCGCCAGCAGTACGAGCGCGAAGGCAGCGTCGAGGCCATCGTGCATGCGGCGATCAACTGGTTCCGGGGCGAGCGGCGGTTCTGGCGGCGGTAGCGGTTCAGGCAGGGTTGGCGCCGAGGCGCCCGCCGCGCATGATGCGCTCCAGGAAGCCGGGCTTGGCTTGCGCCGGGCGTGGCATGCCGTCGTCGACCATGCCGGCCCACTTCTCGCACAACTGCTCGCAGGTGGCGCGCAGCACCGGGTCGAGTTCGGGCAGGCGCGCCAGCGCGCACAGGTGACGCTCGATGACCGAGGCCAGGCGCACGCAGGGACGGTCGTTCTCGTCGCGCGCGGTGTAGTGCGACATCAGGTGCAGCAGCGACGCGATCATCACCGCGTCCCGGTGACGCAGGTCCTGCGCTGGCGGCATGAAGTGCTCGTTCGGTTGGTCTTGCATGGCAGCCCTTTCCTTGGACGATAGTCGAAGTTTTTGAATGAGAATCATTCTCATCAAATGGTAATCAAGGGATGGGTGGGATGCAAGCGATTTTGCAAGCGTGTGGGCGGTAATGGTTTGGCGGACAAGGTGGCGTCGCGCATACGGTGAGACCGCGTGGGCACAGGTGCCCACCCTACAACTGCCTTTCGTAGGGAGGACTCCCGAGTCCACGCTGTTTCCCAGGCCGAACAGCGGCGAAACGAATTACAACCGCGTCTCCCGCGCCGCCCTTAAAAACTCATCCAGCACCGGCGTGCAGTCGAGCAGATCCGTCCCGCCCGCGCGGTGAAACTCCGGATGCCACTGCAGTCCCATCACGAAATCGGCACGGTCGTAGCGGATCGCCTCGACCACGCCATCCGGATAGGACACCGCCTCGATGCGGATGTCGCGCCCGAGCTCCTTGACCGCCTGGTGGTGGATCGAATTGACGGTCGGCCGCTGCGCCTTGGGGAACATGCGCGCCAGCGAGGAGCCCGGCGGGAACTCGATCGCGTGGCGGTGGGCGTCGTAGTCGGTGTGCACGTGGGCCAGCGCCTCGGGCAGGTTGGTCGCCACGTCCTGGTAGAGCGTGCCGCCGAAGGCGACGTTGATCAGCTGGCAGCCGCGGCACACGCCCAGCACCGGTTTGCCGGCCTCGACGAATTCGTGCAGCAGCTCGAGCTCGTAGAGGTCGCGCGCGCGGTCGCCGCTCCACTCGGGTCGGGTCGGGGTCTCGGAATAGGTTTGCGGCGACACGTCGGCCCCGCCCTGCAGCACCAGGCCGTCGAGGTGGCGCGCGTAGTGGCGCAGCGTGATGTTGCTGGGATGGAGCAGTCCGTTGGTGTTCACCGTCGGGATCATGAACACCAGCACGTCGCGCGACATCACCCACTGGGCGATCGACTCCTCCAGGTATTGCAGGTTCTTGCTGCGCAGGCCGGTCGCGCCCGGTTCGGGATGGAAGATGCGGGCGGAAACACCAATGCGCAGGGTGCGGCGCATGAAGTCGCGGCTGAAACGGTCGCGCAGGTTGCGCCAGCGCGAGGACAACACGCGTCCGGCCAGCGCAAATGGCGTATCGCCCGGGCGCTGGTAGCGCGGCGGGCCATCGGCGGAGCGGCGGTCGGGAACACGTTCGGGGGCGTCGGCGCGGGTCTCCAGCGGCGGGCCGGGCGCCTCGCCACCCTGCTTTTGATGATCGTCTGCCATGACTTCAATATAGCCGCGCCATGGCAGCGCACGATTCGAAGTTGTAACAAAATCACACAGCAAGGCGCAGGGTGGGCGGGTCTCGCGCCAGCGCACGGGGCCCTGGTCGGGGCGCTAGGCGGGCATCGATGTGAGGCGTGCCAGGATCGCCACCAGGCTGCGGTCCGCCACCGGCTTGTCGAGCAGGCCGCGCACGCCGGCCAGATGGGCGCGCTCGGTGTCGTAGGGGAAGGCCCGGCCGACCAGGAACACGACGGCGGTGCGCCCGGCGCCTTCCTGGGCCTTGATCGCGCTGCACAGCGCGTAGGGATCGATGCCGGGCGTCGAGGTATTGATCATCGCCACCCCTACCTGGGTTTCGTCGCACAGGCGCACGGCGGTCGATGCGCTGTCGGTCCAGGCGATCGCCAGCCGGCGTTCGCCGACCAGGCGCGCCATGTGGTCGCGGAAGGCGCCTTCCTTGTCGACGATCAGGACCTTGTCCGGCCGCGGCGGCTGGCGCAGCGCCTCGCTATCGACGACGAGGCTGTCGTCGGCCAGGCGCTGGCGGCGCCGGCGTTCCGGCAGCGGCGGCTCGCCGCGCGCGCACAGCAGTTCGAGCGCGCGGCGGCGCTCGGCCAGCAGGTGGGCGAGCACCTCGTGCAAGATGCCGGGCTCGACAGGACGGTCGAGCCGCGCCAGTCCATGGTCGATGCCGCCTACCTGCAGCGCCAGCGGCATGCTGCGCATGCTGCTCAGGTGCAGCAGCGCGGCCGGGTTCTCGCCGTCGACCAGGTAGAGGTCGGGCTCCTGCAGGCTGTCGTCGTGCAGGCAGACATAGGCCGGCCCCGCACGCGGCGCCTCGCAGAGCATTGCGGAAATGCGGGATGCCTCGGCGGGCTCGAATCCGAGCAGGCGTACGGCAACTGGAATTTTCTGTACCGGCATGATGATCGGCCCGGCACGCGCCAGCCGGGTCCCCCACTGTTGTGCATTGAACTACGCGGCGGCGTCGACCTTGCAATGAGTACTGTACACATGTACAGTATTAGTCTTGGCCGATGCTGTCGTGTGGCGGTCTCCACTGCCGCCCTGACGTAGCAAGCTTGCGTATCAATCTAGTCACGTTCCTGTGCGTTGGCAAGAACAATCGGTCACGCCATTCCTGCTTTTTCCTTCCGACAAGATATAGAATGCGCAGGCATTCGAAAAAACACTGATCAGCATGGCCACCAAGAAAACCGCAACCGATTACAGCGAATCATCCATCCGGGTCCTGAAAGGACTCGAACCCGTGAAGCAGCGTCCGGGCATGTACACCCGCACGGAAAATCCGCTGCACATCATCCAGGAAGTGATCGACAACGCCTCCGACGAGGCGCTGGGCGGCCACTGCAAGAACATCGGCGTGACGATCAATACCGACGGCTCCATCACCGTCGAGGACGACGGCCGCGGCATCCCGGTCGGCATGCACCCCGAGGAAGGCGTCTCCACCGTCGAGATCGTCTTCACCCGCCTGCACGCCGGCGGCAAGTTCGACAAGGGTTCGGGCGGCGCCTACGCCTTCTCGGGCGGTTTGCACGGCGTCGGCGTCTCGGTCACCAACGCGCTCTCGAAGCGCCTGGAAATCACGGTCTGGCGCAAGACCGAGGATGGCAACGGCGTGCACAACCTGGTGTTCGCCGACGGCGAAGTGATCGAGCCCCTGACCTCTGCGCCGTTCGAGCGCGGCGGCAAGAAGAACGGCACCCGCGTCACCGCCTGGCCGGACGGCAAATACTTCGATTCGCCGAACATCCCGATGACGGAACTGCAGCGCCTGCTGCGTTCCAAGGCCGTGCTGCTGCCGGGCGTGACCGTCACCTTGACCAACGCCAAGACCGGCGACGTCCAGACCTGGCGCTACGACGAAGGCCTGCGCGGCTATCTCACCGAAGCGCTCGCGTCGAGCTCGAACGGCGAAACCCTGATCCCGCTGTTCGAAGGCGCGCAGTATGCCGCCGCCGGCGACGAAGGCTTTGCCGAAGGCGAAGGCGCGGCCTGGGTCGTGGCCTGGACCGAGGAAGGCGCGATCGTGCGCGAGTCCTACGTCAACCTGATCCCCACGCCAAGCGGCGGCACCCACGAATCCGGCCTGCGCGACGGCCTGTTCGGCGCCGTGAAGGGTTTCGTGGAACTGCACGGCCTGCTGCCGAAGGGTGTCAAGCTGCTGCCGGAAGACGTGTTCGCGCGCGTTTCCTTCGTGCTGTCGGCCAAGGTGCTGGACCCGCAGTTCCAGGGCCAGACCAAGGAGCGCCTGAACTCGCGCGACGCCGTGAAGCTCGTCTCGACCTTCACCAAGCCGCCGCTGGAATTGTGGCTGAACCAGCACGTCGAATACGGCAAGAAGCTGGCCGACCTCGTGATCAAGCAGGCGCAGTCGCGCATGCGTTCGCTGCAGAAGGTCGAGAAGAAGAAATCCTCGGGCGTGGCCGTGCTGCCGGGCAAACTGACCGACTGCGAATCCACGGACATCACCCGCAACGAACTCTTCCTGGTCGAGGGCGACTCGGCGGGCGGTTCCGCAAAGATGGGCCGCGACAAGGAATTCCAGGCCATCCTGCCGCTGCGCGGCAAGGTCCTGAACACCTGGGAAACCGACCGCGACCGCCTGTTCGCGAACAACGAGATCCACGACATTTCCGTGGCCATCGGCGTCGACCCGCACTCGCACGGCGACTCGCCGGATCTCACCGGTCTGCGCTACGGCAAGATCTGCATCCTGTCGGACGCGGACGTCGACGGCTCGCACATCCAGGTCCTGCTGCTTACGCTCTTCTTCAAGCACTTCCCTGCCCTGTTCAAGCACGGCCACATCTGCGTGGCGCGTCCGCCGCTCTACCGCGTCGACGTGCCGGCGCGCGGCAAGAAGCCGCTGCAGAAGCTCTATGCCCTGGACGACGGCGAACTGCTGGCGATCGAGGACAAGCTGAAAAAAGAAGGCCTGAAGGAAGGTTCGTGGAGCATCTCGCGCTTCAAGGGCCTGGGCGAGATGAACGCCGAGCAGCTCTGGGAAACCACCATGAATCCGGACACGCGCCGCCTGCTGCCGGTGTCGCTGGGCGACTTCGACCATGGCGAATCCTCGGCCCGCTTCAACATGTTGATGGGCAAAGGCGAAGCCGCCGCGCGCCGTGCATGGATTGAGGAACACGGTAACGAGACGGAAGCGGATATTTGATGGCATTCGGGGTGTTTTGAGGCACGAAAGACCGCGTGGGCACAAGTGCCCACCCTACGCAACCCCGCTTTTGTAGGGTGGGCTCTTGAGCCCACGCGGTACGGCATCCGATCAGCCGAAAAGCGCCCGCTAGCCTGCCCGCTCAACAAGAATCGAACACACAGAATATGTCTACCCAAGCAAGCCTCTTTGAACAAGCCAGCGAACCGGCCGACGACGTCGAAATGCTGACCCTGTCCACCTTCGCCGAGCGCGCCTACCTCGACTATGCGGTCTCGGTCGTCAAGGGCCGCGCCCTGCCCGACGTCTCGGACGGCCAGAAGCCGGTCCAGCGCCGCATCCTGTACGCGATGAACGAATTGGGCCTGGGCGCCACCGCCAAGCCGCGCAAGTGCGCGGCCGTGGTCGGCGACGTGCTCGGCAAACTGCACCCGCACGGCGACCAGTCGGTCTACGATGCGCTGGTGCGCATGGCCCAGGACTTCTCGCTGCGCTACCCGCTGATCGACGGCCAGGGCAACTTCGGCTCGCGCGACGGCGACGGCGCCGCGGCGATGCGTTACACGGAAGCCCGACTGACCCCGATCTCGCGCCTGCTGCTCGACGAAATCGACATGGGCACGGTCGACTTCCAGCCGAACTACGACGGCACCACCAACGAGCCGCGCTCGCTGCCGGCGCGCCTGCCGATGGTGCTGCTCAACGGCGCCTCCGGCATCGCCGTCGGTCTCGCCACCGAGATCCCGTCGCACAACCTGCGCGAGGTGGCCGACGCCGCCGTCGCCATGATCCGCAACCCGAAGATCTCGAACGCCGAGCTGATGACCATCGTCCCGGGTCCGGACTTCCCGGGCGGCGGCCAGATCATCACCCCGGCTTCCCAGATCGCCGACATGTACGCGACCGGCCGCGGCTCGATGAAGGTGCGGGCACGCTGGAAGATCGAGGAGCTGGCCCGCGGCCAGTGGCAGGCGGTGGTCACCGAACTGCCGCCGGGCACCTCGGCCGCGCGCGTGCAGCAGGAGATCGAGGAGCTGACCAACCCGAAGGTCAAGCTGGGCAAGAAGACCCTGACGCCCGAACAGCTGGCGCTGAAGCAGACCATCCTCGGCGCACTCGACACGATGCGCGACGAGTCCGGCCGCGAGGCGCCGGTGCGCCTGGTGTTCGAGCCGAAGTCGAAGAACCAGGACCAGACCGAGTTCATGCTCCTGCTGCTGGCCCACACCTCGCTGGAAACCTCGAGCCCGATCAACCTGGTGATGATCGGCGGCGACGGCCGTCCGCGCCAGAAGGGCCTGGCCGAGATCCTGCAGGAGTGGATCGATTATCGATTCACAACCGTCAGGCGCCGTACCGAGTTCAAGCTGGGCAAGGTCAACGACCGCATCCACATCCTGGAAGGCCGCGAGACCGTCCTGCTGAACATCGACGAGGTGATCGCCATCATCCGTAATTCGGACGAGCCGAAGGCGGCCCTGATCGAGCGCTTCCGCCTGTCCGAGCGCCAGGCCGAGGACATCCTCGAGATCCGCCTGCGCCAGCTGGCGCGCCTGGAAGCGATCAAGATCCAGCAGGAGCTGGCCGAGCTGCGCAGCGAAAAGGAAAAGCTGGAAGACATCCTGGCCAATCCCTCGACCATGAAGCGCACCATCATCCGCGAGATCGAGGCCGACGCGAAGCAGTTCGGCGACGCCCGCCGTACGCTGATCGAAGAAGCGCAGAAGGCCGTGGCCGAGCAGAAGGTCGTCGATGAGCCGGTGACGGTCATCATTTCCGAGAAGGGCTGGGTGCGCGCGCGCACCGGCATCGGCCACGACCCGGCGCAGTTCACCTTCAAGCCGGGCGACTCGCTGGGCAGCGCCTTCGAATGCCGCACGGTCGACACCCTGCTGGGCATCGGCGACAACGGCAAGGTGTATTCGGTGCCGGTGGCGGCGCTCCCTGGGGCGCGCGGCGACGGCGTGCCGATCACGACCCTGGTCGATTTGTCGGGCGGCGTGCGCCTCCTGCACTACTTCGCCGGCAATGGCGACACCCGCTTGCTGCTGTCGACCTCGAACGGCTTCGGCTTCATCACCAAGGCCGGCGACATGATCAGCCGCCTGAAGGGCGGCAAGTCCTTCATCACCCTCGATGACGGCGCCGTGCCGCTGCCGCCGCGCGTGATCGCGGACACCGCCGGCGCGGTGGCCTGCCTGTCGGAGAAGGGCCGCGTGCTGGTATTCGGCATCGACGAGATGAAGGTGCTGACCAACGGCGGACGCGGCGTGACGCTGATGGACCTGGAGCCGAAGGAAAAGCTGCTCGCGGCGCAACCGATCAGCCAAAAGGGCGTGAACGTGATCGGCACCTGGGCCGGCTCCAAGCCGCGCGTGGTCGAGCTCTACGCCTCGGGCCTGGAGCCCCACTTCGGCAAGCGCGCCAAGAAGGGCAAGCCGCTGTCGGCCAAGCTCAAGGCGAGCGACCTGGCGATGCGGGCGACGGGCGAGTAAGGTCGTAGCGCGTTGTTGACAAAGCTGGCGGAATGCCGGCTTTGTTGTTTCTGGGTGTGTATGGGAAGCGGGATCGCTGACGGCTTTTCGATTGCGGTGACGCCGTACCGCGTGGGTTCAAGAACCCACCCTACCGGGCTACGATACTTCGAGCTTTTCGATTGCGGATGAGCTCTACAGCGTGGACTCGGGAGTCCACCCTACGAAAACCAAGGCTGTTGTAGGGTGGACACTGTGTCCACGCGGTCGTACCCATCCGAAGCCCGGTCCCCGCGACGCATCAAGCACCGCAAAACCGTAGGGTGGGTTCGTCATTGAGGCCACTGGCCTCAATGACCCCACGCTGTCGACCTCATCCGAAGCCGCAACAGCGCCGCACCAATAAGAAATGCCGGCATCGCGCCGGCATTGCTTCATCCAATCAACGGATTACTTCTCGGCCGCAGCCTTGTGCACGTCAGCCATCGCTTCCGCACGCACCTGTTCGGTCTTGGCGGCAGCGGTCGCCTTGTCGGCAGCCGCATCCACCTGCACCTTCAGCGATTTTTCATCGGCCTTGATCATTTTCTTCTCGGCCTTCAGGTTCGCTTCCGACACTTTTTCCTCGGCCTTGGCGAGCGCCTTGGCGCGGTCCTCGGGATCGGCCTTGGTGACTTTCTCGGCAGCGTCGGCATGCGCCTTCACGGCCTTGGCGTGGGCCTTGGCTTTCTTTTCCTGGGCGTCGGCGACGGCCTTGGTGGCTTTTTCGTCGGCCTTGGCCGCAGCCTTGGCTTCCTTCGCTTCGGCCTTGGCGATATCGGCTTCGGCCTTGGCTTCGGCCTTCACCACGGCTTCGGTATTGGCCGGGGTGACGGCGGTCTGGGCATAGGCGCTGGTGGCGACGAAGCCGGCGATCAGGGTGGCGAGCAGTTTGTTCATGGTGTGTCCTTTCGGTTTTATGGTGGGGTTGCAGGTCTGTGCCCGCGTTTGTTTTTTTGTTAAGTACGCCACCAGAATAGGCCTCGGCCACACCAGGGTCTGTTCGCCATCACACAGACCCCTGTTGAGTTGCAACAAGGTGTTTCAGCGTCCTCCCGGCCTGGACAGCGGCCCCGCATACAGGTCGATGATGTCGCTGATACCGTCCTGGCAAACCGGGCAGAACTGCTCGCTGCGGTCGAACATGATGCACTGCATCGCCGGCCGGTAATAACCCGTCGCTTCATAGTTCGCCCCCTCGAACGCGCCGATGGCATGGCGGTGCGGCTGCTTCTCGAACAGGGCGCGGGTAGCGGCCAGGTCTTCGCGGAACAGCGCGTTCATTTCGCTTTTCGGACGATTCTTTTCGCGCAGCGCCGCGCGCTTTTTCTGGTAGGCGCGCGACGCTTTTTCGTATTCCAGCTTGGGCCAGGGCGTCGGCAGCGGCGTGCCGGCTGTTACATGTTGTTTCCATTTGACGTTGGCCGGATCGCGCAGGGCGGTCACGTTCGGCTCCCAAGGCTCCATGCGCGCGCCGCTCGCCTGATAGGCCACGGGAGAGGTGTAGTACTCGTCCGCCAGCCCCGCGAAATGGTGGCCGAACTCGTGCACGAAGAGGTAATTCGCCCAGTCGTTGCTCGCCGCCGCCGTGCTGAACTGGCCGAAGATGCCGCCGCCGCCATAGGTCTCGTTGTTCACGAGAATTTCGATGAACTCGTAGGGCGCGTGCTGGGCGATGTCGCGCAGCGCGCGGTTGTCGAGCGTGAGCACATAACGCTCGCTGCCGAAGATGTCGTAGCGCGTGCCGAGTGCGGACGCATGGTGCACGCCGGTGGACGGACGCGTGATGCCCGATTCCCGGGTGGGCACGGCCATTGCCCAGATGTTGAAGTCGTTCGCACGCTCCTTGAACGGCGACACCGTGAACAGGTGCGCGGAGAGCCGGCGCGCATCGGCCTCGAACTTGGGCATGTCCTGGGAGGTATAGCCGTCTCCCATGATCAGCAGGTCGACCTTCTGCGGCGAGGGGCCGCTGACGCGGATGGGAATCGGTTTCGCCGGGGCTGCCGGCTGCTGCTTGACCACGTCCTGGGCGTCGGCGTCGACCTCCACGCTCCACACCACCGAGAAGGCATTGCGCTCGTCGCGCTTGAGGATGCGCACGCGCACCGGGCGATCGAATTTCGGGAAGCGCACCGATTCGCTGAAACTACGGCTGAGCCTATTCGCCTCTTCCGTCGTGCGCCACTCGCCGAACACGGTCGAGAAGCCGCGCGAGTACAGCAAATCTCCGGTCTTCGCATCCACCACCTCGACCCGGTTCTGGCCGCGGTTGGTCTCGTCCAGGTTGCGCGCCATGTCGCCCGGCCAGGGCAAGGGCTCGACCAGCACGCGCTCGACGGCGTAGCTGTCGGACAGGGCGTTGCCGCTGTGGGTGTAGTCGAGGCGGACCGTGGCGGGTTGCTGGGCAAAGGCGGCGCCCGTGGCGAGCGTCAGCGCTGCGGCAAGAAAGCGGAGCATGCGGTTTTCCTGTTGAGGTGGGAAAGGCATGCATTGTAATCCTGTCCATGGACAGGATGAACGGCCCGTCTACTTGTACTGGTACAGCGGCCTTCTGACCACGATCGGCCGGATATCCAGCCGCACGTTGTAGACCGAATAGGCCTCCGTCGCGGCCGACATATAGCCCACGCTCTCGCCGGTGCGCGAGAATTTGAACTCGAAGCCCAGGTCGGGCTGCACCGAATTGGCGCTGTCGAGGGTGAGGCCGATGGCTTCCGGCTGGTCGCTGTCGATGAGCTTGCCCATCAGGTCGACCACGGTGCTGTTGCCGAGGATGTCGGCCGAGAACAGGGGCTCGCGGTAGTAGGGCCGGGCCGGGTCGAGGCGGCCGTCGGCCTTGTCCGGAGCGGGCGTGAACGTGTGGCTGGCGATGTTGAAGCGGTCGCCGTTGTCGAGGTAGCTCAGGCGCACGTTGCTGACGTTGAAGGGCCCCTTTTTCGCATTCGCCGCCGACAAATCGACCACCAGCGCGCCCTTGTAGCCCAGCACCTCGACGTCGCGGTTCGGGCTCACCACCATCGCCGTGTTCTCGTCGATGCCCAGGCCCAGCTTGTAGCCTTTTTGCAGCATCGCCGGCAGCATGCGCGCGAAGCGGCCGCGCACCAGCAGGTGCTGGTCGACGAAGACGTCGTTGCCGATAAAACCCAGGCCGGGGGTGATTTCCTGGCCGTCGGTCAGGCCGAGCTTGAGGGTGGCCAGCACCGGCTTGGGATGGCCGAACATGGTGCTGCTCATGATGGCGGCGCCCGCGCTGGTGCCGGCGATCACGCCGCCGCGCCGGTACATGTCCCACAGGGCGTCGAGCACCAGGGTGTTGGAGCCGTCCGGGCGGCGCAGGGCGCGGGTGATGCGGGCCTGGTCGCCGCCGGCGAAGTAGGCGCCGCCCGCGGACCGTACCGCGGCGGCGAGTTCGGGATTGTCGGCGGCGGCCTGGTAGTCGGTGCCGGTCAGGCGCACGGCGACGGGAACGAAAAAGGCGTTGGCGCCGTACTTGTTGAGGCGCTCGACGAGGTTGGCGCCGGCTTTTTCAGGGTTGGCCGAGGCGGAGGCGAAGACCGCGATGCGCGCGTCCTTTCCGCCGGCGAGCTGGACAATGCGTTCCCAGACGGCGCCGTTATCCGGGCGCAGGGCGCCTCCAATGATGACCAGCGAACCCTTGGGCGGCTCCGCGGCGTGCACGGGCATGCTCGCCAGCAAGGCCAGGGTCAACGCGACAGGAACAGCGAAGCGGAACATGCGGCGCTCCTTCTCGGACAGGACAAGCGTAAGCCTGATTCGAGAAGGGGGTCGCCATGTTGAGACCGCTCAGGAGAGGTAGATGTTGGGGAAATAGCGCTCCATCAATGTCTCCGGCTTGCTCAGCGGGGTGAAGCCGAAACGCGCGTAGAGGCTGTGGGCGTCGCTCGTGGCGAGCGTGAAACGGCGCAGGCGCTGCAGGCTCGGATGGCGCAGCACCGCCGCCACCAGTTGCTTGCCGTAGCCGTGGCCACGGTACTCGGGCAACACGAACACGTCGACCATGTTGGCGAAGGTCGCGAAGTCCGTGACCACGCGCGCGAAGCCGATCTGGCGCCCGTCCAGGTAGGCGCCGAAGCAGAGCGAATTCTCGATCGCGCGTTCGACGGTCGGCCGCGAGATCCCGACTGCCCAGCTCGACTGTTCGCTGAGGAAGCGGTAGATCATCGGGATGTCGAGCCGCGACTGGTCGGTACTGACCTGGAAGCTGGAGTCGTTGGTAGTCATCTGCCTGGAAAATCTGGCGAAAAAACCAATTCTAGCGCCGTTTGCACAATCGACAAGTCCGATTGCGCGCGCCCCCGCCGCCCCTCTCAGCGGCTTTGCAGGTAGCGCTCCGGCAGGGCCAGGTTGGCGTCTTCGGCGCGCCAGACGAGATTGGCGATCCACCAGCGCTTGCCGTCGTGGTAGAGCTGGATGCTGTTGATGCCGCGCATGAAGGGCTTGGCGTCGTGCGGCGCGCGCAGCAGCTCGTAGGTGCTGAACACGTGCACGAGCTGGCCGAAGGTCTCGGTGCTGCGGGCGATTTCGCGTTCGTAGAAGCCGTTCGTGATGAAGGCGCTCATGTTGCGGCTGATGTAATCCTCGACCGTCATGGCGCGCAGGGCGAAGCCGCCGCCCGGCTGCGGGAGGATCACCGACAGCCTGGCGTCGGGCGCGAACAGGGCGCGCATGCGATTCCAGTTGCGCGGCGCGCCGGCCGGACCGGAGATGACTTCGTAGAGTGCGGCAACCGTGGAATCGACCGAGGCGCCGTCGGCTTCCCTGGCGACGGCCGGCTGGGCCGGCGCGGTCTGCACCGGATGGGCCGGGAGCGGGGCAGGTGGCTGGGGCTGGGCGGCGGCGCTTGCGCACAGGGCGGCAAAGGCAAGCGGCAGGCAGCGTGCGATCATTGTTGTTCTCCTTGGCGATGCGTTAACAATCGCATCATCAGCGATTTCGGCCGGCTTGTCATCCGCCCCCCTGCCCCGGCGCTCGGGCCACGCCGCGGTTTATAATCGAATAAATCAACCGGAACTTCCCCCCATGACTGCACAACTCTCCAAGAAAGCCGAAGCCTGGTCGGCGCGTTTCTCCGAACCCGTTTCCGACCTCGTCAAGCGCTACACCGCCTCCGTCTTCTTCGATAAACGCCTGGCCCTGTTCGACATCCAGGGTTCGCTCGCCCACGCCGAGATGCTGGCCGCGCAAGGCATCATCAGCAACGAGGACCGCGCCGAGATCGAGCGCGGCATGGCGCAGATCAAGGGGGAAATCGAGGCCGGCAGTTTCGAATGGCTGCTCGACCTGGAAGACGTGCACCTGAACATCGAGAAGCGCCTGACCGAGCTGGTCGGCGACGCCGGCAAGCGCCTGCACACGGGCCGCTCGCGCAACGACCAGGTCGCGACCGACATCCGCCTGTACGTGCGCGCCGCCATCGACGACATCCTGGCCCTGCTGAACGGCCTGCGCGGCGCCCTGACCGACCTGGCGGAACGCCACTTCGACACCATCATGCCGGGCTTTACCCACCTGCAAGTGGCCCAGCCGATCACCTTCGGCCACCACATGCTGGCCTACGTGGAAATGTTCGGCCGCGATGCCGAGCGCATGCTCGACGCGCGCCGCCGCGTGAACCGCCTGCCGCTGGGCGCCGCCGCCCTGGCCGGCACCACCTTCCCGATCGACCGCCTGCGCGTGGCCAAGACCCTGGGCTTCGAGGACGTCTGCCACAACTCGCTGGACGCCGTCTCCGACCGCGACTTCGCGATCGAGTTCACGGCCGCCGCCTCGCTGATCATGATGCACGTCTCGCGCATGTCGGAAGAGCTGGTCATGTGGATGAGCCCGCGCGTCGGCTTCATCGACATCGCCGACCGCTTCTGCACCGGCTCGTCGATCATGCCGCAGAAGAAGAACCCGGACGTGCCGGAACTGGCGCGCGGCAAGACCGGCCGCGTGTATGGCCACCTCGCTTCCCTGCTGACCCTGATGAAAGGCCAGCCGCTGGCCTACAACAAGGACAACCAGGAAGACAAGGAACCGCTGTTCGACACCGTCGACACCGTGCTCGACACCTTGCGCATCTTCACCGACATGGCCGCCGGCATCACGGTCAAGGCCGAGAACATGCGCGCCGCCGCCCTGCAGGGCTACGCCACCGCGACCGACCTGGCCGACTACCTGGTCAAGAAGGGCCTGCCCTTCCGCGACGCCCACGAAGCCGTGGCCCATGCGGTGCGCGCCTGCGACGACGCGAAATGCGACCTGGCCGACATGTCGCTCGAGACCCTGCGCGGCTTCTCGCCGCTGATCGAAGAGGACGTGTTCGCCGTGCTGACCCTGGAAGGTTCCGTGGCGGCACGCGACCACGTGGGCGGCACCGCGCCGAGCCAGGTGCGCAAGGCGATCGAGCGCGTGCGCGGCCAGCTCGCGGAATAAAGTTGCACTGAAAAGCCGGCGGCATGGTGGGCGGCAGCCCGCCATGCCGCTTTTCTTTTTTACCCTCCGCGCTTGTCCCGCCCGCGCTGCTTCGCCTCCTTCATCAGCACCTTCCACTTTCCACGCGCGGCAATGCGCTCCAGCGGCGTCTGTTCGGCGCGGCGCGACTCCCGCAGCAGCTTGCGGTAGTTGCGCAGGCGGTCCGCATCGACTTCTCCCCGCACGGCGCACCCCGGTTCGCTGTCGTGGCTGCAGTCGCGGAACTGGCAGCGGTCGGCCAGCGCGGCGATATCGTCGAAGGACAGCTCCAGCGCCTCCTCATCCGCGTCCGGCTGCCATGCGCGCAGGCCCGGCGTATCGATGATGCAGGCGCCGCCCGGACAGCGGTGCAGCGAGCGCGCCGTGGTCGTATGACGGCCATGGTCGTCGCCATGCCGGGTGCCGCCCGTCGCCTGGCCGCTGCCGGTAAGCGCATTGGTCAGCGTGGACTTGCCGACGCCCGAGGAACCCAGCAGCACCAGCGTCTGCCCCGCGCCCAGCCAGGGCGCCAGCACGCCGCTGTCGCGCTGTCCGGCCGGATGCAGCGCCAGCGCCGGGACGTCGGCCGGAATCCGTTGGCGCAACTGCGCGATCTTGTCCTCGGCGTCGGCGCCGATGTCCGCCTTGGTCAGCACCATCACCGGCGCCACCTCGCAGGCGCGCACCAGCGCGATGTAGCGTTCCATGCGGCGCGGGTTGAAGTCCTTGTCCAGGCCCATCAGCAAGAGCGCCGTATCGACGTTGCTCGCCAGGACCTGCCGGCCCGAGGGCGTGCGGCGCGTCAGCCTGGTGCTGGGTTCGAGGACGCTGTCGATCCAGTGCTCGCCGCCGCTGGCGATGACGAGCACCCAGTCGCCGACGACGGCCGGCTCGCTGTGGCGCTGATGGCGCGCGCCGAACGTCGCGTGGCCATCGGTCAAGGTCATCGTATCGCGCTGGACGGCGGTGACGCGGGCAAGGCGCTGCTGCGGCGAGGCTGACGCGAGTTGGGAAACGAAGTGCTGCTTGAATCCGATCCCGTGCAGGGTCGGGAAATCGATGTCGATCATGACGAGGTTTTTCCAGTTCGATGAGCGCAACAGGCGTACGCAGGCGGCTGCGCGTCAAGGCGCAGCAGGTTCGAAGAATGGAAGGTCGGCGCTAACGCGCCCGCGACATCGTCGTGACGAACGAACGGTGTGGGAGCGGGTCAGGCGGCCGACCGGAGGACGGTATCAGGCTGGTTCATGCTGCGTCTCCCGGATCGTGTGAATGGACGTTCATTCTGGGCTGGCATTGCCGGAACGTCAAGGGTTGTCCGCCGCTCCCCGATTGAGGCGTTTTCGGTTGCCGGACCGGCACGCTTGCCACCAACCTGCTGGCCGACTTCCGCTGGCTGCTGATCTCGGCCTCGCTGGCGACGGTCGCCGGCGCCGTCCTCATCCCGACTTTCCAGCGCGTCTTCTGCCGCGCCGTCGAGCACTTCCAGGTCCACCGTTCGGTGCCGAAGCTGATCCTGCACGGCTTCTTCAAGGGCCGCCTGTCCTTCGTGAAGGACGCGGCCACGCTTCCCGCAGCCTCGCATGTGGGCAACCTGCGCAGCACGGCCAGCGTGTCCTGGTCGATCACCCTGCTCAACGTCGGCGCCAGCGCGCTCTGGACCGTGGGCGTGTTCGCCGCCTTGTACGCCGGCGCGCTGGACCCGGCGGTGCGCGTGACCTCGAGCACCCTGTCGTCGATCATCAACGGCGGCGCGACCATCATGATGGCGGTGTTCATCGATCCCCACCTGTCGGGCATGACCGATGACGTCGTCGAAGGGCGGCTCAGCGAGGCGGAGTTTCGCGGCGCCATCGTCTGGCTGGTCGGCAGCCGCCTGGCCGGGACCTTGCTGGCGCAGCTCCTGTTCGTGCCCTCGGCGCAGTTGATCGTCTTTGTCGCGCAGATACTGTAAGTTCGCGCAGCGTTGAACGGCCAACAGAAGGCCTCCCGGTATCGGCGCTAGACTCCTTGCACACCATATCGCAGGGAAATCATATGCAGCGCTACAAGAACCGCAGCGGCGAATCCGGCGTCGTTGCCTATGACATCGGCAAGCGCTCGATCACGGTCGAGTTCAGGGGCGGCGACCGCTACCTGTACACCGACCAGAGCGCCGGCGCCGACAACATTACCGAGATGCAGCGCCTGGCCACCCAGGGCAGCGGCCTGTCGACCTACATCAGCCAGGTGGTGCGCGAGCGCTATGCGCGCAAGCTGGACTAGCCGCCCTTGGCGTCCGCCACGATGCGCATCAGGCCAGTACACTAGCCGGCTGATCCGCCTACCGAGAAAGCCCAGCAAGTGAAAACGACCACCCTGCCCGACCGCGCCTACGCCGCCTTCCTGTTCGACATGGACGGCACCCTGCTCACTTCGATCCGGTCCGCCGAGCGCGTCTGGAGCGCCTGGGCGCAGCGCCATGGCCTCGACGTCGAGACCTTCCTGCCTACCCTGCACGGCAAGCGCACCCACGACACCATCCGCCAGCTCGGCCTGCCCGGCGTCGATCCGATCGCGGAAGCCGCCTGGATCACGGCGGCCGAGATCGAGGACGTGGCCGACATCGAGGCCATCAACGGCGCCGCCGCCTTTATCGCCAGCCTGCCGCCCGCATGCTGGGGCATCGTGACCTCGGCGCCGCGCGCATTGGCCAAGGCGCGCCTGGCCGCCGCCGGCCTGCCTTCGCACAGGCTGCTGGTGGCGGCCGAGGATGTCGAGCACGGCAAGCCGGCGCCCGACCCTTTTCTCCTGGGCGCGCGCAAGCTCAATGCAGCGCCGGCCGATTGCCTGGTGTTCGAGGACACGCTGACCGGCCTGAAGTCCGCGGCCAGCGCCGGCATGGACAGCATCGTCGTCACCGTCACCCACACGCATCCGCTGGAGATCACCGTTCCCGCGGTGCTCGACTACGCCGACCTGCGGGCCGAGGCTGGTCCGGATGGCCTGCGCGTGCTGCGCAAGCGCGGCTGAAGCAGCTGCTCCGCCTCGGCGGTTCCGGCATCAGCCAGCGCATCCTGTAGGGTGGGCCGGGCCGCGCTAGGCACCCCGTGCCCACGCGTTACGGACTTCTCGGGTGGCCAATAACCGAGGCGTGTCGCTCGCGAAGCAGCCGTCAGTCACGAACCACTCGATGATTATGGCGCCCGGCACAGTGATATCGTGCGAGCGACGTTTCCCCGCACGAGTCCTGGCGAGACGTCCGCAGCGCGTGGGCACGGAGTGCCCACCCTACGTACTACGCTGGATTTCGGGCGCAGGAGCAGTTGAATCATCCATCCTGCCTTGGCCCCTCCGGCACCAGCCAGAGCAGCGCCAGCAGCACGTGAACCGCGGCGCCCAGCGGCGCGTACCACAGCGACAGCAGGATCGCCGCCGCATACAGCAGGATCGACACCCGGTTCTTGCGACTGCCCCAGGCCATCGGATGCGCGCTCTTTCCAAGGTCCAGGCGCCAGGACAGCAGCATGAAGGAAACGGAGCACAGCAACAGCACCACGCCATACAGCGCGACCGGCACCGGCGCCATCGGATGTTCGCCCGCCCAGGCCGTCACCCAGGGAATCAGCGACATCCAGAACAGCAGGTGCAGGTTGGCCCACAAGGCCGCGCCGTCGACCTGCGCCACCCGCTCGAACAGCGCGTGGTGGTTGACCCAGTAGATGCCCACGTACACGAAGCTGAGCGCGTAGCGCAGCCAGCCCGGCAGCGCGCCGGTCAGGTCGCCGGCGGCCGTGCCGTGCGGCGGCCGCAGTTCCAGCACCATGATCGTGATGATGATCGCGATCACGCCGTCGCTGAAGGCCTCGAGCCGGCCCTTGCTCATGGTCCTGCTCATTGTGCTCATCATGGCGCCTCCGGCTCGGGCAGCCACAGGTGCAGGACCAGGATCGCCACCGGCACGACCAGCGCCACGAAACCGAAGGTGACAAAGGCGAAGGCCGCGGCCGCGCAGCCCAGGGCGAAGGCCAGCACCGGCCAGAAGAACTTGGCGCAGCGCGCCCTGGTGGCGGCATCGGCGGCGCCGCGCAGGCGGTCGACCGTGTCGATCACGAGCTGGGTGACATTCCCCGTCATCATCGAGGTCGGCGCCAGGTTACTCAAGAGCAGCTTGCTGGCTGCGCTGTGCGCGCCCATCGCGGCCGTGCCCAGCAGCCCTGCCGCCATCGCCAGCGCGCCCACATGGCGGCCTACCGGCTCGGCCAGCATGCCGAACACCATGAAGCCCAGCAGCAGCACCAGTTGCAGCAGGTAGACCGGCCGGGTCGCGGGCCGGCCGCGCCGCTCGCAGTTGGCCACCAGCAGCCGGGCCGCCGCCACGCCCAGGATGAAGGCCGGGAAGGCCAGCAGCTTCAGCAGCGAAGGCGTCTGCGCCGGGTCGGCCAGCGACACCGCGATCAGCACGAAGTTGCCGGTGACGTGGGCCGTGAACAGCCCGAACAGGGCGATGAAACCGAAGGTGTCGACATAGCCGGCCAGGAAGCCCATGCCGACGCCTTGGACACGCTGGAATTGTGCGGTCTTCATACCGGCCTCAGAACGCGAAGCAGCTGCAGCCGAAGGCGCCCCAGAAGCCGCCGAAGTCGGAGACCGGGACATTCGACTTGCGCGCCCGGTCGTGCGCGTGGGCGTGCACGCCGCAGGGACCGCTGCACTGGTGGGCCAGCGCGGCCACCGGCTGCGCAGTTTGCTGAAGTGCGGCGCGGCGCCAGTGCCCCGGCACCTTCTGCACCGGCGACCATTCGGGCAGCACCGGGATCGGCGCCGGCCCGAGGTCCGTGAACTCGGCGGCGCCATACACGACCTTGCCGCCAACGATCGTCAGCACCGACTCGATCGCCTTGATGTCCTCATCGGCCACCGTGAAAAAGTCGTTCGAGAGCACCGCGAGGTCGGCCAGCATGCCTTCCTGGATGAGGCCCTTGCGGCCCTGCTCGTTCGAGAACCAGGCGCTGCCCGCGGTCCACAGCTCGAGCGCGGTCTCGCGCGGCAGCAGCCCGTTGTCGCCGTACAGCGGCAGGCCGCCGACCGTGCGTCCCGTCACCAGCCAGTACAGCGCCGTCCACGGGTTGTAGCTGGCGACGCGGGTGGCGTCGGTGCCGGCGCCGACCGGGACGCCGCTCTCGAGCATGCGCTTGACCGGCGGCGTCGCTTTTGCGGCATCGGCGCCGTAGCGGTCGACGAAATACTCGCCCTGGAAGGCCATGCGGTGCTGGATCGCGATGCCCCCGCCCAGCGCCTTCACCCTTTCAATGCTGCGCTCGCTGATGGTCTCGCAGTGGTCGAACATCCAGTGCAGGCCATTGAAGGGAATCTCGCGGTTGACCTTCTCGAACACGTCGAGCATGCGCGTGATCGATTCCTCGTAGGTGGCGTGCAGGCGGAAGGGCCACCGTTTCTCCACCAGGTGACGCACCACCTTTTCCAGTTCATCCTCCATGCCGGCCGCCAGCTCCGGACGCGGCTCCAGGAAGTCCTCGAAGTCGGCCGCCGAGAACACCAGCATCTCGCCGGCGCCGTTGTGGCGGTAATAATCGCTGCCCTGCCCCGGCGTCACCATGCCGGTCCAGCGCTGGAAGTCCTCCAGCTCGGCGCCCTTGTTCTGGGTGAACAGGTTGTAGGCGATGCGGATGGTGAGCTGGTTGTTGCGGTCGAGCTCCTCGACGACCGAGTAATCCTCGGGATAGTTCTGGAAGCCGCCGCCGGCGTCGATCGCGCTCGTGATGCCCAGGCGGTTCAGCTCGCGCATGAACTGGCGCGTCGAGTTCACCTGCAGGTCGTAGGGCAGCTTCGGCCCTTTGGCCAGGGTCGCGTACAGGATCATCGCGTTCGGACGCGCGATCAGCATGCCGGTCGGGTTGCCGGCTGCATCGCGCTGGATCTCGCCGCCCGGAGGATTCGGCGTGTCCTTCGTATAGCCGACGGCGCGCAGGGCGGCGCGGTTGAGCAGCGCGCGGTCGTAGAGGTGCAGGATGAAGACCGGGGTGTCCGGCGCGGCGGCATTGATCTCGTCCAGCGTCGGCATGCGGCGCTCGGCGAACTGGAATTCGCTCCAGCCGCCCACCACGCGCACCCACTGCGGATGCGGGGTGCGGTCGGCCTGGTCCTTCAGCATGCGCAGCGCGTCCGCCAGCGAAGGCACGCCCTCCCAGCGCAGCTCGAGGTTGTAGTTCAGTCCACCGCGGATCAGGTGCAGGTGCGAATCGTTCAGGCCGGGAATCGCGGTGCGCCCGTTCAGGTCGATGACCTGGCTGTCCGCCTGACGCAAGCGCATCACGTGCTCGATGTCGCCAACGGCGAGGAATTTGCCGTCCTGGATGGCGACCGCGCTGGCCTGGGGGCGCTCGCGGTCGAGGGTGGCGAAACGGCCGTTGACGAGGATGAGGGGCGCGGCGCTGACGGTGGCTCTGCTGGTGGACTGTGCTTGCATGTTCTGCTCCTGATTTGCCGGACGCTGCCGGCACGCGATGGTGGGTGGCTGGCGGTCCGCCTTTGCCGCGGACCGCTTCGGTTGCTGCGGCAGTTCTTAGCGAACCTGAGCCGGGACGGGAGCCAGCACCTCGTTCTTGCCCTGGTTGCGCGCCGGAGCCTTGTGCACCATCGTGTAGGCGTAGTCGACACCCATGCCGTAGGCGCCCGAGTGCTCGGTGACGATCTTGATCACGGCGTCATAGGTCTCGCGGCGCGCCCAGTCGCGCTGCCATTCCAGCAGCACCTGCTGCCAGGTCACCGGCACCACGCCGGCCTGGACCATGCGCTGCATGGCGAAGTCGTGCGCTTCTTTCGTAGTGCCGCCCGAGGCGTCGGCCACCATGTAGATCTCGTACTCGCCTTCCAGCATGGCGCACAGGGCGAAGGTGGTGTTGCAGACTTCGGTCCAGAGGCCGGCGACGATGACCTTCTTGCGGCCGTTGGCCTTCAGTGCATCGCGCACCTTCTGGTCGTCCCAGGAGTTCATCGAGGTGCGCTCGAGGATCGGATGGTCCGGGAACACGTCCAGGATTTCCGGGTAGGTGCGGCCCGAGAAGGACTCGGTCTCGACGGTGGTGATGATGGTCGGGATGTCGAAGACTTTCGCAGCCTTGGCCAAGCCGACCACGTTGTTCTTCAGGGTCTGGCGGTCGATCGATTGCACGCCGAAAGCCATCTGCGGCTGGTGATCGATGATGATCAGCTGCGAGTTTTCCGGGGTCAGGACTTCGAGTTTGGCGTTGTTCATGGTGTTCTCCTTTGGTATTGTCGTTGCCGGGCTTTGCCGCGGCGGGTTGAAAATCGGTCAGCCCTGACGGGATTCGTCGGCGGCTTTGGTGTTGGCGCTGGCGTTAGTGCTTGCCTGGACGCCGGTGATCTTGCTCTGGCACTCGCTGGCGAACCAGGCACGGGTCAGGGGCACGCCCTCGATCACGCGCTTGGCCACGGGTACGACCTGTTCGCCGACCAGCATGCCCAGCAGGCCGACGAGGGCGATGGCGGGCGGCGCCGGCGAACGCACATTGATCAGGCCGTAGAGCAGGCCGGCCAGGATGCCGGCGCCGAGAGAAATCAGGTAGACCATGGTGCGCTCCTCATTCTGTTGCGTTTTGAAGCCGATACACTCGAATTACCATCGAAGGTCTCGACCGCCGTTTGTGCTGCCTGCCGCTCTGTATCGCCTCATGTCTGCTGCGATGTAGACATTATGCGTAGCTAAAATAGAAATGAAAAACGGAGAATTTGCAGATATAGCATCGAAATTTTCGAATATCGCAAAACGAAGCTGCCTGGGCCATGCCGGTGGCATGAAAAACCATGTTTGAGTTGGATGATGAGATGAAGATTCCCGCCGCTTCCTTGCCCCTGGTCCTGTTGCCGGGCTATATGCTGGATGAGTCCCTGTGGGACCACGTCGTCGATCGGCTGCAATGGGAGGCGCCGATTTACCGCCTGCCGCTGGCGCCCGGCGCGACGACGGAAGAGATTGCACGCAGCGTGGCGCAGGCTGCGCCGGAGCGCTTCGTGCTGGTCGGTTTTTCCCTGGGTGGGTACATCGCCCGGAAAGTGGCCGAGCTATTTCCGGAGCGCGTGGCGGCGCTGGTGCTGGTGGCCAGCTCGCTCGAAGTCGACAGCGCCGAACGCGCCAAGGCCAAGCAGGACGCCATCAGGGCGCTCGATCCTTCCACCTTCCGCGGCCTGAGCATGGGCGCGATTGCCCAGTCCCTGCATCCGGACCGGCGCGGCGACCGGGAACTGGTGACGCGGATCAGGGAGATGGGACGGCAGCTTGGTTATGGGGCGATGGTGGTGCAGTCGGGGCTGCAGCGGGACGGGATTGCGGCAGAGACCTTGACCTGCCCGACGCTGGTGATTGGGGCGGCGCAGGATCCGCTGCGCAGTGCGCGGGAAACCGAAGCGCTGGCTGCAGCCATTCCTGGCGCGACGCTGAAGGTCATTGAGCAGTCGGGCCACATGCTGCCATTGGAGCAGCCGGAGGCGCTCGCCACCACGCTCACAACATGGATCGGCAGAACAAGCTGGGGTCAGGTCTGACAATCGGACACGAGCTCAGCCTTTAGTCCAATCTGCGCTAGATAGGCGCCATAGAACCAAAGCTGAGGCCGTGTCCAAATGTCAGACCTGACCCCAGCTTCCTTAGCTTCCCTGGCCAAGGCGATCGAAACGTTTCTCTGGCTATAGGCGAATAAAAGTCTTCGGGAAGGAGTTCTTGGGCCATGGCATGAGTCCGTCCTCGAAAATGGCCCGTCTGGATAGCGCTTCCCGAAGAAACCAAGATCGCCTGATGACCGCCGGCAAAGCCATCATTTTTCACACGGCCAAACTCCGTTTCACATGGTGAAGTTTGCTGCGGGTTAACCCTGCCATAAAATTCCGTCGTACAAAATAACTTTGCACATTACGAAACAAAACAGCCAGGCCATTGAATTTTAAAGGAAAAACATCTCCCTAACTCTTATATAAGATAGAAGATAGACCGCCGAATTGCGTCTATGATGAACTCATCCGCTCACGATTCGCCGCGCACCGCTGGCGGCGAACGCAGGAGATTTCGATTCTTTCTTATGGAGTTCATCATGTCCCAGTACCAGAACGATATCCAGGCCATCACCAGTCTCAAGCAACAGCACGGCAATGGCTGGCATGCGATCAACCCCGAGTCCGCAGCCCGCATGCGTGCGCAGAACCGTTTCCAGACCGGCCTCGACATCGCCCGCTACACCGCCGGGATCATGCGCCGCGACATGGCGAACTACGACGCCGACCCGTCCAAATACACCCAGTCGCTGGGATGCTGGCATGGCTTCATCGGCCAGCAAAAGATGATCTCCATTAAAAAGCACTTCAACAATACCGAGCGCCGCTACCTGTACCTGTCGGGCTGGATGATTGCCGCGCTGCGCTCGGAATTCGGTCCCCTCCCCGACCAGTCGATGCATGAGAAGACCGCCGTGCCCGCTTTGATCCGCGAGCTGTACACCTTCCTGCGCCAGGCCGATGCGCGCGAACTCGGCGGCCTGTTCCGCCAGCTCGACGCCGCGCAAGGCGCAGCGCGCGCCGCGGTCCAGGACAAGATCGACAATTTCGTCACCCACGTCGTGCCGATCATCGCCGACATCGATGCCGGTTTCGGCAATGCCGAGGCCACCTACCTGCTGGCCAAGCAGATGATCGAAGCGGGCGCCTGCTGCATCCAGATCGAAAACCAGGTGTCGGACGAGAAGCAGTGCGGGCACCAGGACGGCAAGGTCACCGTGCCGCACGAAGACTTCCTCGCCAAGATCCGTGCCGTGCGCTACGCCTTCCTCGAACTGGGCGTGGACGATGGCCTCATCGTGGCGCGTACCGATTCGCTGGGTGCGGGCCTGACCAAGCAGATCGCCTACACCCGCGAGCCGGGCGACCTGGGCGACCAGTACAACAGCTTCCTGGACGTGGAAGAGGTATCGCTCGATGCGATGGGAAATGGCGACGTGCTCATCAAGCGCGACGGCAAGCTGCTGCGTCCGAAGCGCCTGCCCAGCAACCTGTTCCAGTTCCGCGAAGGCACCGGCGAGGCGCGTTGCGTTCTCGACTGCATCACGTCGCTCCAGAACGGCGCCGACCTGCTGTGGATCGAAACGGAAAAGCCGCACATCGCCCAGATCGGCGGCATGGTGAAGGAAATCCGCAAGGTGATGCCGAATGCGAAACTGGTCTACAACAACAGCCCGTCGTTCAACTGGACCCTGAACTTCCGCCAGCAGGTCTTCGACAGCATGAAGGCCGAGGGTGCGGATGTATCGCGCTACGAGCGCTCGCAGCTGATGAGCGCCGAATACGACGACTCGGAACTGGCGCGCGAAGCCGATGAACGCATCCGCACTTTCCAGGCCGACGCGGCGCGCGAAGCCGGTATCTTCCATCACCTGATCACGCTCCCCACCTACCATACCGCCGCGCTGTCGACGGATAACCTGGCCAAGGAATACTTCGGCGAGCAGGGCATGCTGGGTTACGTGGCCGGCGTGCAGCGCAAGGAGATCCGCCAGGGCATCGCCTGCGTCAAGCACCAGAACATGTCGGGCTCGGACCTGGGCGACGACCACAAGGAATACTTCAGCGGCGAAGCAGCGCTGAAGGCTTCCGGAAAACTCAACACCATGAACCAGTTCTGAGGAAATGCGCACGCACAGGCTCGCCACGGCGAGCCTGTGCCGCCTGATCGGCTGGGCCGCACATCGGGCATCGCATTATCCCTGTCGAGGAAGCCACATGAATAGTATGCAAAACGAGGCCCGCGGCACGCTTGCGCTTGCCGGCGCTCGAACGGTCGGACGGGTTGGCATCATCGGCGCCAACGCCATGAGCCTGGACATCGCTGTGAGTCTGCTGGACGCCGACGTCCCGGTGACGCTCTTCGAACCCGAGCGCGCGTCGCTCGACAAGCTGATCGAGAGTGCCCGGTCGGCTTACCGGACTGCGGTCGCGCAAGGCGAGCTTGGGCCGGACGAGCACGACAGACGCATGGCGCTGCTGGCAGGCACGGTCAATTTTCATCATCTGAAAGACTGTGACCTGATTGTCGACGCAGCGTGTACCGACAGGGCCGGCAAGGAGAAGCTGTTTCGCCGGCTGGACCAGGTTGCCAAGCCAGGCGCCGTACTGACGACCCAGGCGTCGGATGCCAGCGTCGAGCACATTGCCGGGTGCACGAGGCGTTCCGGCGATGTGCTTGGTCTGCATCTCTCGCGTTCTTCGGATACAGGGGAGATATGGACGATCGTACCCGGGAAGGACACTTCAGGCGCAAGCCTGGCCACCGTGATCGCACTCGCCCGAAAACTTCATCGCGTCGCCACGGTTCCCGGCACATGCCGAGGCATTGTCAGCGATGTGACAAGCATCGTGCCGGATGCGGATACTGATGTCACAGTCAGATAGACAGCCGCTTCTCTGCCAGGAAGTCAGTCCAAACCCGATGCACGACGATGCCTCGATCGGGCATCGGGCTGCGGCACGGCCTTATTCGTGCCGATACGTCCGCGGTTCGAGTAAGCTGGGGTCACAAGCTGAGGTCAGGTCTGACAATCGGACACGCAAGCTGGGGTCACACGCAAGCTGGGGTCAGGTCTGACAATCGGACACGAGCTCAGCCTTTAGTCCAATCCGCGATAGATAGCCGCGATAGAACCAAAGCTGAGGCCGTGTCCAAATGTCCAGACCTGACCCCAGCTTTTCACTCAAAGCATGGATCGTGGATCCGGAACAAACGGGGCAGGAACAAAAACAAGCGGGGTCAAAAAACAAGCGGGGTCAGGTCTGACAATCGGACACGAGCTCAGCCTCTAGTCCACTGCGCGTCAGATAGCCGCGATAGAACCAAGGCTGAGGCCGTGTCCAAATGTCAGACCTGACCCCAGCTTTTTGACCCCAGCTTTTATTCGTGGCGGTAGGTGCGCGGTTCGAGCGTGTGCTCTTCGAGCGGCGGGGCTGGCGCTACGGTGCCCATGGACTGCGCGGCCGCGTCGCGCTTCGGATAGGGCGTGCCGTCCTTGTGCGTATAGCTGTCGGTCGTGCCGTCGTACATCAGGTCGATATCGGGATAGGTGGCGCGGTCGGCGGGGATGTTGGGGCCGACCGCCAGGAACAGCGCATTGCCCCAGCTGCGGTTGACCAGGTGATGGCCGTTCGGCTTGCCAGCCGGGAAAGCCGCGCAGTCGCCCGCGCGCATCAGGGTTTCGCCCTCGTCGGTGACCAGGGTCAGTTCGCCCGACACCACCATGACGAACTCGTCCTCGTGGCTATGCCAGTGGCGCTGCGAGGACGCCGCACCGGGTTTGAGCTCGACCAGGTTGACGCCGAACTGGGTCAGGCCGCCGGCCTCGCCCAGGGCCTGCCGGCTGCGGCCATTGACGATCTCCGCGAAGGGATCGGGATACGTGGTGCCGGTCAGCACGGGAATAATGCTCAGGTCTAGCCGCGACATGCTCTCTCCTTAGGACAAGGTTTGTGCGGCTGACGTGATGACCGGCGGGTGGTCGCCTTCAGCCGCGTTTCTGCACCAGCGTCAGGATATCGTAACTTGCCACCAGTTCGTCGTTCTGGTTGGTGACCTGCACGCCCCAGGCCACCACGCCCTGGCCGCGGCCGGATTCATCCGTGCGATTCCGGTCGACCTTGCGCTTGCAGGTGAGCCTTGCGCGGATGGTGTCGCCGATCGCCACCGGCGCAACAAAACGCAGGTTGTCCAGGCCGTAGTTGGCCAACACCGGGCCCGGCGCCGGCGACACGAACAAACCGGCCGCGGCCGACAGCACGAAGTAGCCGTGGGCGATGCGCTTGCCGAACTGCGTGTCCTTGGCCGCGATCTCGTCGAAGTGCATGTAGAAGTAGTCGCCCGAGATCCCGCCGAAGTTGACGATGTCCGCTTCGCTCACGGTGCGGCGGTGGGTCAGCAGCGAATGGCCGATTTCCAGGTCCTCGAACCAGCGGCGGAAAGGATGGATCTCGCTTTCCTTGACCGCACCGCCGCGCACGTATTCGCCCGTGACGGCCGTCAGCATGGTCGGCGAGCCCTGCACCGCCGCGCGCTGCAGGAAGTGTTTTACCGCGCGGATGCCGCCCAGCTCTTCGCCGCCGCCGGCGCGGCCAGGACCGCCATGCTTCAGTTGCGGCAGCGGGGAGCCATGGCCGGTGCTGTCGACCGCGGCTTCGCGGTCGAGGATGTGCACGCGGCCGTGCGAGGCGGCGGCGATCGGCACCGCATGCGCAGCGATCGCCGGGTCTTTCGTCACCAGCGTCGTCACCAGGCTGCCGCGGCCGCGCGCGGCGAGGTCCAGCGCCTCGTCGATGTCGCGGTAGGTCATCATGGTGCTGACCGGACCGAAGGCCTCGATGTCGTGCACGGCATCGTTGATGGACGCGTTGCGGCACAGGAGCAGGGTCGGCGAGAAGAAGGCGCCATTCGCGCAGCCTTCGCCCACCGGGTTGAAGCCGTGGTGGGCGCCGAAGATCACCTCGTTGCCGCGTGCGAGCATCTCGACGCGTTCGCTGACGTCGCGGTGCTGGTCCATGGAAGCCAGCGCGCCCATGCGCACGCCTTCCATCTTCGGATTGCCGACCACGATCTTGGCCAGGCGCTCGCGCAGGCGCTCGCCCAGCGCGTCGACGTGCTGCTCGGGGACGATGATGCGGCGGATCGCCGTGCACTTCTGGCCGGCCTTGCCGGTCATCTCGCGCGCGACTTCTTTGACAAACAGATCGAACTCGGGGTCGTTCGGGGTCACGTCCGGGGCCAGGATGGCGGCGTTCAGCGAATCGGCTTCGGCCGTGAACGGCACCGACTCGCGGATCAGATTGGCGTTGGCGCGCAGCCTGGCGGCGGTGTCGGCCGAACCGGTGAAGGTGACGGCGTCGAAGCCGGTCAGGCGGTCGAGCAGGTCGCCGGTCGAGCCGATCACGAGCTGCAGCGCGCCTTCCGGCAGGAGGCCGGATTCATGCATCATCTTGACGACGGCGTGGGTCAGGTAGCTCGTTGCCGTGGCCGGCTTGCCGATGCAGGGCATGGCGGCCAGGAAGCTCGGCGCGAATTTCTCGAGCAGGCCCCAGATCGGGAAGTTGAAGGCGTTGATGTGCACCGCCAGGCCGCCCTTCGGGACCAGGATGTGGGTGCCGGCGAAGCCGCCGCGCTTGCCCAGGTTCAGCGCCGGGCCTTCGTGCAGCACGTTCGACGAGGGCAGCTCGCGCGAACCCATGCTGGCGTAGGCGAACAGGGTGCCGATGCCGCCTTCGACGTCGACCCAGCTGTCGGGGCGGGTGGCGCCGGTCAGGTGCGAGATTTCGTACAGTTCTTCCTTGCGCTCCATCAGGTAGAGCGCCAGGGCTTTCAGGCGCTGGGCGCGGGTCTGGAAGTCGAGCTTCATCAGGCCGGGAACGCCCGTCTTGCGGGCGTAGGTGACGGCTTCGTCGAAGTCGATTTTTTCGGCGTGGGTGTGGTAGACCAGCTGGCCGTCGATGGCGCTGTGCAGGGGGGTGGCGGCTTCCTGGCCGATCCAGCGGCCGCCGATCCAGCTTTGCAGGGTGCTTGGTTGGTGCATTTTATGTCTCCAATGTGCAGAGGTCACGCGTGGGCACGGGGCGCCCACCCTACGGTTGCCACTGCGGTGGCTTCGTTATTCTTTTGGTACGTGGCCGCCGTTGTTCGAGAAATCGAAGACCGGGCGGTTCGGTTCGATTTCGGTGTAGGCCTCGACTTCGCGCATGGTCTTCATCGAGCGCTCGGTCAGCTGGTGGTACTGGCGGGTGCCGAAGCCCTTCCAGGCGATTTCTTCGGGCTTCAGCTCGCGCATCACGCGCGCGGGCGTGCCCATCACCATGCTGCGCGGCGGGATGATCATCTTCGCTTTCACGAAGCTCATCGCGGCGACGATGGATTCTTCGCCCACCACGGCGCCGTCCATCACGACAGCGTTCATGCCGACCATGGCGTTGCGCCCGACGCGGCAGCCGTGCAGCACGGCGCCGTGGCCGATGTGGCCGTCGACCTCGATGACGGTCTCGCCGTCCTCGAAGCCGTGCATCACGCAGGTGTCCTGCACATTGGCGCCCTCTTCCAGGACCAGGCGGCCGAAGTCGCCGCGCAGCGAGGCCAGCGGGCCGATGTAGCAGCGCGGGCCGACGATGACGTCGCCGATCAGCACCGCGGTCGGGTGCACGTAGGCCGTGGGATGCACGACCGGGCGCACGCCGTCGATCTCGTAGACCTTGACCATGTTCAGACCCTTTCGATGATCAGGGCGATGCCCTGGCCGACGCCGATGCACATCGTGCACAGTGCGTAGCGCCCGCCGGTGCGCTGCAGCTGGTAGACGGCATGCGTCACCAGGCGCGCGCCGGATGCGCCCAGCGGGTGGCCAAGCGCGATCGCGCCGCCGTTCGCATTCACGTGCTCGCCGTCGTCGGGCAGGCCCAGGTCGCGCAGCACGGCCAGGCTCTGCGAGGCAAAGGCTTCGTTCAGTTCGACCACGTCCATCTGGCCGATGGTCAGCCCAGTCTGCGCCAGCACCTTCTTCGTGGCCGGCGACGGGCCAAAACCCATGATGCGCGGCGGCAGGCCGGCGGTGGCCATGCCGATGATGCGGGCGCGCGGGGTCAGGCCGAAGCGTTCGGCGGCGCTGCTTGATGCGATCAGGACGGCGCAGGCGCCATCGTTCACGCCCGAGGCATTGCCGGCGGTGACGGTGCCGTCCGGCGTGACCACGCCCTTGAGTTTCGCCAGCGCTTCGATGCTGGTGTCGGGACGCGGGTGCTCGTCGGTGTCGAACACGCGCGAATCGCCCTTCTTCGAATGAATCGTCACCGGCACGATCTCGTCCTTGAACAGGCCGGCGGCGTTGGCGCGCGCCCAGCGCTGCTGGCTGCGGACCGCGAACGCGTCCTGATCAAGACGGTTGACGTTGAAGTCCTTCGCCACGTTCTCGGCCGTTTCCGGCATCGAGTCGATGCCGTACTTCGCCTTCATCAACGGGTTGACGAAGCGCCAGCCGATGGTCGTGTCCTCGATCTTGGCCGCGCGCGAAAAAGCGGAATCGGCCTTGCCCATCACGAAGGGCGCGCGCGTCATGCTTTCCGAGCCGCCAGCGATGATCAGGTTGGCCTGGCCCGACAGGATGGCGCGGGCCCCGATGCCGACTGCGTCCAGGCTGGAGCCGCACAGGCGGTTGATGGTGTTGCCGGGCACCTCGGGCGGCAGGCCGGCCAGCAGGCCCGCCATGTGGCCGACGTTGCGGTTGTCCTCGCCGGCCTGGTTGGCGCAGCCCCAGTACAGGTCGTCGACCATGGTCCAGTCCACGCCCTTGTTGCGCTCGATGAGGGCGGCGATCGGCAGCGCGGCCAGGTCGTCGGCGCGCACCGAGGCGAGCGAACCGCCGTAGCGGCCGAAGGGGGTGCGGATGGCGTCGCAGATGAATGCGTCGATCATGAATATCTCCTCGTATCTTTACGTGTTCTTGGGGCGCTTGTCGACCACGCGCCGGGCCTTGCCGGTCATGGTGCGCTCGATGCCCATCGGCGGGGTCAGGGTCACTTTCGTGGTCACGCCCACATAGGTCTTGATGCAGTGCTGCAGTTCCTTCGCCAGCGCCTCGACCGTGTCCGGCGGCGTACCGCTTTCCCTCAGTTCGCCGAAGACTTCCAGGGTGTCGAGGTGGCCATCCCTGGCGACGACCAGCTGGTACTGCGGCGCCAGCGCCGGCATCTTGAGGACGAGTTCCTCGATCTGGCTCGGGAACACGTTCACGCCGCGGATGATCAGCATGTCGTCCGAGCGGCCGGTGATGCGGCCCATGCGGCGCATGGAACGCGAGGTCGGCGGCAGCAGACGGGTCAGGTCGCGCGTGCGGTAGCGGATGATGGGCAGGGCTTCCTTGGACAGCGAAGTGAACACCAGTTCGCCCTCTTCTCCGTCGGGCAGCACTTCGCCGGTGTCGGGGTCGATGATCTCGGGGTAGAAATGGTCTTCCCAGATCACCGGGCCGTCCTTGCTCTCGATGCACTCGCTGGCCACGCCCGGGCCCATCACTTCGGACAGGCCGTAGATGTCCACGGCGTCGATGCCGGCTTCGCTCTCGATCGTGCGGCGCATTTCGTTGGTCCAGGGCTCGGCGCCGAAAATGCCGACCTTCAGCGAGGACTGCGCCGGGTCCAGTCCCTGGCGCTTGAACTCTTCGACGATGTTGAGCATGTAGGACGGCGTGACCATGATGATCGACGGCTGGAAGTCGCAGATCAGCTGCACCTGCTTCTCGGTCTGCCCGCCCGACATCGGCACCACCGTGCAGCCCAGGCGCTCGGCGCCGTAGTGCGCGCCCAGGCCGCCCGTGAACAGGCCGTAGCCATAGGCCACGTGCACCATGTCGCCGGGACGGCCGCCGGCCGCGCGGATCGAGCGCGCCACCACGCCGGCCCAGGTGTCGATGTCGCGCTGGGTATAACCCACGACGGTCGGACGGCCCGTGGTGCCCGACGACGCATGCACGCGCACCACCTGCTCGCGCGGCACGGCGAACAGGCCGAAGGGGTAGTTGTCGCGCAGGGTCTTCTTTTCGGTGAACGGGAACTTCGCCAGGTCGGCGAGCGTCTTGAGGTCCGTGGGATGCACGCCTGCTTCGTCGAAGGCCTTGCGGTAGTGCGGCACGTTCTCGTAGGCGTGCTTCAGGGACCATTGCAGGCGCTCGAGCTGCAGGGCCTGCAGCTCGTCGCGGCTGGCGCGTTCGATCGGTTCCAGCTCGCCGGGCGAGGGAATGCGTTGGACCATCTCTGTCTCCTTCTCAGCTATTGTTTCGGGCGGCGCCGCATCAAATGTCGAGCTGGGCGTCGACCTCGGCCACCATCCCGCTCACGCGGTGCGACTTGCCGCGGAAGAGCGCGATCGTCTTCCCCTCGGCATTGGTCACGGTGACGTCATAGACGCCGGTCTTGCCGGCAAGCGCCTGCTCCACCGCTTCGGCCGTCAACAGGTCGCCTTCGCGTCCCGGGGACAGGTAGTCGATGGTGCAGCCGGCGCCGACCGTGTTGAAATTGTGCGAGTTGCAGGCGAAGGCGAAGGCGCTGTCGGCCAGCATGAAGATGAAGCCGCCGTGGCAAGTCGCATGCCCGTTGAGCATGTCGGCGCGCACGCGCATGCTCATGCGCGCATAGCCGGGGCGGATCTCGTCGAGGGTCATGCCCAGCGCCTGGCTGGCCGGGTCGCGTTCGTACATCGTCTTGCCGGCCAGTTCGGCCAGCGCTTGCGGGTTGCGCAGTTGATTGTTTTGATGATCGCTATGCATGGAAACGGGCTCCGGTCGGATTGGCGGCGAGTTTGCGGCGCAGGAGCGGCGAGACGCGGTAGCGGTCTTCGCCATAGGTGGCGGCGAGGTTCGCCAGCACCGTCACGACGTGATGGATGCCGACGGCGTCGGCCCAGGCCAGCGGACCGCGCGGGTAGTTCACGCCCTTCTGCATCGCGATGTCGACCGCGATGGCGCTGCACACGCCCTGGTTGACCGCGTCGGCGGCTTCGTTGGCCAGCATCGCCACCGTGCGCATCACGGCCATGCCGGGCACGTCGTCCAGGCGCGAGACGGCGAAGCCGGCGGCCTGGAACATGCCGACGACCGAGTAATACGCTTCGTCGCTGCACTGGTCGGCGCGCGCCAGCGCGATGCGCGTGGCTTTCGCATGGTCCAGCAGCAGGTCGTAGACCACCGTGTTCGGATGGTTGTTGGCGGCGGCGCGCTCGGTGGCGCTGCGTCCGTCGGTGAGGAAGATGGCCGCGCCGTTGCAGTGGAAGGCCGGGGCCTCGTGCTTCTCGGCGCCGGCCAGCGGTTCGCGGTGGGTGACGGTGAAGCCGGCACTGGCCAATCGCGCTTCCATCGGGCTCAGGATGCTGTTGGTGATTTCGCGACGCACGCTGATGCCGACCGTGCTCGGGCGCTCCTGCTGCGGCTCGACCTGGGGGGCCGGCTTCGCGGCATCAATACCGTAGCGGTAGAAGCCGCGTCCCGTCTTGCGGCCGAGGAAACCGGCATTCACCAGCTCCTGCTGCAGGATCGAGGGCGTGTAGCGCTGGTCGCCGTAGTAGGCGGCGTGCACCGATTGGGTGACCGAGAAATTCACGTCGTGGCCGATCAGGTCCATCAGCTCGAAGGGACCCATGCGGAAACCGCCGCAATCGCGCATGACGGCGTCGAGCGTGGCCGGGTCGGCGGCGCGCTCCAGCAGCAGGCGCAGCGCCTCGGCATAGTAGGGACGCGCGACGCGGTTGACGATGAAACCGGGCGTCGATTTCGCGTGCACCGGGTCCTTGCCCCAGGCTTCGGCGGTGGCGTAGACGGTGTCGGCCACCTGCCTGCTCGTGGCGAGACCGCTGATCACCTCGACCAGTGCCATCAACGGCACCGGGTTAAAGAAGTGCATGCCGACCAGGCGCTCGGGACGGCGCAGCGGCGCCGCGATTGCCGTCACCGAGATCGAGGAAGTATTCGTCGCCAGGATGCAGCGATCGTCGACGATGCCTTCCAGCTCGGTGAACAGCCTGCGTTTCGCTTCCAGGTTCTCGACGATGGCTTCGATGACCAGCGCGGCATCGCTTACCTGGGCCAGCGCATCGACGGTCTTGAGGCGTTCGCGCGCCAGGTCGGCATCGACCGCACCCATGCGGCCCTTCTCGACCAGCTTGGCGTAGACTTTGCCGATCTCGCCGATGGCTCTGGCGGCGGCCTCGGGCCGCGTGTCGAACAGGCGCACCTCGTGGCCGCTGGCCGCGGCGATCTGGGCGATGCCGGAGCCCATGGCGCCGCTGCCGATGACGGCGACGACGCTGCCCTTGCCTAATGCCTCCATCCTCACTCCCCCTTGAACTGGGCCGGACGCTTGGCGATGAAGGCGGCGACACCCTCGCGGTAGTCGTGGCTGTAGCCCAGCTCGCGCATCATCTCGCCTTCCAGCTTCAGTTGTTCCGGCAGGGTGTTGGTATAGCTGGCCTGCAGCGCTTTCTTGGTGAAGGCGAGACCCTTGGTCGGCGCGCTGGCGAAGTGCTCGGCCATGGCCAGGGCCTCGTCCATCAGCGCCTCGTCCGGCACGCAGCGCCAGATCAGGCCCCACTCCTCGGCCTTCTCGGCCGTGAGCTTCTCGCCCAGCATGGCGAGACCCGTGGCGCGGGCGTGGCCGATCAGGCGCGGCAGATGCCAGGTGCCGCCGGTATCGGGGATCAGCCCCAGCTTGCAGAAGGCTTCGATGAAGCTGGCGGACTTGGCGGCCAGGACGATGTCGCAGGCCAGCGCCAGGTTGGCGCCGGCGCCGGCGGCCACGCCGTTCACGGCGCAGATGACCGGCATCGGCAGGCTGCGCAGGGTCAGCACCAGCGGCGCATAGAATTTTTCGACCGACTCGCCCAGGTCCACGCCAGGCGCGCCCGGCGCCACCGCGCGGTCGGCCAGGTCCTGGCCGGCGCAGAAGCCGCGGCCGGCGCCGGTCAAGACCAGCACGCGCACCGATTTGTCGGCCTGGAGCTTTTCCAGCGCGTCACGCACTTCGAGGTGCATGGCTTGCGTAAAACTGTTCAGGCGGTCGGGGCGGTTCAGCGTGAGAACGGCGACGCCGTCTTCGATGGTAAATTTGATCGATTCGTAGCTCATGGATGTCTCCTCCAGTTTTTGTTAGGTGACTCGAGAAACCGTAGCGAGCGGAAGGAGTTTTGGCGGGGCCGCCGAGGCCGAGAAGCGCAGCTGTACGTGTAGTACAGTGAGCTATCGCCTTGGCGGCGCAGGTCAAAAATCCGACGCGCAGTAGGTTTATCGAGCCACCGGTTATTCGTGCTGGTCGAAATCGACGATGACCTTGTCCGTGATCGGGAAAGCCTGGCAGGACAGGACAAAGCCGCGCGCGACCTCGTAGTCTTCCAGCGCATAGTTCACGTCCATCTCGACATTGCCCTCGACAAGCTTGCAGCGGCAGGTCGAGCAGACGCCGCCCTTGCAGGAGTAGCGCATGTCGATGCCCGCGCGCAGGCCGGCGTCGAGGATCGATTCCTTGTCCTTGTCCATGGTGAAGCTGGCGGCGCTGCCGTCCATGATCACGGTGACTTCGGTCTGGTGCGCGGCGCCCGCCTCGATCTTGCGCGGTTTATGTTCGTGCTTCGGGATGCTGGCGGCGAAGAGCTCGATGCGGATCTTCTCCTTCGCCATGCCGGCTTCCTGCAGGGACTTGGAGACGCCGTGCATCATGTCTTCCGGGCCGCAGATGAAGGCGGCGTCGATGTCCTTGATGTCGATCCAGTGGCGCAGGAAAGCGCTGCACTTCTCGCCGGTGATGCGGCCGTTGAAGAGTTCGATGTCCTGCTGCTCGCGGCTCATCACATAGACCAGCTTCAGGCGGCCCATGTACATGTCCTTCAAATCGGTCAGCTCGTCGCGGAAGATGACGGACGAGGAGGCGCGGTTGCCATAGACCAGGGTGAAGCGGCTCTTCGGCTCGGCCTGCAGGGTGGTCTTGATGATCGAGAGGATGGGCGTGATGCCGCTGCCGGCGGCAAAGGCCAGGTAGTGGCGCTCGCTCTCGGGCTCGAGCGGCACGTTGAAGTGGCCCATCGGCGGCATCACTTCCAGCGTGGCGCCCGGTTGCAGGTGTTCGTTGGCCCAGCTCGAGAACAGGCCGCCCGGGGTGCGCTTGATCGCCACGCGCAGTTGCTCGTCCTGCACCGCCGAGCAGATCGAATAGGAACGGCGCACGTCTTCGCCGTCGATCATGGCGCGCAGGGTCAGGTGCTGGCCCTGCTGGTAGGCGAAGGTTTGTTTCAGTTCCGGCGGCACGGCGAAGGTGACCGCGATCGCGTCGCGCGTCTCGTGCTTCACCTTGGCGACGGTCAGTGGATAGAATTTGCTCATGGTGCTTGTTTTAATGGCACTTGAAGTAATCGAAAGGCTCGCGGCAGTCCAGGCATTTATAGAGCGCCTTGCACGGGGTCGAGCCGAACTGGCTGGTGAGCTGGGTATGCTTCGAGCCGCAATGCGGGCAGGCGACTTCGGGCTCCACAAAAGCGGAACGTTTGACACCGCCGCGCAGGCCGCTGATGTCGATTGCCTGCTGCACGGGCGGCGCGATGCCGTAGCCCTTGAGGGCGGCCTTGCCGGACTCGCTCATCCAGTCGGTGGTCCAGGCGGGTGAGAGCCGGGTCACGATGCGCAGCTTCTCGATGCCGCGCGCATGCAGGGCGTCGTTCACCGCGTCCGAAATCACCTGCATCGCCGGGCAGCCTGAGTACGTGGGCGTGATCGTCACCACGCACTCGTCGCCATCGAAAGCGACGTCGCGCACGATGCCCAGGTCCACCACCGAGATCACCGGGATCTCGGGGTCGGGCACCTCGCCGAGCCAGGCCCAGACCTGCTCGATGCTGACGCCCTGGGCGATCATCACCACTCCGCTCCAGGATAGGCCCGCTGCAGGAACTGCATCTCGGCCAGGATGTAGCCGAGGTGCTCGCTGTGCCGGCCCTGCTTGCCGCCGCGCTGCATCCAGGCGTCGGGCGGCGGCATGGTGAGCGTCGCCTCGGCGAAGATCTCGCTCACGTGCTCGAGGAAGGCGGCGCGCAGGCCCTCGACCGGCGGGGCGACGCCCTGCTCGACCATCGCCTTGTCGACCTCGTCGTAGAGGAAGACTTCGCCGGTGTACATCCAGAGTTCATCGGCCGCCGTCTGCATCTTGGCGTGGCTGATGTCGGTGCCGTCGCCCAGGCGCACCACCAAATCTCCGCTGCGGCGCAGGTGGTAGGTGACTTCCTTCAGCGACTTCTCGGCGATCTCGGCGATGCGTTGATCGGTCGACTTCAGCAGGCCCTGCATCAGGAAGTAGTGCCAGGTATCGAAGAAGAACTGGCGCATCATCGTCTCGGCGTAGCTGCCGTTCGGCTGCTCGACCAGGAGGACGTTGCGGTAGTCAATGGCGTCGCGGTGGAAGGCGATGCGGTCTTCGTCGCGCCCCTTGCCTTCCAGTTCGCCGGCGTAGGTCAGCCACATGCGGGTCTGGCCCAGCAGGTCCAGGGCGACGTTGGTCAGGGCCATGTCTTCTTCCAGCGCCGGGCCTTTGCCGCAGAGCTGGGAGAGCTGCTGCGAGAGGATCAGGGCGTTGTCGCCCTGGCGCAGGACATATTCAAACTTCGCATCCATGGCCGTGCTCACAGGTTCTTCACTTCTTCCGGCATCGGGAAGAAGGTCGGGTGGCGGTAGACCTTGCTGTTGGCCGGTTCGAACAGCGCTTCTTTATCGGACGGGCTGGAAGCGACGATGTCGGCGGCGCGCACGACCCAGATCGAGACGCCTTCGTTGCGGCGCGTGTAGACGTCGCGGGCGTTGTTGATCGCCATCTCGGCGTCAGGGGCGTGCAGGCTGCCGACGTGCTTGTGGGCGAGGCCGTGCTGGCTGCGGATGAAAACTTCCCACAGGGGCCATTCTTTGCTCATGGTTGTCTCCGTGATGCTTTGCGTTTTATGTTCAGGTGCTGCTGGCGTTTGCGGGCGACCGGTCGCGGCAGCAGACTACGGGGCCGTGCGTAACGCGTGGGCACGGAGTGCCCACCCTACGTTCGAGCCGCAGGCGAGCACTCAGGCCGCGGCTTTTTTGGCGGCTTTCTTCTCGGCGTGGGCGACCAGGGCGTCGCGGAACCATTCGCCGTCCTCGTAGGCCTTGACGCGGGTGCGCAGGCGCTCGCGGTTGCAGGGGCCGTTGCCCTTGAGGACGTTGTGGAATTCGCTCCAGTCGATCTCGCCGAAGTCGTAGTGGCCGGTTTCCTCGTTCCACTTGAGGTCGGGATCGGGAATCGTCAGGCCGAGGTACTCGGCTTGCGGCACGGTCTGGTCGACCATGCGCTGGCGCAGTTCGTCGTTCGAGAACAGCTTGATGCGCCACTTGGTCGACTGCGCGCTGTTCACCGATTCGGCGTCAGAGGGGCCGAACATCATCAGCGACGGCCACCACCAGCGGTTCAGGGCGTCTTGCGCCATCGCCTTCTGCTCGGGCGTGCCCTTGGCCAGGCTCATCATGATGTCATAGCCCTGGCGCGCGTGGAAGGACTCTTCCTTGCAGACGCGGATCATGGCGCGCGCATAGGGGCCATACGAGCAGCGGCAGAGCGGGATCTGGTTGATGATGGCCGAGCCATCGACCAGCCAGCCGATCGCGCCCATGTCGGCCCAGCTCAGGGTCGGGTAATTGAAGATGCTCGAGTACTTGGCCTTGCCCGAATGCAGGGCGGCGAGCAGCTCGTCGCGCGAGACGCCCAGGGTTTCGGCGGCGCTGTACAGGTAGAGACCGTGTCCGGCTTCGTCCTGGATCTTGGCCAGCAGCACCGATTTACGCTTGAGCGTCGGTGCACGGGTGACCCAGTTACCTTCCGGCAGTTGGCCGACGATCTCGGAGTGCGCGTGCTGGGAGATCTGGCGGATCAGGGTCTTGCGGTAAGCCTCGGGCATCCAGTCCTTCGGCTCGATCTTGATGCCCTCGTCGATACGGGCCTGGAATGCCTGTTCCTCGGCACTCATGTCGTCTTGTGTCTGGACCTTTTTCAGGCCCGTTTCCACCATCTGCGCGTACATGGTCTGTCTCCCATTGCAAACATCGTGAAAGGATAATACGATACAAAAAAAGAGATGTACACCGAAATTTTGAATCATATTGAGAAGCAACAGCACCGGGATTCCATGAAGCAAATGACTAGCCAAGAGTGGATCGCCCACTGCCTCGCCATCGATCCGCCACGCTCGAAATCCCTGGTCATGACGGTGATGGGGGACGCCATCGCCCCGCACGGCGGCGCAATCTGGCTGGGCAGCCTGATCGAGCTGCTCGCCCCGCTCGGCGTGACCGACCGCCTGCTGCGCACCAGCGTGTTCCGCCTGGTGCAGGAAGGCTGGCTGACGGCCAGCCGCGAGGGCAGGCGCAGCCGCTACGCCTTCGATCCGAAGTCGCTGCCGCGTTTCCAGCGCGCCGACCGCCGCATCTACGCCCCGCCCGGCCTGCACTGGGACGGCCGCTGGACGTTGATTGTGGCGCCGAACGGCAGCATCGACGGCGAGCTGCGCACGGCGGTGAGAAAAGAGTTGCAGTGGGAAGGCTTCGCGATGCTGGGGCCGGGCCTGCTGGCGCATCCGGCGGCCGACGTCGACGGCCTGGCCGACGCGCTCGAACGCACCGGGGCGAACGGCAAGGTCTTTGTACTGAGCGCGTCCGAACTGCCCGACGCCGGCTCGCGGCCGCTGGGCGAACTGGTGGGCGAAGGCTGGGACCTGACCGCCGTGGCCCAGAGCTACCGCGACTTCATTGCCCGCTTCACGCCGCTCCTGGCCCTGCTGCGCGACGAGGGAGAAGTGGCGCCGCAAGCGGCGTTTGCGATCCGTTCGCTGCTGATCCACGCCTACCGGCGCCTGCAGCTGCACGACCCGCTGCTGCCGATCGAACTGCTGCCCCAGCCCTGGCCGGGGTCCGACGCCTACGAGGTGGCGCGTGCGGTCTACCTGCTGGTGTATGCGCAGGCCGAGGTCCATATCGATGCGGTGCTGCGGCGCGAGGATGAGACGGCGCCGGGGGCGGACGAGGCGTTTTATCAGCGGTTTGGGGGCTTGCGCGGCTGATCGGGCGGTGAGACCGCGTGGGCACGAGTGCCCACCCTACGCCCTTCGATCAGGCCGTCACCACGCGCACGAGCGGGTTTCCGTAGGGTGGGCTCTTGAGCCCACGCGGTCTCACCGTTTGCATGATCGGCGCCATGAAACACGCCCTCGCACCGAATACGAAACCGGGTATCATCTCGGCTTTACGCCATTCATCCGGGACACACCATGTCTATCAAGATCAGCAGCCAGTTCGACGCTGGCGCCATCGAGGTCGTGAACGCCACGAGCGCGAACGCCATCGACCTGAACATCCGCAAGGATTCGCACGCCGACATCATCCAGTGGTTCTACTTCCGCCTGCAGGGCGCGCAAGGCCAGGCCTGCACCATCCGCTTCCTGAATGCCGGCCAGGCCGCCTATCCGGCCGGTTGGGAAGGCTACCAGGCGATGGCGAGCTACGACCGCGTCAACTGGTTCCGCGTGCCGACTTCCTACGACGGCCAGGTCATGACCATCGAGCACACCCCGGGCATGGACAGCGTCTACTACGCCTACTTCGAGCCTTACTCGTGGGAACGCCACCTGGAGCTGCTCGACCGCGCCCAGATGAGCGAGCACGTGCGCATGGTCGACCTGGGTTCGACCGTCGACGGCCGCGACCTGAACATGCTGGTCATCGGCGAACCGTCCCCGGAAAAGAAGAAAGTCTGGGTCATCGCGCGCCAGCACCCGGGCGAAACCATGGCCGAGTGGTTCGTCGAAGGCATGCTCGACGCCCTGCTCGACCCGTCGCACCCGTTCGGCCGCCAGTTGCTGAACGAGACCGTGTTCTACGTGGTCCCGAACATGAATCCGGACGGTTCCGTCCGCGGCAACCTGCGCACCAACGCGGCCGGCGCCAACCTGAACCGCGAGTGGCTGAACCCGACCATGGAGCGCAGCCCGGAAGTCTTCCTGGTCAAGCAGAAGATGCATGAAACCGGTGTCGACCTCTGCCTCGACGTGCATGGCGACGAAGGCCTGCCCTACGTCTTCGTGGCCGGCAGCGAATCCCTGCCGAACTTCACGCTTGAACAGGCCGCGGCGCAGAAGCGCTTCATCGCCGACTTCAAGATCGCCAGCCCGGACTTCCAGGACGTGCACGGCTACGGCGAGTCGCCCTACACCGAAGAGACGCTGACCATGGGTTCGCCCCACATCACCCACGCCTTCGGCTGCCTGTCGCTGACCCTGGAACTGCCGTTCAAGGACAACGCCAACGATCCGGACCCGCAGGTCGGCTGGGACGGCGCCCGCAGCGCCCGCCTCGGCGCGGCCGTGCTGCAGCCGGTGCTGCAGTCGGTGCGCGCGATCAAGTAAGCACGCCTACCCACGATGCCCCGCCTGGCGGGGCATTTTTCTTTTTCATTCATGAGGCCAGCACATCATGTCCGTTTTCGCCGCACCCGTCTTCGACGCCACCGTCATCTATAACGGCCAGGAGCTCTTCAAGGGCCGGGGCGCCGCCCAGGGCTGGGCGGAGAAGGTCGCAAAAGAACTCGAGACCGCCATCACGGTCGAGAAGATCGGCACCGGCTGGGCCCTGCGCGGCCAGGTCGACGGCGCCGACGTCACCTGGGGCATCTATGGCCAGCGCCTGAGCCGTATCGAGCCCGCCTGAAACACGCTTGTTGTGGCCGTTAGGCAACGTCTCGCGAGAGCCCTCCGCCGCCGAAGCACTCTATAATGCATCGTCAGCAATGCCGGTAGACGCCGGCGGCGCCATCACAACCGGTCGGACATGCGACCGCTCCACGCCCACAGCGGCGCAGCGGTCGATGCCGCCCCATCCATAGGCCGCCTCATGAACACCGCATCTCCCTCGCACAGCGCCCTCCCGGGCGCAACCGCACGCATGTCGACCGGCATCCCGGGTCTCGACGACATCCTTGGCGGCGGCCTGACTCCGCAGCGGGTCTACCTGGTCGAGGGCACGCCGGGCACCGGCAAGACCACGCTGGGCCTGCAATTCCTGCTCGACGGCGTGGCCAGCGGCGAGAGCGGCCTGTACATCACCCTGTCGGAGACGGCAGACGAATTGCGCGCCGTCGCTGCCAGCCACGGCTGGTCGCTCGATGCGCTGGCGATCCACGAGCTGGCCGGCGACGAGGCGCTCGACCTCGACTCCCAGCAGTCGGTGTTCCACCCCTCCGAGGTCGAGCTGGCCGAGACCACGCGCAAGGTGATGGACGAGGTCGACAGCCTGAAACCGGTGCGCGTGGTCTTCGACAGCATGTCCGAGATGCGCCTGCTGGCCCAGAATCCGCTGCGCTACCGGCGCCAGATCCTGGCGCTGAAGCAGTTCTTCGCGGCGCGCGCCTGCACCGTGCTGCTGCTCGACGACAAATCCAGCGCCTCGGACCAGCACCTGCACAGCATCGCCCACGGCGTCATCAGCCTGGAGCAGCTGGCCAAGGAATTCGGCAAGGAGCGCCGTCGCGTGAACATCGTCAAGATGCGCGGCATCCGCTTCCGCGGCGGCTTCCACGACTACAACCTCGACACCGGCGGCATCGTCATGTACCCGCGCCTGGTGGCGGCGGAACACATCCGTGACTTCGCCCCGGCCGTCAGCTCCAGCGGTGCGATCGGCTTCGACCGCCTGCTCGGCGGCGGCCTGGTGCGCGGCACGAATACCCTGATGGTGGGCCCGTCCGGCATCGGCAAGACCACCCTCTCGGTGCGCTGCCTGCTGGCAGCGCTCGAGCGCGGCGAGAAGGCGTCCTTCTACCTGTTCGACGAAGGCCTGGGCACCTTCTTCGCGCGCAGCACCGCGCTCGGCATGAACCTGCGTCCCTACGCCGACAGCGGCCAGTTGCGCATCTCCCACATCGATCCGGCCGAACTCTCGCCCGGCGAGTTCGCCCAGATGCTGCGCGACGCGGTCGAGCGGGACAAGGTCGAATTCATCGTCATCGACAGCCTGAACGCCTACCTGCAGGCGATGCCGGGCGAGCAGTACCTGACGCTGCAGATGCACGAGCTGCTGTCCTACCTGAACCAGCAGGGCGTGACCACGGTGCTGGTGCTCGGCCAGCACGGCCTGATCGGCGAAGTGCGCAGCGACGTCGACCTGAGCTACCTGTCCGACACTACCGTGCTGCTGCGCTTTTTCGAGTCGAACGGGCGCCTGCGCCGTGCGCTCACCGTCATCAAGAGCCGCACCGCGACCCACGCGCTCACCATCCACGAGCTGCAGCTCAGTGCCGACGGCATCCGCATCGGCGCGCCGCTCGAAGGCTTCGAGGGTGTGCTGACCGGCCTGCCCAGCTATCGCGGCAGGACACCGATGATGACCGCCAATGACGATGCGGACCGCTAGCACCGGCGAAGAGCGCGTCCTGATCTTCGCGCCGCGCGGACGCGACGCCGAAGTCATGTGCTCGGTCCTCGCGGGCGACGGCTTCGGTTGCGGCACCGCGGCCTGCTTCGAGGCCTTCGTCGAGCACATCGAGGCCGGCGCCGGCGCGGCCATCATCGCCGAGGAAGCGCTGGCCGGCGTCGACCTCGCGCGCCTGCGCGCCTGGCTCGGGCAACAGCCGCCCTGGTCGGACTTCCCCTTCGTGGTCTTGCTGGGCAAGGCCATCGGCCCGGCGCCGGAAGGCGCCCGCGCCCGCATCCATGAACTCGGCAACGTGATCCTGCTCGAGCGCCCGATCAATACCCAGACCCTGCGCAGCGCCGTCGCCTCGGCCCTGCGCGCGCGCCGCCGCCAGTACCAGGCGCGCGACGTGCTGGCCGACCGCGAACGCACCGCCGCCAGCCTGCTGCAAAGCCAGCAGGCGCTGGTGAACCTGAACGAGACGCTGGAGCTGCGCATCGAGGAGCGCACGCGCGCCCTGGCCCAGGCCAACGACCGCCTGATGAACGAGGTGATCGAGCGCGAGCGCGTCCAGCAGGCGATGGTCCAGTTCCAGAAGATGGAAGCGGTCGGCCGCCTCACCGGCGGCATCGCGCACGACTTCAACAACCTGCTCAACGTGGTCCAGGGCAGCATGGACCTGATCCTCCTGACCTCGAAGGACGAGGCGGCGAAAAAGCGCGCCGACATCGCGCGCCGCGCCTGCCAGCGTGGCGGCAAGCTCACCAGCCAGTTGCTGGCCTTCTCGCGCAACCAGAGCCTGGACCTGCGCCGGCTTGACGTCGGCGCCCTGTTCGAGGGCGTGCGCGAACTGGTCGCCACCTCGCTCGGATCGAGCATCCGCCTGCATTTCGAGGTCGATGCGCCGGGTACGAGCGTGATGGCCGACACCAACCAGATGGAGATGGCGCTCCTGAACCTGGCGATCAACGCGCGCGACGCCATGCCGGGCGGCGGCGAGCTGCGCTTTTCGGCGGGAGCGGCCAGGCCGCCCGAGGGCCTGCTGCCCGCGGGCGACTACGTGCGCATCGCCGTGACCGACAGCGGCGAAGGCATGCCGCCGGAGATCGCGGCGCGCGTCTTCGAGCCCTTCTTCACTACCAAGGGCGTGGGCAGGGGAACGGGACTGGGCCTGAGCCAGGTCTACGGCATGGCCCAGCAGTCGGGCGGCGCGGCGCGCATCCTGAGCGAAGCCGGCGCCGGCACGACGGTCGAGATCTGGCTGCGCGCCGAGGACGGCAAGGTGGAAGCCGCGGCGGCCGGGCCGGCGCCGGCGCCGGCGGCGCGCCGCAGCGGCCACATCCTGGTGGTGGAGGACGACGATTTCGTGCGCCAGTCGATGGTGGAATCGCTCGAGGCGCTCGGCCACACGGTGGCGCAGGCGGCGGACGGGGAAGCGGGCCTGCGCGAACTGCAGCACGCGCGGCCGGACCTGATCATCACCGACTACCTGATGCCGGGCATCACCGGCGCCGAGCTGGTGCAGCGGGCGCGGAGCCGCTTCCCGGACGTGCCGATGATGATCGCCACCGGCTATGCCGACATGCGCGCCATCGAAAAGGTGATTGCGGAAGACATGGTGCTGCGCAAGCCCTTCCAGCTGGCCGAACTGGCGGCAAGCGTGGAGCGGGCGCTGCGTAGGAGCGAGACGGCAGGCGAGACAGCGGCCAGGAACTAGCCGCTCCGGGCGCCGGCCTCAGGCGCGGTGGGCCGGGATCAGAGCTGCACGCCGAGGTGCTGCTTCACCCATGCGTGCGCATCCTCGACGGTATCGAAGTGCACGGTGGCGATCACCGTCTTGTCGTGCGACAGGCAGCTGGCGTAGACGCGCTTCTCGTCGGCCGAGCTGAGCAGGTCGGACTGGGGCGAAAGCTCGACGGACGCCACCAGGTCCAGGTTCAACAACTGGGCCTTCTTCGGATTGTTTTCCTTGTCGATGCGGACGAATTTGCTCATGGCTTTCCTTGTTGATTGAATCAGTTACCCGCCACGACCATCTTCTCGATCAGGATCGACCCGGTCGACTTGTTACCGCGCTGCAGCACGTCGTTGCCGACGCCGACGATCTGCTGGAACATCTCGCGCATGTTGCCGGCGATCGTGATTTCCTCGACCGGATACTGGATGACGCCGTTCTCGACCCAGTAGCCCGAGGCGCCGCGCGAATAGTCGCCGGTGACGTAGTTCACGCCCTGGCCCATCAGCTCCGTGACCAGCAGGCCGGTGCCCATCTTGCGCAGCATGCCCTCGAAGGTGTCGGCCAGCTTCGTTTCATCGGACGTGATGGTCAGGTTGTGCGAGCCGCCGGCGTTGCCGGTGGTCTGCATGCCCAGCTTGCGCGCCGAGTAAGAGGACAGGAAATAACCCTGCAGCACGCCGTCCTTGACGACTTTCCGGCGCACCGTGCGCACGCCCTCTTCGTCGAAGGGCGAGGAGCCGACTTCGCCGATCAGGTGCGGGTCTTCGACGATCTGGATGTGGCTCGGGAAGATCGATTTGCCCAGGGTGTCGAGCAGGAAGGTCGACTTGCGGTAGAGCGAGCCGCCCGACACCGCCTGGACAAAAGCACCCAGCAGCCCCGCCGCCAGCGGGGCTTCAAACAGCACCGGGCAGGTGCGGGTGTCGAGCTTGCGCGCGTTCAGGCGCGCCAGCGCGCGCTCGGCGGCGTAGCGGCCCACCGCTTCCGGTTTCGCCAGCTTCTTCGGGTCGCGCGCCGAGGTGTACCAGTCGTCGCGCTGCATCTTGTTGCCCTTGCCGGCGATCGGCGCCACCGACATGGTGTGGCGCGAGAACGGGTAGCCGCCGATGAAGCCGCGGGTATTGGCCGCGACAAAATGCGACTGCTGCACGTAGACGCTGGCGCCTTCGCTGTTGGTGATGCGCGGGTCGACTTCGAAAGCCGCGTTCTCGCAGCGCTGGGCCAGTTCGACCGCTTCCTCGGTGGAGATCTGCCACGGGTAGCACAGGCGCAGGTCGCGCGGGTTCATCTCGAGCATGTCGGCGTCGGGCAGGCCGGCGGCATCATCCTCGGCGGTGAAGCGGGCGATGTTCCAGGCCGCTTCCACGGTCGCCTTCAGCGACGCTTCGGAAAAATCCGAGGTGCTGGCGTTGCCGCGGCGCTGGCCGCTGTAGACCGTGACGCCGATGCCCTTGTCGCGGTTCTGTTCGATGGTCTCGATCTTGCCTCGACGTACCGACACCGATAACCCGCTACCCTCGCTGATCTCCACCGAAGCGTCGGTGGCGCCCTGTTCGCGGGCAAAAGCGAGCACGTTGCGCGCCAGCTCCTTCAACTGGTCCTGGGTGTGGGTAAAAACGGAGTCGTTCATGTCGTGTTTTTCGTAGCGAGCCCTAAAACAGTTATCATAGCAGCCGTTTACTGTTTTCACTGATCGGCCCAGCGCCAATCGGATCATCCATATCATGCCTAATGCAAATCGCGGCTCGGTGGGCTTCCAGTCCAACGAGTTCGAGCAAGAATACGAACGTCCCTCCAAGTCTGAACTCAAGCGCCAGATGGAAGAGTTACAGAAGCTGGGCGCCCAACTCGTTGCCGAGCCGCGCGACCGCGTCAAGCGCGTGCCGATGCCGGACGAGGTGAAGGACGCCATCCTGATGTGCCAGACCATCACCAACCACGAGGGCCGCCGCCGCCAGCTGCAGTACGTCGGCAAGATGATGCGCACCCTCTCGGACGAGGAAGTGGCCGTCATCCAGCGCACCATCGACAGCTGGAAAGGCGCCTCGAAGGCCGAGACGGCCGCCCTGCACGCGCTCGAGCGCCGCCGCGAGAAGCTCCTGAGCGACGACAAGGCGCTCACCGACCTGCTCTCCGAGCACCCGGAACTGGACGTGCAGCACCTGCGCACCCTGATCCGCAACGCGCGCAAGGAGCAGGCGGAGAACAAGCCGCCGAAGGCCTACCGCGAACTGTTCCAGATCCTGAAGGAGCTGGGCAAGCAGGACAAGCATGCCGGCGACGACGAGGAATCCGATGACGACGAGCCCGCAGACGAATAATCCGGAAGAACTGGTGATCGGCCTGGTGTCGGTCTCGGACCGCGCCAGCGGCGGCGTCTACGAGGACAAGGGCATTCCTGCCCTGCAGGACTGGCTGGCGTCCGCCATCACCACGCCCTACCGCATCGAATCGCGCCTGATCCCCGACGAGCGCGCGCAGATCGAGCAGACCCTGGCCGAGCTGGTCGACGTGGCGGGCTGCCACCTGGTGCTCACCACCGGCGGCACCGGTCCCGCGCGGCGCGACGTCACGCCTGAGGCGACGCTGGCCGTCGGGACCAAGGAAATGCCGGGCTTCGGCGAGCAGATGCGCCAGATCAGCCTGCAGTTCGTGCCGACCGCGATCCTGTCGCGCCAGGTCGCGGTGATCCGCGAAACCGCAGACCATGCGGCCCTGATCATGAACCTGCCCGGCCAGCCGAAGGCGATCAAGGAAACACTCGAGGGCCTGAAGGACGCCGACGGCAAGGTGCTCGTTGGCGGCATTTTCGCCGCCGTCCCGTATTGCATCGACCTGATCGGCGGACCCTACATGGAAACCGATCCGGCCATCATCAGGGCCTGGCGTCCGAAGAGCGCCCAGCGTCCCGCCACCGCCACCGCCCCACTCCAGGACAAGGCATGAACGAACTGCTGCAAAACATCGAAATCGAAACCGCGCCGAATCCCTCGGTCGCGATCATCTGGCTGCACGGCCTGGGCGCCGACGGCAACGACTTCGTGCCGCTGGTGCGCGAGCTCGACCTGCAAGGCCTGCCCGGCATCCGCTTCGTGTTCCCGCATGCGAAGACGATTCCCGTCACCATCAACGGCGGCTACGTCATGCGCGCCTGGTACGACATCACCGGCGCCGAGCTGACCCGCCGCGAGGACGAAACCGGCCTGCGCAACTCGCAGCGCGACGTCGAGGCCCTGATCGCACGCGAAAAGGCGCGCGGCATCCCGGCCTCGAAGATCATCCTGGCCGGCTTCTCGCAAGGCTGCGCGATGACCCTGCAGACCGGCCTGCGCCACCCGGAAAAGCTGGCCGGCATGCTCTGCCTGTCGGGCTACCTGCCGCTGCACACCCATGTGGCCCACGAGCGCACCGAGGAAAGCATCGACACCCCGATCTTCATGGCCCACGGCCGCCAGGACCACGTGGTGCCTTTCGTGCGCGCCGAACAGTCGCGCGACGTGCTGAAAGGCCTGGGTTACCAGGTCGAGTGGCACGATTACCAGATGCAGCATTCGCTGTGTTTCGAGGAAGTCCAGGACATCTCGGCCTGGCTGAAGAAAGTACTGGCTTAAGCCTCACACCCACGGGAGCCGCAAGCTCCCGTTTTTACTTGGAGGGTCGGAAAATGGCCAAGAAAGAACAGCTCGACGAAGAAACGATGGCGCTGATTAACTGGTGCATCGAGGTCGAGAAGCACCTGGTGGCCGGCGGCGCCACCCAGCAGCAGGCGCAGGATCATATCGAAGAGCAGGTCGAGTGGTTCACCGACCTGTTCTATGATGGCTTGAGCCCGGAAGAGGCGGCGAAGGAAGCGCTGGCCTGACGTGGCTTTCCATCGCCTTATGCGATATGAATGTCAGGAAATATTACAATCACAAAACTACTTCCGGTGACAGGAAGCCTTAAGCCCCTGATTTCCTGACGCTTTTCCCAACTGGTATGACGATTGCTTTGCATGACGCGGGCACATCCAATCACCAAACTGGGGAAAGACATGTTGAAAAAAACGATCGCAGGGGCCGCCACCGCCCTGCTCTGCTCCACCGCCTCGGCCGGCCTCGTGCAATACACGCTGTCGGACGTGCGCTTCAGCGACGGCGGCACGCTCGAAGGCTTCTTCGTGCAGGACACCGACGACAATTCCATCGTCTACTACTGGCTCGGCGCCGAAGGGGGCCGCAATCCGGGCACCGGCTTCATCCCGCTCGAAGACCACGACTACATCACCAAGGCGCGGGTGAATTTCTACTGGGGTGGTCCGACCAGCTTCCGGGTCGAGCAGTACCAGGTCGATGCCTGGACCTGGAAGCTGCACCTGGGCTTCCGTTATGGCGAGGAAGGCGGCGTGGCCGCCTACGGCTCGCTGGCCACCGTGCCGCTCGACGGCCTCCCGGACGAGTACTTGAACAAACCGACCTACCGCAGCATCATCGGCGGCACCGCCATCGCGGGCGCACTCGAACCCGAGCTCGTCGAGTTCCTCGCCAGCGGCGGCGCCGACGGCATGGTCCACATCGTCCCGACCCGCATGCCCGAGCCGGGCAGCCTGGCCCTGCTGGCGATCGGCGCGGCATTCGGCGCGACCCGCCTGCGCCGCCGCAGCCAGGCGGCGTAGTTCCCCCTACTCCGGCAGCCGCGCAGCGCTCGACACCGGCACCTCGGTCTGCGCGGTATTCATCACCATCGCCAGGAAGGTGTAATAGCCGTTCAATCCCATCAGGTCGACCACGCCCTGTTCGCCGAACAGCGACAGCGCGTCGGCATAGGTGCGGTCCGTGACCTGCTTGTTCTGGTGCAGCTCGATGCAGAAGTCGTGCACCACCGATTCGTCCACCAGCATCCCTTCCGGCCGCCGCCGATGCGCGATGGCGTTGATCACGCTCGGCGGAATGCCGACCTGGGCCGCGATCGGCGCGTGGATCGCCCACTCGACCTGCTGGTTCCACTGGCGCGCCGTGACCAGGATCGCCAGTTCCGACAGGCGGATCCCGATGGCGCTGCGGTAGCGCAGGTATTCGCCCATGCGCTGGGCGTTCTCCAGCAGTTCGGGGCTGCGCAGCAGCGGCACGAAGGGGCCGTACAGCGCGCCGCGCGGACCCTCGATCACGGACTGGGCGGCGCGGCGTTGGGCGTCGGTCAACTGCTCTGGCGGGATCGGGCGGAGTCGGTCGCTCATGGTCGCGTGGCAAACATGTCTAGGTGGAAAAATATTCGCACAGCTTACGGCAAAGATCAAAGGAATCCGTCCCCTTCGCGCTTATTGTCAAACGTCAATTCTTCCTCGGAGGGGGTAGTCATGAGCCATATCATTCATCGCAGCCTGCGCCAGACACCGCCGGTGGCGGTCGGCGCCAGCGGCGTGACCATCCGCGACGCCAGCGGCAGAACCTATATCGACGCCAGCGGGGGCGCGGCAGTGTCCTCGCTCGGGCACGGCCATCCGCACGTGATCGCGGCGATGCACCGCCAGATCGACCAGTGCGCCTACGCGCACACGGCCTTCTTCACCACCGAGGTGGCCGAGGAGCTGGCGGCAAAACTGGTGGCGCAGGCGCCCGCCGGCATCGAATCGGTCTACCTGGTCTCGGGCGGCTCGGAGGCCATGGAAACGGCGCTGAAGCTGGCGCGCCAGTATTTCGTCGAGGGCGGCGAGGAGGGGCGCAGCCTGTTCATCGCGCGGCGCCAGAGCTACCACGGCAACACGCTGGGCGCGCTCGCGGTCGGCGGCAACGAGTGGCGCCGCAAGCCCTTCGCGCCGCTCCTGATGGAGGTGCCGCGCGTGGCGCCCTGCTACGAGTACCGCGACCGCGCCGAGCGCCAGACCCAGGCCGAGTACACCGCCAGCCTGCTCGACGAACTGGAAACATGCATCATCAAGGCCGGGCCCGAGAAGGTGATCGCTTTCGTGGCCGAGCCGGTCGTCGGCGCCACCGGCGGCGCGATCCCGCCCACGCCCGGCTACTTCCAGGGCGTGCGCGAGATCTGCGACCGCCACGGCATCCTCTTCATCGCCGACGAGGTGATGTGCGGGATGGGCCGCACCGGCACCATGTTCGCGATCGAGCAGGACGGCGTGGCGCCCGACATCATCGCCGTGGCCAAGGGGCTGGGCGCCGGCTACCAGCCGATCGGCGCCGTGCTGGCGCAAGGCGCCATCGTCGAACGCCTGCGCCAGGGCAGCGGCAGCTTCCTGCACGGGCACACCTACATCGGGCACCCGGTGGCGGCGGCCGCCGCGCTGGCGGTGCAGGAAGTGATCGAGCGCGACGGCCTGCTGCAGCAGGTGCAGCGGCGCGGCGCCACCTTGCGGCGCATGCTGGGCGACGTCTTCGGCCAGCACGAGCATGTGGGCGACATCCGCGGGCGCGGGCTGTTCGTCGGGATCGAGCTGGTGCGGGACCGCGCGACCAAGGAGCCGTTCGCGCCGCAGCGCCGGCTGCATGCGGCGATCAAGACCGAGGCGATGGCGCGCGGACTGATGGTGTATCCGATGGGCGGGACCATCGACGGCCAGCGCGGCGACCACATCCTGCTGGCGCCGCCCTTCATCGTCAGCGCGTCGGACCTGTCGGAGATCGTGGCGCGGCTGGCCGAGGCGGTGGATGCGGCGTTGGTGGCGTAGGGTGGGCACCCCGTGCCCACGCGTAACGCATGCGCCGCGACTGCTCTCTTCGATGCGAATCACATAACCATGGTTAAAGGTCGCACTGGCGTATCGTCAGCTCGACCTTCCGCGTGGGCACGGGGCGCCCACCCTACGCTCGTTGGTATCGCGATTACTTCGGAAACGCCACCACTTCCGCCTGCTGCTCGCCCAGGCCGGCAATCCCCAGGCGCAGCTTGTCGCCCTTCTTGAGGAAGCGCTGCGGCGAGCGGCCCATGCCCACGCCCGGCGGGGTGCCGGTGGTGATGATGTCGCCGGGTTCGAGGGTCATGAAGCGCGAGACATAGCTGACGATCTGCGCCACCGTGAACACCATGTTCGAGGTGTTCCCGGTCTGCATGCGCTTGCCGTTCAGCTCCAGGTAGAGGTCCAGGTCCTGCACGTCGAAGATCTCGTCGCGCGTGACCAGGAAGGGGCCGACCGGGCCGAAGGTGTCGCAGCCTTTGCCCTTGTCCCACTGCGACCCCATCTCGAACTGGAAGGCGCGCTCGGATACGTCGTTCACCACGCAGTAGCCGGCCACGAATGTCAATGCATCCTCTTCGCTCACATACTGGGCGCGCGTGCCGATCACCACGCCCAGCTCGACTTCCCAGTCGGTCTTCTTCGAGCCTTTCGGCAGCTGGATCGGGTCGTCCGGGCCGTTCAGGCAGCTGGTCGCCTTGGTGAAGAACACCGGCTCCTTCGGCACCGGCGCGCCGGTTTCAGCCGCGTGGTCGGCGTAGTTCATGCCGACGCCGATGAACTTGCCGACGCCGGCCACCGGCACGCCCAGGCGCGGGTTGCCGCGCACCAGCGGCAGGGTCTTCCAGTCGACCTTGGCCAGCTTGCGCAGCGCCTTGTCGCTCAACACGGAAGCGTCGATATCGGCAACCACGCCGGACAGGTCGCGCAGGCGCCCTTCTTCGTCGAACAGGCCCGGCTTTTCCTTGCCCGGGCGGCCATAGCGCACCAATCTCATGTCACTCTCCTGTGGTTCGTGCGCGCGCCACCGCGGCGCGCCAAAGCGGCGCATGATACCTGAGTTATTTTTTGAGGGTCAGCAGGTAGGCGCTCATGTCGAGCGCATCGCGTTCGCTCACGCCCATCGCCGGCATCGCGGTGCCCGGATCGATGGCCTGCGGATCGCGGATCCAGCGCACCAGGTTGGCCTGGTTGTTCGGCAGCTTGCCGCCGATGTACTGGCGGTCGCCGAGGTCCTCGAGCGAGCGCCCGACGTGGACCTCGGAACCGGTCACGCCGGGAATGATGTGGCAGGCGCGGCAGGCGTATTGCGACAGGGCGACGCGTCCACGCACAGGGTCGCCCTGCACACCGGCCGGCGCGGATTCGCCGCGGCCGCAGCCGGCCAGCAGCGCTACCAGCACCAGCGGCGTGCAACCAAGCAGGACGCGGCTCATCGCGCGGCCTCCTTCGGCGGCGCCGCTGCGGTGGCCTCGGCATAGTCGCGCGCGGACAGGCGCGGCAGCGCCTGCACGAAGGCGACCACGGACCACAGCTCGTCCTCGTTCAAGTGAAATTCCCAGGCCGGCATGCCGCTCATCTTGATGCCGTGGCGGGTGATCCAGTACAGCTCCCGCGGCTGCCAGCGCTTCGACGCATCGATCAGCGGGCCGGGCAGCGGCTGCATGCTCTGCCCGATCGGCCCTTGGGCGAATCCCGGTCCGCCGTGGCATTGGGCGCAGTTGTCGCGGTACAGCGCCGCACCGCGCGCCAGCTGCCCCGCGTCGCCCAACCTGGGCGCCGCGATCTCGCGCGCGTGTCGCCTGACCGAATAATGCATGCCCGATTCGAGCAGGGTGTAGACCGGTTGCAGGTGCAGCGAGGTGGCGCTGATGTCGTACCAGCCCGCGCGCAGCACGATCGCCCCGCCGGCCGCGCCCGCGAGCCCGGCCACGACCAGGGTCGCGGCGACGGTTTTCAGGATCAGGCGCTGGCGGTTAGAAGGCATCGGTTCCTGGAGCTGGGGCGCACACGGTTGAAAATTAGATATTGTCTTTCTTGTATTATAAAGAGACACCAGTTTTCCGTCGGATCGAACCGTGCGCATGTATTTACCACCACTTTCCCTGTCCCGCCGCCCTTGCGCCCTGCTGTTGTGCGTACTGGCGCTGGCCGGCTGCGGCAAGGGCGAGGAAACGGCGCCGAGGGTGTCGGGGGGCGACCCGAGGCAGGGCCAGCGACTGATGGCGCAGTACCAGTGCGCAGCCTGCCACGAGATTCCCGAGGTGCCCGGCGCGCACGGCAATGCCGGTCCGCCCCTGGCGAGCTTCGGACGCCGCAGCTACATCGCCGGCGGCATCCCCAACTTGCCGGACGAGCTGATACGCTGGCTCGACAACCCGCAGGCCGTGAAGCCCGGCAGCCCGATGCCGGATGTGGGCGTGTCTCCCGCCGAAGCGCGCCACATGGCCGCCTACCTGTACACGCTGCGATGAGCACGCCGTTGCAATCGGTCCTGCACCCGGCCGGTCCCGACGCGGGCATCATCGCGCAGTTTTCCTGGGTGCTGTTCGTCGGCGGCGCCGTGATTTTCGTCGCGGTGATGGCGCTGATGGTCTTGAGCCTGCGCCGCAGCGCACGACCGGTCACGCCGCGCTGGTGGATCTTCGGCGCCGGCTTCGTCTTTCCCGTCGTGGTGCTCAGCACCCTGCTGATCTGGAGCACCTGGCGCAGCGCCGAACTGACGCCGCAGACCTCGAAGGGCGCATTGAGCATCGGCGTCACCGCCAAGATGTGGTGGTGGGAGGTGCGCTACCGCGATCCGGCCAGCGGCCGCGACATCATCAGCGCCAACGAGATCCGCATCCCGGTCGGGCGCCCGGTCTACCTGGGATTGACCTCGACCGACGTGATCCACAGCCTGTGGGTGCCGGCCCTGAACGGCAAGATGGACACCGTCCCGGGGCGCGTCACCGGCCTGACGCTGCGCGCCGACAAGCCGGGCGTCTACCGCGGCCAGTGCGCCGAGTACTGCGGCGAGCAGCACGCGCGCATGGCTCTGCACGTGGTGGCGATGGAGCCGGCCGAATTCGAACGCTGGCTGGCGCGCGAGGCGCAGCCGGCCGTCCCGCCGGATAACGCGCTGCTCGAGCGCGGGCGCGCCGCCTTCCTGGAGCAGCGCTGCCAGGCCTGCCATACGATCCGCGGGGTGCCGGGCAATGCCCGTCTCGGTCCCGACCTGACCCACGTCGGCAGCCGCCTGCACATCGCCGCCGGCACGCTGCGCAACCACCGCGGCACGCTGGCCGGCTGGGTCGCCGACCCGCAGGCGATCAAGCCGGGCGCGCGCATGCCGGCCGCCGCCGACCTCGACGGCGAGACCCTGCACGCCCTCGCCGCTTACCTCGAACAGCTGAAATGACCGATACCCAGACGCGCCCTCCCGACGCATTGCCCAGCTCCCTTCCCCGTCCGGCCGAGGAATTCCCGCGGCTGGAAAAGGCCTGGGTCACGCCCAAGGGCTGGCGCTTCATCACCAGCGTCAACAACACCAACATCGGCCTGCTCTACATCGGCACGGCCCTGCTGTTCTTCCTGCTCGCTGGCGTGCTGGGCCTGTTGATGCGCACCCAGCTCGCGGTGCCGGACAACGAGCTGCTCTCGCCCTCGACCTACAACCAGGTCTTCACCATGCACGGCAGCGTGATGATGTTCCTGTTCGCGATTCCGATCGTCGAGGCGCTGGCCGTCTACCTGCTGCCGAACATGCTGGGCGCGCGCGACCTGCCCTTCCCGCGCCTGTCCGCCTACGCCTACTGGGCCTATGCGATCGGCGGCCTGGCCTTCTTCTGCACCCTGTTCGTCGGCCTGGCGCCGGACGGCGGCTGGTTCATGTACCCGCCGCTCACCGGCAAGCAATACTCGCCCGGCCTGAACGCCGACTTCTGGCTGCTCGGGATCGGCTTCATCGAGATCTCGGCGATCGCCGGCGCGATCGAACTGATCGTCGGCATCCTGTTCACGCGGGCGCCGGGCATGTCGCTGTCGCGCATGCCGGTCTACGCCTGGGCCATGCTGGTGGTCGGCATCATGATCGTGTTCGCCTTCCCGGCCGTGATCGCCGGCACCGCCCTGCTGGAACTGGAGCGCGCCTTCGACTGGCCCTTCTTCAACGCCGAGCGCGGCGGCGACCCGATCCTGTGGCAGCACCTGTTCTGGTTCTTCGGCCATCCCGAGGTCTACATCATCTTCCTGCCGGCGGCCGGCATGGTCTCGACCATGATCCCGACCATCGCCGGCAGCCCGCTGGTGGGCCGGCGCGCCATCATCGTCGCGCTGGTGGCGGTCTGCTTCTTCAGCTTCGCCCTGTGGGCGCACCACATGTTCACGGCCGGCCTGGGCATCATGACGATGAGCTTCGTGTCGGCGGCCAGCATGGCGGTCGCGGTGCCGACCGCGATCCAGGTCTTCGCCTGGATCGCCACGCTCTGGCGCGGCAAGGTGAGCATGACGGCGCCGGCGCTGTTCCTGGCCGGCTTCATGTTCATCTTCGTGCTCGGCGGCCTGACCGGCGTGATGGTGGCCCTGCTGCCCTTCGACTGGCAGGTGCACGACACCTATTTCATCGTCGCCCACTTCCACTACGTGCTGATCGGCGGCATGGTGTTCCCGGTGTTCGCCGGCATGTATTACTGGATCCCGCTGATCAAGGGCCAGCAGATGTCCGAACGCGTCGCGCGCTGGGCCTTCTGGCTGATGTTCGGCGGCTTCAATCTCGCCTTCTTCCCGATGCACATCACGGGCCTGTTCGGCATGCCGCGCCGGGTCTACACCTATCCGGCCGAGATGGAATGGGGCGCGCTGAACATGGTCTCCACGGTCGGCGCCTTCGTCTTCGCGGCCGGGGTGCTGGTGTTCTTCGTTGACCTGGTCCGCACCCAGCGCCGCCCCTCGCGTCCGCCCGGCAATCCGTGGAACGCCTCGACGCTCGAGTGGCTGCCCTCGGACGACTACGCGACGCGCAGCATTCCGCGGGTACACTCCGCCGATCCCCTGTGGGACCAGCCGAGCCTGGCGAAGGAAGTCGAAGCCGGCCAGCACTACCTGCCGGGCACCGTCAGCGGCCTGCGCGAGACCATCGCCACCAGCCCGATCGCGGGACGTCCGACCTACCTGATGATCCTGCCCGGCGACGGCTGGCTGCCCGTCATCGCCGCCGCCGGCACCGCGGGCTTCTTCCTGCTCATGACCGTAAAGCTGATGTGGCTGGCCTGGGCCTGCGGCATCACGGCCGTCGGCGCGACGATTGCCTGGCTGTGGGAATCGGACCGCAAGCCGCCGATCAGCGAAGCGCGCGTCTCGGACGACCTGGTGCTGCCGGTCGGCGCGAAGGGCGTGCGCTCGCACTCGTGGTGGGCGACCGTCATCATGCTGGTGGTCGACGCCATCATCTTCGCTTCGCTGGCCTTCGCCTACATCCACATCTCGATGCGCCTGGTGGTCTGCCCGCCGCCCACGGCCGGCCTGCCCGACCCTAGCTGGCAGATGCTCTCCGGCGGCCTGCTGCTCGGCGGCTCGGCGCTGATGTTCTGGGCCACGCGCTCGCTCGGCAAGCGCCGCCTGCCCTGGCTGGCGCTGGCGGCCCTCGCCTGCGTGGTGGCAAGCTTCCTGGCCGACTTCCACGGCTACCAGCTGGCCGGCCTGGCGCCGCGCCGCCTGGCCTGGAGCGCGACGATTGCCGCGATGCTGACCTACCAGGGCCTGCACGTGGTGCTGCTGGCGATCGTCGGCCTGTACCTCGCCGCGCGCGGCTGGAGCGGCCGCCTCACGGCGCACAGCCGCGCCACCCTGGATAACTCGGCGCTGATCTGGCACTACACCACGCTGCAGGGCATCGCCGCGGCGCTGATCGTGCACATCGTGCCCCTGCTGATGGACTGACGATGCGCGAACATTTCCTACGCAAGCTGTTGCGCGGCACCCTGCCGCTGCTGGTCTGGGCGACGCACTTCGGCGCCTGCTATGTGTTCGTGGCCATGCAATGCAGCCCGGCGGGCTATGTGCAAGGCTATCCCCAGCGGCTGCCGCTGGCGCTGATCACGGCGCTGGCCCTGGCCGCGTGCGGTGTGCTGGCCTGGAGGTGGCGCGGCACCCTGCGCCATGCCGACGAACGCACCGCGCTGCTCGACTGGGCGGCGGCCGGGACGGCGGTCCTGTCCTTCGTCGGGATCGTGTGGACCTCGGTGCCGCTGTGGTTCATCCAAGGATGCAGGTAACGGAAGCCGTAGGGTGGGCACCCCGTGCCCACGCGGAAATCAGCGCAAGGTCAGCAGCATTCCAGACAAAACCGCCGCGCCGTTGCAAGCGGTACCAATGATCGTTCGATAGCGCCGACAATCATCCATCCGCGTGGCGCGCAGCGCGGCCAACTTCGTTCAACCGTTCGCGTGGGCACAGAGTGCCCACCCTACGGTCACGGCCATGCTCAATCATTTCGCCGCGGGCCGCACGCGCCACACGGCGTTGCCGACATCGTCCGCCACCAGCAACGCACCGCGCTTGTCGATCGCCACGCCCACCGGGCGCCCCATCGCATTGCCATCCTCGTCGACGAAGCCGCGCAGGACCTCGATCGGGGCGCCGTTCGGCTTGCCGCCCGCGAAAGGCACATAGACCACGTTGTAGCCCGACAGCGGTTTGCGGTTCCAGGAGCCGTGCTGGCCGATGAAGGCGCCGCTGGCGTACATCGGGCCCAGTTGCGCGCCTTCGGCGAAGGTCAGACCGAGCGCGGCGACGTGGGCGCCGAGCGCATAGTCGGGCGCGATGGCTTTCGCCACCATCTCGGGACGCTGCGGCTTGACGCGCTCGTCGACGTGCTGGCCGTAGTAGCTGTAGGGCCAGCCGTAGAAGGCGCCGTCCTTCACCGAGGTGAGATAGTCGGGCACCAGGTCGCTGCCGATCTCGTCGCGCTCGTTCACGACGGTCCACAGCACGCCGGTCTGCGGCTCCCATGCCATGCCGTTCGGGTTGCGCAGTCCGGAGGCGAACAGACGCGTGGCGCCGGTCCTGATGTCGACCTCGAGGATGGCGGCACGGTCGATCTCGTTCGCCATGCCGTTCTCGCCGACGTTGCTGTTCGAGCCGACGCTCGCATACAGCTTGCTGCCGTCGCGGCTGGCGATGATGTTCTTGGTCCAGTGGTGGTTCAGCCCGGCAGGCAATGGCGCCAGCTGCTGCGGGGTGTCGGTGATTTCCGTCGCGCCTTCCTTGTAGGGCACGCGCACGATGGCGTTGGCGTTGGCGACGTACAGCGTGTCGCCAACCAGCGCCATGCCGAAAGGCGAATGCAGGCCCTTCAGGAAAACGCTGCGGGTTTCGGCGACGCCGTCGCCATCCAGGTCGCGCAGCAGGGTGATGCGGTCGGCGCTGGGCACGCCCGCTCCCGCCCTTTCCATCACCTTCTTCATCACCCAGGCGCGCACGCCCGACTTCTTGGTTTCGGGCGTTTGCGGCTTGTTCGATTCCGCCACCAGCACGTCGCCGTTGGGCAGCACGTACAGCCAGCGCGGGTGGTCCAGGCCGGTGGCCAGGGCGCTCACTTCCAGCCCTGGCGCCGCCTGCGGCTTGCCGCCCGGCGGCCAGCCCTTTGCGGGCGCGATGTCGACGGTCGGGATCAGGCTCTGTTTCGGCGCCGGCAATTGCGGCGAAGGACCGACGTCGGCCTTGACCGGCAGGATGGACCTGTCGCCGCAGCCGGCCAGTGCGAGCAGCGCGGCGGCGGCGAGGATGCGGAAAGGTGGGCGGCGCATGGGCTTCTCCTGGAATCGAGCGGAACGGCTGCGACCGATTGTAGCGAAAAAGATAACGCCGTTCCGCTCCCTGCCAGAAAAAATCCCGGCGGCTCAGGCCGGGCCGCGCGCTTCCTCGACCACCAGCGGAGGCGGCAACTCCCTGCGCGCACGCCAGCGCCGCAGGTGGGCCAGCAGGCCCGGCAGCTGCAGCAGCACCAGCGCGCCGAAGGCGACGCGGTAGGCCAGCGCCGGATAGTGTCCGGCCGCGTCCGGCGTCCAGCAACCGATCAGAAGCCCGAAGCCGGCCTGCACCAGGAAGGCGCCCACGAAGATCAGGAGGTTCAGGCAGGTGGCCGCGCGTCCGGTCAGTTCGCGCGGCATGCTCTGGGCGACGATCGCGTATTCGATCCCGGTGATCGTGCCCACCAGCGTGAACAGCACCGACAGCAGCTGGAAGCTGGGCGCGTAGCTGACCACGAAGGCCGCCTGGATCAGCACGAACAGCGCAATGCCGGCGCCGGCTACGTCGAGCGGCGTGATGCCGCGCCGCCCTGCCCACTCGGTGATCATGCCGACCGCGATCGCACCGAAGATCACCGCCGCCATTCCCATGTACAGCAGGTAGGCCACGGCATCGTCCGGAAAGTGCGCCACGTCCGACAGCCAGCGTCCGATCCACAGGCCCTGGATGCCGAAGAACACCGCGTGCGGAATCAGCACCAGCGAGATCGTGGTGCGGAAAGTCGGCGTGCGCACCACCTCGCGCAGCGACGCCAGCACCGGTGGACGCTCGCCGACGGGCTTGCTGCTCGGCGGCGCCAGCAGCCAGATCGCCGCGCCGCTGGCGGCGACCAGGGCGCCGAGGATGAGGAAGAGCCCGCGCCAGTCCGTGTACTCGAGCGCCATGCGCACCGGCATGGTGGAGGACGCCGCGCCCAGGCCGCCGACCGCGATCAGGTAGCCATGCACCGAGGGCAGCTTGCCTGGCGCGATCCAGGTCGAAATCGCCTTCACCGCCGACATGAAGCAGCCACCCAGGCCGCAGCCCAGGATGGCGCGCGCCAGCACCAGTTGCGCAAAGGTCTGGCCGCGCGCGAACAGCAGCGCCCCGACGGCCGCGAACAGCATCAGCGCCAGCTGCACCTTACGCGGGCCATAACGGTCGAGCGCGATCCCGACCGGCAGCTGCACCAGCGCGAACGCGAAGAAGAAGGCGCTGGTGAGCAGGCCGAGCTGCCCTGGCGACAGGGCCAGCGCCTTGAGCAGGTCCGGCGCCAGCACCGCGTTCACGTTGCGCAGCAGCGAGGACAGATAGTGTCCGAGCGCGAACGGCAGGAACACGTAGAAAAAAACCGCCACGCCGGACAGGCGTGGCGGATTCGGGTTGACTCCCATGGCGGCCAGGGTGTCAGGCGGCGTTCGGCTGGCTGTCGCTGGCGCGGCCGTCGTGCGTGCGCGCCGGAGCGATCGGGATCACGCGGCCGGCCGGGCCGTGGAAGCCGGCGTCGCCGGCTTCCTCTTCGAAGAAGAACTTCTTGCGCCCGAAGGCTGGCTTCAGGTGGTCGAGCCAGGTGGCGTCCGGATCGTACTTGGCGAAGAAGGGCTTCCTCACCCACTCGGGGTTGCGCGCCTGCAGGAACTGCAGCGCGAACAGCTTCTCGCCGTTGATCGTCACCACGCCGTCGATCACGACCTTGCCGGGGAAGGCGCTCATGGAAGGACCGCGCACGGTGCGCGACAGGCCCGAGACCATCGAATAGGCCGACTGGAAGATCTCGTGGGCGCGCGCCAGCGGCAGCGAGAAGTAGTCGCGCGGGCCGGTGTCGCGCTCGACGAACATATAGTAGGGAATCGCGCCCAGGCGCACGCCGGTGGTCCACAGCTCGGCCCAGCTCTTCGGGTCTTCGTTGATGTGGCGGATCAGGGGCCCCTGCATGCGCAGCGTGGCGCCGGTGCCGACGATGCGTTTGACCGCCTGCTGCGCGATCGGAAGGCGCAGCTCGACCGCGTGGTTGTAGTGGCCCATGATGGCCAGGTTCTTGCCGGCCTTGACCACGCGCTCGAACAGGCGCATCAGGTCGTCCGAGTCCTTATCCGAGACGAAGCGCTGCGGCCAGTAGGCCACCGACTTGGTGCCGATGCGGATGTTCTGGATGTGGGCCAGTTCGGGCGCCAGCAGCGGTTCCAGGAACTCGGTCAGGGAGCGCGTGTTCATGATCATCGGGTCGCCGCCGGTGATCAGGACGTCGGTCACGTCCGGATGGGTGGCCAGGTAGGACACCAGCTCGGTGCATTCGCGCGCATCGAACTTCATGTCGTCCATGCCGACGAACTGCGGCCAGCGGAAGCAGAAGGTGCAGTAGGCGTGGCAGGTCTGGCCGGAACTCGGGAAGAACAGCACCGTCTCCTTGTATTTGTGCTGCAGGCCCTTGAGCGGCGCGTCGTTCACGCGCGGCACGTTATGGGTCATCTGCCCGGCCGGGTGCGGGTTCATGCGCATGCGGATCTGGTGCACCAGTTTGTTGATCGCGGCCTCGTCCCGCTTGTACAGCACCAGGTCGCGCAGCTGCTCGTATTCGCGCGCGGGCAGCATGTCGCGGTGCGGGAAGGTCAGGCGGAAGATCGGGTCGTCCGGGATGCGGTCCCAGTCGATCAGCTGGTCGAGCACATATTCGTTGACCCGAAACGGCAGCACGTGCGAGACCACCTGCACGGCCTCCTGCAGGTCGGGGCTCATCCATTGCCACTGGCGTGCAAGCGCGATGGTCTGGCGCGTGTATGGCTTGAACTTCGGCTTGAACTCGGCGGACGTCGATTCGGTGGTGGTCACGGCATGCTCCTGAAAAGGAAAGATGGGTGGGAACGCCGATCAATTCTTGAAGTAAGAAATTGCCGACGGAAGATCATCTTAGGATTCGCTTATGCAAGAAGAATTGCCGGTAATCAATTACGGCAAGAGAAGATTTCTCTGGAGAACAAATTCCATGAGGCAAGACAAATGATGGCGACGCGACAGTCGGTTTCACCCTTTGCGCATTCGCAAGCCCATGTACAGAAGTGACGCGTACATTCCTCAATGCACTTAGGAAAGATTTACTGACTGCACCACTTCGAAAGGACCGCACGATGAAGCTGCTCGCTACCGCCACCGCCCTGTGCCTCGCCCTGGCTTCGTCCAGCGCCCTGGCCAATGAACCGACCGAGAAAGACGCGATCGCCATGGCCGAACGCGGGGCTGCCCTGATCAAGGCCAAGGGCAAGGCCGAGATGATGAAAAAGATTAATGCCAAGGATCCGGACTTCGTCCAGGGTGAACTGTATGTCGACATGCGCGACATCAAGACCGGCATCGTGCTGGCACACCCATACAACCCGTCGATCGTCGGCAAGGACCTGACCGACGTGCCGGATGCGAACGGCAAGAAATACCGCCGCGAGATCATCGAGCTGGCCGCCGCCAAGGGCAAGGGCTGGGTCGATTACCAGTACAAGAACCCGACCTCGGGCAAGATCGAGCCCAAGACCACCTACATCCTGCGCGTGGACGACGTGGTGCTGGAAGCGGGTATCTACAAGAAGTAAGACCATGCACGACAGGGCGGCCGCGGCCGCCCTTTTCTTTTGTCCAGGAGGTGAAGCATGTTGAAGAAACTGCGGATCGGCCCGAAGCTGCTGCTGGCGCCGGGATTGGTGCTGGTGCTGCTGACGCTGCTCTCCGGCGCCGCCTATTACGGCATGGTGCGCCAGCACGCTTCGCTCGAGAACATGGTGCAGGTGCGTGCGGCGCGCCTGCAGGAAGCCGCCGACGTCGCCGGCGAAGCCAAGTACGCCCACGCGAACATCTACCAGCTGCTGGCCTGGGTCAGCGGCAGTTTCGCCAAGGAGCGGCTGGACGCCCTGATCGGCGAGATCAACAAGAAGCACGCGGCCATCGGCGCCCAGCTCGCGGCCCTGGCGAAAGTCGCCGATCCCGAAGAGCGCAAGCTGATCGATACCTCGAGCGCCGCGCTGAAGGCCTACCGCAAGGCGGTGCTGGAAACGATCGAGATGGCCCAGGTCGACCAGTCGATCGCCACCAATTCGATGCAGAAGGCGGAAAAGGAATTCAACGTCCTGAACACCCAGCTGGCCCAGCTGGCGGCGCTGGAAACGACGCTGAGCGAACGCGCCTACGCCGCCGCCGGCGCCGAGTTTCGCTCGCTCGGGATCAGCATGGCGGTGCTGGTCGTGCTCTCGATCGCGCTGTCGCTGGTGGTCACCATGCTGGTGCGACGCGCCATGCTGGCCGACATCCGCAAGATCTCCGACGTCGTCGCCGAACTGGCCGAGGGCCGCCTGGCGCCCCCGGTGGGCAGCCTTGGCCGCGACGAGATCGCCGACACCTCGCGCGCCCTCGACCACACCATCGCCAACCTGAACACGACCCTGCACGCGATCCTGACCTCGGTGCGCTCGATCGACACCGCCTCGAAGGAGATCGCCACCGGCAACCTCGACCTGTCGACCCGCACCGAGATGCAGGCCGGCTCGCTCGAACAGACCGCCAGCGCGATGGAGACCCTGACGGTCGCCGTGAAGGACAACGCCAACAACGCGCGCCTGGCGACCGACCTCGCGGCCGAGGCGGCGCGCCTGGCCAGCGACGGCGGTCATGCGGTGGAGCGCGCGGTGACGACCATGGAATCGATCAAGGCCAGCTCGCGCAAGATCGTCGAGATCATCGGCGTCATCGACGGCATCTCGTTCCAGACGAATATCCTGGCCCTGAACGCGGCGGTGGAAGCGGCGCGCGCCGGCGAACAGGGACGCGGCTTCGCGGTAGTGGCGTCGGAAGTGCGCACGCTGGCGCAGCGCTCGGCCGCGGCGGCCAAGGAAATCAAGGCCCTGATCGCAGATTCGGTGGCGATCATCGACGGCGGCGCGGCGTCGGTGAACGAAGCCGGCAGCAGCATGGGCCACATCGTCGCCTCGGTGCAGCAGGTGAACGACATCATCGGACGCATCAGCGTGGCCAGCACCGAGCAGGCCGACGGCATCGCCGAGGTCAACCGCGCGGTCGGCCAGATGGACGACATGACCCAGCAGAACGCGGCACTGGTCGAGGAAGCGGCCGCGGCGGCCGAAAGCCTGCACGAGCAGACCGTCAACCTGGCGCGCGCGGTCTCGATCTTCAAGGTCGAGGGCATCCCACCGCTGGCGGAGACCGGGGCCGAGGCCGGCGACGAACCCGGCGGCTTCCACGATCCGCTCGACCGGCGTGCGCCGGACAGCCCGATGCGCGGCCGCGCGCCACGTCCACGCAACCCGGCCCTGCCCGACGCCAGCCGCGAATCCCAGCGCGAGCGCGGCGCCCGGGTCAGCGGAACGGACGGCTGACGAAGCGCGACCCGGCGAGACCGAAGCGCCAGGGCACGTCCATCGCCTTCGAGATGCCGATGCGCGGACCGGTCACCACCTCCAGCCCTGGCGGCGCCGCCGCGAGTTCGAAAGGCGGCGCGGCCAGCGAGGCGCCGTTGAAGTCGCGCGTGACGTTCAGGGCCTGGCACAGCTTGCCGGGCCCGGAGCACAGCAGCTGCACGTCCTCGGCGTCGCGGCGGGCGCGCATGATATCCAGGCCCGCGAGCGGCTCGATCGCGCGGATCAGCACCCCGGCGCCATGGCCCTCCTCGCGGCACACGAAATTCAGGCACCAGTGGATGCCATAGGAGCGATAGACGTAGGCATGGGCGGGTGGACCGAACATGGCGAAGTTGCGCGCGGTGGGACCGGAATAAGCGTGCGAGGCCGGGTCCTCGCGGTCGTAGGCTTCGGTCTCGACGATCCGCCCGCCCACGCCGTCGACCAGCACGGTCACGCCGATCAGCTGGCGCGCCACCACCTCTGCTGGTGCATAAAAATCAATCCCGGCAAGATTCGATGGGTTCATGCCGCGATTCTAGGCGTCGGTGCAACAGCGTTCTGTCCGTTTTGCCACACAATGCGCACGAAGCGCACGCCAAAGGCATACTGTTGCTGCAACGAAACCCAGACTGGTTTATAGTGACAGGCTTTGCAGTATTTCCCGAAAGCATCACCTTCCCATGAGCACAGTTGCAGCTAAAGCAATGCCGGTGCGCGCTGCGGCCGCTGCGGCGCCTGCATCAGGACCTGCCGACCCCGCATCGGCGGACCGCGTCGACGCCCTGATCAAATCGATCCGCATCCCGCCCCGCCCCAGCCTGCTGGCCGACCTGCAGGCCGAGCTGGCCTCGAGCGATCCGTCGCCGGAGACCATCGGCCGCATCGTCGCGCGCGACGTCGGCATGGCCGGCGCCCTGCTGAAGCTGGCCAACTCCTCGCTGTTCGGCGGACGCCGCGCCAAGTCGATCGAGCAGGCCATCCTCTTCCTCGGCATCAACCAGGTCGCCTCCCTGATGACCGGGCTGCTGGCGCGCCAGGCGATTCCGGCCAACAGCGGCGCCCTGGCCAGCTTCTGGGACGTCTCCACCAAGCGCTCGCACGCGATGATGTTCCTGTCGCGCCGCCTGCGCATCGGCGCGCCCGACATCGCCCACACCTTCGGCCTGTTCTGCGATACCGGCGTGCCGCTCCTGATGGAGCGCTTCCCGGGCTACGAGGCGACCCTGCTCGACGCCGCCACCGACACCGTTCGCGCCTTCACCGCGGTCGAGGACGAACGCCACAGCACCAGCCACGCCGCGATCGGCTCCCTGCTGGCGCGCAACTGGGGCCTGTCGTCCGACGTGGCCTGGGCCATCCTGCATCACCACGACTATCCGGTGCTGGAAGACGAGAACACCAGCGACGTGGTGCGCTCGCTGGTGGCGCTGTCGCTGCTGGCCGAACGCGCGATCCGCCGCTACCAGGGCCACGCCGGTTCGGTCGAATGGGACAAGGGCGGCGAACGCGCCCGCGCCTACCTGTCGCTGGACGAGGACGAAACCGCCGAACTGCTCGACGAACTCGAAGAAGCGCTGCACGACGATCACTGACGACTGTGCTTTGACAGCGTCGCGCGGCGGGTGGATACTGATGCCACTACCGCACCGTACCGGAGACGCGATGAAAGCCTGCTTTCTGCTCCTCGTGCTGTCTGCCCTGCTGTCCGGCTGCGCCGGCGCCCCCTCCCGGCCACCGGCCGATCTTGCTTCCCTGTTCGACGACACCGCCTTCCCGGCCCCGGCCAGGCCGGTGGGCGCCGCCGACCTGTTCGCGCTCAGCGCGCCGATGCGCGCCTATCTGCGCAGCCCCGCATTCAAGCAGAACCTGCGCGACAAGGGCAGCGCGCGCGGACTGGTCGCCGCCCTCTACAGCAAGAGCGACCTGCAGCTCGACTACGACGCCACCGTGACCGGCACCGCGGCCCAGACCTATGCCGCGCGCTCGGGCAACTGCCTGTCGCTGGTGATCATGACGGCGGCGTTCGCGCGCGAACTCGGGATGGAGGTGCGCTTCCAGAACGTGGAAACCGAGGAAATCTGGAACCGTAACGGTTCGCTCTACCTGATCAGCTCCCACGTGAACATCAGCCTGGCCCCGCGCACGGTCGCGCTGAGCGGCTTTGCCATCCAGGCCGATCCGCTGGTGATCGATTTCCTGCCGCCGCCGGACGCGGCGCGCCTGCGCACGACCGAGCTGCAGGAAGCCGACATCGTCGCGCTGTACATGAACAACCGCGCCGCCGAGGAACTGGTCCAGGGCCGCGTCGCCGATGCCTACTGGTGGGCGCGCGCCGCGATCGTCCAGCGCCCCTCCCTGGTGGAGGCCTACAACACGCTGGCCGTGATCTACGCGCGCAGCGGACGTCCGCTGCTGGCCGAGCAGGCCTACCGCGCGGCCCTGCGCAAGCAGCCCGACAGCCTGGTGGTCATGCAGAACCTGGAACAGGCCCTGAACGTGAATGGCAAGCTGGCGGAAGCGCAGGCGCTGCAGCGCCGCATCGAGCGCCTGCACCCGACGCCGCCCTTCCACTATTTCAACCAGGGGATGAATGCTTACCGGAACGGGGATTTCAAGCGCGCCAGGACGCTATTCGCGCGCGAGGTCGCGCGTGCGCCCTACAACGACGAGTTTCATTTCTGGCTGGGGGTCACGCACCTGCAGCTGGGGGAGCTGAATACGGCGGTGGAGGAATTGGCGCTGGCACGCGACACCAGCACCCGCGCGGAGACGCGCGACAGGTATGCAGCCAAGCTGGCCCACCTGCGCACGGCGGTGGCCAGCCCGGCTGGGCGATGAGATCAGCGGCGGCGCTGGTAGCCGGTGCGGGGAGCGGGCGTGCCGCGCTGCTCGATGTGGCGGAACACGATGCGCGCCTTGTTCAGGTCATACGGCGACATCTCCAGTGTCACCTTGTCGCCCGCCAGGATGCGGATGTGGTTCTTTTTCATGCGGCCCGAGGTATAGGCGACCAGCTTGTGGCCGTTCTCGAGGTCGACGCGAAAGCGCATTTCGGGCAGCACGTCGGTCACGAGGCCTTGCATTTCGATGAGGTCTTCTTTTGCCATGATGGTTTCCTTATAAGCTACGAGCCGGCATACCACGCCGCCATGAACGATGCTGTCGGTAGCCAGTGCTCGCAGGGACCGGTTCCGAGGTGAGGTGAATAAACCGCCGTCGCGGCGGGGCAGGATGCGGCGCACGCCATGAAGCCGGCTGCGCGAGAAGGAAAAAAAGCCCGCTTGCTGCGGGCTTCGTTCAATGTATCGCCGAAGATTGAATCGCGCTCCAGCCCGTGCTATCTGCACAGTGCGGAGCTCCGGACGCCCATGCTATCTGCATGGTGCTCCATTGTGTAACTCGACCAACGTATCTCGATTGACAACCTCGTCCGGCATCGCTCGCATGCGGCGTTACACGTCTCGCAATGCGGGCCTCCCGAGGCGATCGAAAAGTTCACATGAACTTCATCGACTGCATGCAGTGTAGCACGGTTCTCGAAATGACGTATGGATGAGCGAAGAAGGCTGCCGGTTCAAAACAACGGCGCCTGCACGGATGCCTGCCGTTCCGGGGGTTCTCCCCCTGTCAGCTGGCGCCACACCGCCAGCTTCTGCTCGAACGTCATCGCCATGTGCGCCGGCGAGCTCGAAGGCAGCACCACGGTGCGGTAGCCGGCCTGGGCGAACTGCGGCGCGAATTTACCGGAGGCCTGGCCGTTGAAGCCGACCGTCTCGAGTTGCGGACACAGATGTCGCAGACGCTCGAAGTCGTTCGCGGCCGGCTTGCGGATGCTTGAGTCCAGGCTGCCTTCGCGTTCGCAGGCGGCCAGCACATCCCACAAGCCGAAGCGGTGCGCCAGCAGGCGCGGCAGGCGCTCGTCGTAGGGCAAGCCATAGAGATCTTCGCCGACCAGGGCGCCGACCAGTTTCCAGAACTGGTTGCGCGGGTGGGCGTAGTACTGCTGGGCGGCGAGCGAGGCGGCGCCGGGGAAGCTGCCCAGCAGCAGGATGCGCGTGTCGGGCGCGATCACGGGCGCCAGGCCAGTCAGCAGCGGGCTGTCTTGGGAAACGGTGTTCGGCATGCACCGATTGTAGCGCCCTGCCCGGCCCTGCCGGCACACATGATGCGCACAAAAAAGCGGCGGACCGCCAGGACGGGCCGCCGCAAAGGGCATTCAGGAGACGATCATTTGCTTGCCAGTGTGTCCTCCTTCGCCGGCGCATCCCAGCCGCCGCCCAGCGCGCGGATCAGCGCCACGGTGGTCAGCGCGCGGTCGCCGCGCAGTTGCACCGCGCTGCGCTCGACGGCAGCCAGGTTGCGCTGGGCGTCGAGCAGGTCGAGGTAGCTCGAACGTCCCGCGTCGTACAGCTTGCGCGCCAGGTCGACCGAACGGCGCGCCGACACCACCGCGTCCTGCACCTGCGCCCCTTGCGCATCGAGGATGCGCAGGCCCGCCAGGTTGTCCTCGACCTCGGCAAAGGCGACCAGCACGCGTTCGCGGTAGGCGCCCACCGCTTCTTCGAGCGCGGCTTCGCTGCGCGTGATGTTGGCCCGGTTGCGGCCGCCGTCGATGACGGGCAGCGCCAGCATCGCGCCCAGCACCCAGGAGCGGCTGCTCCACTTGAACACCTCGGCCATCGTGCCGCCGACGCCGCCGCCCGTGGCATCGATGTTCAGGGCCGGGAACATGGCCGAACGTGCGACGCCGATGCGGGCATTGGCCGCCTCCATGCCGCGCTGGGCCGCCGCGATGTCGGGGCGGCGCTCCAGCAGGGTCGAGGGCAGCCCGGCGGGAATCGCCGGCATCGACGCCGTGTCCGGCAACGGGCTCGCATTCGCCGTGAAGCTCGCGGCCGGACGGCCCAGCAGCACCGCCAGCGCGTGTTCCGCATTCGTGCGCTGGCGCTGCAGGCCGATCGCTTCGGCGCGCGTGGCCGAGAGTTCGGTTTTCGCCCGCGTCAGGTCGAATTCGCCGATGTCGCCGAGGTCGAAGCGGCGCTGGTTCACCGCCACGCTTTCCTCACGCAGGCGTACGGCGCGCTCGACGGTCTCGAGCTCGGCGTCCAGGGCGCGCAGCCGGAAGTAGCCTTGCGCCACGTCGGCCTGCAGCGACAGCAGCACCGAACGGTAGCTGGCTTCCACCGCCCCGGCGTCCTGACGCGCCGCCTCGACGTTGGCGGCGACGCGGCCGAACAGGTCGACCTCGTAGCTGGCCGAGAGGCTGGCCGTGTAGGTCGTGCGCGGCGCGACCGGGCTGCCCTGCGGCAGGCCTGCCTCCAGTGGAGACAGCCGGCCGCGCTGGGCGCCGACACCGACGCCCACCTGCGGGACGCGGTCGGCCTCGGCGATGCCGGCGATCGCGCGCGCCTGTTTCACGCGCGCCGCGGCTACCGCCAGGCTGGGATTGTTGCGCGCCGCCTCATCCATCAACTCGGTCAGGCGCGCATCCTGGAAGGCCAGCCACCACTCGCCGCGCGGCTGCTGCTCGGCCGGACGGGCAGGTTGCCAGCGGCTGCCGTCAGCCGCCGTCCGTACCGTGCCCGCTTCCTTGAAGGCGGTCGGCACGCTCACTTCGGGCTGCCGGAAATCCGGCGCCGCGCAGGCGCTCAGCAGCAAGGCCGCCAGCAGCGGTGCGACGCCTCGTGCAATCATGGTCTTCATTGTGCGACTCCTTCCACCTGCGCAGCCGGGGCACGCACCACGGCAGGTCTTTCGAAACGTTTGGCCTGCGTGCGCAGCAGGACGTAGAACACCGGCGTGAGGAAGAGGCCGAAGAAGGTCACGCCCAGCATGCCGGCGAACACCGCCACGCCCATCGCGTGGCGCATCTCGGCGCCCGCGCCGCTGGAGAACACCAGGGGCACCACGCCCATGATGAAAGCGATCGAGGTCATCAGGATCGGACGCAGGCGCAGGCGGCAGGCTTCCAGCGCGGCCTCGACCACGCTGCGGCCGTGATGCTCGAGCTCGCGGGCGAATTCCACGATCAGGATCGCGTTCTTCGACGCCAGGCCCACCAGCACGAACAGCGCGATCTGGGTGAAGATGTTGTTGTCGCCGCCGCTCAGCTTCACGCCCAGCAGTGCGCACAGGATCGACATCGGCACGATCAGGATCACGGCCAGCGGCAGGGTCCAGCTTTCGTACTGGGCGGCCAGCACCAGGAAGACCAGCAGCACGCACAGCGGGAAGACGTAGATCATGGTGTTCCCCGACAGGATGTCCTGGTAAGTGAGGTCGGTCCATTCGTAGGCGATCCCCTTCGGCAGCGTCTCTTTCGCGATCTGTTCGAAGATGGCCTGGGCCTGGCCCGAGGAGACGCCCGGCGCCGGGCCGCCGTTCATGTCGGCCGAGACGTAGTTGTTATAGCGCTGCACGCGGTCCGGGCCATAGCTGTCCTTCACCTGCATCAGCGAGGACAGCGGGATCATCTCGCCGCTGTTGCTCCTCACCTTGAGCTGGGCGATCTGCTCGGGCTGCGAGCGGAACTGGGCGTCGGCCTGCACGCGCACCTGGTAGGTGCGGCCGAACTGGTTGAAGTCGTTCACGTACAGCGAGCCGAGGTTGACCTGCAGGGTCTGGTAGATGGTCTGCAGGGGCACGCCGAGCTGCTTGGCCTTCACGCGGTCGATGTCGGCGAAGAGCTGGGGCACGTTGATCTGGTAGCTCGAGAACACGCCCTGCAGGCGCGGGTCGGCCCAGGCTTTCGCCTGCATCGCCTGGGTCGCCTTGTACAGGGCGTCGTAGCCCAGGTTGCCGCGGTCTTCCAGCATCATCTTGAAGCCGCCGGTGGTGCCGAGGCCGTTCACCGGAGGCGGCGGCAGCACCATCACGAAGGCGTCTTCCACCGCGCCCATGCGCTTGTTGATTTCCGCCGCGATGGCTTCGGCCGACTGCTCCTTGCCCTTGCGTTCGCTGAACGGCTTCAGGGTCGTGAACACGATGCCCGCGTTCGGCGCATTCGTGAAGCCGTTGATCGACAGGCCGGGGAAGGCCACCGAGGACTCCACGCCCGGGATCTCGCCGGCAATCGCCGACATCTTGCGGATTACGGCGTCGGTGCGGTCGAGCGAGGCGGCGTCCGGCAACTGGGCGAAGCCGATCAGGTAAGCCTTGTCCTGCTGCGGCACGAAGCCCGGCGGCACCACCTTGAACATGAAGGCGGCAGCGATGCCGAGCACCGCGTACACGCCGAGCGACAGGCTCTTGCGGCGCAGGACGCCCTGCACGCCGCCCTCATAGCGGTGCGAAGCGCGCCCGAAGAAGCGGTTGAAGGCGGCGAAGAAACGGCCGAACAGGCGGTCCATGACGCGGGTCAGGCGGTCCTTCGGCGCGTCGTGCGCTTTCAGGAGCGAGGCCGACAGCGCCGGCGCCAGCGTCAGCGAGGCAAAGGCCGAGATCACGGTGGAGATCGCAATGGTCAGCGCGAACTGGCGGTAGAACTGGCCGGTCAGGCCGGAGACGAAGGCGATCGGCACGAAGACCGCGCACAGCACCAGGGCGATGGCCACGATCGGACCGCTCACTTCCTTCATCGCCTGGATGGTCGCGTCATGCGGTGACAGGCCATTCGTGATGTTGCGCTCGACGTTCTCGACGACCACGATGGCGTCGTCCACCACGATGCCGATCGCCAGCACCAGGCCGAACAGGGACAGGGTGTTGATCGAGAAGCCGAACATCAGCATCACGGCAAAGGTGCCGACCACCGACACCGGCACCGCCAGCAGCGGAATGATCGAGGCGCGCCAGCTTTGCAGGAACACGATGACGACGATCGCGACCAGCACCACGGCTTCGAGCAGGGTGTGGATCACGGAGTCGATCGACTCGCGCACGAATTGGGTCGGGTCGTACACAATGCTGTATTCGACGCCTTCCGGGAAATCTTTCGAGAGCTCTTCCATGGCCGCGCGCACGTCGCTGGAGAGCTGCAGCGCATTGGCGTTCGGCGCTTCGAAAATCGGGATCGCCACCGCGGACTTGTTGTCCAGCAGCGCACGCAGGGCGTAGCTGTTCGAGCCCATCTCCAGGCGCGCCACGTCCTTCAGCAACGTGGTGGCGCCGTCGGCATTCGTCTTGACGACGATGTCGCCGAATTCCTCGACGCTCGACAGGCGGCCTTGCGTGTTCACGGTCAGCTGGAACTCGGCGTCCTTGGCCGGGCCCTGGCCGATGACGCCGGCCGCGACCTGCACGTTCTGCTCGCGGATCGCATCGACCACGTCGCCGGCGGTGAGGTTGCGGGCAGCGACCTTCTGCGGATCGAGCCAGACGCGCATCGCGTAGTCGCCCGAGCCGAACAGCTGCACTTCGCCCATGCCATGGATGCGCGCCAGGCGGTCCTTGATGTTCAGGGTCGCGTAGTTGCGCAGGTAGAGGTCGTCGTAGCGGCCATCGGGCGACTTCAGGTGCACCACCATGGTGAGGTTGGGCGAGCTTTTCACGGTGGTGACGCCGATCTGGCGCACCTCTTCCGGCAGGCGCGGCAGCGCGCGCTGGACGCGGTTCTGCACCTGCGTCTCGGCCTGCTCGACGTCGGTGCCGATGGCAAACGTGATCGTCAGCATCAGCGCGCCATCGGACGTGTTTTGCGAGGACATGTAGAGCATGTTCTCGACGCCGTTGATCTGCTCTTCCAGCGGCGCGGCCACGGTCTCGGCGATCACCTTCGGATTGGCGCCCGGGTACTGGGCGCGCACCACGACCGAAGGCGGCACCACGTCCGGGTACTCGGAAACGGGCAGCTGGAAGATCGAGATCAGGCCGCCCACGAAGACCAGCACCGACAGCACGGCCGCGAAGATCGGCTTGTCGACAAAGAAGCGGGAGAAGTTCATGGTCTTACTCCCTGGTGCTGTTTGCAGCGAGGGCCAGCGGCGCGGATGCGGCGGCGTCCATCGCCACCATCTGCGGCGCGATCGGCGCGCCCGGGCGCACGCGCTGCAGGCCGTTCACGACGATCTTCTCGCCGCCCTTCAGGCCTTCGCGCACCACGCGCAGGCCATCGACAGTCGGACCGAGTTTCACCGGACGGTATTCGGCCTTGTTGTCGGCGCCGACCACGAACACGTACTTGCGGCTCTGGTCGGTGGCGACGGCGCGGTCGTGGATCAATACGGCCTTGCGGCTGTCGGCCGCGCCGAGCTGGACGCGCGCGAACAGGCCAGGAGCGAGCGTACGGTCGGCGTTGTCGAAGGTGGCGCGCATGCGCACGCTGCCGGTGCGGGCGTCGAGCTGGTTGTCGACGAATTCGAGCTTGCCCTCGTGCGGGAAGCCCTCCTCGTTGGCCAGGCCGACGCGCACCGCCACCGGCGCGCCCTGCTGGGCCCGCGCACCGACGCGCAGGTAAGTCTCTTCGTCGCCGTCGAAGCTGGCGTAGATGCGGTCCAGCGAGACCACCGAGGTCAGCACGGCCGAGGCGTCGACCAGGTTGCCGAGGGTAATCTCGGCCTTCGAGACGCGGCCGTCGATCGGTGACGTCACGCGGGTATAGGCCAGGTTCAGGCGCGCCGCCTCGTACTGGGCCTGGGCCGCGGCGGCATTCGCTTCCAGTTCCTTCTGGGCGGCCGCCGCTTCGTCGTATTCGCGTTTCGCGATGGCCTTGTCGGCCAGGAGGCTCTCGGCGCGGGCCAGTTCGCGCCGGGCCAACTCCAGCTTCGCACGGCTCGATGCGGCATTCGCTTCGGCGCGCGCCGCTTCCGCCTGATAAGGGCGCGCGTCGATCACGAACAGCACGTCGCCCTTCTTCACTTCGCTGCCCGGCTTGAAGTTCACCGCCGTGATGAAGCCGCTGACGCGCGAGCGGATCTCGACGCGTTCGATCGCTTCCAGGCGGCCCGAGAATTCCTGGGTCTCGGCGACCTGGCGTTCCAGCACCAGCGCGGCCGATACCGGCGGCGCGGCGGGCGCCTGCGCTTCGGCGGCCTTGCCGGTGGCTTCGCCGCAGCCGGACAGCGCGGCGGCCATCAGGCCGGCGCCGGCCAGCGCCAGCACGGCCGGACGTAGGGTAGCGCGCACTGCGGCGGTCAAATGATGAACGGTTCTCATGTTTATTGCCCCTTATTGTTGAGAAAATGTAATTAATCAGGCGACACCCGTCCCTCCCGGCGACGCATCGTGAAAAGCGCGAAGGAAAGCAGGTCCCGCCGCACCCCGCGGGGTGCGTTGGCCAATTCAGGTAGTTGTGGAAAAAATCAGGTGGAAGACATCATCCGGGCGGCCCCTCCCCGTCCAGGCCGGCGATGAAGTCGGCGATTTCGGTCAGCGCGTGCCTTTCGCAGGCACAGACGTTGCGGTCGTCGGGTTGCAGCGGGGCCGGCAGCAGGCGCCGGACCGTGGCCTGCACCCCGAAGCTGGCCAGTTTCGCGCCATAGGCCTCGGCCTCGTCGCGCAGGGGATCGTCCTCGGCAGAGAGGATCAGGGCCGGCGGCAGGTTGCGCAGCCGGCTCGACTGCAAGGGCGATGCGTAGGGATGGGTGCGGTCGGCCGGATGCGGCAGGTAGCCGCGATAACCGGCGGCGCATTCGTCCATCAGCTTTTCCTTGTCCGCGCATTGCGGCATTTCGCGCATCGAGCAGGTCGACAGGCCCGGGTCGAGCATCGGCATCAGGAGGATCTGGCCGGCCAGCTTGGGCGCGCCGCGGTCGCGCGACATCAGCGCGCACACCGCCGCCAGGTTGGCGCCGGCTTCGATGCCGGCCACCAGCATGCGCTTGCCGTTCCAGCCCAGCCTGGCCTTGTTCTTCTTTGCCCACAGCAGCACCGCGTGGGCATCCTCGACCGCCGCCGGGAAGGGACGCACGGTCGCCAGGGTGTAATTCGAGGCGAGCACCACCTGGGCCTGGCTGGAATCGGCAAGGTGGCGCGCGAAGAGGTCGGCGTCCTCGACGTCGCCGGTGACGAAACCGCCGCCGTGGAAGAAGACGATCAGGGTGTCGCGCTTGCTCGCGGGACCGGCGGCGTACAGGCGCGCCTTCAAGGGCCCCTGTTCACCCGACACCTCGAGTTCGCGCACACGCACGTCGTCCGCGGCGGCGTTGGCCAGGTCGAGCGGCGCGTTCATGGCTGCACCCGCGGCGCGGCGGCGAGCTGTTGTGCGCTCGCAGCATTTTCAGGATAGGCCGCCTGCGTCACGGTATGCACAAGCGCGTGGATGCCATGCGCTTCGGCGCCGGCAGCCTGTCCATAGGCGCCGCTGCCGACCACGGCGGCCATCGCCAGCGTGCTCAGCGCCAGTGCGATCGTTGCCAGGATTCCTTCGCGATGTGTCATGTTCCTGCTCCCGTTATGCCATTCCAGCTCTCAGTACGCACACTATAAACATCATCTACAATCTGATAAAGATCGCAATGTCGAATTGATTGTTCGGATTGCGTGAACAATAGGCATAAAAGTAGGACGATTCCTGATCGAGGGAGGAAAGAGTGAATAAGCTGCAGGCCATGGAAGTCTTCGTACAGGTCGTCGATACGGGCAGCTTCACGCGCGCGGCCGAGATGCTGAACATGCCCAAGGCCAGCGTCTCGACCATGGTGCAGGCACTGGAAACGGCGCTGGCGGCCAAGCTGCTGCATCGCACCACGCGGCTCGTCACGGTGACATCCGACGGCGCCGCCTATTACGAGCGCTGCATCCGCATCCTGTCGGACGTGCGCGACGCCGAGGAATCGCTCTCGCGCACGCGCCTGAACCCGAGCGGGCGCCTGCGGGTGGACACGCCCACGGGCTTCTCGAGCGAGATCCTGGTGCCGGCCCTGCCCGGCTTCTTCGAGCGCTACCCCGATATCAAGCTGGAACTGGGCAGCACCGACCGCCCGGTCGACCTGATCGAGGAAGGGGTCGACTGCGCGGTGCGCGGCGGCCCGCTGTTCGACACCAGCCTGATCGCGCGCCGGGTCGGCGTGATCAACTTCGTCACGGCCGCCTCGCCCGACTACCTGGCCCGCTTCGGCACCCCGCGCCATCCGAACGAGCTGCTGCAGCACCGCTGCGTGAACTACTTCTCGGCCAAGAACGGCAAGGTCTACGACTGGGACTTCAACCGCGACGGCGAGCGCATCGAAGTGCCGCTGCCCGGCGTGATCGCCCTGAACGACTCGAACGCCTATGTGCAGGCGGGCCTGGCGGGCCTGGGCATCATCCAGATGACGGATTACCTGCTGCTGCGCCACATGCAGGAAGGCCGCATGGTGCAGCTGCTGCCCGACTGGACCAGCGACCCGCTGCCCATCCACGTGGTCTATCCGCAGAACCGCCATCTCTCGGCCAAGGTGAGGGTCTTCGTCGAGTGGGTGTCCGAGCTGTTCGCCAATCACCCGCAGATGCGCCTGGGCGCCCGTCCAGCCTTCGCGCAGGAGGCGCAGGCGGCGTGAAAAACCGGGCCGGCTCGGGTGTAGAATCTGCGCATAAAACCATGACAGGAGACACCCATGACCCCGCCGCGCAACATCCACACCCTGCTCGAAATCTACAGCGAAAGCCACCGCAACCCGACCAATGAGCTGATCCATTTCGTCTGCGTGCCGGTGATCGTGTTTTCGCTGCTGGGCATCCTGTGGGCGATCCACCCGGTGCTGGCCCTGCTCGCCGTGCTGGCGGCCATGCGGTATTACTTCCAGCTCTCGCGCCCCTTCGCCTGGGGCATGCTGGCCATGTCCGCCGCGATGCTGGCGATCCTCGCGGCGATGCCGCCGATGACGGTGCTGCCGCTGTCGATCGCGGTGTTCGTGGTGGCCTGGATCGGCCAGTTCATCGGCCACAAGATCGAAGGCAAGAAGCCTTCGTTTTTCGACGACCTGCGCTTTCTCCTGATCGGGCCCCTGTTCGTACTGGGCTTCCTGTACCGCCGTTTCAACCTGGCGTACTGAATCGCGACGAGCGCACCGAAAAACCAGGCAGGAAGCGCCCGCGCGCCGCTTCTTGCCTGCGAGGGGTAGGATTTCCGATCAAGGCAACACGCATCGGAGATCATCATGAAAACCACCCTGCCCCTCGTTTCCCTCCTTGCCGCCGCCCTGCTGGCCGGCTGCGCCACGCCGCCGCCCTCGGGCAGCGTCTACCGCTCCTACCAGACCCAGAACGAACAGGTCGTGCGCACCGGCGTCGTCGAATCGGTGCGCAACGTCACCATCGTCAACCCGGAATCGGGCGTCGGCACCATGGGTGGCGCGGCCCTCGGCGGCCTGGCCGGCTCGCAGGTCGGCAGCGGCAACGGCTCGGCCGCGGTCGGCATCGTCGGCGCCATCGCCGGCGGCCTGCTCGGCAACCGGATCGAGGCAAGCGCCAACAACCGTCCCGGCTTCGAAATCACCGTGCGGCTCGACAGCGGCGAGCTGCGCGCCGTCACGCAGTCGGCGGACGAGCTGTTCCGGCCGGGCGAGCGGGTGCGCCTGCTGAGCAATGGGTACCAGACGCGCGTGACGCACTGAGCGCCCGCCTGCCGCTGTCATTCGCTTTGCCCGAAAAGCGGATGCGGCCATGCGGCGTCAGCCGCGATGCCTGAGCGGCTCGACAAAGGCCGGCCATCGGCGGGGCAAGGCGCGGCAAGCTGTTCGGGGACGCAGGCAAGCTTGATGCGCTCCACGGTGGCATTCAGGACGTGCAGGATGCTGTTGAGGACGAACTGCCTTCGCCCCTGACGGCGAATGCCTGGTGTGCGCCCGCTTCCACTATCGGCGGCATGCTTCGATGCGAGCGGTTATCGCGCGGCCTTCATGACGAGCGCAACCTTGCTGTTGCGCGCGGCGCTCCCGGCCCGGGCAAGCGCGGCACACTCCCTGAGACCGCGACCGATGCACTTTCTCATACGCATGTAAAGTACTGGACGCAGTATTCTCCCAGTACTTTTTGATGGAACAAATGTGAAACGATTTCTGGTATCGAGCCTGGTTGTACTTTGTGCAGTGGGCGTCAGCGCCTGTGCCTACATCTATCCGACCGTCGGACAGCTGCCGGCTCCCCAACAGTTGCAGGGAGCCCCGCAATACCGCGACGGCGGCTTCCGCAACGAGGTCGCGTCGCCGCCGCGCCCCGAAGGCTTTGCCTTCATTCTCGCCATGATTCGCGGCCGTTCCGAGCCGCGCGAGCGGCCTGCGCCGTCCGTACCGCTGCCCTCGATGAAAACGGACCTGGCGGCCCTGCCGCGCGAACAGGACATCGTGGTCTGGCTCGGTCACTCTTCGTATTTCGTTCAGCTCGGCGGCAAGCGCCTGCTGATCGATCCGGTCTTCAGCCATTATGCGGCGCCCCTGCCCTGGATGGTGCGCGCCTTCGAGGGGAGCAGCCCCTATACGCTGGAGGATCTGCCGGAGGTCGACGCTGTCCTGATCACGCACGACCATTACGATCATCTCGACTATAAGACCATGAAAGCCCTCGAGCCCAGGACCGGGCTGGTCATTACGGGCCTCGGCAACGGCGCCCACCTGCGGCACTGGGGCTACGCGCCCGGCAAGATCCGCGAGATGAACTGGCACAGCAGCGTAGCGCTCGATCCGGGCCTGCAGGTTCACGTCCTGCCTGCCCAGCATTACTCCGGCCGCTTCATGAAGCGCAACCAGAGCCTGTGGGCAAGCTTTGCGCTGGAGACGCCGCAGCGGCGCCTCTACTTCAGCGGCGACACGGGTTTCGGTCCCCACTTCGCTGACATCGGCAAGCGCTTCGAGCGTTTCGACTTCGTCGCGCTCGACGGCGGGCAGTACAACGTCAAGTGGGCCGACATCCACATGACGCCGGAAGAGGCATCCCGCGCGGCCGAGCTGCTCGACGCACGCACCATGCTGAACGGCCATGCCGGCCGCTTCACCCTGGCCCGCCATGCCTGGGACGAACCTTTCGAACGCGCCCTGGCGGCCAGCGCGGACAAGCGCTACCGCTTGCTGACGCCGCGCATCGGCGAGCCGATCCGCCTGGACGACAGCGATCAGTCGTTCGCGCCCTGGTGGAAGGGGCTCCAGTAAGCGGCCTGGCCCGGCGGCGTGTTGTAGCGGTCCGAAAAACTTGCGCCGCACGGGTCCATATTTCCAATCTATAGACGACAGGCAATAGCGAAAGCACGTATACTTTCGTGATGCCTTCTTCCGTCCTCTTCGTCATCGCATCCCTGATCTGGGGTTCGACTTTCTGGGCCATTACCTTGCAGCTGGGCGAAGTGCCCCCGGCAGTATCCGTGGTCTACCGTTTCGCACTGGCCTCGGCCACGCTGTTCTTCATCTGCATGATCCGCGGCCACAAGCTGCAACTGCCCTGGCGCACCCAGAAATGGATGATGCTGCAGGGCGCCGCCACGTTCGGCCTGTCCTATATCTGCACCTACCAGGCCGAGGAAGTGGTCGTTTCGGGCCTGGTCGCCGTGCTGTTCGCGCTGATGGTGTTCTGGACGCCGATTCTCGGCCGCATCTTCCATGGCACGCCGATTTCGCCGCGCACCTGGGGCGCCGGCGCGGTGGCGACGGCCGGCGTGGCGCTGCTGTTCTACCATTCGATCGCCCAGGCCTGGCGCGACCTGCTTGACGGCGGCAGCGGCCACTTCCTGCTGGGCGTGGTGCTGGCGCTGGCCGCGACCATCGCCAGCTCGGCCGGCAGCATCGTGGTCGGCAAGGTGCGCGCCGAGTCGAGCAATGTCATGCTGACCACGGCCTGGTCGATGCTTTGGGGCACCCTGCTGGTGGTGCTCTACGTGCTGGCGACCGGACAGCGCCTTGTTGCGCCGCCGACTCTCTCGTACACGCTGGGCCTGCTGTATCTCGCCCTGTTCGGCTCGGTGATCGCCTTCCTTGCCTATTTCACGCTGATCGCCCGCATCGGCCCGCAGAAAGCGGTCTATATCGGCGTCATCACGCCGGTGCTGTCGGTGCTGCTGTCGATCAAGCTCGAACACTACCGCCCGGGTCCCGTCGAGTTCCTGGGCATGGTGCTGTGCCTGGCCAGCGTGGCCTGGGCCCTGCGCGCACCCGCAGCCAAACCGGTGCAAAACGACATTTTGAACAACGCCATCGAAACCCCATGACTTCTGCCACACATTTTTCCATCCGTCCGGCCGATCCATCCGACATCACCCACATCCACTCGATGATCGTCGAGCTGGCCGTGTTCGAGAAACTCGAGCACATGGTGGTGGCCACCGAGGAGCTGCTGCACGAAGGCCTTTTCGGCACGAAACCCTCGTGCGAAGCCATCGTCGGCGAGGAAAACGGCGAAGTGGTCGCGTTCGCGCTGTTCTTCCATAACTTCTCGACCTTCCTGACCAAGAAGGGCCTCTACCTGGAAGACCTGTACGTGCGCCAGTCGCACCGCGGCAAGGGCTACGGCACCCAGCTGCTGGCGCGCCTGGCCCAACTGGCCATGGAGCGTCAGTGCGGCCGCTTCGAATGGTCGGTGCTGGACTGGAACGAGCCTGCGATCAATTTCTACAAGACGATGGGCGCCGAGATCCTGCCGGACTGGCGCATCTGCCGCGTGACCGGCGAAACGCTCGAATACCTCGCCCGCCGCGCGATGTAAGGACGCCAGGCCCACAAAGAAAAACCCACGGGACCGTGTGGCGCCGTGGGCGAACCCATTTTTTAGGATGGGGAGGGGAGAGTGGATATCAACGACTTCAATATAGCTGGGTGAAGTCGCTGGGTGTGGTGGTTCTTACAATTGCTTACCTCTCTTACGGATTCCATTGAAGCTAATAATTACCCAGCTGGAATCGGAGGACTTGAGGATTCTCAAGGCTCATGCCGGGGTGTGGCACGATTGAGTTATCACAAAAGCAATTGATGAGTGACGCCGACAATGTGCTCTTCCCAGGAGAGCAGACACCATGAAATTGAGCCTCAAACCGGTCAAGACGCGCCTGTACAAGGCATGGCTGCGCACCCGTCTCGATAACTACACGCGCAGCCTGCACGCCATTGCGGCGCAGCGCGAAAACGATTTCCACGCCGAGCGCATGCTGCACCGGGCGGTGTCGGCGACGAAGGCGAAGTTGCAGTCGCTGTGAGGGCGTGAACGTACCAAGCCGGTGGGCACAGGGCGCCCACCCTACATTACGGCTATTCCGATGCTCGACCGCGTGGGTTCAGGAATCCACCCTATCGTAGCCAGCTCGGCAATCGTAGGGTGGGCGCCCCGTGCCCACCGTCCAGCGTGTGCGGATCGAACCGCAGAGCCGATCAGAAACCTGCCGGCAGCCCCGCATCGCGCTCGCGCATCACGCCGCCGTTGACCACGGCCTGGCAGGGATTGAAGCCGATCGCATAGGCCAGCTCCGCCGGGCGCGCGATGTCCCACAGGGCGAAATCGGCGCGCTTGCCGATTTCGAGCGTGCCGATGCGGTCCTGCATGCCGAGGGCACGCGCCGCGTGCACGGTGGCGCCCTGCAGGGCTTCGCGCGGGGTCAGGCGCCACAGCGTGCAGGCCATGTTCATCGCCAGCAGGATCGAGCTCAGGGGCGAGGTGCCGGGGTTGCAGTCGGTCGCCACCGCCAGCGGCACGCCGGCCGCGCGCAGCTCCGCGATCGGCGGCATGTGCGTCTCGCGCAAGAAGTACCAGGCGCCCGGCAGCAGCACGGCCACGGTGCCGGCGGCCGCCATGGCGGCAATGCCGGCCGGGGTCAGGTGTTCCAGGTGATCGGCCGAGAGGCCGCGGTAGCGCGCCACCAGCTCGGCGCCGCGCTGCTCGGACAACTGCTCGGCGTGCAGTTTCACCGGCAAGCCGAGACGCTTCGCCGCCGCGAACACGCGTTCGGTCTGGTCGTAGGTGAAGCCGATGTGCTCGCAGAAGGCGTCGACCGCGTCGACCAGCCCTTCCTTGACCAATAGCGGCAGCATGCGTTCGGCGACTTCGGCGATGTAGTCGTCGGCGCGGCCGGCGAATTCCGGCGGCAGCGCGTGCGCGCCCAGGAAGGTGGTCTTCACGCAGACCGGCAGCAGCTCGCCCAGGCGGCGCGCGGCGCGCAGCAGGTTCGCTTCGCCCTGCAGGTTCAGGCCGTAGCCGGACTTGATCTCGAGCGTGGTCACGCCCTCGGCCAGCAGTTGCGAGATGCGCGGAGCGCTGACGCGCATCAGGTCTTCCACCGAGGCCGCGCGGGTGGCGCGCACGGTCGACATGATGCCCCCGCCCTTGCGCGCGATATCCTCGTAGCTCGCCCCTTCCAGGCGCGCTTCCCACTCCTCGCTGCGGTTGCCGGCGTGGACCACGTGGGTATGGCAATCGATCAGGCCCGGCGTGAGCCAGGCGCCGTCGCAGTCGTGGATGACGGCCGCGCGCGGCGCTTCGCGGCGCGGCCCGAGCCAGGCGATGCGGCCATGGTGCACGGCGATCGCGCCGTCCATCACTTCGCCATAGCCGTCGACCATGGTGGCCAGGTTCACGTTCGCAAACACCGCGTCATAACGCGGCCCGCTGCGCTCACTCATCTTCGTCCTCGCTGTAGTAGAAAATGTCGACGATGAAGATCGTCGCCTGGGTGGTCTCGAGCGACCATACGGTGCCCGGATCGAACATCACCGCGTCATAGCGTACCAGACCGATGCGTTCGGCATCGTTGGCGATTTCCAGGCTCTCGCCCTCGGCCAGGAACAGGATGGTCAGGTCGGCGCGCGCAACGAACGTGGACTTGCCGGAAAGGCGGCGGCGGCCGAACTGGTGGTAGCAGCGCTCGCTGCGCGTCATGACGTTGAAGTCGGTCGTCGGCCCGCGGTTGAGCTTGGCGACGACGGCGGATTCGCCGTCGAAGGCCAGCACCGGCCCCGATTCGCACAGGATCACGCGCTCGGCGCCGTCGATGTCGAGCGTCATGCCGTGGCCGTCGACCAGCGCCAGCGTGCGGTCCACGCCCGGAAAACTCGAGAACGGGCCATCCTCGGCGATGGTGGCCAGGCTCACGCGCCAGTCGAAATTGTCGAAGCTCGCGTCGGGCGGGCCGACCGCGATGGTGGTGGTGCTGCCGCCGCCATTCTTCCATGGCACCGCCGACAGCCCCGCAAATGGAATCAGGATATTCATGCTCGTACCTCGCGCAACTGGTTGATCGCCTGCCGGTAGCGGCGCGCGATGGTTTCCTGGGCCATGTGGCGCCCGCCCTGCACCACCCAGCGTCCGCCGGCCAGCACGTCGCGCACCAGGTTGTCGTTGCCGCAGAAGACCAGGCGGCCCATCACGTCGGCCTCGAGCGCGCCTTCCAGGTTCGGATGCGCACTGTCGAGCACCAGCAGGTCGGCGCGCCGCCCGGCCGCAAGCAGCCCGACCGGCCGTCCGGCCGCCTGCGCGCCACCGGCCAGCGCATCCTGCCACAAGTTCAGCGCCACGTCGCGCCGCGCTGGCGTGGCCGCGACGTTGCGGCGCTGGTGCACCAGGCGCTGGCCGTACTCGAGCCAGCGCAATTCCTCGACCGGACTCTGCGAGACATGGCTGTCGCTGCCGATGCCCCAGCGCCCGCCCGCCGCCAGGTAATCCCCGAGCGGGAACACGCCGTCGCCCAGGTTGGCCTCGGTCGTCGGGCACAGCCCGGCCACGGCGCCGGAGACGGCCAGGGCGCGCACCTCCTCGTCGACCAGGTGGGTCGCATGCACCAGGCACCAGCGTGCGTCGACGCCGATATGCTCCAGCAGGTATTCGACCGGGCGCCGGCCGCTGAAATCCAGGCTCTGCCGCACTTCTCCCTGCTGTTCGGCGATGTGGATGTGCAGCGGGCGCTCCTTCGGCAGCGCCGCCGCCAGCGCGCGCACCTGCTCGATGCCGGCCGCGCGCAGCGAATGCGGGGCCGCGCCGACCTCGAGCTGGCCGGAGCGCAGCGGTTCGAGCGCCTCGACGATGCGCAGCACGGTCTCGACGTCGGTCCTGAAGCGCCGCTGCTCGGGTTTCAACGCTTGTTCGCCGAAGCCGCTGTGGCTGTACAGCACCGGCAGCAGGGTCAGGCCGATGCCGGATTGCTGCCCGGCCGCCGCGACGTGCTCGGCCATCTCGGCCGGCCGCTTGTACAGCTCGCCCGCCGGATCGCGGTGGATGTAATGGAATTCGCACAGCGAGGTGTAGCCGTGGCGCAGGCACTCCGAGAATAGCTGGGCGGCGATGGCCTCGACCTGTTCGGGCGTGATGTGGGCGGCAAAACGGTACATCAGGTCGCGCCAGGTCCAGAAACTGTCCGGGCCGTCGCCGGCCCTTTCGGTCAGCCCGCCGAGGGCGCGCTGGAAGGCGTGCGAATGCAGGTTGACCATGCCCGGCACCACATAGTCGGCGCGCGGCACGCCGATCGGCGCCTTGGCCTGGGGCTGGACCCGGGTCAGCGCGCCGCGCGCATCCCACTCGACCAGCACGTCGCCGCGCCAGCCTTCCGGCAGCAGGGCGTGACGGGCAAACAGGGCGTTCATCTGCCCTCCCTTGCCCGCACCCAGTCGAGCGCGGCCTGCAGCATGTCGCCAAGGAGCGGCTGCACCTCGGCCGCCACCTCCGGACGGTATTCGAAAGGCGGCGCCTCGTTCATGTACAGGCACTGGCACATCTCGAGCTGGATCGCGTGCACGCCCTCCTTCGGCTGGCCATAGAAACGGGTGATGTGGCCGCCCTTGAAGCGGCCGTTGACGGCGATGCTGAAACGGTCCTGGGCGCGCGCCACGCCCACCACCGCGTTTTCCAGGCCGGGATCGCAGGCTTTTCCTTCGGCGGTGCCGAAATTCAGGTCCGGCAGGCGGCCCTCGAAGAAGCGCGGCACGCGCGAGGCGATCGAGTGCGCGTCCCACAGCACCACCTTGCCGTGCAGCGCCAGCAGGCGCGCCAGTTCCGCGCGCAGCTGGGTGTGATAGGGCTGCCAGTAGCGCTCGAGGCGGCGTTTCACTTCCGCCTCGTCCGGAACCTTACCCTCCTGGTACAGGCTTTCGCGCCCGAAGGTGTCGACCGGGCACAGGCCGGTCGTGTCCATGCCCGGATACAGGTTGGTGTTTTCCGGCGGCCGGTTCAGGTCGATGACGTAGCGCGACCAGCGCGCCGCCAGGGTCGAGATGCCGAGGCGCCCGGCGGCTTCGTAGAGCTCGGCCAGGTGCCAGTCGGTGTCCGCCTTTGCCAGCGCACAGGGCGCCATCGTGGCCGCGACTTCGTCGGGAATATCGGTGCCCACGTGGGGCATCGACAGCAGCATGGGCGCATCGCCTGCCTTGAACCGGAAATCCATCGTGACTCCTGTGGCTTGAATTAAGGGTGTAATACTGCGAACAGCTCCTTGCACGACGCTGACAGCTCGCCTTCGACCACCATCCGGCGCGCAGCCTCGATGTCGGGCGCGAAGAAGCGGTCCTCGTCGTAAGGCGGAACCTGCTGGCGCAACTGGGCATGTACATACTCCAGGTAGCCCGAGCTGGTCAGCGGGCGGTGGAACTCGATGCCCTGCCCTGCCGCCAGCAGCTCGATCCCGACAATAACCGACGTATTGTGCGCCATCTGGTCGAGACGGCGCGCAGCGAAGGTGGCCATGCTGACGTGGTCTTCCTGGTTGGCCGAGGTCGGCAGGCTGTCGACACTGGCCGGGTGGGCCAGCGACTTGTTTTCCGAGGCCAGGGCGGCGGCCGTCACGTGGGCGATCATGAAGCCCGAGTTCAGGCCCGGCTCGCGCACCAGGAAGGCCGGCAGGCCGGACAGGTTGGCGTCGATCAGCAGGGCGATGCGGCGCTCGGCCAGGGCGCCGATCTCGGCAATGGCGAGGGCCAGCGTATCGGCGGCAAAGGCGACCGGCTCGGCGTGGAAGTTACCGCCCGAAACGATGGCGCCATCGTCGGGGAACAGGAGCGGGTTGTCGGTGACCGCATTCGCCTCGATCAGCAGGGTGCGTCCGGCATTGGCAACGAGATCCATCACGGCGCCCATCACCTGCGGCTGGCAGCGCAGGCTGTAGGGGTCCTGTACGCGTTCGTCGCCGACCAGGTGCGAGGCGCGGATGGCGCTGCCGGCTACCAGTTCGCGGTAGATGGCGGCGGCGGCGATCTGGCCCGGCTGGCCGCGCACGGCGTGGATGCGCGGATCGAAGGGCGCGTCGCTGCCGCGGGCGGCGTCGACCGACAGCGCGCCGGTGACCATCGCCGCCTCGACCAGGCGCTCGGCCATGAACAGGCCGTGCAGGGCCAGCGCGGTCGACACTTGCGTGCCGTTGATCAGGGCCAGGCCCTCTTTCGCGGCCAGGGTCACCGGCGCGATACCGGCTTCCTCCAGGGCCGCGCTTGCGTCCATCAGGCGGCCATTGGCGCGCACCTGGCCGACGCCGAGGATGGCCAGCGTCATGTGCGCCAGCGGCGCCAGGTCGCCCGAGGCGCCGACCGAACCCTGCGAGGGAATGGCCGGCATGATGCCCGCGTTGTAGAGCGCAATCAGAGTGTCGATGATCAGGGGGCGCACGCCCGAGTAGCCGCGCGCCAGGCTGCCGATCTTGGTCAGCAGGACCAGGCGCACCACCGCGTCGGACAGCAGCTCGCCGGTGCCGACCGCGTGCGACAGGATCAGGTTGCGCTGCAATTGCGCCAACTGGTCATTCGGGATGTGGGCCTTGGCCAGGATGCCGAAGCCGGTGTTGATGCCGTAGGCGGGGTCGCCCTTGGCGACGATGGTGTCGACCAGTGCGCTCGATGCGGCGATGGGGCCGGCGGCGTCGGGCGACAGGGCGATCGGGCGGTGCGCGGCCCAGGCGGCGCGCAGGTCCGCCAGGGTCAGCGCGCCGGGTTGCAGGGTCCAGCCTTGGTGAGTGTCGTGTTTCATGTTCTGTCTTGCTTTCAGGCTTACTTGATCATCGGAAGAATCAGGCCATTGCGCTTGGCCGTGGCGATGGCGCTTTCATAGCCGGCGTCGGCGTGGCGCATCACGCCGGAACCGCTGTCGTTCACCAGCACGCGCGCCAGGCGCTTGGCGGCAGCGTCCGTGCCGTCGGCAACGATGACGACGCCCGAATGCTGGGAATAGCCCATGCCGACGCCGCCGCCGTGGTGCAGCGAGACCCAGGTCGCGCCGCCGGCGGTGTTCAGCATCGCGTTCAGCAGCGGCCAGTCCGACACCGCGTCGGTGCCGTCGCGCATCGCCTCGGTCTCGCGGTTCGGGCTCGCCACCGAGCCGGTGTCGAGGTGGTCGCGGCCGATCACGATCGGCGCCTTGAGTTCGCCCGTGCGCACCATCTCGTTGAAGGCCAGGCCGGCCACGTGGCGCTCGCCCAGGCCCAGCCAGCAGATGCGCGCCGGCAGGCCCTGGAAGGCGATGCGCTCGCGCGCCATGTCGAGCCAGCGGTGCACCTGCTTATGCTGGGGGAAGAGCTCCTTGATCTTGGCGTCGGTCTTATAAATGTCCTCGGGGTCGCCGGACAGCGCCACCCAGCGGAAGGGACCGCGCCCTTCGCAGAACTGCGGGCGGATGTAGGCGGGAACAAAACCCGGGAAATCGAAGGCGTTGGCGACGCCCTCGTCCTTGGCCACCTGGCGGATGTTGTTGCCGTAGTCGACGGCATGGGCGCCGAGCGCCTTGAAATCGAGGATGGCCTGGACGTGCTTGGCGCAGGATGCGGCGGCGGCCGCTTTCAGGCGCGCGTGCTGGGTGGCATCGCGCTGCGCGGCCTTCCACTCCTCCACGCTCCAGCCGCTCGGCAGGTAGCCGTTGATCAGGTCGTGGGCCGAGGTCTGGTCGGTGACGAGATCCGGCACCAGGCCGCCGGCGCGCGCGCGGCGCACCAGTTCCGGCAGCACCTCGGCGGCGTTGCCGAGCAGGCCGATCGAGACCGCTTCGCGCTTGTCCGTATGCTCCTTGACCAGGGCCAGGGCCTCGTCGATATCGCGCGCCTGCTTGTCGAGGTAGCGGGTGCGCAGCCGGAAGTCGATGCTGCTCTGCTGGCATTCGACCGTCAGCGAGACCGCGCCGGAGAAGGTGGCGGCCAGCGGCTGGGCGCCGCCCATGCCGCCGAGACCCGCGGTGAGGATCCAGCGTCCCGCCATGTCGCCGCCGAAGTGCTGGCGGCCGGCTTCGGCGAAGGTTTCGTAGGTGCCTTGCACGATGCCCTGGGTGCCGATGTAGATCCAGCTGCCGGCCGTCATCTGGCCGTACATGAAGAGGCCTTTACGGTCGAGCTCGTTGAAATGCTCCCAGTTGGCCCACTTCGGCACCAGGTTCGAGTTGGCGAGCAGCACGCGCGGCGCGTTCTCGTGGGTCTGGAACACGCCGACCGGCTTGCCGGATTGAATCAGGAGGGTCTGGTCGTCTTCCAGCTCGCGCAGCGAGGCCAGAATCTGGTCGAAGCACTCCCAGTTGCGGGCGGCGCGGCCGATGCCGCCATAGACGACGAGGCGCTGCGGGTCCTCGGCCACCTCGGCGTCGAGGTTGTTCTGCAACATGCGGTAAGCGGCTTCGGTCAGCCAGCTCTTGCAGGAGAGTTCAGTGCCGCGCGGGGCGCGGATGGTGCGCGTCGGATCGAAACGCGGATCGACATCAACTCGGGGCGATTCTTGGGTCATGGCAGCTCCTGGGGTTGAGGAAGGGCGAACGGAGAACCGCTCGCACCGGAATGCTCAGAGTCTAAGTTGTCTATACAAGCTAGTCAATCCGTTTGTTGCGATGACCTGCGTCGCTTCTCGTAGGGTGGGCATTCCGTGCCCACGCGTTACGTACCGATCAGTATTCCGCTGCAACAAGGTGTCGCTCGCTGAGCATGCAATGGATGCGGAGCTAACCATGCGCTTTGGAAGCGCCGCAACTGGACCACTTGCATTGCCCTGACATGCGCTACCACTGACCATGCTTTCCGCGTGGGCACGGAGTGCCCACCCTACGCTTGCCTTCGCCGGCAGGTTTTATTGTTTCTGGTACACCGCCTTCCCTCCCACCCAGGTCTGCAGCACGCCGACCTTGTGGATATCGTAGGTCGGCATCTTGAACAGGTCCTGGTCGATGACGATGAAGTCGGCCCACTTGCCCGGCTCCAGCGAGCCTAAGCTGTTTTCGGCATGGCCGGCGTAGGCTGCGTCAAGCGTGAAGCAGCGGAAGGCTTCCTTCAGCGACATCGCCTGGTTCGGATACCAGCCGGCAACCGGCTGGCCCGAGGCATCCTGGCGCGTCACCGCGGCGTGGATGCCGAAGAAGGGATTCGGCGACTCGACCGGGAAGTCCGAACCGCAGGCGATGCGCGAACCCTGGTGCAGGAAGCTGCGCCAGGCATAGGCGCCCTTGATGCGTTCCGGACCGACGCGGGTTTCGGCCATGTTCTTGTCCGAGGTGGCGTGGGTCGGCTGCATCGAGGGAATGATGCCCAGCGTCTTGAAGCGGCCAATGTCGGCCTGCGTTACCACCTGGGCGTGCTCGATGCGGTGGCGCTGCGCCGCGCTTTTCGTGGCCGCGAGTTCCTTCTGGTAGATGTCGAGGATCTGGTGGTTGCCGGCGTCGCCGATCGCGTGCACGTTGACCTGGTAGCCGCGCTGCATCGCCTTCTTCATCATGGCGTCCATCTGGTCGAGCTTGTAGAACAGCAGGCCGTGCGAATGCGGCTCGTCGCTGTAGGGCTTGATCAGGGCGGCGCCGCGGCTGCCCAGGGCGCCGTCCGAATACAGCTTCACCGCGCGCAGCGCGTACATGTCGTTGCCGTAGGTTTTCAGCGGGCCGTTCTTCGACAGCGCGTCGAAGTCGCCTTCGGTGCCGCCGATCATGCCGTAGATGCGCGCGGTCAGCTTGCCCCCGTCGGCATAGGCCCGGTACAGGCGGTCCTCGAACACGCCGAGACCGGCGTCGTGGGCGCTGGTGATGCCCACTTTCGCCATCGCGCCCAGCGCACGGTCGAGCGCCACCCGGCCCTCGGCTTCGGTCTGCGCCGGCAGCACTTTCGTCACCAGTTCCTGCGCCGCGTCGACCAGCACGCCGGTGGCGCGGCCAGCGGCGTCGCGCACGATCTTGCCGCCGGCCGGATCCGGCGTTTTATCGGTGATGCCGGCCGCCGCCAGCGCGCGGCTGTTGGCCCAACCGGCATGGCCATCGACGCGCTCGAACCACACCGGGCGGTCGCTGACCACGGCATCCACATCGGCCGCGGTCGGGAAGCGGCCCAGCTTCCAGTTTTCCTGGTTCCAGCCGCGTCCGCGCAGCCAGCCCTGGCCCGGGTTGGCGCGGGCGTAGTCGGCGATGGCCTTCAGGGCGCCTTCCAGGGACGTGGTCTGCGACAGGTCGAGCTGGGTCAGCATCTGGCCCAGGCCGAACACGTGGCCGTGGGCGTCGATCAGGCCGGGCAGCACGGTGCGGCCCTGCAGGTCGACGCGGCGCGCGCCCGGCGCCCTGGCATTCACCTCGGCGGCGCTGCCGACGGCGATGACGCGGCCCTTGTCGTCGAAGGCGAGCGCCGTGAACTGCACCAGCTCACCCTTGCTGTTGAGCGTGTATCCATTGGCGTTGTCGATCACCGTGTCGGCGTGCGCAGCCGACAGCCCGGCGAGCGCGGCAAGAACGAACATGGAACACTGCTTGAGGATGGGGCGCATGGACTCTCCGTTTTATTAAATAAATGCAAAACATGAGTGTAGCGAAGTCCTTGCAACTTGGGCACCACTGCCCCTCTTCCGCCCGCTTTTTTCCTTAGGCTTTCTCGCGCTCGATCAGCGTGCGCTTGCGTTCGATTCCCCAGCGGTAGCCCGACAGGCCGCCGTCGCTGCGCACCACCCGGTGGCAGGGGATCGCCACCGCCACCGGATTGGCCGCGCAGGCGCCCGCCACCGCACGCACGGCGGCCGGCGAACCGATGCGCTGCGCGAGCTCGGTATAGCTGACGGTCGCGCCGGCGGGAATCGCGCGCAGGGCTTCCCACACGCGCTGCTGGAAGGCGGTGCCGCGCACATCGAGCGGCAAGTCCAGGCCGATGCGCGGCGCTTCGACGAAACCGACCACCTGCGCCACGGTGCGCTCGAACCGGGCGTCCGCGCCGATCAGGCGCGCGCGCGGGAAGCGGTCCTGCAGGTCGTGCACCAGCGCTTCCGGGTCGTCGCCCATCAGGATCGCGCAGATGCCCTGGCCCGTTGCCGCAACCAGGATCGCGCCCAGCGAGCAGGCGCCCACCGCGAAGCGGATCTCCTCGCCCGTTCCGCCGGCCCTGAAACGCGAAGGCGCCATGCCCAGCATCGCGTCCGCCTCCGCGTAGAAGCGCGAACTGGATTGGAAGCCGGCGGCGTACAGTGCGTCGGTGACCGGCGCGCCCTGCGCCAGCTCGTCGCGCACGCGCGCCGCGCGCACCGCCGCCGCATAGGCCTTGGGGGTGACGCCGGCATGCTGCTTGAACAGGCGGTGGAAATGGAAGCGGCTCATGCCGGCGGATGCCGCCAGCGCATCCAGGCCGGGCTCCTCTTCGCTCGCCTCGATCAGGCGGCAGGCCGCGGCCACCGCCTGCGCCTGGCGTTCGGCCAGCGGCGGCAGATTCGGCCGGCAGCGCAGGCAGGGCCGGAAGCCCGCGCTTTCGGCCGCCTCGCAACTGGCATGGAAGGCGACGTTCTCGCGCCGCGCCGGCCGGGCGCCGCAAGAAGGCCGGCAGTAGACGCCGGTCGTGCGCACCGAATAATAGAAGACGCCGTCGGCGGCGCGCTCGCGCCGCTGCACGGCTTCCCAGCGCGCCTCGTCGCTGGCATAGGCATGAAGGATGGTTTCGGTTTTCATGGCGGCTCCCCGCAAGGTCGATGGCGCTGATCGTGGCACGCATGCGCCGGGCGCGCACTCCGGGTCTTGCTTTCGAATCGGCGATGCTAGAATCGCAGCAGCCATCATTATCGCCCCATCGGAGAGCAGTTTGAACGAACAGAGCGCGCAAGCGAGTACCCCCATCTTCCAGCGCATCAAGGATTACCTGGTCGGCGAGATCGCCTCCGGCCGTTGGAAGGAAGGCGACCTCGTGCCCTCCGAGCAGGCGCTGGTGCGCCAGTTCGGCGTGTCGCGCATGACGGTCAACCGCGCCGTGCGCGAACTGACGGCCGAGCAGGTGCTCACGCGCCGCCAGGGTTCGGGCACCTATGTCGCGCCGCAGAAATACCAGGCGACCCTGGTCGAGATCCGCAACATCGCCGACGAAGTGCGGGCGCGCGGCCACCGCCACCGCAGCCAGCTGCACCTGCTGGAAGCTGCGCCGGCGAGCGAGGCGCTGACCCTGCAGTTCGAGCTGGCGCCGGAAACCACGCTGTTCCATTCGCTGATCGTGCATTTCGAGAACGATGTCCCGATCCAGCTCGAGGACCGCTGGGTCAACCCGGCCTGCGCGCCGGACTACCTGGCCCAGGATTTCAATGCCATCACCCCGAACGAGCACCTGATGGCCGTCGCCCCGCTGCAGGGCGCCACCTACGCCATCGAGGCCCTGGGCGCGCCGCGCGAAGTGGCCGAACTGCTCGCCGTCGACGCCCGCGCGCCCTGCCTGGTGCTCAAGCGCAAGACCACTTCCGGCGGCCGGGTGGCGTCCTGCGTGACCATGTGGCATCCGGGCCGCCTCTACCAGTTCACCGGCAGCGTCGGCTGAACGTGGGCTGAACGTGGGCTGAACGATACGGCCGCGCAAATTTTTTTGGCGGGTATGCCCACGGCATGCCCGTTCTCGCCCATAATTCCCTTTCAGTTAACACCTCCCCGGAACCATTTGTATGGATGAGCCCGTCATCGCCAAGCCAGTCCAGCCGCCGCGCGTGCTGGTGCTCGACGACGACCATTTCATGCTGGAAGTGCTCACCGACATGCTGGAACAGGTGGGCGTGCGCGAAGTCTTCACCGAGGCCACCACCCGCCGCGCACTCTCGACCCTGGAAGAGCAAGGACCGGACACCCTGATCTGCGACCTGGCCCTGCCCGACATGGACGGCATCGAGTTCCTGCAGGCGGCCGCGGCGCGCGGTTTCGGCGGCCGCGTGATCCTGCTGTCGGGCATGGATGCGGGGGTGCGCGACGCCGCCTGCGAGCTGGCGCGGGTGCTCGGTTTGCACGTGACCGGCGCCTTCCGCAAGCCGATCGCGCTCGACCAATTGCGCTCGGCCGTGACGTGTTAAAATTTGAACAAACGTCCGAACACTTTTGGGGAAAATAAGGTATTATTCGACCTAAATCCCCCGCCTGACGTCCTCTTGACGCCCTTCCAATATTGAGTTTGCGCACATTGTCTCCACCATTGTGTTGCAGCCAGTTTTATTTATAGACGGAAGCCGGACGAGCTGCAGAATTGATATGCAGTCTCCAGGCGTACATTGATCCTTACCTCTCTTTGAGGAAAACATGAGCGAAAACATTAAACACATCAGCGATGCTTCTTTCGAAACCGACGTGATCAAGTCCGAGCGTCCGGTCCTGGTCGATTTCTGGGCCGAGTGGTGCGGTCCGTGCAAGATGATCGCCCCGATCCTGGAAGAAGTCGCCAAGGAATACGACGGCAAGATCACGATCGCGAAGATGGACGTCGACGCCAACCAGGCCGTACCGGCCAAGTTCGGCATCCGTGGCATCCCGACCCTGATCCTGTTCAAGGACGGCGTCCCGGCCGCGCAGAAAGTCGGCGCCATGGCCAAGGGCCAGCTGACCGCCTTCATCGACAGCAACATTTAATCGGACGTTCCCAGAGCGTTCGTTGAGCGGCGGCAGCGCGCCCGCACTGCCGCCATTGTCTGGACGGGAGTCCGATCGATTCCGGTCGCATCCCAATTGACTAACCCACGCAGTTCCCTCCCCTACCTTGATTTCCCGTCACGGGACACCCACACAACATGCACTTATCTGAACTGAAGGCAATGCACGTCTCCGCCCTTCTGGAGATGGCGATCAGCCTCGATATCGACAACGCAGCGCGCCTGCGCAAACAAGAACTGATGTTCGCCATCCTGAAGAAGCGCGCAAAGCAGGGCGAGCAGATCTTCGGCGACGGCGCGCTCGAGGTGCTGCCGGACGGCTTCGGCTTCCTGCGTTCGCCCGATGCGAGCTACATGGCCTCGACCGACGACATTTACATCTCGCCGTCGCAGATCCGCCGCTTCAACCTGCATACGGGTGACTCGATCGAAGGCGAAGTGCGCACCCCGAAGGATGGCGAGCGCTATTTCGCACTGGTCAAGGTGGACAAGGTCAACGGCGAGTCGCCGGAAGCGTCGAAGCACCGCATCCTGTTCGAGAACCTGACCCCGCTGCACCCGCAGGAGCCGCTGCGCCTGGAGCGCGACATGAACGGCGCCGAGAACATCACCGGCCGCATCGTCGATCTGATCTCGCCGATCGGCAAGGGCCAGCGCGGCCTGCTGGTCGCCTCGCCGAAGTCGGGCAAATCGGTCATGCTGCAGCACATCGCGCACGCGATCACCGCGAACCACCCGGACGTGACCCTGATCGTCCTGCTGATCGACGAACGTCCGGAAGAAGTGACGGAAATGCAGCGCTCGGTGCGCGGCGAAGTCGTCGCCTCGACCTTCGACGAACCGGCCACCCGCCACGTGCAAGTCGCGGAAATGGTGCTGGAAAAGGCCAAGCGCCTGGTCGAGATGAAGAAGGACGTTGTGATCCTGCTCGACTCGATCACCCGCCTGGCGCGCGCCTACAACACCGTGATCCCGGCGTCGGGCAAGGTCCTGACCGGCGGTGTCGACGCCAATGCGCTGCAGCGTCCGAAGCGTTTCTTCGGCGCCGCCCGTAACGTCGAGGAAGGCGGTTCGCTGACCATCGTCGCCACCGCCCTGATCGAAACCGGCTCGCGCATGGACGACGTCATCTACGAGGAATTCAAGGGCACCGGCAACATGGAAGTGCACCTCGAGCGCCGCCTGGCCGAGAAGCGTGTCTACCCGGCGATCAACCTGAACAAGTCGGGCACCCGCCGCGAGGAACTGCTGATCAAGCCGGACCAGCTCCAGAAGATCTGGATCCTGCGCAAGCTGCTGTACTCGATGGACGAGATCGAGGCGATGGAGTTCATCCTCGACAAGATGCGTGCAACGAAGAACAACGTGGAGTTCTTCGACATGATGCGCCGCGGCGGTTAAGACTTGCCAAAAGCATCACGAAGGGCGGCCTGTGCCGCCTTTTTTATTTGGTGAAGTCTGGAATATTGCTCAATTACGGCGAACGCAACCGTAGGGTGGGCACCCCGTGCCCACGCGAAACGTGGAGTCAACGCGACGCTTGGACAACGTTGGCGGATGATCATGTGATCCGTGTCGACATGAGCGGCCACGACGCATGCTTCCGCGTGGGCACGGTGTGCCCACCCTACATATCGACTCTGGCATAGTTGCCTGGTTTCTGAAGCCGTTTTATAATCGTGGGTTCAGTACATCAACCCCTGGCAAGTGATCGGCAATCGGGTCAAGAAGCAACACGACCGACGAAGTGCTGTTTGGCTACCAAACTAACCCAAGGCAAAACCATGAAGACCGATATCCATCCAGACTACCGCGACGTGCTGTTCCACGACGTGTCGTGCGACTTCAAATTCATCACCCGTTCGACCATCGCTACCCGCGAAACCGGTACCTACGAAGGTAAAGAATACCCGCTGATCAAGATCGAAGTTTCGGCTGAATCGCACCCGTTCTACACCGGCAAGCACAAGATCGTCGACACCGCCGGCCGCGTCGAGAAGTTCCGCCAGAAGTTCGGTTCGGTCGGTTCGAAGACCACCGTCGCCAACGGCTAAGCAAGCAATTCAAGGGGGCCTGCGCTGCTCCCTCAGCCCCACAGGGCGCAAGAGAAGCCGGTTTCCGGCTTCTTTTTTTTCGCCTTTCCATTCGCCGCTATACTAGCGCGACATTAATTCCTCGCATCAGACTTATCGATGAAACCAGTCCGCCTCCCCGCCGCCGCCACGCTGGCCCTGCCGCGCTGGGCGCTGTACGCGCTCGGCATGCTGTATATCCTCCCGGGACTGATCGGCCGCGACCCGTGGAAGGATGACGCCGGCAGCTTCGGCATCATGTGGACGATGGCGCGCGGCGGCCTGCACGACTGGCTCTACCCGAACATCGCCGGCCTGGCCGTCACCGACGAGGGCCCGCTCGCATTCTGGCTGGGCGCCCTCTGCATCAAGCTGTTCGGCTGGCTGCTGGGCGACGTGCTGGCCGCGCGCGTCTCGAACATCGGCATTTTTGTCCTCGGCACCATGTCGCTCTGGTACACCGCCTTCCACCTGGGACGGCGGCCGGAAGCGCAGCCGCTGCGCCTGGCCTTCGGCGGCCAGCCGGAGCCGGACGACTACGGCCGCACCCTGGCCGACACGGCGGTGCTGGTCTACCTCGGCTCGCTCGGCCTGCTGCTGTACAGCCACGAAACCCTGGCCGTGACCCTGCAGGGTTCGCTGCTCGCCTATTTCCTCTACCGCGCGGTGCGCTACATCGAGAACGCCAGCCTGCGCAACGCCGCCCTGGTCGGCCTGTCGCTGGGCGCCCTGACCCTGACGCGCGGGCCGCTGTCGCCGCTGGCGCTGGTGGTCGCGCTGTTCCTGGGCACGCGTTTCTTCCGCATGCCGGCCGGCAACTCCCTGCGTCACCTGGCGCTGGCCAGCGGTGTCGCCGCGCTGTTGACCCTGGTCTGGATCCTGCCTGCGAGCATCGTCCAGCCGCATGGCGAATCGCCGGTGCCGGCCTGGCTGGCCTGGAACGCCGAGCAGCTGGCCGTGCCGAGCTGGACCTCGATCAAGGCCTTCTTCCGCGTCGGCGTCTGGTTCTTCTGGCCGGCCTGGCCTTTCGCCGGCTGGGCGATCTGGGCCTGGCGGCGCCAGCAGAACATGCTGCACATCGTGCTGCCGCTGACCTTCCTCGGCGCCCTGACCCTGCTCACCCTGTGCGATCCCTCGCCGGAAAACGGCGACCTGCTGAAACTCCTGCCGCTGCTGGCCCTGATGGCCGCCTTCGGCCTGCCGACCATGAAGCGCGGCGCGATCAATGCCATCGACTGGTTCTCGGTGATGGCGCTGACCACGCTGGCCGCCCTGCTCTGGCTGTTCTGGATCGCCAAGCTGACCGGCTGGCCGGCCAAGCTGTCGCACAATGCACTCAAGCTGGTGCCGGGCTTCAAGCCGGAATTCGGCATCGTGGCCTTCATCGTGGCGGCCGCCGTGTCGATCGGCTGGATCTGGCTGGTGCGCTGGCGCGTGTCGCGCCAGCCCGCGGTGCTGTGGCGCGCCGTGGTGCTGTCTTCGAGCGGACTGATCCTGTTGTGGGTGCTCCTGATGACGCTGTTCCTACCGGACCTGAACTACAGCAAGAGCTACGCCGGCGTGGCCCAGGCGATCGCCGCCAAGCTGCCGCCGAACGCGAACTGCATCGACACGAACGTGAGCGCGGCGCAGCGCGCCTCGTTCGCCTACTTCGGCCGCCTGCCATTTGCCGGCGTGCAAGGAGGCCAGTGCGACTACGTGCTGCTGCAGGACAGCGTCAGGACGCGCGACGACCGCGACCTGTCGCGCCGCTGGAGCACGCGCGGCGCCACGCTGCTGTGGGAAGGCCGCCGCGCCTCCGACCGCGACGAACGCTTCCGCCTGTACCGCCGCGCGCCCTGAGCCCCAAGGCCACCCGCCGCCGAAGCGCCCTGCCGAGCGATCCGCAGGGCGTTTTTTTATGCGGGCGCCGTGCGCTTGCCGGGCAGGCTGCTGCGCTTCACGAGCGCACCGGCAGCCAACCCGGCCAGCAGCAGGGCGAAGCCTGGCGCTTCCGGCACCGGCGACACCGTCAGGTCGGCGCCGAAGCTGCCCCCGCCGGAACCCACCACCACGCCGTCCACGCGCACCGCATAGGCGCCAACCGGCAGGCTGAAGGCGCTCAGCGCCCAGGAGTCGGTCGGGTTGTCGCCAAAGCCGGTCTGGTCGATGCCGGCGATCGTGGGACCGATGATCGCCATCGTCGCCGGATCGTAGCGGTACAGGCTCAGGGCCGTGATGCGCAGGTCTTTTTCGAACGGCGAATTCAGGTAGGACGAGGTGACCGACGCCGCGGCGTCGAAGGGCAGTCCGCTGACGTCGAAGGTGAAGAGATCGGTGAACGTGCTGCCGGACTCCAGGGCGGTGAAGCCGTCGCCGAAATGGGCATTGAAGCCGCCCGCCCCGTCGTCGATCTCTGCAATCGGCACGCTGCGCTCGATTGCCTGCGCGGCGGCATACGGGCTCGCGCAGGCGGCGCCCGCCAGCAAGGCGCCCAGGACCAGGGAAGTGCTTTTCATGTGAACTCCATCGGCAAGTGTCGCAACGCCTGCGTCGCCCGGACGGGCGCTCTGGGTCGCAGAGGGCGTGCTCATACGTCTGCCCACGCCGCATCTCTCATGCTTTGATTCGACGCCGGCGCTGGACGTTTGTTCCTGATCGTCTCCTCCTTGAGTCAGGTCAATTCGGGACCATATACAGAAAAAGACAATGGCAGACAGCGCCATCGCCATTCGCCCATGGAGGAAACAACATGAAAAGCGTAATGTTCTCGGAAGTCGTACGTTCGAACACTGGCGGTGGATTCCTGCGCGGCCTGTCTCCACTGACCGCCTACGGCTTGACCCTGGTCATCGGCCTGCCCCTGCTGGTGCTGGCGCTGCACCTGTTCGACCCCAAGGCGCCGCTGGCCGTCATCGTGCTGCCGGTCCTGGCCGGCCTGGCCCTGCCCCTGTGCCTCAGCGCACCGGGCCGGCTCGACGTCAACACCCGCTTCGACGCCAGCCACATGAGCATGACCCTGGACAGCACCCTCGCCTCGCTCGGCTACGCACGCTGCGAAGCCGGTCCCGGCCTGCTGCGCTACGTCAAGACCACGCGCCCATCCTGGCGCGCCCGGGCGCAGACCGTCAACGTCAGGGTGCATGCGCATGCGCTGGAAGTGAACGGGCCGATCCCGGTCCTGCGCTCGCTGCAGAAGGCGCTGGCGAGCTGACTTCGCCCTGGCAGGCAGCCGCCACAGGCGGTTTTCGCGGCCCGCGGCCGGGCTCGTAAACTGTTGCCCGTGCAATCCAAATCAGCGATAATGCACAGCGCGTTGCCGGGATGGCGGAATAGGTAGACGCACGGGACTCAAAATCCCGCGCCGCAAGGCGTACCGGTTCGATTCCGGTTCCCGGCACCACGACACGAATACCGACAAGACCCGCGTTTCTTCATTGGAGAACGCGGTTTTTTGTTTTCCCCGCAGCACAGACAGGCCTCACTTGGCCTTCTCTTCCGCCCAGTTGTCATACGCCCGCTCGATGCGCCGCAGCGAACCCTCGCGCTCGAGGGCGGCAAAGGCGTCGTTGAGGCGGTTGACGATGGCGTCGGGCACGCCGCGGTTGCAGGCAAGGAAGATATCGCGCTGGTTGAACGCGAGCACCGGGACGATCTTGCCGGCCCAGCCATTCTGTGCGAGCACGGGACTGCCGGGACGCAGGGACGCGGCCCACAGGTCGATGCGCCCCAGCAGCAGCTTGCGCGGATTGACCAGGTCGTGCGGCGCGGCGTCGACCGTGAAGCCGCGGCTGCGCAGGTAATGGTCGCGCGCATCGCCGTTGTAGGTGCCGATCCGGTAGGGTCGCGCGTCCTCCAGGTTGCGCAGCGCGATCTGGCGGTCGGCGCGCGCCATCAGCACCCACTGGGCGGTATCGAGCGGGCCGACCCACTTGAACAGGGCCTCGCGCTCGGGCGTGCGGGTGGTCGAGTAGACGCAGGCGTCCTGGCGCCGGCGGGCCGCGGCGTAGGCGCGCTTCCACGGCAGCAGCTCGATGGTGTAGGCGACGTTGGCGCGGTCCAGGGCGGCGCGCACCTTGTCGGTGGCGATGCCCACCACCTGTCCGCGCGCGTCGAGCATGCTCGACGGCGCCGCCGTCTCGGTCGTGATGTACAGGGTTGCGCCTTCGTCCGCGGCCGCGATCCAGGTGGCGGCCCGGGCGGGAACGGCCATCGCAGTCGACAAGGCGGCCAGCGCCGCGCACACCGCGGCCATCGTGATTCGGTCTGTCAGCATCAGGGCTCCCGTATTGCCGGATACATGGATCGCAACTCTTATCTATCCAGCATAACCCAAGGCCTGCCGTTGTCGTCAATACATTGCACTGCAGGGTAGCAGCAACGCGACAGTTGCAATGTCGTGTTGCTAAGTTTTCCCAATCAAATCAAGACTTTCCGAGAGGAAAATGTCATACTCGCAGATGCTTTTGTCCGCTCGCTGGACCACTCCGGAAGAACCCCCATGTCGCTTTTCAAGTTGCCCGATGACCCATCGCTGCTCAGCTATGGCATCTACGATTCCAAGCTCGTGCTGCTGTCGCTGCTCGTGGCCATCTTTTCGTCGTGGATGGGCTTGCAGGTCGCGGGCCAGGCGCGCCAGCGCGACCGCCAGCGGCCGATCTTCCTGCTGACCGGCAGCCTGGCCCTGGGCGCCGGCGTCTGGGCCATGCACTTCGTCGGCATGCTCGCCTTTAACCTGTGCACGCAGGTCAGCTACGACCCGATGACCACTATCCTGTCGAGCCTGCCGAGTATCGGCGCCTCCTTCGTCGCCCTGAGCCTGATCGCGCGCGAGCGCCTGGACCGCAACGGCCTGCTGGCCGGCGGCCTGCTGGTCGGCGCCGGCATCGGCGCGATGCACTACGCCGGCATGGCCGGCATGCGCATGAGCCTGGACCTGCGCTACGACCCGCTGACCTTCGCGCTGTCGATCGTCGTCGCCGTGGTGCTGGCGACGCTGGCGCTGTGGGTGCGCTTCGGCCTGACCCGCTTTCGCAGCATGAGCGAAGGCAAGCGGCTGCTGCTGTCGGCCGTGGTGATGGGCTGCGCGATCGCCGGCATGCACTATACCGGCATGGCCGCGGCGCGCTTCGTGGGCACGGTCGATCCGAATGCCCCGGCCCAGTCCGATACCACCGCCCTGGCGCTGGGAATTTCGCTGATCACCGCCCTGTTCACCGTCGTCGTGCTGGCCGCCAACGGCCTGCTGCGCTACCGTCTCCTGTACGCCGAACTGTCGCGCAGCGAAGCCTGGATGCGCGCCCTGCTCACCACCACCGTCGACGGCGTCATCACGGTCGACCGCGACGGCACCATCCTCGAATTCAATGCCTCGGCCGAGAAAATCTTCGGCTGGCGCCGCGACGAGATCGTCGGCGGCAACGTGCGCCTCCTGATGACCGAGGAAGAACGCAACAAGGAAGTCGGCCTGCTCGGCTACCTGCGCGACAGCGGCGCCCACGCGGCGCCGAACAACGCCGAAGTCGACGCGCTGCGCCGCGACGGCAGCCTGGTGCCGATCCGCTTCGCCGTCGGCCACGCGGCCCTGGGCAACCAGGAACTGTTCGTCTGCTTCGTCACCGACATCACCGAAAGGCGCGAGATGGTGCAGGCGCTGCGCGCCAGCGAGCAGCAGTTCCGCTCCCTGATCGGCACCATCCCCGGCATCTCCTACCGCAGCCGCATCGAGGGGGCGCACCCGATGGTGTTCATCAGCGACGCGGTCGAGCGCGTGACCGGCTACCCGGCGCGCGACTTCATCGGCGACCCTCCCGGCGCCGCGCCGCGCCGCTGCTTCGGCGCCCTGATCCACGCGGCCGACCGCGTGCGCGTATCGGAAGCCATCCAGGCCGCGCTGCTTGAAGGCCGCCCATGGCTGGTCGAGTACCGCCTGCTGCACGCCGACGGCAGCATCCGCTGGCTGTGGGAAAACGGCACCGGCGTGCGCGACGACGCGGGCGACCTGACCTGGCTCGACGGCGTGATCCTCGACATCAGCGAGCGCCGCGGCATGGAAGAGGCGCTGCGCGAGGCCAAGGAGCACGCCGAGCAGGCCGCCGCCGCCCGCGCCACCTTCGTCGCCAACATGAGCCACGAGATCCGCACGCCGATGAACTCCATCCTCGGCTTCACCGACGTGCTGCTCGACGGCGAACTGGCGCCCGACCAGCGCCGCCACCTCGACACGGTGCGCAACGCCGGCCGCTCGCTGCTGCGCCTGCTCAACGAGATCCTCGACACCGCCAAGCTGGAAAAGGGCGCGGTCGAACTGGAGATCAACGACTTCAACCTGCTCTCTCTGATCGACGAACTGTCCTCGACGCTGGCGGCCAATGCGCGCGCCAAGGGCCTGCACGTCGACATCCACTACGATCCGGCGCTGCCGACCAACCTGCGCGGCGACGAACTGCGCATCCGCCAGGTGCTGACCAACCTCCTCGATAACGCGATCAAGTTCACGGCCAGCGGCAGCGTGCTTCTCCGCGCCGAGCCGCAGGGCGACCAGTTGCACTTCACCGTGAAGGACACGGGCATCGGCATCGCGCCCGAGCGCCTGCAGGCGATCTTCGACCCCTTCACCCAGGCCGACGCCTCGATGACGCGCCGCTTCGGCGGCACGGGCCTGGGCACCACGATCAGCAAGCAGCTCGTCGAGCTGATGGGCGGGAAGATCTGGGCCGAGAGCACCTTGGGCGAAGGCACCACCTTCCACGTGCTGCTGCCGCTGATGGTGGCGCGCTTCGCGCCGCAGCAGACGCGCGTGCGCACCGCCGCCGTGCTGCCGCCGCTGCGCGTGCTGGTCGCCGACGACGTGCCGCAGAACCTCGAGCTGCTGCAGCTCCTGATGGCGCGCCGCGGACACACCATGACCGGCGTGGCGGACGGCGCCCAGGTGGTCGAGCTGGCCGCGCGCCAGGACTTCGACCTGATCCTGATGGACTTCCAGATGCCGACCATCGACGGCCTGCGCGCCACCCGCCTGATCCGCGAACAGGCCGAAGCAGCCGGCCGCCCGCGCGTGCCGGTGATCGCGATGACGGCCAGCGTGCTGGCCGAGCACCGCCGCGCCAGCCTCGAGGCCGGCATGGACGGCTTCGCCTCCAAGCCGGTCGACTGGTTCACGCTGTCGCACGAGATCGCGCGCGTGCTCGGCATCGGCTCGAGCCAGGCGCTCGATGCGCCGGCGGTCGAGCGCCAGGCCTGGAACCGCCACGGCGGCGTGCACCGCTGGGGCGGCAAGGAAGACGCCTACCTGGAAGCGCTCGCGCACTTCCATACCCAGCACGCCATGCTGCCGCAGTTCCTGCGCGGCTTCGCCGACGCCGCCGACTATCCCTCGCTGCGCATGCTGGCGCACAAGGCGCGCGGCATCGCCGCCAACCTCGGCCTGGAACTGCTGACCGATGCGCTGACCGAGCTGGAACAGCTGGCCGATGGCGACAAGGGCCAGCAACTGGCGGCCGTGACGCTGCTGCCGCAGGCCCTGACGCGCGTGGCCGACTCGCACGAGACCGCGCTGGCGCTGATCCGGGACCAGCGGCCAGCCGCTGCGCCGGCGGCGCAGGGGACCGCCGGCGATGCGATTGACCTGGAACGCGCACGCCGCGCCGCCGGCCTGCTGCGCGATGCCCTGGAGCGCGGCGCACTCGACGACGCGGCGCTGGCCGGCCTCGCGGCCGCCTTGGCGGGCCATGCGGCCGCCGCGCGCGTCACCCAGGTCCAGGCGGCCCTCGCCGATTTCGACTTCGACCTCGCCCAGCAGCAGCTCGACGCCGTGCTGGCCGCGCTCGACATGCTTGACGACCCAACGCCACAGGAAACGATGCAATGAGCAACTCCCCTAACCGCCCGCTGATCCTGGCGGTCGACGACGAAGCGAGCAACCTGCAGTTGCTGCGCCAGATCCTGCAGGACCACTACCGCCTGCTGTTCGCCAAGGACGGCGCGCGTGCGCTGGAGCTGGCGGCCAAGGAGCGCCCCGACCTGGTGTTGCTCGACGTGATGATGCCGGGGATGAGCGGCTACGAGGTCTGCGCCGCCCTGAAGGCCAATCCGATGACCGCGCCGATTCCCGTCATCTTCGTCACCGCCCTGACCGATACCGCCGACGAACTCGAAGGCTTCGAGGCCGGCGCGGTCGACTACATCACCAAGCCGGTCAGCCCGCCGCTGGTGCGCGCGCGCGTGCGCACCCACCTGTCCCTGGTGCGCACGGAAGAGCTGAAGGCGACGCGCCTGGCGATCGTCCAGCGCCTGGGCCTGGCGGCCGAGTACAAGGACAACGAGACTGGCCTGCACGTGATCCGCATGAGCCATTTCGCGCGCATCCTGGGCCTGGCGGCCGGCATGACCGAGCAGGAGGCGGAAGACCTGCTGCACGCGGCGCCGATGCACGACGTCGGCAAGATCGGCATCCCCGACCGCATCCTGCAGAAGGCCGGTCCGCTCGACGCCGACGAGTGGAAGATCATGCAGAGCCATGCCGCCATCGGGGCCGAGATCATCGGCCAGCACGAAGGCGGCATGCTCAGGCTGGCGCACGACATCGCCCTGACCCACCACGAGAAATACGACGGCAGCGGCTACCCGAAAGGACTCGCCGGCGAGCAGATCCCCCTCACCGGACGCATCGTCGCGATCGCCGACGTGTTCGACGCCCTGACCTCGGTGCGCCCCTACAAGCGCGCCTGGAGCGAGGAGGAAGCGGTGGATTACCTGGTCCAGCAGAAGGGCAAGCATTTCGACCCGGCGCTGGTCGACCTGTTCATCGTCCAGCTGCCGGCGATCCGCACCGTGCGCCTGCGCTGGGCCGAGGCGGCGGAGGCCAAGGCGGCCTGACAGGTCCGCGCCCGCCTCCGCGGAACCGCCACCGCAATCGTATCCGACCTCACGCGGCACATCGATGTTCGTAGGGTGGGTTCTTGAACCCACGCGGTGCGGAATGCGATCTGTTGCAGATCTGCCGCGTAGCGCCTGGGTCGATCACCATACCGGTTCTGTGGACGCAGGCCGCTTGTAGACGATGTACAGCGTGGGTTCGAGAACCCACCCTACGAAAACTGCAAAACCAAGGGGCGCTGTTGCGCCCCTTTTGCTTATTCGCCGTGCGTCCCGGACCGCACCGGCGGCACGATCGCGGCGGCGTTCGCCCGCGGTTCACCCACCCGCCGGGCCAGCACGTCCTGGTACAGCGCCGTATAGCCGGCCGCCATCTGCGTCGAGGTGAAGACCTGGTCGAAGCGGCGCGCCGCGCGCGCGCCCATCGCGCGCGCCAGCTCGGGGTTGTCCCACAGCGTGCGCAGCGCCGTACGCAGCGCCGGCGCGTCGTCCGGCGGCACCACGAGGCCGGTCTCGCCGGCGATGTTGATATAGGTGGTGCCGGTGCCGATCTCGCAGGAGATCATCGGCTTGCCGTACATCGCCCCTTCCAGCAGCGAGACGCCGAAGGCTTCCGAGCGCAGGTGCGAGGGGAAGGACAGCGCATAGGCCAGGGTCAGCAGCGCGACCTTGTCCTCGTCGTCGACGGCGCCGACGAACTGCACGTGCTTCAGGCCCAGGCGCGCGGCCTGGGCCTTGAGCGCCGCCTCTTCCGGGCCGGCGCCGACGATCACCACCGGGTAGTCGGTCCCCGCCACCGCGTCGAGCAGCACGTGCAGGCCCTTGTAGTAGCGCAGCACGCCGACGAACAGGAAGAACTTCGGGCCGATCCGTTCGCGCCAGTAGGCCAGCCTGGCAGGGTCCGGCTGCGGGTAGCTGCCCTGGTCCAGGCCGAACGGGATGACGCGGGTCTTGTCGCGGTAGCGCGCCAGTACCGGCGAGGACTGCAGGTAATTCGGCGAGCTCGCCACGATGGCGTCGACGCTGCGCAGGAAGCGGTGCTTCAGCGGCTGGTACAGGCGCAGCAGGCTCTTTTGGCGCACGATGTCCGAGTGATAGGTCACGACGGTCGGCTTGCGCACGCGCGAGACGAAGTGCGCCATGTCCATGAAGGGCCAGGGAAAGTGATAGTGCACCACGTCGGCTTCGCGCGCCAGGCGCGCCAGCGCGCCGAGCGCGGCCACCGAGCAGGCGTTCGATGCCAGCTCGAAGTCGAGCGGCACGCGGTGCACGGTGTGGCCCTGGAACTCGATCGGCTGCAGGTTCTTGTCGCGCGACAGCGACAGCACGGTATTGGTCACGCCGAGGCGGCCGGTGCCGACACACATCTGGCGGATGACCTGTTCGATCCCGCCCAGGCTGTCCGGGTAATAAGTCTTGTAGAAATGAAGGACGCGCATGATGGTGACGAAAAATAAAAGCTTAATGCGCGAAAACCTTGGGGCGAACGACGGCGGAGCGGACGGCGGAGCGCACGGCGGCGGTGATGCCCGGCCCTGCGCTGCGCCTGTCCATGGTCAATCCCCGTACATCCAGCGCAGCGTTTCGGACAGCGGCCGGGTCTGGACGGGGCCGATGACGCTCGCCAGCTTCGCATTGTCGCCGGTGAGCGTCAGCACGTCGTTGGCGCGCACGAAGGCCGGGTTGACGCGGACCTCGATGCGGTAGCCGGCGATCTCGGACATCATGTCGATCACGCCCGAGAGCGAATGGCTGCGGCCGGAACAGATGTTGAAGGCCTCGCCGGCCGGCGCCGCCGCCAGCAGGCCCCGGTAGCTGTGCGCGACCATGCGCACGTCGGAAAAGTCGCGCGCGATCGCCAGGTTGCCCAGTTCGATCTGCGGCGCCTTGCGGCGGAAATGCGAGACGATCTTCGGCAGCAGGAAGTTCTCGCTCTGGCCGCGGCCGGTGTAGTTGAACGGGCGCGCGATGATGATCGGCAGCCGGTCCATCCACAGGCGCGCCATGTATTCCATCGCCAGCTTGCTGACGGCGTAGTCGTTGGCCGGCGCCGGCGCCACGTTCTCGTCGATGAAGGGAACGCTGGCGTTGCCGTAGATGTTGGCCGACGAGGCCAGCAGCACGGCCGTGGGCTGGTGGCGCGCCGCCGCCAGCGCTTCCAGCAGGTTGCGGGTGCCGGCCACGTTGACGCGGTAGATCTGTTCGGCGTCGCCATGGCCGACGAAAGCGATGCCGGCCAGGTGCACGACGACGTCGGGCTGGACCTGCTCGACCATCGCGGCCACGGCCGTACGGTCGCACAGGTCGACCGCGAAGACGTCGGGACCGGTGTCGTCGCCGGGCATGGCGGTGCCGAACACGCGGTAGCCGGCATCAACCAGCTCGCGCTCCATGTAATGGCCGGTGAAGCCGCGCAGGCCGGTGATGAGGGCGCGCCGGCCCTCGCCCTCGCGCGCGCCGGTCGCCAACTGCTGCGTGCCTGAGGTGCTCATGTCAGAACGAGGCGCCCTGTTCGTTGCGGCGCAGGTCGGCGTCGACCATCATCTGGCACAGCTCTTCGAGCGTGGTCTTCGGTTCCCAGCCCAGCTCGCGCTTGGCCTTTTCCGGGTTGCCGATCAGGAGATCGACCTCGGCCGGACGGTAGAACTTCGGCGACACGCGCACCACGGCCTTGCCGCTGCGGGTGCAGTGGCCGGTTTCGTTCTCGCCGCTGCCGCTCCACTCGAGCGCCACGCCGGCGCCCTTGAAGGCCATGGTCACGAAGTCGCGCACGGTCTCGGTGCGGTTGGTCGCCAGCACATAGGTGTCCGGACGATCGGCCTGCAGCATGCGCCACATGCCCTCGACGTATTCCTTGGCATAGCCCCAGTCGCGCTTGGCGTCGAGGTTGCCCAGCTCGAGCACGTCGAGCTTGCCCAGGACGATCTTGGCGACCGAGTCGGTGATCTTGCGGGTGACGAACTCGCGTCCGCGCAGCGGCGACTCGTGGTTGAACAGGATGCCCGAGGTGCCGAAGATGTCGTAGCTCTCGCGGTAGTTGATCGTCATCCAGTGCGCGTACAGCTTGGCCACGCCATACGGGCTGCGCGGATAGAACGGGGTGTCCTCGACCTGCGGAATGGCCTGCACCTTGCCGAACATTTCCGACGTCGACGCCTGGTAGAAGCGGATCTTCGGATTGACCATGCGGATCGCTTCGAGCAGGTTGACCGCGCCCAGGCCGGTGATCGAGGCGGTGGTCAGCGGCTGGTCGAACGAGACGCCGACGAAGCTCTGCGCCGCCAGGTTGTAGACCTCATCCGGTTCGGCGCTCTGGATCAGGCGCAGGCTCGACGCCAGGTCGGTCAGGTCGTATTCGACCAGCGACAGGTTCGGATGCGCGGCAATGCCCAGTTCCTCGATACGCCAGAAGTTGGTCGAGCTGGCGCGGCGGAAGGTACCGGTAACGTGGTAGCCCTTCTCGAGCAGCAGCTGCGCCAGGTAGGCGCCGTCCTGGCCGGTGATGCCGGTGACGACGGCCCTTTTGGTTGTTCTTTGCATGGTATGAAATTCCGGATGAGTGCTCGGTGGATCAAATACTTTTCTGACAACCCCATATTGTAACAGAGCTGTCTCCCGGCACGGCTGAGTCCGTAACACTCTAGTAAGGACGACAACCGCGAGCATTATTGCCCGAAACAAGGGTCCGCACGGCTCCGCTTACGGATTGTTACTTGTTCAAGCCAAAAAAAACAGGCGGGTAAGCCCGCCTGTGAGTGATCGCAAACTTGGTTTGTGCAGACCGAACTTTTAAGGTTCAGCCGGCACAAACCAGGGATCTCGATACCGATCGATCAGCGGTTGGCCACCGCGTCCACCACGCACAGCGCCGTCATGTTGACGATGCGGCGCACGGTCGCCGACGGGGTCAGGATGTGCACCGGACGGGCGCAGCCGAGCAGGATCGGGCCGACCGCGATGCCGTTGCCGGCAGCCGTCTTGAGCAGGTTGTAGGCGATGTTGGCCGACTCGATGTTCGGCATCACCACCATGTTGGCGTCGCCCTTCAGCGTCGACTGCGGCATGATCTTGGCGCGCAGCTTGGCGTCGAGCGCCGCGTCGCCGTGCATCTCGCCGTCGATCTCCAGGTTCGGCGCCTTCTGCTGCACCAGCGCCAGCGCGGCGCGCATCTTCTGCGCCGACTCGCTGTTCGACGAACCGAAGTTCGAATGCGACAGCAGCGCCACGCGCGGGGTGATGCCGAAACGCTCGAGCTCCTCGGCCGCCATGATCGTCATTTCGGCGATTTCTTCGGCGTTCGGGTTTTCGTTGACGTGGGTGTCGAGCATCGCCAGCTGGCGCTCGGGGGTGATGATGATGTTCATCGCCGCGTACACCTTGGCGCCTTCGCGCTTGCCCAGCACCTTGTCGATGAACTCCAGGTGGGTCCAGGTGGTGCCGTAGGTGCCGCAGATCATGCCGTCGGCGTCGCCCTTGTGCACCATCATGGCGCCGATCAGGGTATGGCGGCGGCGCATCGCCAGCTTGGCCATGTCCGCGGTCACGCCCTTGCGCATCACCATCTGGTGGTAGGTCTGCCAGTAGTCGCGGTAGCGCTCGTCGAAATCGGGGTTGATGACGTCGAAATGCACGCCCTGCTTCAGGCGCAGGCCGAATTTCTCGATGCGTTTTTCCAGCACCTCCGGACGGCCGACCAGGATCGGACGCGCCAGGCCTTCGTCGGCCACCACCTGCACCGCACGCAGCACGCGCTCGTCCTCGCCCTCGGCGTAGACGATGCGCTTGACTTCGGCCTGGGCCGCCTTGGCCATCGAGAACAGCGGCTTCATGAAGGTGCCGCTGCGGTAGACGAACTGCTGCAGGCTCTCGGCATAGGCCGCCAGGTCCGCGATCGGACGCGTGGCCACGCCGCCGTCCTGGGCCGCCTTGGCCACCGCCGGGGCGATGTGGGTCAAGAGGCGCGGGTCGAACGGCATCGGGATCAGGTATTCCGGACCGAAGGACAGGTTGCTGATGCCGTAGGCCGAGGCCACGATGTCCGACTGCTCGGCGTGGGCCAGGTCGGCGATCGCATGCACCACCGCGATTTCCATTTCGCGGGTGATGGTCGTCGCGCCGCAATCGAGCGCGCCGCGGAACATGTAGGGGAAGCACAGCACGTTGTTGACCTGGTTCGGGTAGTCCGAACGGCCGGTGGCGATGATCGCATCGCTGCGTACGGCTTTCGCCTCTTCCGGCAGGATTTCCGGATTCGGGTTGGCCAGCGCCAGGATCAGCGGGTTCGGCGCCATCTTCGCGACCATCTCGGGCTTGAGCACGCCGCCGGCCGACAGGCCGAGGAAGATGTCGGCGTCGGGAATGACTTCCGACAGGCTGCGGTGCGGCGTGTCCTGGGCGAAGCGTTCCTTGTCCGGGTCCATCAGCTCGGTGCGGCCTTTATAGACCACGCCGGCCAGGTCGGTGACAAAAATGTTCTCGATCGGGAAGCCGAGGTCGACGATCAGGTCGAGGCAGGCCAGCGCCGCCGCGCCCGCGCCGGAAACGACCAGCTTGCAGTTCTTGATGTCCTTGCCCACGACCTTCAGGCCGTTCAGGATGGCGGCGCCGACGATGATGGCGGTGCCGTGCTGGTCGTCGTGGAAGACCGGGATCTTCATCCGCTCGCGCAGCTTGCGCTCGATGTAGAAGCACTCGGGCGCCTTGATGTCTTCCAGGTTCACGCCCCCAAAAGTAGGCTCGAGCGAGGCGATGATGTCGACCAGCTTGTCGGGATCGTTTTCGTTGATCTCGATGTCGAAGACGTCGATCGCGGCGAACTTCTTGAAGAGCACGCCCTTGCCTTCCATCACCGGCTTCGAGGCCAGCGGGCCGATGTTGCCCAGGCCGAGCACGGCGGTGCCGTTCGAGATCACGGCAACCAGGTTGCCGCGCGCGGTGTACTTGTACGACGCTGCGGGATCCTTGACGATCTCCTCGCAGGGCGCGGCCACGCCGGGCGAATAGGCCAGTGCCAGGTCGCGCTGGTTCAGCAGGCCCTTGGTCGGGGTGACGGAAATCTTGCCCGGGCGGGGAATCTGGTGATATTCGAGCGCTGCAGCACGCAGTTGTTGGCGCAATTCTTCTTTTTTATCCGATGACGAATCCATGCTATGCGGCCTTCCTGAACTAGAGGGGAACCTCCAATTTTATCAGAATGACTCTTGCAGCCGGCTACGTATTTTCCACGCAGCCCCGCTTTTAGAAGTTACCCTTATGCAATGCCTTGCTGCATAAGCCAAAGCGATGGAAGTCAGCCGCCGCAGCCATGTATACAGTCGCCATGCATACCCGGCCCGCATGGCGCTGCCCTGGCGCCGCCGGCAACGGTAGAATTCGCGCATGCTTTCCGAATTCGACCTCATCAAACACTACTTCCAGCGCAACAGGCCGGGGCGCGCCGTGCTCGGCATCGGCGACGACTGCGCCCTGCTGGCCCCGACCCCGGGCATGCAGATGGCGATCTCGTCCGACATGCTGGTCGAGGGCCGCCATTTCTTCGCCGGCGCCGATCCGCGCATGCTGGGCCATAAATGCCTGGCGGTGAACCTGTCCGACCTGGCGGCCATGGGTGCGCGCCCGCTCGGCTTCACGCTGGCGCTGTCGCTGCCGGAAGCCGACCCGGCCTGGCTCGAGGGATTTTCCGCCGGCCTGTTCGCGCTGGCCGATGCCCACGATTGCGAACTGATCGGCGGCGACACCACGCGCGGGCCGCTCAACATCTGCATCACGGTATTCGGCGAGATCGCCTCGGGACAGGCCTTGCGGCGCGACGCGGCGCGCGCCGGCGACGATCTCTGGATCTCGGGCACGCTGGGCGACGCCCGCCTGGCCCTGGCCGGCTACTGGAACGAGGTCGCGCTCGATCCGGAAACGCAGGCGCTGGCGGGCACGCGCATGCACATGCCGACGCCGCGCGTGGCGCTCGGGCAGGCGCTGGTGCGGCTGCCCGCCCCGCCGGCCGCGCTCGACATCTCGGACGGACTGGTGGGCGACCTCGGGCACATCCTGGCGGCCTCGAAGGTGGGCGCGACGCTGGACGTGGATGCGCTGCCGGCCGGACCCATGCTGGCGCGCCAGCCGGCATCCCTGCGGCGGCGCTTCACGGCGGCCGGCGGGGACGACTACGAACTCTGTTTCGCGGCGCGGCGCGCGGACCGCGAGGCGGTGATGGCCGCCGCCGCGGCCAGCGGCACGCCGGTCACGCGGGTCGGGACGATCGATGCGCAGGCGGGATTGCGTTTCGTGGATGGGTCGGGGGCGCCGCTCGATTTGCAGGTCAGCGGGTGGGATCACTTCAGCGGCGCGTGATCATCCAGCCTTGTACCGCGTGGGTTCGAGAACCCACCCTACGAAACCGATCGTCGGTCGCGGCTTGGCCTTGTTGATCGGTTGCCGGCGTGCTGCTGAACAAATTGACGAGACGCCGCGTGAACGCAACCGCCGTACCGCGTGGGCACAGGTGCCCACCCTACGAAACCCGGTACACCGTAGGGTGGACACCTGTGTCCACGCGGTCGTACCCGTGCGCACCGCACCGCTAACCCGCACCAAGAAACCCGCAAGCCCGTAGGGTGGGTTCTCGAACCCACGCTGTCCTACCCACGCACACCCCACCGCAAAACGCTCACCCCGTGCGCGGCACCTTGCGGTCGTCGTACGGCCCGTGTTCCATCCAGTACTGCCGGAACGCCAGGCGCACGTTGTCGCGCAGCTCGGCGTCGTTCCAGGGCTTGGTGTAGAACTTGTAGATCGCGCCGCGGTTGATCGAGTCGAGCACGATGTTCACGCCGGTATAGCCGGACAGGATGATGCGCATGGTGTCCGGATACATCTCCTTCACCTTGCTCAGGAACTCGGTGCCGCTTATCACCGGCATGCGCTGGTCGCACATCACCACCTGCACCCGGTACAGCGCCAGCAGTTCGAACGCTTCGGCCGGCGAGGAGGCCGTCAGCACGCGGTAGTTGTCGCGCCTGAACAGGCGGTGCAGCGCGCTCAGGGTGTCGACGTCGTCGTCGACCACCAGGATGGTCTGGACGCCGCTGTCGTCGGCCGCCGGGCGGTCCGGCGCGTCGCGGTTCTTGCGCACCAGCTGGGCCAGTTGCGCAGCCGGGAGCGCGCGCGAAAAGTGAAAGCCCTGGATCTCGTCGCAGCGGTTGCGCCGCAAATACGCCATCTGGGCGCGCGTTTCCACGCCCTCGGCGATCACCTGCATGTGCAGGCTGTGGGCCATGCTGATGATGGCCAGCGCGATGGCCGCGTCGTCCGGGTTGTTGACGATGTCGCGGACAAAAGCGATGTCGATCTTCAGCTTGTCGATCGGGAAGCGCTTCAGGTAGGCCAGGCTCGAGTAGCCGGTGCCGAAGTCGTCGATCGCGATCCGGATGCCGAGCGCCTTCAGGCGCTGCAGCACCTCGATGGTGCGCTCGGCGTTGCTCATCAGGGCGCTTTCGGTCAGCTCCAGCTCCAGCATGCCCGGCTCGATGCCGTGGCGCGCGATGGCGGCGCGCACCACGCCCTCCAGGTCGCCCTCGACGAACTGGCGGCTCGACACGTTCACCGCCACGCGCAGCTCGCGCACGCCCTCCGCGTTCCACTCGGCGATCTGGCGGCAGGCCTCGTCGACGATCCAGTCGCCGACCCGCACCACCATCCCGGTCTCTTCCAGCACCGGCACGAACTCGGCCGGATAGACCAGGCCGTGGCCCGGACGGTTCCAGCGCAGCAGCGCCTCGACGCCGGACACGCGCCCGGTGTTCAGCTCGAGCTTGGGCTGGTAGTGCAGCACGAACTGGCCGCCCTCGAGCGCGCCGCGCAGGGCCAGCTCCAGGTCCAGGCGCGCCAGCACCTGCACGTTCATGCCGGCCGTGAAGAAGCGGTAGCCGTCGCGCCCTGCTTCCTTCGCGCGCACCATCGCGGTGTCGGCGTACTTGACCAGGGTGCTGGGCTCGAGCGCATCGTCCGGGTACATGGCGATGCCGATGCTGGCCGTGAGCACCGCCTGCTGGCCGTTCAGGTCGAACGGCGTGCGCAGCGACTCGCGGATCTCGTTGGCCACCCGCACCGGTTCCTGCTCCTGCTCGCGCGTCATGTTCAGGATCAGCGCGAACTCGTCGCCGCCCAGGCGCCCGACCGAATCGCGCAGGCCGATCACGCGCACCAGGCGGTTGCTGAACTGGCGCAGCAGCTCGTCGCCCAGGGCCGGGCCGAGCGAATCGTTGACGATCTTGAAGCGGTCGAGGGTGATGAACAGCACCGCCACGCGCCAGGCCTTGTCCTGGGCCAGCTCGATCGCCTCGCGCAGGTTCTGGAAGAACAGCGTGCGGTTCGGCAGGCCGGTGAGCGCGTCGTAGCTGGCCAGGTGCTTCAGGCGCTGCTGCGCGTGGAGCCGCTCGCTGATGTCGCGCGCGACCGCGATCAGGAGCTTGCTGGTGCCGGCTTCCTGCCACTGCCAGCTGATCTCGACCGGCACCGCGCCCTCCCCGCCGGCGCGCAGCAGCTCGGTCTCGGCGATGTCGGACTCGTGCGCGGCGCCGTTGGTGGCGAGATGGCGCTGCAACTGGTCGGCGGTGGTCAGGCCGAGCGCCACCGGATCGATGCGCAGCAGGGCCTCGCGCGAAAAACCGAGCATGCGGCAGGCGCCGTCGCTGACGTCGACCAGGGCCAGGCTGGCCGCGTCGATCAGGAAGATGCCGTCGGTGGTGGCGTCCATCGCGCGCCGGAAGCGCTCCAGCGCCGCGGTGCGCTCGCGCACGGTGCGCTCCAGATTCGCCCCGTGCTCGCGCGACGCGCGGTGCATCAGGCGCACTTCGAGCAGGTTGCGGATGCGGGTCATCACCTCGACCGTGTCGAGCGGCTTGCCGATGAAGTCGCGCGCCCCCGCCTCCAGCGCGGCCAGCTTCTTGTCCGGCTCGGCCGTCACCACCAGCACCGGCAGCCAGGACTCGCTTTCCAGGGGCTTCAGCGCCTCCATCACCTGGAAGCCATCCATGCCCGGCATGTGCAGGTCGAGGATGATCAGGTCGAAGCGGTACTTCAGGTGCAGCGCCACCACCTGGCGCGGGTCTGTGGTGCTGTGCACGTTCTCGTACCCGGTCGTCTTGAGCAGGTATTCGAGCAGCTGCACGTTGACAGGCTGGTCGTCCACGACCAGCACGCGTGCGCGCCGCACCTCGGCGGGCGTGATCATGTCTTGGTTCCTTTCCCGGCACGCAGCTCGGCCAGCGTGCCGTCGATCGCTTCGTTGAACTTGTCGATATCGACCGGTTTCGTCAGGTAGCGGAAAAACCCTGCCGCCAGGCCGCGCTCGATGTCGCTCGCCATCGCGTTGGCCGTGAGCGCGATCACCGGGATGCCGGCCGTGCGCGCATCGCGCCGCAGGTCGGCGAGCACCTCGTAGCCGCTCATGCCGGGCAGGTTGATGTCCATCAGGATGATGTCGGGACGCCGCTCGCGCGCCAGCGCCAGGCCGGCCGGGCCGTCGGCGGCGGCGATCAGGCGCAGGTCGGGCCGGAAGCGCACGATTTCCTCGACCAGCTTGAGGTTGGCCGGGTTGTCCTCGACGTAGAGCACCAGGTGCGGTTCGCCCGCGGCGCGTCCGGGGGACGCTTCGGCGGCGTGCGCCAGGCTTGCCTCGTTCGACGCCAGCGGCGCGGTGGTCCCCAGCTCGATCGAGAACACGCTGCCCACGCCGGGACTGCTGCTGACGGTGATCGCCCCCCCCATCAGCTCGACGAGGCGGCGCGTCACCACCAGGCCGATGCCGGTGCCTTCCTGGGCGCCCGCTTCCTGGCCAAGGCGGTTGAAGGGCTGGAACAGGCTGTCGAGCTGGTCGGCGCGCAGGCCCATGCCGGTGTCCTGGATCGAGATGCGCATGCGCTCGGGCGTGAGCTGGACGCAGTCGAGCACCACGGCGCCGGCGTCGCGGTTGTACTTGATCGCGTTCGACAGCAGATTCAGCAAGACCTGCTTCAGGCGGGTGCGGTCGGCCAGCAGCACCGCGTCGACCGCATCCGGGAACAGCACCCGGATGCCGCGTCCGGCCGCCAGCGGCTCGATCATCGTGCGGCACTCGTCGAGCACCTCGCCGAGGGCCACCGGCTCCATCGACAGCGAGATCGTGCCCGACTCCACCTTGGCCAGGTCGAGGATCTCGTTGATCAGGGTGAGCAGGTGGCGTCCCGACTTCAGGATGTGGCTGGCGAATTCCTTCTTCTGCGTGTCCGATGTGGGCAGCGCTTCCGAGGTGAGGATCTGGGCGAAGCCGAGGATGGCGTTGAGCGGCGTGCGCAGCTCGTGGCTCATCGAGGACAGGAAGGCCGATTTCGCCTGGTTGGCGTTGCGCGCCTCGTCGATCGCGTTCGCCAGCTCCGCGTTGGCCAGCGCCAGCTGCAGGGTGCGTTCGTCGACGCGGTGCTCGAGCTGCTCGTTCAGGCGCATCACTTCCTGCTGCGCGCGCGAACGCTCCTGCGCCTCGCGCACGATCTCCTGATTGGAATTCTCGAGCTCGCGGGTGCGCTGTTCGATCTCGGTCAGCATGGCGTTGAAGGAGTCGACCAGCTCGGCCGCCTCGTCGTTGCTGATGCGCGGCGCGAGGCGCGAATAGTCGCGCGTGGCGACCACGTCGCGCGCGATCTCGGTGATCGCCACGATCGGCGCGGTAATGATGCGGCCCAGGCGCCGCATGACCAGATAGGCGATCGCCATCGCCAGCAGGGTCACGGCCAGCGCGATCGCCAGGTAATCCAGGGTACGCGAGAGCAGGCGGTTCTCGGCGCGCAACCAGACCGTGCCGACCGTCTCGCCGTTCTCGACGATCGGCCGGAACACCACCAGGTAGTCGCCCTCGACGCGGGTCGCGGCCGCTTCCGCCTTGGCCGGGAACACCGCGCGCGCCCCGCCCGCGGCGTAGGACGCGAACAGGCGTCCGCGCTCGTCGTAGATGGCGGCGGCGGCGACCATCGGGCGGGTCCGCAGGAGGGCCAGGTTCTCGCCCGCCAGGCGGGCGTCGTCGAAGGCCAGCGCGGCCGAGGTCATGTGGCCGACCAGCTCGGCCTGGGTCGACAGGTCGTTCACCAGCGAGCGGTGATAGCTGCGCAGGTCGTAGCCGATCACCAGCCCGACCGACACCACGAGCGCGGCCAGCGTGGTGGCCATGACCACGGCGACGAGTTTCTTGCGGATCGACGGCAGGCGGATCACGCCGCCTCCGGCGCGCTTCGGCTGCGACCGCGGCCGGAACAGGCGAACCTGCCGCTGGCGCGCGCACGCCACGCGGCCCGGATGACGAAAGCCATCACGACCGCGCCGGCCTGGCCCGGCAGCACGCGTATTGATGAAGCGACATTGAATTCTATTGAGTAAAAGAAACGCGGCGGATACCGCCGCGATGCAGGATAGCAGGTGGAAATGTCGACGTGTCGCACGGGACATTTCCCCAATCCCATACGGCTGCCACTCTAACCGCTCGCACGGCGTTTGGGTAGCTGCCTTGTGACTTTCCATGCAAGTTTGCCACACCGATAGCGGCCGGGGCGCGCTAGAATGGTTCCTGCACGGCCAACGCTGCCACGCTGCCGTGCGCGAGGCGCCCCGCGCAGCGTGTACGCCAGCATACTTATTATTCCTGGAGGAGCCGCATGAGCAACGAGATTATCGAACTTGCAAGCAAAGTCGGCGCAGCGCTGCAGGCCAAGGGCCTGGTGCTGGCCACCGCCGAATCCTGCACCGGTGGCGGCGTGTCGCAAGCCATCACCGAGATCGCCGGCTCCACCGGCTGGTTCGACTGCGGCTTCGTCACCTACTCGAACAACTCGAAGACCGAACTGCTCGACGTGCCGGCCGCGCTGATTGCACAGTTCGGCTCGGTGAGCGAGGAAGTCGCCGGCGTCATGGCCGAGGGCGCGCTCTCGAACAGCGTCGCCGACGTCGCCCTGTCGACCACGGGCATCGCCGGCCCCACCGGCGCGGTGCCGGGCAAACCGGTCGGCACGGTCTGCTTCGGCTGGTCGCGCGGCGGCACCACCCTCACCGAGCGCCTCGTATTCCAGGGCGACCGCCACGCGGTGCGCGAGCAGACCGTCATCCACGCGCTGCGCGGGCTGCTGCGCTTCATTGAGTAATGCGCGCGTAGCGGGGCGCCACCCCGCGCTGGCCGCACGCTTCCGCGTCCTGGCTGGCGCGGCGTTCCTGTTCGCCAGCACGCCGGCTTCTTCCGAGCCGGTTCCACCGGCGCAGCCCCAGGCCGGGGTGCAGACCGTCTATGCCGCCGGCGACATCGCGCGCTGCCGCCATCCCGATCCGCGCTGGTCCGGCGCCGCCGACACCGCCGCGGTGGTGGCCGCCGGCCTGGCCGCCGATCCCGCGGCCGTGGCGCTGACCCTGGGCGACCACACCTACCCGCGCGGCACGGCGCAGGAATTCGCCGACTGCTACGGCCCGACCTGGGGCCGCTTCAAGGACCGCACCTGGCCCACGCCCGGCAACCACGAGTACTACACGAAGGGCGCTTCTCCCTATTTCGCCTATTTCGGCGAGCGCGCCGGACGCGGCTACTATGCCCTGAGCCTGGGCCCCTGGCGCCTGATTTCCCTCGACAGCAACCTGGCCCCGGGCGCGCATGCGGCCCAGCTGGACTGGCTGCGCGCCGAACTGAAGGACCATCCCAGCCGCTGTACCCTCGCATTCTGGCACCATCCGCTGTACAGTTCGGGCGGGCACGGCAGCGTGCCGAAGATGCGGGATGCCTGGGCCCTGCTGTACGCGGCCGGCGCCGAACTGGTATTGTCCGGGCACGACCATGACTACGAGCGCTTCGCGCCGCAGGACGCCAACGGCGTTCTCGACCGCGCGCGCGGGATGCGCCAGTTCGTGGTCGGCACCGGCGGCGCCTATGCCACGCCTTTTCTCCTCACGGTGAAACACAGCGAAGCGCGCGACGCCAGCCGCAACGGCGTGCTGCGCCTGCGCCTGCGCGAGGACGGCTACGACTGGGAATTCCTGGAAGCGACCCCACCTTCCCTGCCGAACGCATCGCCGCCCGACCATGGCAGCGCCGCCTGCCACTGAACCATCACATCCCTGGAGTATCTGCATGAAAACCCGACCGCTGTTCGCCGCATCGCTGCTGCTGGCCGCTTTGAATAGCGCTGGCGCACAGACCGGCGGCGCCGCGTCCCCCGCCGTCCCCGCCAACGTGCCCCACATCGCCTTCGACAAGTACACCCTGCCGAACGGCCTGCAGGTGATCCTGGTCGAGGACAAGCGCCTGCCGCTGGTGGCGGTGAACGTCTGGTACCACGTCGGCCCGGCCAACGAGGCCCCGGGGCTGGCGGGTTTCGCCCACCTGTTCGAGCACATGATGTTCGCCGGCAGCAAGCACCTGCCGCGCGGCCTGGCCGACCGCCTGCTCGAAGGCGCCGGCGCCACCGACAGCAACGGCGGCACCGGCTATGACAGCACCAGCTATTACGACACCGTGCCCTCGAACCAGCTCGAACTGGCCCTGTGGGTCCATGCCGACCGCATGGGCTACCTGCTCGACGTGCTCGACCAGAAAGCCTTGACCAACCAGCAGGACGTGGTGCGCAACGAGCGCCGCGAGACGGTCGAGAACGAGCCCTACGGGATCGTCGAGGAAGCGCTGAACCACGCGCTGTTCCCGCCGGAGCACCCGTATTACGCCTCGGTGATCGGCTCGCACGCCGACATCCAGAACGCCAAGCTGGCCGACGTGCGCGAGTTCTTCACGCGCTACTACGGCCCGAACAACGCCAGCATCGTGATTGCCGGCGACATCGACAAGGTCAAGACCCGCGCCCTGGTGGCGAAGTACTTCGGCAGCCTGAAGCGCGGCCCGGCGGTGGCGCGCCCGAAGGTGGTGACGCCGCCGATCACGGCCGAGCGCCGCCTGACGGTGCCGGACCGGGTCGAGCTGGCGCGCGTCTACATGGGCTGGCTCACGCCGCCGGCCTTCCAGGACGGCGACGCCGAACTGGCGGTGGCGGCCCAGATCCTCGCCGGCGGCAAGTCGAGCCGCCTGTACAAGTCGCTGGTGTACGAGCGCCAGATCGCCCAGGACGTCGATGCCGACCAGGACGCGCGCGCCCTGGTCTCGACCTTCCAGATCGAGGTGACGGCGCGCGCGGGCCACACTCCGGCGGAACTGGAAAAGGCGATCGACGCCGAACTGGCCGCGCTGCGCGACCAGGGCCCTTCCGAGCAGGAAGTCGAGCGCGCCAAGCGCCAACTCGAGACCGCGATGCTCACTTCGCTCGAACAGCTCGGCGGCGACGGCCTGGCCGACCAGCTGAACCACTACAACCAGTTCACCGGCGACCCGGGCTACCTGGCCAAGGACATCGCCCAGCTGCGCCGCATCACCCCTGCCGACGTGCAGCGCGCCGCGCGCACCTGGCTGCAGCCGAAGAACCGGGTGCTCGTGGCCGGCGTACCCGGCGAACCCAGGCTGCCGCACGATCCGCCCGCGCCCAAGCCGCCGAAAACGGCCAAGGGCGCAAACGCCGGCGTCAACGAGGCCGAGGCCTGGCGCGCCAAGGCGCCGAAAGCCGGCCCCACGCCGGAACTGAATCTGCCGCAGGGCGAGGCCTTCACCCTCCCCAACGGCCTGACGGTGATCCACCACTACAATCCCGCGCTGCCCCTGGTATCGGCGGAACTGGTGATCAAGAGCGGCGCCGACGGCAACCCGCCCGAGCTGCCGGGCCTGGCCGGCTTCACCGCGCAGATGCTCACCGAAGGCACGCGCACACGCAGCGCGCCGCGCATCGCCGACGAGATCGCGCAGCTCGGCGCCTTCCTCGAAGCCGACAGCGGCACCAACGCCTCGGCGGTGTCGCTGCTGTCGCTGCGTTCGACCTTCGCCCAGGCCTTCGAGGTGCTGGCCGACGTGGCCTTGCACCCCGCCTTCCCGACCGCCGAAGTCGAGCGCCAGCGCGCCAGCCGGCTGGGCGAACTGATGCAGCAGCGCGACGAAGCCGAAGCCGTGGCCTCGGTCGCGGCCGTCGCCTCCCTGTACGGCCCGCGCCACCCCTACGGCTATGGCCAGTTGGGCACCGAGCCGGCGATCCGCGCCGTCACGCGCGACGATCTGCTGGAATTCTGGCGCCGCCATTACGTCCCGGGCAACGCGGCGCTGGTGGTGGCGGGCGACATCTCGCGCGCGGAACTGGCGGAACTGGCCGAAGCGCGCTTCGGCGCCTGGAAGAAGGCGGAGACGCCGCCCTTCGCGCTGGGCGCGCCGGCGCCGACCCGCGCGCGCATCGTGGTGGTCGACAAGCCGGGCGCGCCGCAGACCGCGCTGCGCCTGGTCACGCTCGGCGCCGAGCGCACGACCCCGCAGTATCCGGCGCTGGAAGTCATGAACGCGGCCTTCGGCGGCCTGTTCACCAGCCGCATCAACCAGAACCTGCGCGAGGACAAAGGCTACAGTTACGGCGTGTTCTCGGGCTTTCGCTACAACCGCACGCCCGGCCCCTTCAGCATCGCCGGCAGCGTACGTGCGGATGTGACCGGCGCCTCGGTCGCCGAGCTGCTGCGCGAAGCCCAGGCGATGGTCGACAAGCCCCTGCGCCCGGCCGAACTGCTCGACGCGCGCAACGCCGAACTGCTGTCGCTGCCGAACGGCTTCGCCACCAATGCCGACATCGGCGCCAGCCTGGCCGAATCCTTCGTCTTCGACCTGCCGCTCGACTACTACCGCCAGCTGCCGGCCAAGCTGGCGACGGTCACCGCCGAGCAGGTGCAGGAAGCGGCGCGCCGCTACCTCGACCCGCAGCGCCTGATCGTCGTCGCCGTGGGCGACCGCAAGCGCATCCTGCCGCAGCTGGAAAAGCTCAAGCTGGGGCCGATCGAGGTGCGCGATAGTGAGGGTCAACTGCGCGAGGGGCAGGCGCGGCCCTGAGCGGGCACGCTGCGCGGGCACACGCATTTCCCGGACGACAAGATGTCGAATCGTCTATCATGGGCCGACTGACTTCCCATTCACGGCCCATGAACCAATTCACGATTCAGCAGAAATTCTTCCTTCTCCTCCTTACCGTCGTCAGCATCGGTTTCGGCTGGATCCTGCTGCCCTATTCGGGCGCGGTGTTCTGGGGCATGGTGCTGGCCATCCTGTTCGCGCCCCTGTACCGGCGCCTGCTGCGCGCAACCGGGCAGCGTCCCACGGCCGCCGCCCTGCTGACGCTGCTGTCCATCGTCGTGATGGTGATCCTGCCGCTGTCGATCATCACCGCCTCGCTGGTGCAGCAGGCGGTCGGCATCTATGCGAACGTGGGCTCGGGCCAGATCAATTTCGGCGCCTACTTCCAGCAGGTCATCCATGTGCTGCCGGACTGGCTGGTCGGACTGCTGGAACGGTTCGAGCTGACCGACCTGGCGTCGCTCGAACAGAAACTGGCCGACGGCGCAGCCCAGGTCAGCCAGTTCTTCGCGCGCCACGCCATCAACGTCGGACGCAATACCTTCGACTTCCTGGTCGGCCTGACCATCATGCTCTACCTGCTGTTCTTCCTGCTGCGCGACGGCCAGGCCCTGGCCAACCGGATCAAGCGCGCGGTGCCGCTCAGCCGCATGTACAAGCAGCGCCTGTTCGATAATTTCATCACCGTGATCCGCGCCACCGTCAAAGGCAACGTGCTGGTGGCGATCGCCCAGGGCGCACTAGGCGGGCTGATCTTCTGGTTCCTCGGCGTCCAGGCCGCCCTGCTGTGGGGCGTGGTGATGGCCTTCCTGTCGCTGCTGCCGGCGGTCGGCGCGGCCATCGTCTGGGCCCCGGTGGCGATCTACTTCCTGGTGACGGGCGCGATCTGGCAGGGCGTGGTGCTGATCGCCTTCGGCGTGCTCGTCATCGGCCTGGTCGACAACATCCTGCGCCCCATCCTGGTCGGCAAGGACACCAAGATGCCGGACTACCTGGTGCTGCTGTCGACCCTGGGCGGCATGGCGCTGTTCGGCCTGAACGGCTTCGTCATCGGCCCGGTGATCGCGGCGCTGTTCATCGCGGCCTGGGACCTGTTTGCCTCGGCGGAGGAGTTTCATCCGCAGTAAAGGGCAAGATTGACGGGGGGCCGGCAAAGCGTTCGCCACGCTTGCCGGCCCCATCTTTTTCATCTAACATGTGAACACTTATTCACATGTTAATGATGACTACACCCGACATCCCCGATCACGCCGTCGAGCAGGTGGCGGACCTGTTCCACCTGCTGGGAGACCCAACCCGCCTCCGGATCGTGCTGGCCTGCCTGGCGCAGCCGACCGCGGTGGGCGACATCGCCACGGCCCTGAACCTGTCCAGTTCGCTGGTCAGCCACCACCTGCGCCTGCTGCGCGCGGCGCGCATCGTCAAGGCCGAGCGCCAGGGCAAGCAAGTGTTCTATGCCGCCGCCGACGCCCACATCAGCACCCTGCTTTCCAACATGTTCGAGCACATCGCCGAACCCGCCAACGGAACCGACCCATGAGCCACGACCACCACCATGATCACGACCATCGCGACCACCGTCACGGACATGGACATGGGCACGGTCATGGCCACCATCACCACCACGCGCCGGTGCCCGGGCACGGCCGGGCCTTCGTGCTGGCGATCGGCCTGAACACGGCTTTTGTGGCGATCGAATTCATCTACGGCTTCCTGGCCAACTCCACCGCCCTGATGGCCGACGCCGGCCACAACCTGTCCGACGTGCTCGGCCTGGTGCTGGCCTGGGGCGCGGCCCTGCTGGCCAAGCGGGCGCCGAGCGCGCGCTATACCTATGGACTGCGCAGCTCCTCGATCCTGGCGGCGCTGGCGAATGCGATCCTGCTGCTGCTGGCCTGCGGGGCGATCGCCCTGGAAGCGGCGCAGCGCATCGCGACCCCGCATCCGGTGGCAGGCATGACGGTGTCGATCGTGGCCGCGATCGGGGTGGCGATCAACGGCTTCTCGGCCTGGCTCTTCATGGCCGGCAGCAAGGACGACCTGAACGTGCGCGGCGCCTACCTGCACATGGCGGCGGACGCGGCGATCTCGCTGGGCGTGGTGGTGTCGGGCCTGGTCATCATGGGCACCGGCTGGACCTGGCTGGACCCGGCGGTCAGCCTGGTGATCGTGCTGGTGATCGTCTGGGGCACCTGGTCGCTGCTGCGCGAGTCGCTGCAGATGGCGATGGCGGCGGTGCCGGACAGCGTCGACGCCAGCGAAATCCAGGGCTTCCTGGCGGCGCGTCCGGGCGTGGCCGAAGTGCACGACGTGCACATCTGGGCCATGAGCACCACCGAGACCGCCCTCACCGCCCACCTGGTCATGCCCGGCGGTTATCCGGGCGACCGCGCGATCGATGCCATCGTGGCCGAGCTGCGCGAGAAACACGGGATCCACCATTGCACCCTGCAGGTGGAGGAAGGGACGACCGCGCACAATTGCGCGCTGGCGGTGGACGGAGCGTGATGGCCACCGCACCATGGGCTTGCCGTGAACGTTGACAGTAGGGTGGGCACTCCGTGCCCACGCGTTATGTGCGTTTCCTTTTCGCGCTTGCCGTGAAACTCCGCCCGCCAACAATGAGCGGAGTGTCATGCCGTCATGCGTTGTCGTGCGTTGCTTTTGTTTTACGAGCGATACCTGGCTGCCGCTGACTGCGGAGACGGCGTCACGCGTGGGCACGGAGTGCCCACCCTACGGTCGAGGCCGCCGACCTCGGTCAGCCCGCCAGATTGGCGAACAAAGCGGTGCTCAGGTAACGCTCGCCGAACGACGGGATGATGACGACGATCGTCTTGCCCGCATTCTCCGCCCGCTGGGCGACCTGGATCGCGGCCCACAGCGCGGCGCCGGACGAGATGCCGACCAGCAGGCCCTCCTCGCGCGCGGCGGCGCGGGCGGTCTCGAAGGCGTCCTCGTTGCGCACGGCGATGACTTCGTCGTAGATGTGCGTGTTCAGCACCTGCGGCACGAAGCCGGCGCCGATGCCCTGGATCGGGTGCGGCCCCTTGGTGCCTTTCGAGAGCATGGGCGAGGCTTCCGGTTCGACCGCGATGGCCTGAAAGCCGGGCTTGCGCTCCTTGATCACTTCGCCGACGCCGGTGATGGTGCCGCCGGTGCCGATGCCGGCGACCAGGATGTCGACCTTGCCGTCGGTGTCGCGCCAGATTTCCTCGGCCGTGGTGCGGCGGTGCACTTCCGGGTTGGCCGGGTTGTTGAATTGCTGGGGCATGAAAGCGCGCGGATCGCTGGCGACGATTTCCTCCGCGCGGCGGATCGCGCCCATCATGCCTTCGGCGCCCGGCGTGAGCACCAGCTCGGCGCCGTAGGCGCGCAGCAGCATGCGGCGCTCGTTGCTCATGGTTTCGGGCATCACTAGCTTGCAGCGGTAACCGCGCGCGGCGCAGACCATGGCCAGCGCGATGCCGGTGTTGCCGCTGGTCGGCTCGACGATGACGGTGTCGGGGCCGATCTTGCCGGCCTTTTCGGCCGCCTCGATCATCGCCAGGCCGATGCGGTCCTTGACGCTGTGTGCGGGGTTGTGGAACTCGAGCTTGGCAAGGATCTCGGCGCCCTGGCCGGCCCCCTTGCCCAGCTTGCGGATCCTGACCAGTGGTGTATTGCCGATCAACTCAGTGACATCGTTTGCGACTCGCATCCCATCCTCCGCATCAGTTGACAATCTTGGGTTTATTTTACGCCGAGCAGTTCCACGTCGAAGATCAGGTCCGTATCCGGCGGGATCATGCCGCCCGGCGCGCCGCGCTTGCCGTAGGCCAGGTGGCTCGGGATGATCAGGGTGCGCTTGCCGCCCACCTTCATGCCGGCCACGCCCTGCTCCCAGCCCTTGATGACCTGGCCGGCGCCAAGCTGGAAGTCGAGCGGCGTGCGGCCGGGATCAAACGAGGAATCGAACTTGCGGCCGCGCCCGTTACGCGCCATCGGCTTGTAGAACCAGCCGGTGTAGTTGACGGTGACCTTGTGGCCGAGCTCGGCCGTCTTGCCCTTGCCGACCACCTGGTCGACGATCTCGAGCTGGGGTCCCGCCGGCGCCACCGGCTGCGGCGCCTGGGCCGCGGCGGCGGCATCCTGGGCTGCGCCGCTGGCGGCTTCCGCACCGCTCTGCGCGGCCTGGCCGGCGGCGCCGGCGGCCTGTTGCGAACCCACGGCGGCCTGGTCGGCGGCGCTCTGCACGCCCTGCTGGCGCACGGTGGTCGCGGCCTGGTCGGCGGCGGCCGGCGCGTTCTGCGGCACATTGGCCGGGGTGGCCGGAGTGGGAGTCGGCGTACCCTGCTGGGCATGGGCGGCGGCGGCCGCGAGCAACAGGGCGAGGAAGGAAGTACGACGCATCATGGAGGCTCTTTCAATGACAGGATTTCAATCGATAATCCTATGATAGCAAAGGCCTCCCGGCGATGGACAGCCGCGCTTGTGTCTCCTCAGGCGGCCTGGGGCAGCTCGGCCGGCTCCGCGGCGGGCGGCGCGTCCGCGGCGGGCGCGGCGTTCGCTGCTTCCGCCATGCGGCGCAGGATATGGCCGGCGGCGATCATGCCGAAGCTGGCCGTCACCACCATGCTCGAGCCGAAGCCCGCGCAGTTCAGGCCGGTAACGCTGGAACCAATCTCGCAGGCATCGCCTTCTTCCGGATAGCGCAGCGGCTCCATCGAGAACACGGCGTCGATGTGGTACTTCTGCTTTTCGCCGCGCGAGAAACCGTACTGGGCGCGCAGCAGCTTGCGCACCTTTTTCAGGAGCGGCTCCTGCTCGGTGCGGGCCAGGTCGCGCACCTCGATCTTCGTCGGATCGAGCTGGCCGCCGGCGCCGCCGATGGTGACCAGGGGCAGTTTCTGGTCGCGGCAGTACGCGATCAGGGCGGCCTTGGCCTTGACGCTGTCGATGGCGTCGACCACGTAATCGAAACCCTTGCCGGCGATCATCTGTTCGATGTTGCCCGGCTCGATGAAATCCTCGACCAGGGTGACCTTGCAGAAGGGATTGATCTGCGCGATACGCTCGCGCAGCGCCTCGATCTTTGGCATGCCGATGGTCGCGCTCAGGGCCTGGATCTGGCGGTTGATGTTCGACTCTGCCACGTTGTCGAGGTCGATCAGGGTGAGGTGGCCGACCGCGCTGCGCGCCAGCGCCTCGACCACCCAGGAGCCGACGCCGCCGACGCCGATCACGCAAACGTGCGCCGCACGGAAGCGTTCCAGTGCACGCTCGCCGTACAGACGGGCAATGCCGCCGAAACGGCGCGCGAAGTCGACTTCATCGTCGAAAGTTCCTGCCGGGATGGTGTGGTTGATCGTATTCATAGCCCAGCATTTTACCGGACCGGGCTGTCACGACTTGCTCTAAAATGCAAGTCAGTCAATCAAAAAAAATTTTCCTTGTCGCAAAAACGCAAATGAATGATTTCCTTCCCGATACCGCACCCGGTTTCGACCAGCCGATCGCCGTCCTCAAGCATTGTCACGGACGCATCCGCAAGCAGCTCGGCACCCTCGAACGCCTGCTCTCGCACCTGCCCGAACATGGCGCAGACGAGCAGGCGCGCCAGGCGGCCGGCGCGGTGCTGAAGTATTTCGAGAAGGCGGCGCACCTGCACCACGACGACGAGGAGCAAGACCTGATCCCGATGCTGCGCGCGGTGGCGCAGGGCGAAGACGCCGCCACCCTGCAGGCGCTGGCGCCGGTCATCCTGCAGGACCACAAGGACATGGATGCGCTCTGGCAAGACCTGCACGAGCAGCTCACCGCGATTGCCGACGGCAGCGCCGGCACGCTGTCGACCACCAACGTGCAGCGTTTCTGCCAGCGCTATTACGCGCACATGGAGCGCGAGGAAAGCACGCTGGCGCCGATGGCGCTGCGCCTGTTCTCGGCCGAACAGATGGCCCGCCTGGGCAATGCGATGCAGCAGCGCCGCGGCATCGAGGCGCCAGCGCCTTCGATCGGCGAAGCCGTGGCCGGCCTGCGCAAAGATTACGGCCAGGCCAGCCTGAACGAGGACGACGTGCTGGAAGACCCGATCGGGCAGTTCACGCGCTGGTTCGAGCAGGCCCTGAAGGCCGAGGTCAACGAGCCGAACGCCATGAACGTGGCGACGGTCGACGCCAACGGCCGGCCGAGTTCGCGCATCGTGCTGGTCAAGCAGTTCGACGAACGCGGCTTTACCTGGTACACCAACTACGACAGCCGCAAGGCGCAGGAGCTGCGCGCCAACCCATATGGCGCCCTGCTATTCTTCTGGAGCGAACTCGAGCGACAGGTCCGCATCGAGGGAAGGGTCGAGATGACCTCGCCCGAAGAAAGCGACAAGTATTTCCACAGCAGGCCGTTAAAGAGCCGCCTGTCGGCGATCGCCTCCCAGCAGAGCGCGCCGATCGCAAACCGCGCGGCCCTGGAGCAGAACTACGAAGCGGTCGCCGCGCAAGCCGGCGATGCGCCGCCGCGCCCCGCCAACTGGGGCGGTTTCCGGCTGGTGCCCGAACGCATCGAGTTCTGGCAGGGGCGCCGCTCGCGTTTCCATGACCGCATCGTCTACGAGCGGCAGGAAGACGGAAGCTGGACTCGGCAGCGTTTGCAACCGTAACAGGCTTCGACCCAGCGCCCCCGCGGCGCCAGGCGAGGATTTCTTGGGTTCTCAGGCCGGCGCGGTACTGGCCGGCTCGCTTACAGCCGGAGGAATACGTGTTCAACGAGATGAAGCTCAGTGCCTGGACCACGGGCATGCGCAGCAAGCTGTCGCTGCCCTTGCGGGTGGAACTATGGAATGGCGAGCATATCGACCTGTCGTCCGAAACGCCGCGCGTGACGATCCGCATCCCGCAAGCGTCGTCGCTGCGCTACCTGCTCTCGCCCTCGCTGTACACCCTCGGGCGCGCCTATGTCGAGGGCGCGATCGACGTCAAGGGCCGCGCCGCCGACATGATCCGGATCGGCAGCGAACTGGCCGCCTCGACCGGCAAGCATGAGCGCCACCTCATGCACCGGCTGCGCCTGTTTTCGCCGCATACGCGCAAGAAGGACGCCGAGGCGATCCGCTACCACTACGACGTTTCCAACGACTTCTACCAGGCCTGGCTGGACCCGAACATGGTCTATTCCTGCGCCTATTTCGAGACCGGCAACGAGGATCTCGCCACGGCCCAGGTGCGCAAGATCGACCACATCCTCACCAAGATCGGCGTGCGCCCCGGGCACACCCTGCTCGACATCGGCTGCGGCTGGGGCGCGCTGGCGATCCGCGCGGCGCAACAGTTCGGCGCGCGCGTGATCGGGGTCACGCTGTCGGAGAACCAGGCCCAGCTCGCACGCGAGCGCGTCACGGCGGCCGGGCTCGACGGACGCGTCGAGATCCGCCTGCAGGACTACCGCGACGTCAGCGGCCAGTTCGACCGCATCACCAGCGTCGGCATGTTCGAGCACGTCGGCGTGCAGCACCTGGCAGAGTACTTCGCGCACATCAACGCGCTGCTGGCCCCGGGCGGCGTAGTGATGAACCACGGCATCACCAGCACCGACGTCGAAGGCCGCTCCTCCCCGTATGGCGGCGGCGAATTCATCGACCAGTACGTGTTCCCGCACGGCGAGCTGGCCCACTTGTCGAAGGTCATCGAAACGATGCAGCAGGGCGGGCTGGAAGTGCGCGATGTCGAAAACCTGCGCCGCCATTACGCCCGCACCTGCGCCGCCTGGACCGAGAACTTCGAGAACCGGGCCGACGAGATCGCCAGGCTCACAGACGCCAGGCGCTTCCGCATCTGGCACGTGTACCTCGCCGGCTGCGCCTACGCGTTTGCCCACGACTGGATCAGCCTGTACCAGATCGTATGCGGCAAGGCGGGGGAAGACCCGGCGCAGATCCCGTGGTCGAGGAAGTACATGTACGAGTAGGGTGGGGTCATTGATGCCGGGTGCATCAATGACGTGCCCACGCGTGAACCCCGCATCGCGTCAGCGTTCATGAAGCGCCGCATCTAAACCTGAACGCCGATCGTTGTTGGATCGTATGCAATGCAGAGCTAACATTATTCGTCGTTCACGCGTGGGCACGGGGCGCCCACCCTACTTCATGAACTGCTGAAACGTCTTCCTGAACTTCGCCACCTTCGGCGCCACCACGAAGGCGCAATAGCCCTGCATCGGGTGCTGGGCATAATAGTTCTGGTGATATTCCTCGGCCTTGTACCAGGTCTCGGCCGGCAGCACCTGGGTCACGATCGGCGCGTCCCAGACCGCCGCCATCTCCGCCATCACCTGGCGCGCGGTCGCTTCCTGCTGGGCGTCCTGGGTGAAGATCACGGAACGGTATTGCGGCCCGACGTCGTTGCCCTGGCGGTCAGGCGTGGTCGGGTCGTGGATCGTGAAGAAGATCTGCAGGATGTCGCGGTAGCTGATAACCGATGGATCGAACTCCAGCCGCACCACTTCGGCGTGGCCGGTGGCGCCGCCGCATACCTGTTCATAGCTCGGGTTGACGACCTGCCCGCCCATGTAGCCCGATTCCACGCGCGTGACGCCGCGCACTTCCAGGTAGACGGCCTCGACGCACCAGAAACACCCGCCACCGAGGATCGCCACTTCGGTCGCTCTTTGCTCGCTCATTGCATACCTCGATACTGTTAGTTATGACCTAACTCTAACGTAAAGCGCTGCTTCGTGCAGCCGCGACATGGAGCCAGGCGGCGTCGCTGGCCTCGCGATGGCATAATGAGCATGCAACTTTCCAAGGTAACGATGAACACACGCTCTCCCCGCGCCACCGAGCGCGGTTTCGACTCGGCGCATTTCCGCCAGGCGCTGTCGCAGTTCGCGACCGGGGTCACCGTCATCACGACGCGCCTGGCCGACGGCAGCTTCCGCGGCCTGACCGCCAGTTCGTTCAATTCCGTCTCGCTCGATCCGCCGCTCGTGCTGTGGAGCCTGGGCGCGCGCGCCAACAGCCTGCCCATTTTCAGCGGCAACTCGCACTACGTCATCAACGTGCTCGCGGCCGGCCAGGAAGAACTGGCCCTGCGCTTCTCCCGCCGCACCGAAAACCCCTTCGATGGCGTCGACTACGCGCTCTCACGCACCGGCCAGCCCATCCTCAAGGGCGCCGCCGCCTGGTTCGAATGCCATAACCGCAGCCGCTATCCCGAGGGCGACCACGTGATCTTCGTGGGCGAAGTCGAGGAATGCGAGGTCCACCCGCAGCCCGCGCTGCTGTTCCACGGCGGGCGCTTCGGCGTCACCCCCTGATCCCGGGCGGCGGCCGCCGCCAATGACCAGGAATGCGCCAGCTTCCTGGAGTTTCAGGCAAGTCGAAGTCGAACCCGCGCCCTACCATTCTCTCCACCTCAACGCCACACGTGGCACCAACATGGAGAGAAATCATGAGTAAAGTCTGGTTCATCACGGGCGCCGGCCGCGGCATCGGCGCCGACATCGCCCGCGCAGCCCTCGCTGCCGGCGACAAGGTCGTCGCCACGGGTCGGAGGCTGGCGCAACTGCAGGAGACCTTCCGCGCGGCCGATCCACAGCGCCTGGCGATGGTCCAGCTCGACGTCGCCAGCGAAACACAGGCCGTGCCGGCGATCGCCGCCGCTGTCGAGCGCTTCGGCCGCATCGACGTGCTGGTCAATAACGCCGCCTATGGCCTGCTGGGACGGCTGGAAGAGGTCACGGCGGCCGATATCGAACAGCAATTCGCGGTGAACGTCCACGGCGTCATGCACATGCTGCGTGCAGCCCTGCCGGTGCTGCGGCGCCAGCGCGGCGGCCACATCATCAACATCAGTTCGATCGCCGGCGTCACCGGTTTCAATGGTTCCTCGGTCTACTGCGCGACCAAGTTCGCGGTCGAAGGCCTGTCGGCCTCGCTCGCGCTGGAAGTGGCGCCCTTCGGGATCAAGGTCACGAGCGTCGAGCCGGGCTTCTTCCGTACCGAATTCCTGGACCCGAACTCGGTACGCTATGGCGCGCATGTGATCGAGGATTACGCCGCCCACGGCAGCATCGAGCAGACCTATGGCGCCTACAAGGGCAGGCAGCTGGGTGACCCGGCGAAGCTGGCCACCGCGGTGCTCGAGCTGGCGGGCATGGCCTCGCCGCCGCGCCGCTTCCTGGCCGGCAGCGATGCCGTCGCGATGGCCGAGGCCGAACTGGAAGCGCGCCGCGGCGAGATGGCGGCCATGAAAGCGCTGTCGCTGTCGACCGACCACGCCGACTGAAGCATGGTGTATCCTGCGCTCACCATGACCGCACCGATGCCCTCTTCCGCGGGCGCGCCGGGCCTGGCGCGCCTGGCCGCCCTGCTCGCCGCCAACGCGCCCTGCGATGGCTCGTTCGCCACCTGCATTCCCGGGCTGCATGCGGTGCGCGCCTCGCGTCCCAGCGAAGAGCTGGTGCACGGCCTGCACCGGCCCGCCCTGTGCATCGTCGCGCAGGGCGCCAAAACCGTGATGCTGGGCGAGGAGACCTACGACTACGACCCGTCGCGCATGTTGATCTTCTCGCTCGACCTGCCGATCGCGGCGATGATCCGGCAGGCCAGCGCCGCTGCGCCCTACCTGTCGTTCCGGCTCGACTTCGACCAGGAACGGCTGGCCGAGCTGGTCTTGAAGGCTTACCCGGAGGGCGTGCCGCCTCTGCGCGAAGGGCGCGCCGTCTACGTAGCGCAGGCCAGCGAAGCCATCGTCGATGCCGCCGCGCGCCTGCTGGCGCTGGCCGCCCAGCCCGAGGACGCTGCGCTGCTGGCCCCGCTGGTGCAGGACGAAATCGTGCTGCGCCTGCTGCGCGGCCCCTTCGGCGCGCGCCTGGCCCAGCTGGGACGCGTCGAGTCGACCCGGGTCGGCCGTGTCCTGGCGTGGATCCGCGCCCATTACGACCAGCCGATGCGCATCGACGAGATGGCGGACCTGGCGCACATGAGTCCTTCGTCGCTGCATGGGCATTTCAAGTCGCTCACCTCGATGAGTCCGCTACAGTTCCAGAAGACCCTGCGCCTGCAGGAAGCACGGCGGCTCATGCTGTCCACCGGCATGGATGCCAGCCTGGCCTGCCAGCGCGTCGGCTACGTCAGCGCCTCGCAGTTCAGCCGCGAATATGCGCGCCACTTCGGCAGCGCTCCCACGCGCGACATGATGCGCCTGCGCGAGGCCGGCCTGGCGGAAGCCGTCTCGTTCTCGCAGTAGGCACATCCTTCCTGCATGAACGCAGGCAGGAAAAATGAAAATGCCTGTCGCAGTTAGAAAAGATGCATCAGGACGTCCTTCCTATAATGCCTTGACCCCGAAGGCGCCGAACGCGCGCCTTTCGCCTACAAGACCTAAAGAGACCAGGACCGATCCATGAAGCCATCCGATTCGCCGCGCAAGACCGCTTTCCACTGGGATGATCCGCTGCTGCTGGACCAGCAGCTGACCGACGACGAGCGCATGGTGCGCGACGCCGCAGCCGCCTATTGCCAGGACAAGCTGCAGCCGCGCATCCTCGAGGCCTTCCGCCACGAGACCATGGACACCTCGATCTTCCGCGAGATGGGCGAACTGGGCCTGCTGGGCCCGACCATCCCCGAGCAGTACGGCGGCCCCGGCCTGAACTACGTCGCCTACGGCCTGATCGCGCGCGAAGTCGAACGCGTCGACTCGGGCTACCGCTCGATGATGAGCGTGCAGTCGTCCCTCGTCATGGTCCCGATCTACGAGTTCGGCAACGAAGCCACGAAGCAGAAATACCTGCCGAAGCTGGCCACCGGCGAATGGATCGGCTGCTTCGGCCTGACCGAGCCGAACCACGGTTCGGATCCGGGCTCGATGGTGACCCGCGCCCGCAAAGTGGACGGCGGTTATTCGCTGACCGGTTCGAAGATGTGGATCACGAACTCGCCGGTCGCCGACGTGTTCGTGGTCTGGGCCAAGGACGACGAAGGCGCGATCCGCGGTTTTGTCCTGGAAAAGGGCTGGAAAGGTTTGAGCGCGCCGGCCATCCACGGCAAGTTCGGCCTGCGCGCTTCGGTTACGGGCGAAATCGTCATGGACGAAGTATTCTGCCCGGAAGAAAACGCCTTCCCGGAAGTGCGCGGTTTGAAAGGCCCCTTCACCTGCCTGAACTCGGCGCGCTACGGCATCGCCTGGGGCGCGCTGGGCGCGGCCGAAGCCTGCTGGCACACCGCGCGCCAGTACACCATGGACCGTATGCAATTCGGCAAACCGCTGGCCGCGAACCAGCTCGTCCAGAAGAAGCTGGCCGACATGCAGACCGAGATCACGCTGGGCCTGCAGGGCTGCCTGCGCCTGGGCCGCATGAAGGATGAGGGCACCGCCGCGGTCGAGATCACCTCGATCATGAAGCGCAATTCCTGCGGCAAGGCGCTGGACGTGGCGCGCGTCGCGCGCGACATGCTGGGCGGCAACGGCATCTCGGACGAATTCGGCATCATCCGCCACATGGTCAACCTCGAGGTGGTCAACACCTATGAAGGCACGCACGACATCCACGCCCTGATCCTGGGCCGCGCGCAGACCGGCATCGCCGCGTTCTGACCGCAACCGGCATTCCTCACGCGGCAACCAAGTTTTCCAATCATGGTTTGCCGCGTGGGCGTTTCGCGCCCTCGACGAATGCGCTTTTTCCCGCTTATCGATGCATTGCCATGGCGCGCTTTATTCGCCGGGTAATGGGATTCGCCGATAAGCGCCGGAGCCCGCCGAATACCGGAATTATTCCTCCGCTATACCGGCGCCCGGGAATAACAAGAGAAAGAATCTCGAATTCCGCATAGCCGCATTTCCCCATTCTTTTCAATACCATTACCGTGAAATGTTTATTTCACGATTTCGAAAGAAATGGATAGGAAATGATAAAAACGGGCCTCGCGGCGTTCGCCGATTCGCGCCGCCGGCTCTGGACCAATCCACCGCAAAGCCAGCCGCAATCGGGCCTCCGGCTTGATCCGGCCGCATCGGAACACGGTCTCGTCCTGGTCTGCGGCCGCGGCCTTTATTCACTCTTGGGCAGTTCGGGACGGCATGCCGGGATCGCCGGGAATGCGCTGGCCAATTCGCGGCGCCTTTACGCATGATACGGATTTCATTGCCAATCGGCTTTTTCCGTATCGTATTGACAACGCGCCCAATTAAATCCGCGCACAATAAGACAGCACATAATTTGTGCGCTACCATGTGTACAGTCAATTAATTCTCTTCTAGTGTTCCACCTACCTCAAGCGCGCGGAACATGCATCCCACTGACACGTCGGCATCGACAAACTCTCGGTCACACGGTGCGGCAGCGCTGTCGCTGGATCTCTTGCTCAGCAACCTGCCCGGAGCGGTGTACCGTTGCCTGAACGATCCCGAGTGGACCATGGAGTTCATCAGCGCCGGCGTCGAGAAGCTGACCGGCTACCCGGCCGCGGCCTTCATCGGCGAGCATGCGGTATCGTTCGCCAGCCTGATCCATCCTGACGACCGCGCCCAGGTCGCGGACGACACCAACGCCGCGATCCGCGACCGCCGTTCCTACCAGCTGAGCTACCGCATCACCAACGCCGCCGGCCAGATGCGCTGGGCCTGGGAGCAAGGCGCCGCCGTCTACGACGAGCGCGGCGCGGTGGTGGCGCTGGAAGGTTTTATCGCCGACATCACTGTGCTGCGCCGCGCCGACATGCTGGCCCTGGAACAGGCGTCGCTGCTGGACAAGGCGCACGACGCCATCTTCGTGATGGACATGAGCGCCCGCATCACCTACTGGAACAAGGGGGCCGAGCGGCTGTACGGCTGGAGCGCAGAGGAAGCGCGCGGCCAGCACATGCCCGACCTGCTGTGCGACGACCACGCCGCCTACAGCGAGGCCTGGCGCCACGCGCTCGACGAAGGCGAATGGGCGGGCGAACTGTCCCAGCACCGGCGCGACGGCTGCACCATGCAGGCCGACACGCGCTGGACCGTGGTGCCGGCCAACCCCGCCGCCGGCGTGCCGCAGAAGATCCTGGTCATCAGCACCGACATCAGCGAACGCAAGAGCAACGAGGCGCGCATCCACCGGCTGGCCTATTACGACGCGCTGACCGAACTGCCGAACCGCGCCAGCCTGCTCGACCACCTGCGCCGCGCCCTGATCGGCAGCGCGCGCACGCGCAAGTTCGGCGCCCTGATGTTCTGCGACCTCGACAACTTCAAGACCCTGAACGACACCCACGGCCACGCCGCCGGCGACGTGCTGCTGCAGGCGGTGGCGCGCCGGCTCGAGCACAGCGTGCGCGAGGCCGACATGGTTGCGCGCCTGGGCGGCGACGAATTCGTGATCCTGGTGCCGCCCGAGGAAGACTCGGTCGAAGCGGCCGTGCACCAGGCCGAGACGGTGGCGGCGAAGATCGTCGCGGCCATGGGCACGCCCTTCCAGTTGGCCGACTTCATGTATGCGGTCTCGACCAGCGTGGGCGTGACCATGATCAGCGGCATGACCGACACGGTCGAATCGGCGCTGAAGCAGGCCGACACCGCGATGTACCAGGCCAAGGCGGCCGGACGCAATACCTTCCGCTTCTTCGACCCCGACATGCAGGCGGCCTGGAGCGCGCGTTCGGAACTCGAGAGCGGCCTGCGGCGCGCCCTGCGCAACCACGAATTCATGCTCTACTACCAGCCCCAGCTCGACGGCAGCAGCCGCGTGATCGGCGCCGAAGCCCTGCTGCGCTGGCGCCTGCCCAACGGCGACATGCTCTATCCGACCGAGTTCATCAAGGCGGCCGAGGAAACCAGCCTGATCGTCGATATCGGCCGCTGGGTGCTGGCCACCGCCTGCGCCGAGCTGGCCAGCTGGCAGCGCAACCCGGCCACGAAACACCTGTCGCTGTCGGTCAACGTCAGCGCGCGCCAGTTCGTCGAACCCGACTTCGTCGCGATGACCCAGGAGATCCTGGCGGCGACCGGCGTCGATCCGCACGGCCTGAAATTCGAGCTCACCGAGACCCTGGTCGTCACCGATTTCGCGCACACGGTGCAGACCATGGAGACCCTGCGCCGGCTCGGCATCACCTTCTCCCTGGACGACTTCGGCACCGGCTACTCCTCGCTGGCCTACCTGCGCAAACTCCCGCTGGACCAGTTGAAGATCGATTACTCCTTCATGCGCGACGTGCTCACCGACCGCAACGACGCCTCCATCGTGCGCTCGATCATCGCCTTGGGCGGCAGCCTCGGCCTGCAGGTGATCGCCGAGGGCGTCGAGACCCCGGGGCAGCATGAATTCCTGTCCGAAGCCGGCTGCCATGGCTTCCAGGGCTACCTCTACGAGCGCGCCCTGAGCGGCGAACGCTTCGCGCAGTACGCGACCGGCGTGCATTGACGCTGTGCCGGCCAGCCCCGCGGCGTGACCTGTAGGGTGGGCACCCTGTGCCCACGCGTTACGGACGTGTCCTTTCTACGTTGGCCCTGACAAATCGCTCGAAACGCCAGGCGAAAGCCACGAATCGTCCGGGGCAGGCTTTGCGGGCGATACTCCCCCGCCATCGACTGCGGCACCGTGCGTAACGCGTGGGCACGGAGTGCCCACCCTAGGGACTTCGCACGGTACGTAGCCGGCGTGCATTGAGGGCGGGCCGGCCGCCGGCGGCGCCAGAACCGACGCGTCCTGCAGGGGAGGCGCATACGGGCGCAAAAAAGCCGGCAGGGCTTGCGCCCTGCCGGCTTTTCGCAGCGAATGCCGCGCTTCGTCTTAGAACTTGTAGCCGACAGCCAGGATGACCGACACCGGGTCGAGCTTCATGTCTTGGCGCTGGCCGGTCGAAAAGTTGGCCACGGTACGTAGGCGGGTCTTGTTGACGGTCGCGTCGGCGAACCAGCGCTCGTTGAAGTTCATCACCAGGCCGACCTGGGCGGTGTAGGTGAACTTGTTGTCGATGCTCAGCGTCGTGGCTGGGCCGCCCGGGTTGGTCAGGGCGGTCAGCTTGCCCGAACCGCGTTCTTTCATGAAGTAAGCGTAGGTCGCGCCCAGGCCGACGTAGGGGCGGAAGGTCGCGCTTGGCTCGAAGAAACGGTATTGCAGCAAAGCGATTGCTGGCAAGGCCTCGACGGTGGCCAGCTCGCCCGTGCCCTGGATCGAGCCGGCACCCTTGATCTTGTGCTTGTACGGCGTGCCCAGCGCGACTTCGGCCGAGATGTGGTCGGTCAGGCCGTAGGCGAAGATCAGCACCGGCTGGATGTCGCGGTCGACCGATGCCTTGGTGAACGGCAGGGCTGGACCGGACAGGTCGCCACTTTCGACTTTCGGGGTCAGCTGGTTGAAGCCGAACTTCGCGGTCCACTGGCCGGCCGACTGGGCCGAGGCGCCGCTTGCGCACGCAAGCGCGACGGCAGCCACGGCCATTTTCACGACGCTATTGAAACGTACTTTCATTATTTCTCCTGATTCTTATTAGAGCCGCAGGGCCCGCCTCTTTAGGCGGGCGCAGGCGCGCTTTCTCGTCTTTTTCCTGGATTACAGCCAGCCCTTGACGGCCATATCCTTCAAGATATAGCGCGCCACCAGCCAGTACTCGAATGGCGTCGGGTGGATGCTGTCGGCGTACATGTAGTGGCTGACGTCGCCGTCGACCGTGGTGCGGGTGGTGCACAGCAGCGAGGTCTCGGTCTTGCAGGCCGGCGTCGTGACGTTGGTCAGGCCATAGATCTCGGTGGTGCGCGGGTTCGTCATCTGGTCCTTGCTGACGCTGTACAGGTCGACGTACATGATGCGCGCGTCGTTGCCCAGGCCTTCCTTCAGCTTGGTGTTGAAGGCGGTGACCATCTTGTCGATCAGCGGCTGCAGGGCAGGCTGCGCGCGGCCCGACGGGGTGTTGGCCACGTCCGGCAGGTTGTTCACGATGACGTACTTGGCGCCCTTGCCGACGATTTCGTTCTTGACGATGGCGGCCTTTTCGGCGCCGGCCTTGCCCAGCGCCGCAACCAGGGCTTCAGCATTGGCCGCGGCATATTCCGCGGCTTTCTTGGCGCCGGCGGCTTTCGCCTCGGCGCCGGCCTTGGTCGCGGCTGCGACGGCGGCGGTCTGGGTGGCGCCCTGCGAGATGGCGGCCATCACGGCGGCATTGGTGATCGCGGTCTGGCCACCGGCGGCATTGGCCTGCACGGCCGCGGTAATGATCGGGGCGGCGGTTGCCGGGTTCGGCGTGGTCGCGGCCAGGCCGCTGATGAGCAGGCCCGGGAAAGCTGCCGCGCCGGCCTTGGTGCCCTCTGCGCTGACCACCGCCAGCTGCATCAGCACGTCGTTGCCGCCAGCCATGATGGTGACCAGTTCGCTGCCGCTGAACTTGCCGCCAACGCCAGGACGGGCCAGGTGATTGGCAACCTGGGTCTTGACCGGCACCGTCATTTCGCCCAGCTCAGGCTTGTTGGCCTTGTTGCCCGGTCCTTCCACTTCGCTCACACGTGCGCCGCCCTGGGCGTAGTTGAAGCAGTTCAGGTTGTTGGTAACAGGGACATTGAAGCCCTCGGCGGTCCCTTCCAGGCCGGTCTGCGCGGCGCACGGCGCCGGCAGGCGCATCTCGGCGGCCAGCACTTCGGTCCAGTTCAGGCCGGTCAGGGCTGGATCCTTCGAGGTTTCGGAACCATTGATGGTGAATTTACCGCCACCGGAAGCTTTCACGGCGCCGACATTGTAGGAACCGACGTCCGACAGGCTGTCGCCGAAGGTAACCATCTGGCTGAAAGTAACCGGATGGGATTGGTCGCCACCGCTGCTACCGGTGCCGCCGCATGCGGCGAGCGCAGCCGCGGTCAGCAGCGCGAGCGCAAAATTCTTTTGACGCATTGTGTCTCCTAAGGGGAAAGGATATTTTTTCTTTGAAACGAAACGAACGCTCGTGCTATTCGTGTCCCAACTAATATGCCAGTGTTCTGTACGCTTGTACATGAATGAATTGTCACGGCGTCAGCCGTAGACCACACTCTTAAGCAATGAACTACTGGCAACGTTCTTGATTATAACAAGCATTAACGTTTGTTATATGTCAAAAGGTAACGGCAAGTAGATGACAGTAGCTGGAAACAGCCGGGAAGAAGGAATGTTTATTTTCGGGCAAGATTGACGCAGCCCGAGGAAAGATGTTCGTAGGGTGGACACCTGTGTCCACGCGGTGCGTCGCCTGAACAGCCGTCAAGGCGCCGCAAGGATGCGAATGGTGAGACCGCGTGGGCACAAGTGCCCACCCTACCGCCTATCGGGGTTTCGTAGGGTGGGTTCTTGAACCCACGCGGCGCGGCGCCGAATAGTCGAACAGCCGCGCGAAGAGGCGAACGGTAAAACCGCGTGGGGTCATGGATGCCAGTGACATCCATGACGCGCCACCCTACATGCTTACACGCCCGCGTCGCGGTTGAGCAGGCCGTGCACGATGCCGGTCGAGCCATGGGCGGCGCGGCGCAGGCGGTCGTTCACGCCCAGCCAGGCGCCGTCCTGGGGCGGGGCCTCGACCAGGATGACATCGGCGCCCTTGCCGTCCATGGCGCGCAGCGCCGCGTACAGCGCATGGGCAAAGCCTTCGGGCGTGCCTGGCAGGCGCTCGTTGGCGTGGGCTGCCGGCAAGTCCGAGTAATGGATCAGCGCGACCTTGCGTCCGGCATCGTGCAGGCGGACCAGGGTCTGGGCCAGGGTGGCCGTGTCCTGCATCGCCACCGGGGTGTGCGGCGCATAGTGCGATTCGAGCGTGCCGGAAGCGCGCGGGGCCGCGGCGTCGGGCGCGCTCGGGAGCTGGTCGATGACGGCTGCGATCGCCTCCGCGCTCACGTGGCCCGGACGCAGCAGCACCGGGCCGTGCGTGGCCAGGCGCGACAGGTCGACGATGGTCGACTCGATCCCGACCTGGGCGGCGCCGCCGTCGAGCACCATGGCCACCGAGCCGTCGGCATCGAACTCGTCGCGTACGTGCTGGGCCAGCGTCGGGCTGACATGCCCGAACTTGTTGGCCGAAGGCGCGGCCACCCCGCCCTGCCCGCCCTTGAAGGCGCGCAGCAGCGCAATTGCCACCGGGTGCGCGGGACAGCGCAGGCCGACCGTGTCCTGGCCGCCGCTGACGGCATCGGGAATGTTCGGCGCGCGCTTGAGGATCATGGTCAGCGGACCGGGCCAGAAGGCCTCGGCCAGCGCATGCGCCTGCGGCGGGATCTCGCAGGCCCAGTGCGCGATGTCGGCTTCGGGCGCCAGGTGCACGATCACCGGGTGATCCTGCGGGCGGCCCTTGGCGGCGTAAATGGCGGCGACCGCCGCCGGGTTCTCGGCGTCCGCGCCGAGTCCGTAGACGGTCTCGGTCGGGAAGGCGACCAGCTGGCCGGCTTCGAGCGCGCGCGCGGCGGCGGCGATGGCGGCCTGGTCGATGGCTTGCTCGTTCATGCTCACGGCGCGATCCCCAGGATGGCGCAGGCCGCCTGCAACTGCTGCTGTGCCTCAGCCAAGGTCGGCGCGACAAACGTCACGTGGCCCATCTTGCGTCCGCGGCGCGGATCGTCCTTGCCGTACAGGTGCAGGAAGGCGCCCGGCAGCGCCAACACGCGGTCCCAGGCCGGCTCGCGCTGCTGCGCATCCTCACCCGCGCCGTCGAACCAGACGTCGCCCAGGATGTTGAGCATGACGGCCGGCGAATGCTGGCGCACATCGCCCAGCGGCAGGCGCGCCATCGCCCGCACCTGCTGGGCGAACTGGCTGGTGACGCAGGCGTCGATGGTGTAGTGGCCGCTGTTGTGCGGACGCGGCGCCATCTCGTTGACGACCAGCGAGCCGTCTTCCAGCACGAAGAATTCGATGCAGAGCACGCCCACGTAGCCCAGTTGGGCGACGATGGCGCGCGCGGCGTCCTGCGCCTTTTGCGCGCATGCGGCGGACACGTTCGGACCCGGCACGGTGGTGGTGAACAGGATGCCGTCGCGGTGCACGTTCTCGGCGATCGGGTACACCACCGATTGCCCGTCCGCGCCGCGCGCCGTCAGCACCGAGACCTCGTAGGCCAGCGGCAGCATCTTCTCCAGGAGGCAGGTCACCTGCCCCATCGATTCGAAGGCGGCGCGCACGTCCTCGCGGCTCTTCACGCGCACCTGGCCCTTGCCGTCGTAGCCCATGCGCACGGTCTTCAGGATGCCGGGCAGCAGCTCGTCGCCAATCGCATCGATGTCCTCGATCGAGGCGATCACCTTGTGCGGCGCCGGCATCACGCCGGACTGCGGCGCGCAGTCGACGAAGAAGCGCTTTTCCAGCACGCGGTCCTGGGCAATCGCGACGCAGGCGCCGGCGGGCGCCACGAAACTGCCCTGGGCCAGCAGCTTCATGCTGTCGGCCGGGACGTTCTCGAACTCGGTGGTGACGGCGCTGCACAGCGCGGCCAGCTGGCCCAGTGCGACGTTGTCGGTGTAGTCGGCCTCGATCAGGCGCTCGGCCACCTGCCCCGCGGGGCAGTCGGCGGCCGGCTCCAGCACGGCGACCTTGTAGCCCATGGCCTGCGCGGCGTGGGCGAACATGCGGCCAAGCTGGCCGCCTCCCATCACGCCCAGCCAGGTCGGCGGATTGGCGCGAGGGAGAAAGGGAGGATGCTGCGTGTTACTCATAACTATTTAACTGAGCTTTCAGACAGGCAGAACCATCGCCTGGGCGGCGGCGGTCTGGTCCTTGCGGAACTGTTCCAGCCGGGCGGCCAGCGCGTCGTCGTTGGCGGCGATCATCGCGACGGCCGTCAGCGCGGCGTTCGCGGCGCCCGCTTCGCCGATGGCGAAGGTCGATACCGGCACGCCTTTCGGCATCTGCACGATCGACAGCAGCGAATCCTCGCCGCGCAGGTACTTCGAGGGCACCGGCACGCCGAGCACCGGCACGATGGTTTTCGCCGCCACCATGCCCGGCAGGTGGGCTGCCCCACCGGCGCCGGCGATGATGGCGCGCAGGCCGCGGCTGCGTGCGCTCTCGGCATACGCGAACATCTCGTCCGGCATGCGGTGCGCCGAGATGACCTGCGCCTCGAAAGGCACGCCGAACTGCTTGAGCACGTCGACCGCGTTCTTCATCACGTCCCAGTCCGACGAGGACCCCATGATGACGCCGACCAGCGGCTTGTTCACTGCTTGATCCGTCATCTTAAACCTTCAGCTTTTCGCCGGTCAGGCGTTCGATGGCTTCGAAATACTTGGCCTGGGTTTTCTCGATCACGTCCTGCGGCAGGCTTGGCGCCGGCGCGGTCTTGTTCCAGTCGGAGAGGGTTTCCAGGTAGTCGCGCACGAACTGTTTATCGAACGATGGCGGCGACATGCCCGGCGCGTAGGAGTCGGCCGGCCAGAAGCGCGAGGAATCGGCGGTCAGGACTTCGTCCATCAGGTGCAGCACGCCGTTGTCGTCGAGACCGAACTCGAACTTGGTGTCGGCGATGATGATGCCGCGGGTGGCCGCGTATTCGGCGGCGGCGGTGTAGAGGGCGATCGAGACCTCGCGCATTTTATTGGCCAGTTCCGAACCGATGCGCTGCTCCATGTCGGCAAACGAGATGTTCTCGTCGTGCTCGCCGATGTCGGCTTTCGCGGCCGGGGTGAACAGCGGTTCCGGCAGCTTGTCCGCCTGGCGCAGGCCGGCAGGCAATTCGATGCCGCAGATCTTGCCGCTTTGCTGATAGTCCTTCCAGCCGGAGCCGATGATGTAGCCGCGCACCACGGCCTCGACCAGGATGGGTTTCAGGCGCTTGGCAACGACGGCGCGGCCGCGCACCTGCTCGACTTCCTCAGGGGCCACGACGCTTTCCGGCGCCACGCCGGTCAGGTGGTTCGGCACGATGTGGCCGAGTTTCTCGAACCAGAAGTCGCTCATCTGGTTCAGCACCATGCCCTTGCCGGGAATCGGCTCGTTCATGACGACGTCGAAGGCCGACAGGCGGTCGGTGGTGACGATCAGGATCTTGTCGTCGCCGACGGCGTAGTTGTCGCGCACTTTGCCGCGGCCGAGCAGTGGCAGGGACTGGATCGTGGATTGGTAGAGGCTGTTCATAGAAGGGATATCAGGAAAACGAAACCGGCAGCCCGGGAAAAACCGGCCCGCCGGAAAGAAACGCGGGCTGCCGCAGCAGCCCGTTCCAAACGCTATATTACTTGACTACTTGCGCCAGTTCGCCGGCCTTGTAACGCTCGGCCATCTTTTCCAGCGGGATCGGCTTGATCTTCGCAGCCATGCCTTCGCAGCCGAAGGACAGGTAGCGCGCCTTGCAGATCTCGGTTGCCGCTTCACGCGCGGGCTTGAGGTAGTCGCGCGGGTCGAACTTCGACGGGTTCTGGAACATGTACTTGCGGATCGCAGCGGTCATGGCCAGGCGGATGTCGGTGTCGATGTTGATCTTGCGGACACCGTGCTTGATGCCTTCCTGGATCTCTTCGACCGGCACGCCGTAGGTCTCTTTCATGTCGCCGCCGAATTCGCGGATGATGGCCAGCAGTTCCTGCGGCACCGACGAGGAGCCGTGCATCACCAGGTGGGTGTTCGGGATGCGCGCGTGGATTTCCTTGATGCGGTCGATCGCCAGGATGTCGCCGGTCGGCTTGCGGGTGAACTTATAGGCGCCGTGCGAGGTGCCGATGGCGATCGCCAGGGCGTCGCACTGGGTGCGCGCGACGAAGTCGGCGGCCTGGTCGACGTCGGTCAGCAGCTGCTCGCGGGTCATGGTGCCGTCGGCGCCGTGACCGTCTTCCTTGTCGCCCTTCATCGTTTCCAGCGAACCGAGCACGCCCAGTTCGGCTTCGACGGTCACGCCGATGGCGTGCGCGAACTTGACGACTTCACGCGAGACTTCCACGTTGTATTCGTAGGAAGCGACCGACTTGCCGTCGGCTTCCAGCGAACCGTCCATCATCACCGAGCTGAAGCCCGAACGGATCGCGGCCATGCAGACCGCCGGCGACTGGCCGTGGTCCTGGTGCATGACGACCGGGATGTGCGGATAGGCTTCGACGGCGGCGTCGATCAGGTGGCGCAGGAAGGCTTCGCCGGCGTACTTGCGCGCGCCTGCGGAGGCCTGCATGATCACCGGCGAACCGGTGGCATCGGCCGCGGCCATGATGGCCTGCACCTGCTCCAGGTTGTTGACGTTAAACGCCGGCAGGCCGTAGCCGTTTTCGGCGGCGTGGTCCAGCAATTGACGCAGTGATACGAGTGCCATGGTAGTACTCCAAAGATAAAAAAAACTTGTTCAGAACTTCGACAACGCGAAGCCTCGATTAATCCTTGTAGGTCTCGCCGACGCGCACGATCTTGAGGGCGTTGGTGCCGCCGGCCTCGCCCATCGGCGAACCCCAGGTCACGACGATGGTGTCGCCAGGACTCACCATGCCCTCCTTCATCAGCAGCTCTTCCGCCTTGCGCAGCACCGCGTGGCTGCCGCCTTCCTGCAGCAGGTGGAATGCTCGCACGTTCCGGTACAGCGAAGCCTTGCGCTGCGTCGTTTGTGACGGGGTCAGGGCGAAGATCGGGGTGTCGATGTTATGACGGCTCATCCATAGTGCGGTCGAGCCCGATTCGGTCAGGGCGACGATCGCCTTCACCGCCAGGTGGTGGGCGGTGAACAGGGTGCCGTAGGCGATCGACTGGTCGATACGGGTGAACTCCACGTTCAGGAAGTCCGTATCGAGCTTGTTGTATTCGGATTGTTCCGCCTCGAGGCAGATCGCGGCCATCATCTCGACGGTTTCGACCGGGTACTTGCCCGATGCGGTCTCGGCCGAGGTCATGACGGCGTCGGTGCCGTCCAGCACGGCGTTCGCCACGTCCGACACTTCGGCGCGGGTCGGGACCGCGTTCACGATCATCGACTCCATCATCTGGGTCGCGGTGATGGCCAGCTTGTTCGATGCGCGCGCCATGCGGATCATGCGCTTCTGCAGCGCCGGCACAGCCGCGTTGCCCACTTCCACCGCCAGGTCGCCACGCGCGACCATGATGCCGTCGGACGCGTCGAGGATTTCCTGCAGGACGGGAATGGCTTCGGCGCGCTCGATCTTGGCGATCATCATCGGCTTGTGCTGGTAAGGCTCGCCGGCGATATTGGCCAGCTGGCGCGCCATTTCCATGTCGGTCGCGCTCTTCGGGAAGGAGATCGCCAGGTAGTCGGCCTGGAAGCTCATCGCGGTCTTGATGTCTTCCATGTCCTTCGAGGTCAGGGCCGGCGCGGTCAGGCCGCCGCCCAGGCGGTTGATGCCCTTGTTGTTCGACAGTTCGCCGCCGACCTTCACCGTGGTGCAGATCTCGTGGCCGACGACCTTGTCGACGACCAGCACGATCAGGCCGTCGTTGAGCAGCAGCTTGTCGCCCGGCCGGACGTCGCGCGGCAGCGCCTTGTAGTCGAGGCCGACGCGTTCCTGGTTGCCCAGCTCGCCGTTCTCGCCCCACTTGGCGTCGAGGATGAACTTGTCGCCGTTGTTCAGGAAGATCTTGCCCTCTTCAAACTTGCCGACGCGGATCTTCGGACCCTGCATGTCGGCCATGATCGCCACTTCGGTGCCGCATTCGGCGGCAGCGCGGCGCACCAGCGCGGCGCGGTCGATGTGATCCTGCGCCTTGCCGTGCGAAAAGTTCAGGCGCACGACGTCGACGCCGGCGCGGATCATTTTCACGAGGATGTCGAAGTCGGTCGAGGCCGGGCCGATGGTGGCCACGATCTTGGTTGCGTTGTGCAGGGGACGCTCAGCTTGCATGAGTTGGCTTTCCTTGGTTCTGAAAAGAGAAGCGCAGCCTCGGGGCTGCGCTGGTACTGCTTACTTGGCGTTACGCTGGAGCAAGATCTCGACTGCCGGCAGGGTCTTCCCTTCGAGGAACTCGAGGAAGGCGCCGCCGCCGGTGGAGATATAGCCGATCTTGTCGCCGATGTCGTACTTGGCGATCGCCGCCAGGGTGTCGCCGCCGCCGGCGATCGAGAAGCCCTTCGAGCCGGCAATCGCCATGGCCAGGGTCTTGGTGCCTTCGGCAAACTGGTCGAATTCGAACACGCCGACCGGACCGTTCCAGACGATGGTGCCGGCCTTGGCGACCTGCTCGGCCAGCATGGCGGCGGTCTTCGGGCCGATGTCGAGGATCATGTCGTCGTCCGCGACGTCGGCCACGTCCTTGACGGTGGCGGCCGCGGTCGGGCTGAATTCCTTGGCGCAGACGACGTCGACCGGAATCGGCACCGAGGCGCCGCGCGCGCTCATCATGTCGATGATGGACTTCGCCTCATTGACGAGATCGTTCTCGGCCAGCGACTTGCCGATGTTCAGGCCGACGGCCTTCATGAAGGTGTTGGCGATGCCGCCGCCGACGATCAGGTTGTCGACCTTGCCGGCCAGGCTCTGCAGGATCGACAGCTTGGTCGAGACCTTGGAGCCGGCAACGATCGCCAACAGCGGACGCTGGGGCTGGCCGAGGGCCTTGCCCAGCGCATCGAGTTCGGCGGCCAGCAGCGGACCGGCGCAGACGACCGGCGCGAATTTCGCGATGCCGTGGGTGGTGGCTTCGGCGCGGTGGGCGGTGCCGAAAGCGTCGTTCACGTACACGTCGCACAGCTTGGCCATCTTCCGGGCCAGCTCATCATCGTTTTTCTTTTCGCCCTTGTTGACGCGGCAGTTTTCCAGCAGCACGACCTGGCCCGGCGCGACATCGACGCCGTCGACCCAGTCCTGCTTCAGTTCCACCGGCTGGCCGAGCAGCTCGGACAGGCGCTTGCCGACCGGCGCCAGGCTGTCTTCCTGCTTGAATTCGCCTTCGGTCGGACGGCCCAGGTGCGAAGTCACCATGACGGCGGCGCCGGCCTTCAAAGCGGCCTGGATCGCCGGGACCGAAGCGCGGATGCGCGTGTCTTCGGTGATGTTGCCGGCGTCATCCTGCGGCACGTTCAGGTCGGCGCGGATGAAGACGCGCTTGTTTTTCAGCGCATCGCGGTCGATCAGGTCTTGCAAGCGGGTGAAACTGAGAACGGCGTCCATGGCGACTCAACAGTGAAATAGTGAAAAAACGTTATTCTACCTCAGGGCACAGTGCCAAAAACGTGCAAGAGGCGCAACAGTGTGAAGGCCAGCATGCCGAACACGATGGTCTGCAGCATATTCCGGCGCCACACGTAGAAACCGAGCGCGGCGATCCCCGCCAGCAGCTTCGGATTGCCCAGCTCCAGGTGCACCTTGCCGGCACCGTCGAGCAGCAGGTCGGGCCCGATGATGGCCGCCAGCGCGCAAGCCGGCGCATAGCGCAGCATGTCCTGGATGCGCGGCGGAATGCTGACCTTGTGGCCGACCAGCCAGAAGCCGCTGCGGGTGATCGCCGTGGCCAGCGCCAGCACCACGATCACGGCCCAGATTTCCCAATCAGCCATGACGGCCCTTTCGTTTTGGAAGAATGTTCTCCGCCGCCAGCGCGGTCAGCATGCCGGCGAGCACTGCCACCAGCAGTCCCAGTTTGTAGGGGAAGCCGTAGGCCAGCACGGCCACGGCGCCCGCGACCAGCACGCCGCACAGCGCGGCGCTGTTGATGATGAGGGGCACCGTGATGCAGAGAATGGCCAGGGTGCCGGCAAAGCCCAGGCCCCATTCGCTTGGTATGGCGCTGCCGAGGAAGATGCCGATGAGCGAGCCAATCTGCCAGGCGCACCAGTTCGGGAACATCAGGCCCTTCAGGTAGGACAGCTTGCCCTTGACCGGCACGGCGGTGGGAAAGCGCTGCAGGAACATGGCGATCGTGAGGTCGCCGGAGATATAGCCGTAGAACAGGCGCTGCTTCCACGGCAGGTGCGAGAAATGCGGCGCCAGCAGGGCCGAGAAGATCACGAAGCGCAAATTGACCACCAGGGCGGTGGCGAAGATGACCCAGATCGGCGCATGCGCGACGATCAGCGGCAGCGCCGCGAGCTGGGCGGAACCTGCGAACACCAGCAAGGTCATACCGCTGGCCTGGAGGACGGTGAGTCCCGTCTTGACCATCGCGATGCCGACCACCATGCCCCAGGCGGCGATGCCGAACAGGGTCGGGATCCCGGTCTTCAAGCCTTCGCGCCAGAGTTCCGGATCGTGCTCTTCAAGGACTTGCGGCGGGGTTTGCGTGACAGGCGGCGCGCTCATGTCGCCTTCCTGCAACAACCTGAACGAGGAAATACTGTGGTGATGCGGGAGACGAAAACCATGAGATGCAGCGGAGAAATGTAGGGTGGGCACTCCGTGCCCACGCGTTACGCACGCAAGCCCCGGCCACGTACTGCGAGATATCGCTCGCACCGCGTCCTCGACCCGCAAGCAATGTGATCAATCCATCATTCTACCGATCATCCCGTTACCCCGCTCGAATCCGTTAAAATCCCATCTTTGCCCAATTTTGCTCGACGGAGAAATCAATGAACGTAAAGACGATGCCTGTGGTGGAACTCGAGGCCAAGGACCTGCCGGCGCACTGCCCGAATCCGGCCATGCCGCTGTGGTCGTCGCACCCGCGCGTCTTCCTGGATTTCGACCATGAAGGCACGGCCAAGTGCCCCTACTGCGGCACCCACTACCGCCTGGCGCCCGGCGTCGAGTTCAAGCACCACTAAGAACTTGTTCCGGCCGCCCGCCGGCCCGGCCGTATGACATGAACTACCGCGCCCCAGGGTGGCTGCCCGGCGGCCACCTGCAGACCATCTACCCCGCGACCTGCATCGCCAAGCCGCCGGTCGCCTACCGGCGCGAGCGCTGGACGGTAGCTGATCCGGTCCTGGGCGACGATTTCGTCGACGTCGATTTCGTCGACGGCGAGCCGGGCAAGCCGCTGGTCGTGCTGTTCCACGGGCTGGAAGGGTCCTCGAACAGCCATTACGCACGCGGCCTGATGGCGGCGCTGGCCAGCCGCAGCTGGTCCGGCGCGGTGCCGCATTTCCGCGGCTGCTCGGGCGAACCGAACCGCACCGCCCGCTTCTATCACTCCGGCGACGCCGCCGAGATCGCCTGGATCATGGCGCGCCTGCGCGAACGCGCGCCAGGGCCGCTGTATGCCGCCGGCGTCTCGCTCGGCGGCAACGCCCTGCTGCGCTGGCTCGGCGAGTCCGGCCACGGCGCCGATTTCGTCACGGCCGCCGCTGCCATTTCCGCCCCGCTCGATTTGGCGCGCGGCGGCGAAGCCCTGTCCTCAGGCCTGAACATGCTCTACACGCGTATGTTCCTGCAGACCCTGAAGCCGAAGTGCCTGGCCAAGCTCGAACAATTCCCCGGCCTGTTCGACCGCGAAGCCCTGCTCGCCGCACGCGATCTCTACGCTTTCGACAACGTCGTCACCGCCCCGCTGCACGGCTACCGCGACACCGACGACTACTGGCACCGCGCCAGCGCCCGCCACGTCCTGCACGACATCACCGTGCCGACCCTGGTCCTGAATGCCCGCAACGATCCCTTCCTGCCGGGCGTGCACCTGCCCTCCCAGGCATCGAAGGCGGTGACCCTGGAATACCCGGACGAAGGCGGCCATGTCGGCTTCCCGGTCGGACGCGTCCCCGGACGCATCGACTGGCTGCCGGCGCGCATCCTGTCCTTCTTCGACGGCAAGGCAACGCGCGCGCCGAGCGAGAGCGAGTTATGCAATGCTGGAGCCCATCATGGATGACATCGTAATTCAGGCAATGGCCAAGTGGCCGAACGTGCCCCACTGCTACGGCTGGCTCGCCCTCGACGCACGCGGCGGCTGGCGCATGCGCGACGAGGCCGCCCAACAGGCGAACGCGCCCGGCGACCGGCTGACCAATGCGGCGCTGGTCGGCTTCATCAACCGCAACTACCTGCACGACGAGCAGGGCCGCTGGTATTTCCAGAACGGCCCGCAGCGCGTGTACGTGAATCTCGAAGCGACGCCCTTCATTGCGCGTACCGATCCGGCCCAGGGCATGGTGGTGCAGACGGGTGCGGCGGTGCCCATCATCGAGCGGCTGTATCTCACCGAAGCCGGCGAAGCGATCGTGCAGGCGGGGGAGATCGTCGCCCAGGTCGATGACCGCGACGTGGCGCAGTTGTTTGAAAGTCTGGAACTGGACGGCAAGCCGGCCGGGGACGAGGCGCTGATGGCCTGGATCGAAGGCGGAAACGGGTCAATGACGCTGCGCTACCGCGGCGCGCAGGTGCCGGTCGAGCGCATCAAGCGCGAGGAGCTGGCACGGCGCTTCGGGTTCGTGCGTGTGCCGGTCCCGGCCCAGCAGGGCTAAGCAAGCGCGATCTACCCGGTTGCGATCAAAACCGGGTGCCTGACCACTCAGGCGTAATTGCCCTCGTGGGAACAAGACCCGTGCGCCAGGCTCAGCACTGTCGTGCCATCGGTCAGCAGGATCATCATGGGGTCGATCCCGTTGTCCGGCGCGCCCTTGAAAATCGTTCCACCCAAGCGGAATGCGGCAGTTTCCGGGTTGGGTGAACGGACCACTGCTTCCACCTCATCGTCGCCGTCAATGGTCGCCTCGACCCAGTGATAAATGCCGCCGCTTTCCGCGTGATAGCGCAGTGTCGCCCGGAAGCCTGCTTCGTCGAGTTCGACCTCGGCATAGCCGCCTGTCGTCATCCATCGTCCGCGTATGTCGGCTGACATCACCCAGTTCCAGTGCTTCATCAGTTTCCACCCCGCTGATATAGGACCAGCTTCTTTAGTGTCATGCCTGCCCAGCACTATCATCGCGCCACGCCATCTTCGCCGCCTCGCTGATCACCGACCGCACCAGCTCCGGCTCGGAAAACTGCGGAAAATGCCCGCTCTCCTTCGCCATCACCTGCTTGCCCAGCGGCGACAACTTCACCAGCTCCCGCTGGTGGCGTGCACGCGCCTCGCGCTGGGCATCGGGGGTGGCCCAGCGCATGGGATGCTGTTCGCCGGTGACGACGTAGAGGGGAATCGGCGGAAACGGCGGCGCGGCCTCGAGCTGGGCCAGGCTTTCGTCGACATGGCGCGTCTCGGCCAGGGGATGGGCCGGCGCCAGGCGCTCGCCCAGGGACTTGATCCCGCGCTGCAGCGCATTCTCGTATTTCGGCAGCACGCGCACATCCTCAGGACTGGTCGCTTCCAGCAGGACGACGGCGCCGACTTCTTCCGGATACAGGCGCGCGAACAGGTTGACGATGAGTCCGCCGAAGGAATGGCCGACCAGCACATAGGGTGGCGGCACGCCGACGGCCTCCAGCACGTCGCGCAGCGCCTCGACCATCTCGTCGAGCGTCTGCGCGCGCACGGGCTTGCTGCTGGCGTCGATGCCGGGGCGGTTGTAGCCGAAGGCGGCGCGCTCGCTGGCCAGCGCGGCGAAGATCTTGAACCAGGCATCGACCGGGCCGCCCGTGCCGTTCACCAACACGATGCCCGGGCTGCCGCTGCCGGCGAAGATGTACTCGACGGTCTCGCCGGAGACGTCGATCTTCATCTTCATGGGCAGCACGACCGGACGCACGAGGCTATTTCACCTTCTCTTCGAGTTCCTTGTCCTGGCGCTGGCGCTCCTTGATCTCGCGTTCGCGCGCGTCGATCACGGACTGGTCGTAGAACGAGACGTCGCTCGCCTTGCGCGCGAAGTTGAGCTGGTCCACGGCCGCCGGCAAGGCGCCGGCCAGCACATAGGACTCGGCCAGCGCCATGTGCTGCAGCGCGATCTTGCCCTGCTTCGAATAGGCCTTCGCCATCAGGTCGTAGAGCTTCGGGTCCTCGCGGTACTGGCGCACCTGGTCGCGCAGGTAGCGCGTCGCGTCGTCGTACTTGCCGGCCGCGATCATCGCGTCGGCGTACTGGCGCGCCAGCGCGCGCGACAGCGGGTACTGGTTGACGTAACGCTCGGCGTCCTTCAGGGCCTGCTGCGCCACCTCTTTCGGCTGGCCCGGCGCCAGCTTGATCTCGAGATCGAGTCCGGCGAACATGGCGCCGCCGTCGCTGGGCGGGGCGGCGGACAACACGCCCTCCTTCGGCTGCATGGCCGCGCGCGCCTTGTCGAGCCAGCTCCGTGCGGCCGCCAGGTCGCCCTGCTTGAGCGCCAGGAAGGACAGGCCGTACTGGGCCGCCGCCTGTTGCTGGCGCTGCGGCTGGTTCATCTGGGTCTCGAAGATCGTGCGGGTGTCGCGCAGACCCGTCGTGCTGCCGTCCTGCAGCACGCGGGCGCGCGCCTTGGCGAGGTGAAATTCGATGGTGTCGGCGCGCTGGCGGTAAGGCGTCTCGCGGATGCGCGACTGGATGTCGGCAATGCGCTCGCCCGTCAGCGGGTGGCTGCTGAGGAAGGCCGGCATTTCCCCGTACACCTTGCTCGCGCTTTGCAGGCGCTTGAAGAAGGCGACCATGCCCGAGGTGTCGTAGCCGCCCGCGCCCATGATCTGGAAGCCGACGCGGTCGGCCTCGCGCTCGGCGTCGCGGCTGAAGCTGAGCTGGCGGTCCGCCATCAGGCCCTGCCCGCCCATCAGCACCCCCATGGCCGCGTCCGGACTGGCTTTCGCGGCCAGCGCCGCCAGGATCATCGAGGCGATCGGCAGCAGCGCATCCTGCTTCTGCTGGCCGATCATGCGCGCAATGTGGCGCTGCGACACGTGGCCGATCTCGTGCGACATCACCGATGCCAGTTCCGACTCGGTCTGGGCCGCGATCAGCAGGCCCGAATGGATGCCGATGAAGCCGCCGGGCAGCGCGAACGCGTTGAGCACGGGGTCGCGCACGGCGAAGAAGCCGAAGTCGGCGCCGGTCTCGCCGCGCGCGCCGGGCACGGCATCGACCAGGGCGCCGCCGAAGTGGTTCAGGTAGTCGAGGATCTGGTCGTCGTCGAGGTAGTCGCGGTCGCGCCGGATCTGGCGCATGATCTCCTCGCCGAGCTTGCGTTCGACGATCGGCGACAGGTCTTCGCGCGCCGTATCGCCCAGGGTGGGCAGGCGCGAGGTGGAGGCGACGTTCAGGGATTGTCCAGCCGCCGAGGCGCAGGCGAAACCGGTCGCGGCCGACACGAACAGGGCGGCCAGCGAACGGCGCCAGCGGGCGGATGCGGGCGGCAGCGCAGGATGGGTCATCGGTTTCACGGTGCTATGATAACCCCATCCGCACGCGCCTTGCCGCGGGCTGAAACACTTTATTACCCAAGCATACCGACACGACAATGACCGACCAGAACCCGACCGCCGCCTCTCCGCTTACCCACTTCGACGCCAGCGGGCAAGCCCACATGGTCGACGTCGGCGCCAAGAACGAGACCCACCGCATCGCGGTGGCCGCCGGCACCATCCGCATGAAACCGGAGACCCTGGCGCTGATCCAGTCGGGCAACGCCAAGAAAGGCGACGTGCTCGGCATCGCGCGCATCGCCGCCATCATGGGCGCCAAGCGCACCAGCGACCTCGTGCCGCTGTGCCATCCGCTCGCCATTACCCGCGTCGCCGTCGATTTCGAAGTCGATGCGGCCGCCAACAGCGTGCATTGCCGGGCGCAGGTCGAGACGGTCGGCAAGACCGGGGTCGAGATGGAGGCGCTGACTGCCGTGCAGGTGGGCCTGCTGACCATTTACGACATGTGCAAGGCGGCGGATCGCGGGATGGTGATGACCAATGTCCGCGTACTGGAAAAGCATGGCGGCAAGAGCGGGGACTGGACGGCGGCGGTGTAAGCCCTTGCTCGCTTCGGATTCCCAGGAAAGCACTCGCTACAATTGGTAACAATACAATTGTTGAGCAAAAGTTACTTCAAGGCCATACTCTCGGTGGCGACGTCAATACCGCCGTCGCAAACAGTCGTAGTCACCGGGGAGTCCATCCATGCGTATCCTTGTTTTGACATTGGCAGCTTTGGCATCGTTGACCGCTTGCGGCGGAGGGGAGGACGAAGAGGCCAGCAGCAAGGTTTTCAAATCGATGGGCTCGCTGGTGTGCAGCGGCGGGGGCGTATCGTTGTCGGCCCTGCAAGCGCAGCTGACGGCGGCCAACGTCGAGGTGCGCTCTGCCGCGTGCGGCACGGATGGCTTCTTGTATCCGGCGATATGCGGTGTTCCCGATGGCAGGATCGGCATCTTCGAGATTTCGCCTGCCCAAGCCGAGGCAGCTGCCGCAGCAGGCTTCAAGCCCTTGAGCACGGCGCCGCAGGCCAAGATTATTTCTTGCACCTGAACGACGCAACGGCTGTCGACTGGCTGCGCTGCCCGGGCAGTCCAGTCGTTCAGCGCTTCGCCTTCTTCATTTCGCCGGCAGCATGCTCCCCATCCACGCCTGCGTGAACGCCTGCCCCAGCATGCCGGCCACCTTGCCGTTCGCCTCGGCGACGCGCTCCATGGACTGCCGCTGTACCGCCATGGCGTTCTTCGCCAGCGCCTCGGCACAGGATTGCGATGCGGTGATGTAAGCGCGCAGCATCTGCTCCTGGATGACGGCCGCTGAACTCAGCAGCAGTTGTTGGGTATTGGCTCTCATGGCATCGCCATAGACGCCGGCGACGTTCGACCAGAGTTTCAGAAATGGCACCGACACGGTAGGGAAGGCCATGTTCGGGCTTGCGCTCGTCATTAACATGATGCAGTTCTCCTGGTGAGTGAGCGGAATGGACGGGCTGCCGCATTGTGCGGCGCAACATCCAGTCTACTCCCCCGTGAAGCGCGTTGTCATCTGCATGCGCAAGCTGTGTCACAGTGTGCCAGTATTGCAATACCGTTGTTCAACTTTGATACACCTCACCTGTCCTGTGCCGTCCTCGTGGACAGCCCCGCCCTCCCTCTTTCCCAAGGCATCAATACTTCACGGCACAGGTGGCATGGGTATTGCCTATTCCCTTGGGACTGCACGAATCGCCAGCTTCGCAGTCGAGCCGCCTGCTGGCGCAATCGGAATGGCGCATTCAATCATCTTGAGGAGATCGATCATGACCTGGAGTAAGCCCGAGTTTATCGACTGGCGTTTTGGTTTCGAAATCACGCTGTACATCGCGAATCGCTAGCAAGCATGAAGGCCGGCCACGGCGCCGCCGCCTCGGGCGCCGGCGCCGGCCTATACCCGCCTATGAAAATCATCGTATTGGGCTCGGCGGCCGGAGGCGGCTTCCCTCAGTGGAACTGCAACTGTCGCAACTGCAGTGGACTGCGCAGCAGCACCATGCGCGCGACCGCGCGCACGCAATCGTCGATCGCGGTCTCCGCCGATGGGACGGACTGGGTACTCATCAACGCCTCGCCGGACATCCTCGCGCAGATCCGCGCCACGCCGGCGCTGCAGCCGGGGCGTGCCCGGCGCGATTCCGGCATCGCCGCCGTGATGCTGATGGACGCGCAGATCGACCACGTAACCGGCCTGCTGATGCTGCGGGAGGGAAAACCGTTGCCCCTCTACTGTACGGAGCCCGTCTGGCACGAGCTCAACAGCACGCTGCCGCTGGCGCCGGTACTGTCCCACTATTGCGGCGTGCGCTGGCATGAACTGTCCGTCGGCAGCGACGTGACCAGCCTCGACGGCATGCCGGCCACGCACGTGCCCGGCATCGAGGGTATCCGCTTCACGCCGCTGGCGCTCAGCAGCAAGGCGCCGCCCTATTCGCCGCACCGGGAGCATCCGGAACCCGGAGACAACATCGGCCTGCTGATCGAGGACACCGCAAGCGGCAAGTCGGTGTTCTATGCGCCCGGCCTGGGCGCCATCGATCCGCAGGTGGAGGCCGCATTGCGCCGTGCGGATTGCGTGCTGGTCGACGGCACCTTCTGGAGCGCGGACGAAATGATCGCGCTCGGGTTCTCGAAGAAAAGCGCGGCCGACATGGGGCACCTGCCGCAATCGGGAGAAGCCGGCATGATTGCCGTTCTCGACAGCATCGGCGAGCGGCGCAAGGTGCTCATTCACATCAACAATACCAATCCGATCCTGGACGAGGACTCCGAGCAACGCGCCCTCCTGGCGCGCCACGGCATCGACGTCGCGTTCGACGGCATGGAGATCAACGTATGAGTGTCGCCGCACCCTGGAGCCGCAGCGAGTTCGAAGCGCAATTGCGCGAGCGCGGCGCCGGTTACCACATCCACCATCCCTTCAATGTGAAGATGAACGAAGGCCTGCTGCGCGAAGACCAGATCCGCGGCTGGGTCGCCAACCGGTTCTATTACCAGGTCAACATTCCCCAGAAGGATGGCGCCATCATTGCCAATTGCCCGGACCGCGAGACGCGCCGCAAATGGGTGCGCCGCATCCTCGACCACGACGGCTGGGAAGATAACGAAGGCGGCATCGAGGCCTGGGTGCGGCTGGGAGAGGCGGTCGGCATCGGGCGCGAGGCCCTCTGGTCGCAACGCCACGTGGTCCCGGGCGTGCGCTTTGCCGTCGATGCCTACGTCAACTTCGCCCGCCGCGCCCCTTGGCAGGAAGCCGTCTGCTCCTCGCTGACCGAGATGTTTGCTCCGAAAATCCACAAGGACAGGCTGGCCAACTGGCCGATCCACTACGGGTGGATCGACCCCGAAGGCCTGCAGTATTTCCGCAGCCGCATCTCGCTGGCCGAACGCGATGTCGAACACGGCCTGCAAGTGACGCTCGACCACTTCACGACCCGCGACCAGCAGGAGCGCGCGCTCGAGATCCTGCAATTCAAGCTCGACATCTTGTGGACAATGCTCGACGCCATCGAGAAAGCTTATCCCTGACGAAAGGTGCCCATGAACCCGATTTCCGACAAACCCGCCCTGTCGCGCCTTTTCCGGATGCAGTGGGAAGAGGCGCAAGGCAATTACGTGCTCCTGTATCCGGAAGGGATGGTCAAGCTGAACCAGAGCGCGGCCGAGATCCTCAAGCGTTGCGACGGCCGGCATACGACGCAGTCCATCGTCGGCGAGCTCGAACAGGCGTTCAACTGCAGCGGCCTGCAGGGCGACGTCGACGACTTCCTGCGCGCCGCCAGCGAACGCGGCTGGATTACCTGAGCCGGCGACCATGAACGAGCCGATCTCCGCCCTGCCCCGCCCGCCGATCCCCGCTCCGCTCTGGCTCCTGGCCGAGCTGACCTACCGCTGCCCCCTGCATTGTCCGTTCTGCTACAACCCGGTCGACTACGCGAAGGACAAGGCCGAACTGAGCACCGGGGAGTGGTTCGACGTGATGCGCCAGGCGCGCCAGCTCGGCGCGGCCCAGCTCGGGTTCTCGGGCGGCGAGCCGCTGCTGCGCGACGATCTCGAGGACCTGGTCGGCGAAGGCCGGCGGCTGGGCTTCTATACCAACCTGATCACGTCGGGGATCGGCCTGAGCGAGGCGCGCCTGGGCCGCATGAAGGAACTGGGGCTGGACCATATCCAGTTGTCGTTCCAGGACTCGACCCGGGAAATGAACGATTTCCTGTCGAGCACCAAGACCTTCGATCTCAAGCGGCGCGTCGCCCGGCTGATCAAGCAGCACGACTATCCGATGGTGCTGAACGTCGTGCTGCATCGCTTTAACCTCGACCATGTGGGCCGGATCATCGAGATGGCGCTCGAGATGGGTGTGGAATACCTGGAACTGGCGAACACCCAGTATTACGGCTGGGGCCTGGTCAACCGGGCGCAGCTGATGCCGACGCGCGAGCAGCTGGTCCAGGCCGAAGCGGTCGTCAACGACTACCGCGCGCGCATCGGCAACCGGATGCGCATCCTGTTCGTCGTGCCCGATTATTTCGAGGAACGGCCGAAGGCCTGCATGAACGGCTGGGGTTCGGTCTTCCTCGGCATCGCGCCGGACGGCACGGCCCTGCCCTGCCACGCCGCCCGTTCCCTGCCAGGGATCGCCTTCCCCAACGTGCGCGCGTTCAGCGTGAAGGACATCTGGTATGCCAGCGGCGCCTTCAACCGCTACCGAGGCGACGCATGGATGAAGCCGCCTTGCAGCGGTTGCGCCGAGAAAGACAAGGATTTCGGCGGCTGCCGCTGCCAGGCGTATGCGATGACGGGGGACGCCGACAACGCCGATCCCGTCTGCGCGAAATCGCCACTGCATGGCGAGGTGCAGACCATCGTGATGCATGCGCGGCGCACGCAGGAGGATCCGGAGCGGCAGCAGGTGCGGCCTATCGTGTTCCGGACCGACGCCAACTCGCGCCGGATGGGCGCCGCCTAGCAACCGGCGCGGCGCGCCCTATTCGCGGATCTCCGCCTCGACCAGTTTCGTCAGCAACTCGAGCGACTCCTGCCAGCCGAGATAGCAGGCCTCGGCGGGAATGGCGGCCGGGATGCCTTCCTGCCTGACCTTCAGCTCGACGCCGCAGAACACTTCCCGCAGCACGACGGTCGTTTGCATCCGGCCAGGCAGGTTCGGGTCGTCGAACTCGGCCGTGTAGCGCAGGCGCTTGCCCGGTTCCAGCTCGAGGAATTCGCCACCGAATGCATGGCTGTGGCCGGTCGTGAAATTGGTGAAGGACATCCTGTAGCGGCCGCCGACGCGGCCATCCATCTCGTGCACGCTGCCGACGAAGCCATGGGGCGGCAGCCATTTGGCAAAGGCGGCGGGCGTCGTGAAAGCCCGGTACACCCGGTCGGCCGTGGATTTCAGGACACGGTGCAGTTCAACGGTATTGGTGGACATGATCATTCCCTCGTCTGGAAGTGGCAGAGGACGGCCCTCTGCTGCCACGACGATCGGGCGGGCCGGGATTCGACATCGCTTGCGATTTTTTTTCGTGCACCGGACATCGTGCACCATCCGCGGCTTGTCCCGTCAAACGTGTCCACGTGTTAAATTGCTGGTTTGCCCACGGCTGAGCTCTGCCGCACGGGCGAGAACACACCCGAGACACGCTTCGAAGAGGATCGAATGAAATTACGCCTGTTGATGCTGGGCGCGGCCGTGGCCGCCTCCAGCGCCGTGGCCGCGCCGCGCGGTTTTACGGTGGAAGACCTGGTCAACCTGGAACGCGTCGGCAGCCCGGCGCTGGCGCCGGACGCCAGCCGCGTCGTCTACACCGTGCGCAGCACCGACATGGACAAGAACCGGGGCCATACCAAGCTGTGGATGGTCGACCTGCGCGACGCCAAGGCGGCGCCCAAGGTCTTCGTTTCCCACGACAGCAGCAGTACCGATCCGGAATGGTCGCCGAAGGGCGACGCCGTCTATTTCCTGTCGAGCCGCTCGGGCAGCGCCCAGGTGTGGCGCCAGCCCGTTGGCGGTGGCGCGCCAGTGCAGGTGACCAATCTACCGCTGGACGTCGACAACTTCCGCGTGTCTCCCACGGGCGAGCGCATCGCCCTGAGCATGGCCGTGTTCCGCGATTGCGCCGACCTGGCCTGCACGAAAAAACGCCTGGACGAGCAGGCCAAGAACAAGGCAAGCGGACGCGTCTATGACCGCCTGTTCGTGCGCCACTGGGACACCTGGGCCGATGGCCGCAACGCCGTGCTGTTCTCGGCGCCGCTGAACGACAAGGGCGTCGTGGCCGGCGCGCCGGTCAGCCTGTCCGGCTCGCTCGATGGCGATGTGCCTTCGAAGCCTTTCGGCGACCGCGAGGAGTACCGCTTCAGCCCGGACGGCAAGACTGTTGTCTTCTCGGTCCGCATCGCCGGCAAGACCGAAGCCTGGTCGACCAACTTCGACGTCTATTCGGTCCCGGCCGCGGGCGGCGCGCCGCGCAACCTGACCGCGGACAATCCGGCCTGGGACACCAAGGCCGTGTTCTCGCCGGACGGCAAGACGCTCGCCTACCTGGCGATGGCGCGTCCGGGCTTCGAGGCCGATCGCTACCAGATCATGCTGATGGACGTGGCGACCGGCCAGAAGCGCAAACTGGCTGAAAACTGGGACCGCTCGGCCGGCGCCCTGCAGTGGACTGCGGACGGCAAGGCCGTGATCGTCGACGCCGAGGACATCGGCCAGCATCGCCTGTTCCGCATCGACGTCGCCAGCGGCAAGGTCGATGCGCTGACTGGCAAGGGTTCGATCGCCGGCTTCGATGTGCGCCGCGACACCGTCGCCTTCACCCAGGCCTCGCTGACCTCGCCGGCCCAGCTGTATTCGATGAAGCTGGCTGGCGGCACTCTTCAAAAGCTGACCAGCAACAACGCCGACAAACTGGCCGACGTGCGCTTCGGCGAGTTCGAGCAGTTCTCGTTCAAGGGCGCGAACGGCGACACCGTCTATGGCCACGTGATGAAGCCCTGGAACGCCACGCCGGGCGCGAAGTATCCGATCGCCTTCCTGGTCCACGGCGGTCCGCAAGGCAGCTTCGGCAATGCCTGGAGCTACCGTTGGAATCCGCAGGTGTACGCCGGCGCCGGCTATGCCACCGTGTTCATCGACTTCCATGGCTCGACCGGCTATGGCCAGAAGTTCACCGATTCCATCAGCGGCGACTGGGGCGGCAAGCCGCTCGAGGACCTTCAAAAAGGCCTGGCGGCGGCGGTGCAGCAGTTCCCCTGGCTCGACCGCGAGCGCAGCTGCGCGCTGGGCGCGTCCTACGGCGGCTACATGATGAACTGGATCGAGGGTAACTGGCCGGACGGCTTCAAATGCATCGTCAACCACGACGGCGTATTCGACACCCGCGGCATGGCCTACTCGACCGAGGAGCAATGGTTCACCGACTGGGAAAGCGGCGGCCCCTACTTCACCGTGCCGGAGAACCACGAGCGCTTCAACCCGGTCCACCACGTGAACAAGTGGAAGACCCCGATGCTGGTGGTCCAGGGCGACCTCGACTTCCGCATCCCGACCGCCCAGGCGCTGTCGACCTTCACGGCGCTGCAGCGCAAGGGCATCGAGAGCAAGCTGCTGGTGTTCCCGGACGAGAACCACTGGGTGCTGAAGCCGGCGAACTCGGTGCTCTGGCACCACACCGTGATCGGCTGGCTCGACCAGCACCTGAAGCGCTGAGCCTGTCTCCCCCTTGCCACGAAGCCCGCCGCCCGGCGGGCTTTTTTGTTGCCTGGTCCAGTCGGCGGTTTTTCTATGACGCAACGACTGGTATCATGCCCGTCTTTGCTGGCCAGGCGGTCAGTTATTCGGAAAACCACTATGCATGCTGGCCAGGCACAGGAACTCAAGCCCCAGGACTACGATTTCGAGACCATGAACCTGCAGGTCGGCACCCGCCTGCAGTTCATCACGCATCGCCGCATCAAGCCGGTCCAGCACTTCTCGAGCCTGATCGGCTACGTCAAGGATGAGTACATCATCCTCAAGATCCCGATGGAAAACGGCGCGCCGATCGCACTGGCCGAGGGCGAGCGCCTGACGATCCGCGTGTTCTCGGGCGTGAAGGTGTGCTCGTTCGCCTGCACCGTCGAGCGGGTGTTCGCGCGGCCGCTGTTCTATGTGCACGTTTCCTTCCCGAAGTCGGTCCAGGGCACCAGCCTGCGCACCGCGATGCGGGTCAAGGTGGATTTGCCGGCCCAGCTCGGCGGCACCGGCGGCGCGGTCCAGCCCTGCACCATCGTCAACCTGTCGGTGACGGGCGCCCTGGTCGAATCGCCGCGCCGCCTGCCGCAGGACGACGACACGCTCAAGCTGCAGTTCGTCCTGAAGGCGCCGCCGGATGACCAGGAAGTGCGGGTCAGCACGCGGGCCTCGATCCGCAACGTCAACGTGGTGCAAACGGGGGATGCGGAAGTGTTCACCTACGGGGTGCAGTTCCTCGAGCTCGATCCGGTGCATTACACACTGCTGCAGAACATGACGTATGAGGCCTTGCTAGCGGACCGGCAGAAGATCGTCTGATGTCGCTGGCCGCGCGGACATGCTGAGATAAAGGCACAAAAGCAAAAAGACCGCCGAGGCGGTCTTTTTGCTTGGAACTGGCGGGAGCCGGGGGGACGGCTCCTGCCAAGTTCGCTTACGGGGTGGTGGTATCGGTACCGGCACCAGCGTCAGGAGTAGCAGCACCCTGGGAGCAGCCGGTCGGCAGGAATTTTTCGGTGTCGCCGAAACCGGTCGTCACGCAGGTATAGGCGCCAGCAGCCGAACGGCTCAGGGCGATGGTCGGAGCGGTATCGGCATCAGCAGCCAGGCGGCCCGGGTTAGCGATCGTGCAGGTCATCACTGCACCGCCGCCGTCCACCGGAGCGTTGACGGCGATTTCCGAGCAGTTGCCGGTTTCGCCAGCCAGGCCAGAGGCGGTCATGTATTCGGCGTCGGTGCTGACCTTGCCTTCGACAACAGCCATTTCGTAGCCGGTCTTGCCGCCGCTGATGTCGGCGTAGGCAGCAGCAGCCTTCGACTTGGCGATGTAGTCCTGGTAGGCCGGGATAGCGACGGCGGCCAGGATGCCGATGATGGCGACAACGATCATCAGTTCGATCAGGGTGAAGCCGGCTTGGGCTTTCTTAACGATTTTCATCGATTTCATGGTGATTCTCTCCAGGTCAGGTAATTGGTTGGTGCTGCGTTTGGTTGGTACTGCAATGTTTGGTGCCACGCTTCATCTATTGCAAACGCCGTGCCAGGTCGTTTCCCCGGTAAATCATTAGTTTCTCTACAATAAAAGCGACGATTTACGGAAGAGCTTGCTTGATGAGTGACAAATTTTGTCAGCTCATGCGCAATTTCTGTCGAGCAACGCGTCCTTGCGCAAAGATTGTCACCCTTGTTCGTGCCGGCCCGGCCGCCGGCATGATGCCGCACCAGCCTCTGCAGGCGGCTGCGTTGGCGCAAATAAAAAGGGGAGCCCGCAGGCTCCCCTCTTCAAAGACAAGAATCGTCCGGGATTACAGCATGGCCTTCAGCAGGCGCGCCATTTCCGACGGGTTCTTGGTGGTCTTGATGCCGCACTCTTCCATGATGTCCAGCTTGGCTTGCGCGGTGTCGTCGCCGCCCGAGATCAGCGCGCCGGCGTGGCCCATGCGCTTGCCCGGAGGCGCGGTGACGCCAGCGATGAAGCCGACGACCGGCTTCTTCATGTTGTCCTTGATCCAGCGCGCAGCGTTGGCTTCGTCAGGACCGCCGATCTCGCCGATCATGATGACTGCATCGGTGTCCGGATCGTCGTTGAACATCTTCATGACGTCGATGTGCTTCAGACCGTTGATCGGGTCGCCGCCGATGCCGACTGCCGACGACTGGCCCAGGCCCAGCGCGGTCAGCTGACCGACTGCTTCATAGGTCAGGGTGCCCGAGCGCGAGACGACGCCGATGCGGCCCTTCTTGTGGATGTGACCCGGCATGATGCCGATCTTGATTTCGTCCGGGGTGATCAGGCCTGGGCAGTTCGGGCCCAGCAGCAGGGTCTTGGAGCCGGCCTTGGCCATGCGGTCCTTGATTTCCATCATGTCGCGGACCGGGATGCCTTCGGTGATGCAGATCGCCAGTTCCAGTTCGGCTTCGACAGCTTCCCAGATGGCGGCGGCTGCGCCTGCCGGCGGAACGTAGATGACCGAGACGGTCGCGCCGGTTTCGGATTTCGCTTCCTTGACCGATGCGTAGATCGGGATGCCTTCGAAGTCTTCGCCAGCTTTCTTCGGGTTCACGCCTGCGACGAAGGCTTCACGGCCGTTCGCGTAGTCGCGGCACATACGGGTATGGAACTGACCGGTCTTGCCGGTGATACCCTGGGTGATGACTTTTGTATCTTTGTTGATCAGGATCGACATTTGTTTATTCCTTCGAATTAGGCTTTACCAGCGGCAGCGGCGACAACAGCCTTGGCTGCATCTTCCATCGTATCGGCCGAGATGATCGGCAGGCCCGAGTCGGCCAGCATCTTCTTGCCCAGGTCTTCGTTGGTGCCCTTCATGCGCACGACCAGCGGCACTTGCAGCGACACGGCTTTCGACGCGGTGATCACGCCTTCGGCGATCACGTCGCAGCGCATGATGCCGCCGAAGATGTTGACCAGGATGGCTTTCAGGCCCGGGTTCTTCAGCATGATCTTGAAGGCTTCGGTGACCTTCTCTGCGGTCGCACCGCCGCCGACGTCCAGGAAGTTGGCCGGCTCGCCGCCGAACAGCTTGATGGTGTCCATGGTGGCCATGGCCAGGCCGGCGCCGTTCACCAGGCAGCCGATGTTGCCGTCCAGCGAGATGTAGGCCAGGTCGAACTTCGATGCTTCGACTTCTGCCGGATCTTCTTCGTCCAGGTCGCGGTAGGCGACGATTTCCGGGTGACGGAACAGGGCGTTCGAGTCGAAGTTGAACTTCGCGTCCAGCGCGATGACCTTGCCCGAGCCGGTCAGGATCAGCGGGTTGATTTCAGCCAGCGATGCGTCGGTTTCCCAGTATGCCTTGTACAGGCCCTGCAGGTTGGCGCGCGCATCGGCGATCGAGCCTTCCGGCACGCCGATCTTGGCGGCGATGTCGTCGGCTTGCGCATCGGTCAGGCCGATGGCCGGGTCGATGGCGATCGAGTGGATCTTTTCCGGGTTCGAGTGCGCGACTTCCTCGATGTCCATGCCGCCTTCCGACGAGGCCATCAGGACGACCTTCTGGGTGACGCGGTCGGTGACCAGCGAAACGTACAGTTCCTTCTTGATGTCGGCGCCTTCTTCGATCAGCAGGCGGCGCACTTTCTGGCCTTCCGGACCGGTCTGGTGGGTCACGAGCTGCATGCCCATGATCTGGTCGGCGTATTCCTTGACCTGTTCCAGCGACTTGGCAACCTTCACGCCGCCGCCCTTGCCGCGGCCGCCAGCATGGATCTGGGCCTTGACGACCCAGACCGGGCCGCCCAGCTCTTCAGCTGCCTTGACGGCCTCTTCCACCGACATGCACGGAATGCCGCGCGGTACCGTCACCCCGAACTTTCGGAGGATTTCTTTGCCCTGATACTCATGGATTTTCATGCTGGCTTCCCTTCTTCTGTTACTGATATGGATAGTTAATTGGAAAACTTCGACATCGGAGTTTAACCCGGTACGGCCTTGATCGCCCAACGAGGGTAATACCGTGCCACGGCAGGACCGTCGGCGCGCAGCGCGTGGCAACGGTCGATCTCGTAAGGACGCTCAGCGTCGCCTTGGGCGGCATTGCGCGTCTCGAACGCATCATCGGCGAAGGCCTGGATTGCCGCGGTGGGCAAGACCTGCGCCAGTTCAGTCAAATGGGTGCAGCCGAGCACGCCCGAGAGGCGGTCTTTCAGGTGCAACCGGAAATGCTTGGCGAGCGACAGCCCGACCAGCTTCTTGTAAGCCGGGCCGATGGTGTCGCAATAGCCAGGATACGGCACCGAGTCGGACGCAGCTTCGGCGTCGACGATCTCGAGGTCGCGATTGATGGTGATGCGCAGGCTCAGGTCGTGCACCGGGGTGCCGGCCGGACGCGTGCCGGAAGCGAGCGGGATATCCTGTGCCTTGATGTCGCGGATACGCGCGTCGAGGTCCCACAGGCCATCGTCGCGCGCGTACGCTTCGACGGTAATGGCGCGCGTGTGCCGGAGCTGGCGCGGAGCGGGAGAAGACAAAGGCATAAAAACGGTGCCGACAGGGCGGCGGTCAAATGTATGCAGCCGGTGTGCTGATGCACGTTGCCGCAGCTTCTGCGGCAACAACCGCTCATGCGGCGCTGCTTAAACCGTCAAAGTTTAGCACAGGCCGATAGCGGTTGCACTGCAACATGACCCATTGACCATAATAGAAGGCGGGAAAACGTAAAACGATGGCAAGCCTGTCAATATTGCCCAGGCAGGCGCGGGGCGCCGGTCACGCGGGACGGACTCAGGAAAGGTCGTTCCGGAAGAAGCAGTGCAGGCCTTCGCCGTCGAGGCAGATCTGGGCATCGCTGTCGATGGTCGCGGACCAGGTGCCCTCGCCCGCCTCGGGCTCGGTGCCGTTCCAGACGATGCCGGAAAACGACACCGACAGGGCCGGGCCATTCGCTTCGCGCCAGGAGCCGCGGATCTCGTCGGTATTGCGGCCCGGGCCGCTGGTCTGGAGGACGTAATCGCCGCCGGCACGCACGTCGAGGACGATGGACATGTCGGCAGTGCTGAGAATATAGACGCCAGCGGGGGTGCTGGGCGCCTGGGCGCAGCCGATGAGGCCGGCAGCCAGTCCTAGTGCGAGCAACGCTTTCATGTTGTCCCTTCTCGAGCGCTCGGGTAGCCGACAGGCGCCACGGACTGGAGTGGCCGTGCCTGCGGCTTGAAGTGTTCTTGGAATCAGGCGCCAGCGCGCAGCGCCATCCGTCGTTGAGGAATATGCAGAGCATATCGGCGAATGGCGCTCCGCGCTGGCGCCTGGGAGCATCTGACAATCCCGCAGGGCGGCGTTGCATGGTTTCGCCGCACCAGCGCACTGTCTTCGACAATGCGTCGGGCGGCCGCATCCCGGGTAGCGGCATCCCGGATGGCTGCATCCTGGGTGGCTGCACCCTTGCCTAGGGGTTTGTCAGGCGCTTCAGGTCAAAAATCGTCGTCGTCCGGGGCGCCCTTGAGCGCCTCGCGCACGGCGCGCTGGGAAAAGCCGCGCGCCATCAGGAAGCGCATCTGCTTGGCGCGCTCGTGCGCATCCTGCGCGACGGTTCCGAACTTGCGGCGCCAGACTTCGACGGCGCGCGCTGTTTCGCTCTCGGCCAGTTCGGACTTGAGCTCGGCGAGTGCCTCGCCGTTCACGCCGTGGCTCTGCAATTCGGCCACGACGCGGCTGTTGCCGTAGCGGGAAGCTTTTCGGTGAATCAGGGATTCGGCGAAACGCTCCTGCGACAACCAGTTATTCTTTTCGAGGAAATCGAGAAGGGCTTCGACATCGTCGCCCTCCTCGGCATGGCGCGCCAGCTTGCGGCCCAGCTCGAGCCGGCTGTGCTCCCTCATGGAGAGGAAGCGCAGGGCCCGGGCCTTCAGGCTCAAGGGTGGCGCGGGCATGGTGCTGCTATCAGAACAGTCAAAGCGCAGTCAAAGCACGGTCAAGCTTATTCCGACACGGCCTTCAGCTTCGGGGTATCGTCGCCGTCGGCAGCGACCGGCGGCAGTTCGCGCACACCCAGCGCCGCGCGGACCTTGTTCTCGATCTCGCGTGCCAGTGCCGGACGATCCTTCAGGAACTGACGGGCGTTGTCCTTGCCCTGGCCGATGCGTTCGCCGTTGTAGCTGTACCAGGAACCCGACTTCTCGACGATCTTGTTGTCGGCGCCCAGGTCCAGGATTTCGCCTTCGCGCGAGGTGCCTTCTCCGTACAGAATGTCGAAGTGGGCTTCCTTGAACGGCGGCGCAATCTTGTTCTTGACGACCTTGACCTTGGTTTCGTTACCGATCACCTCGTCGCCGGACTTGATCGAGCCGGTACGGCGGATGTCCATACGCACGGAGGCGTAGAACTTCAGCGCGTTACCGCCGGTCGTGGTTTCCGGGCTGCCGAACATCACGCCGATCTTCATACGGATCTGGTTGATGAAGACGACCAGCGTGTTGGTACGGTTGATCGAGGCGGTCAGCTTGCGCAGTGCCTGCGACATCAGACGGGCTTGCAGGCCCGGCAGCGAGTCGCCCATGTCGCCTTCGATCTCGGCGCGCGGGGTCAGTGCCGCCACCGAGTCGATGACCACGAGGTCGACCGAACCCGAACGCACCAGGGCGTCGGTGATTTCCAGCGCCTGCTCGCCGGTATCCGGCTGCGAGATCAGCAGCTCGTCGAGCTTGATGCCCAGCTTTTGCGCGTAGCCGACGTCGAGCGCGTGCTCGGCATCGATGAAGGCGCAGGTGCCGCCGAGCTTTTGCATCTGGGCGATGGTCTGCAGGGTCAGCGTGGTCTTACCCGAGGATTCCGGACCGTAGATTTCCACGATACGACCGCGCGGCAGACCGCCGACGCCGAGAGCGATGTCCAGGCCCAGCGAGCCGGTGGACACGGTTTGCACTTCTTCCACCGGCGCATTGGTGTCCATGCGCATGACGGAACCCTTACCGAACTGCTTTTCGATCTGCGCGAGGGCGGCCGCCAGCGCCTTGCCTTTTTCGGAGGCGTTTACTGCGAGTTTTTTGTCGTCCATAATTTTCTTTCAGTCTTGGAGGTAACCAAGGTGTGGGCGCCATCGCGCGTTTCAATACCTAGTACTGTATAAAAATCCAGTGGTTTTGGCAAGCGCTATCTAGGGAAGTACTGATTTATTCGTGACGGCGGCCTTGGCCTGGAGAAAAAACGTCCTGCTGCGTTGCAAATCCTCGCCATACCACGCGGTATGGCTGCGGTTTGCGCCTTGCCGGCCGCTTTTTTCCATGGCCAATCCCATCCGTCAGAATAAATCAGTGCTTCCCGGCCCCCGTGGTTTGAGAAAGCTCGCATTGTTGCGCTAAATCAAACACAATGAAGGCAGCAGCGAGGTTTAATCGAAAAACAGGGTGTAACCATGCGAATTCTACTTGCCGAAGATGATAGCGTACTCGCGGACGGGCTGACGCGCTCGCTGCGCCAGTCCGGCTATGCGATCGACTGCGTGCGCAACGGCGCCGACGCCGATACCGCGCTTTCCACCCAGGAGTTCGATCTCCTGATCTTGGACCTCGGTTTGCCCAAGATGTCCGGTCTCGAAGTGCTGCGCCGCCTGCGCGCGCGCTCGTCGCTGCTGCCGGTGCTGATCCTGACCGCGGCCGACTCCGTCGAGCAGCGCGTCGAGGGACTCGACCTCGGCGCCGACGACTACATGGCCAAGCCCTTCGCGCTGTCCGAGCTCGAAGCGCGGGTGCGGGCGCTGACCCGGCGCGGCGCCGGCGGCGGCCCGGCCGTGATTCGCCATGGTCCGCTGTCCTACGACCAGGTCGGGCGCAGCGCTTATATCAACGAGCAGATGCTCGACCTGTCGGCGCGCGAACTGGGCCTGCTCGAGATCCTGCTGGCGCGCACCGGGCGTCTGGTGTCGAAGGAGCAACTGGTCGACCACCTGTGCGAGTGGGGCGAAGAGGTGTCGAACAACGCCATCGAGGTGTATGTGCACAGGCTGCGCAAGAAGATCGAGGTCGGCGGCGTGCGCATCGCCACCGTGCGCGGACTCGGCTACTGCCTCGAGAAATTCTCCGACGCTTCCCGTGCCGGCGCCGGCGCACACTCCGAACAGGCCGCCGAACACAAGTGAACGACTGCGACGCGGGCCTCGCGCCGTCCGACAGCGACCTGCCCGCTGCCGTGCCCGAGCCGCTGTATGTCCCGCCGAATCCCGAGCCCGAGGAAAGCATCCAGCATTCGCTGTTCGGCGAAATCCTCGACTGGATGCTGGCGCCGCTCCTGCTGCTGTGGCCGATGAGCATCGCCATCACCTACCTGGTGGCGAAGTCGATCGCCAACCAGCCCTTCGACCACGCCCTGGAAGACCGGGTCACGGTGCTGGCCCAGCAGGTGCGCGAGGTCGACGGCACGATCGCCGCCAGCCTGCCCGGCAGCGCGCGCGACATCCTGCGCGCCGACGACGTCGACAGCGTCTATTTCCAGATCATCGACCCGCGCGGCCTGCACGTCGACGGCGACCGCGAGCTGCCGCGTCCGCGCGAAGAGGAAAGCGACCGCGATGGCGCCGTCCACTTCCGCAACGACGCCGTGCACGGCACGCCGGTGCGCGTGGCCTACCTCTACGTGAACCTCGATCCCCTGCACAGCATGGATGCCGCGACGCCGATCGAGCCGCCGCCGCCGCGCAAGGTCCTGGTGCAGGTGGCCGAAACCCTGGAAAAGCGCGCCCTGCTGGCCAACGAGATCATCAAGGGCGTGATCCTGCCCCAGTTCATCATCCTGCCGATCATCCTGGCCCTGGTCTGGTTCGCGCTCTCGCGCGGCCTCTCCCCCCTGGCCGAGCTGCAGGAAAGGATACGCGCACGTTCCTCCGACGACCTGTCGCCCATCGACTCGCGCCAGGTGCCGGAAGAAATCTCGCCGCTGGTCGGTTCTCTCAACGAGATGCTCGGGCGCCTGGCCCAGACCATCGACATGCAGAAGCGTTTCATCGCCGACGCCGCGCACCAGATGAAGACGCCGCTGGCCGGCATGCGCATGCAGTCCGAGCTCGCCTTGCGCCAGGTCGATCCGGACGAGATCCACCGCTCGCTGGAGCAACTGGCGAAGAGTTCGGAATCCGCAACCCGCCTGGTGAACCAGTTGCTGGCCCTGGCGCGCGCGGAAAACCAGCCGCACGCCGGCCTGGCCTTCGAGGACCTCGAACTCGGGGCGCTGGCGCGCGCCGTGGTGCAGGACTGGGTGCAGGCCTCGTTCACCCACGACATCGACCTCGGCTACGAGCCGCACGACGAGCCGGTCATCATCGCCGGCAACGCCCTGATGCTGCGCGAGCTGCTCTCGAACCTGATCGACAACGCCCTGCGCTACACGCCCGCCGGCGGCAGCGTCACCGTGCGCGTGCGGCGCGACGGCGAACACGCCCTGCTCGAAGTCGAGGACACCGGCCCCGGCATCGCCCCCGCCGAGCGCCCCCACGTGTTCGAACGCTTCTACCGCATCCTCGGTTCGAGCGCGACCGGCAGCGGCCTGGGCCTGGCGATCGTGCGCGAGATCGCCCAGCAGCACGGCGCGGAAGTGGACATCTTCAACAACCCGCGCAGCCACTCGAAAAAATATCCAGGCAGCCTGTTCCGGCTGACCTTTCCGCCACCTGCCACCGAACCCATCGATGCCGCCTGACCCTATGTCCTCGCCCTCGCCCTCGCCCGACTCGGACATCCGGCGCCAGCGCCAGCTGCTGGCCGCCCGCGCCTTTCACTGGCGCCAGACCCGCCGCCTGACCGCCGTCCTGCTGGCGCTGTGGGTCGCCACGGGCTTTTGCACGGTGTTCTTCGCGCGCGAGCTGGCCCGCATCACCGTGTTCGGCTGGCCCCTGTCGTTCTACATGGCGGCCCAGGGAGCGGCCCTGGTCTGCCTGGCCATCATCGGCCTCTACGCCTGGCGCATGCGCCGCCTCGATGCGGCCTATGCGCGGGCGCTGGAGGAAACCGCGTGAGCGGCAACAAGCGCTATTTCCGCCGCCTGTCCGGCTACTATGCCTGGTTCTGCGCCTGCTTCGCCGGCTTCCTGCTGGCGCTGACGATGCTGGAGAAAGAAGGCATGCCGCGCCTGTGGATCGGCCACCTCTTCATGTTCGCCACCATCGTGCTCTACGCCACCATCGGCGTGGTCAGCCGCACCTCGAACGTCACCGAATACTATGTCGCGGGGCGGCGCGTGCCGGCCCTGTTCAACGGCATGGCCACGGCCGCCGACTGGATCTCGGCGGCCAGCTTCATCAGCCTGGCGGGCGGCCTGTATCTATATGGCTTCGACGCGCTGGCCTACATCATGGGCTGGACCGGCGGCTATTGCCTGGTCGCCCTGCTGATCGCCCCTTATTTGCGCAAGTTCGCCCAGTACACGATTCCCGACTTCCTGGCCGCCCGCTACGCCGGCGGCGCGGGCGGGCGCGGCGGACCGGTGCGGGCCATCGCCGTCGGCGCCACCATCATCGTCTCCTTCATCTACGTGGTGGCCCAGATCTACGCGGTGGGCCTGATCGCCTCGCGCTTCACCGGCGTCGACTTCTCGGTCGGCATCTTCCTCGGCCTCGCCAGCATCCTGGTCTGCTCCTTCCTGGGCGGCATGCGCGGCATCACCTGGACCCAGGTGGCGCAGTACATCATCATCCTGGTGGCCTTCCTGATCCCGACCATGTGGCTGTCGGCCAAGCATGCCGACAATCCCCTGCCCCAGGTCGCCTATGGTTCGGTGCTGCCGAAACTGGCCCAGCGCGAATCCCAGCTGGCGCAAGACCCGCGCGAAGCCGAAGTGCGCGCACGCTTCCGGCGCGAGGCCGAAGAGTACGGCGCCCGGCTGGCGGCGCTGCCGGCGTCCTGGGAACAGGGACGCCTGGAAGCCCAGCGCCGGCTCGACGCGGCGCGCCTGCGCAACGCCTCGCTGGCCGACGTGCGCAACGCCGAACGGGCGCTGGCGGCCTACCCGAAGACGCCGGAAGACGCGGAAGGCCTGTGGCGCGAGCAGCGCGCCCGCCTGCTGGCGCGCGCCCGGCCGCCGCAGCCCCACGCCGCGCCCTTCCCCGGCGCCACCGAGGCCGAGTCGAACGCGCGCCGCAACAATTTCCTTGCCCTGGTGTTCTGCCTGATGTTCGGCACCGCCGCCCTGCCCCACATCCTGATGCGTTCCTACACCACGCCCTCGGTGGGCGAGGCGCGGGTGTCGGTGTTCTGGACCCTGTTCTTCATCCTGCTGATTTATCTCAGCATCCCGGCGCTGGCGGTGCTGGCGAAATACGACATCTACACGAGCCTGGTCGGAAGCGACTTCCGTTCGCTGCCGACCTGGATCTCGTACTGGGCCAACGTCGACAAGGTCAATCCGCTCATCAGTGTCAGCGACATCAACGGCGACGGCCTGGTGCAACTGGCCGAGATCGCCATCGACGGCGACGTGCTGGTGCTGGCCACGCCGGAGATCGGCGGCCTGCCCTATGTCATTTCCGGACTGGTCGCGGCCGGCGGGCTGGCGGCGGCGCTGTCCACCGCCGACGGCCTGCTGCTGGCGATCTCGAACGCGCTCTCGCACGATGTCTACTACAAGCTGGTCGATCCCGGCGCCTCGACCCAGAAGCGGGTGACGATCTCGAAACTGCTCCTGCTGGCCGTGGCCTTCATCGCCGCCTACGCCGCCTCGCAGAAGCCGGCCGACATCCTGTCGCTGGTGGGCGCCGCCTTCTCGCTGGCGGCCTCGACCCTCTTCCCGGCGCTGGTGCTGGGCGTGTTCTGGAAACGCGCCAACCAGGCCGGGGCGGTTGCGGGCATGATCGCCGGCTTCCTGACCTGCCTCTACTATATGTTCCGCACCAATCCCGCCCTGGGCGGTCGGATGGATGCGGCCTGGTTCGATATCGCGCACATGTCCGCCGGCATCTTCGGGGTGCCCGCGGGGATTGCGACCGTGGTGCTGGTCAGCCTGCTCACCGCCCCGCCCAGCCGGGCGAGCAATGGGCTGGTCGACTATATCCGAGCCCCCGAATAAGAGCGCCTAACAAGACCTCCATGGCTGCGTTGCAGCGTCTCGCCGTACAGGCGTACTGTCTTCGACGCTACGTCGGTTGGCCGCATCCCTTGCCCTGAAGGCCTTGTAAGGTGCTCTAGGCGTCACACAGGTTTTTTCTGCAGTCCACTACGAAAGGAGTGCGTATGTCGTCAGGGAAAATTCTTGTTGCACAGGGAGGCGGGCCGACCGCCGTCATCAACCAGTCGATGGTCGGGGTGGCGCTCGAAGCGCGCCGCTTCCCGGGCGTGACCCGGGTCTACGGCGCCCTGCACGGGGTGCGCGGGATCGTCGACGAGGACTTCATCGACCTCACCCAGGAAACCAGCCACAACCTGGAGCTGGTGGCCGCCACGCCTTCGTCGAGCCTGGGCTCGACCCGCGACAAGCCCGATATCGCCTATTGCCGGCGCATCTTCGAGGTGCTGCGCGCGCACGAGATCGAACATTTCTTCTACATCGGCGGCAACGATTCGGCCGACACCGTGCGCATCGTCAGCGAGCAGGCGCGCCAGGCCGGCTATCCGCTGCGCAGCATCCACATCCCGAAGACCATCGACAACGACCTGGTCGGCAACGACCACACGCCCGGCTTTCCCTCGGCGGCGCGCTTCGTGGCCCAGGCCTTCGCCGGCGCCAACCTCGACAACGCCGCGCTGCCCGGGGTCTACGTCGGCGTGGTGATGGGGCGCCACGCGGGCTTCCTCACCGCCGCATCCGCACTCGGCAAGAAGTTCCCGGACGACGGGCCGCACCTGATCTACCTGCCCGAGCGCACCTTCGAGCTGGCGCGCTTCCTGGACGACGTGAAATCCATGTACGAGCGTCACGGGCGCTGCGTGATCGCGGTCTCGGAAGGCATCCACGACGCCTCGGGCGAGCCGGTCGCCACCCTGCTGGCAAAGGAGATCGAGCGCGACGACCACGGCAACGTCCAGCTCTCGGGCAGCGGCGCCCTGGCCGACCTGCTGTGCGACGAGATCAAGTCGAAACTCGGCATCAAGCGCGTGCGCGGCGACACCTTCGGCTACCTGCAGCGCTCCTTCATCGGCTGCGTTTCGGACGTCGACCAGCGCGAGGCGCGCGAAGTCGGCGAGAAGGCGGTGCAGTTCGCGTTCTGGGGCGACGCCGACGGTTCGGTGGCGATCCGCCGCACCGGTTTCTATTCGGTCGACTACGAACTGCTGCCCCTGGACTTCGTTGCCGGCAAGACGCGCACGATGGAAGACGCCTTCATCAGCGAAAGCGGCACCGACGTCACCGATGCCTTCCGGCTCTACCTGCGCCCCCTGCTGGGCTCGGGCATGCCGGATGCCTTCCGCCTGCGCGGGGCCAGGGTGCCGAAGGTGCTGCACCGGGAAAGCGGGCGCTAGCGTGTCCTTGTGCAGGGCGGAAAGCGGGTCGACAGCCGTGAGAATTGGAGAGCTTTTCCAAACAAGCAACTGATATTCTTGCGGGCAAAAGAGTTCGCTGTCAGGACGCGGACGACCATAACAACCTGAACGGAAACCATGCTTTCACGCCCCCTCCTCCGCCAGCTCGGCGCCGCGCTGGCGCTGGCCCTGTGCGCCTGCGCGCCCCTGCACGCCGCGCCCGATCCCGCCCTGCCGCCGATCGAGCGCTTCTTCATCAATCCGGTGCTGGCCGACGCCAAGCTCTCGCCGAATGCGCGCTACCTGGCGGCGATCTCGGGCGCAGCCGGCCGCCGCGATTTCCTGGTCGTGATCGACCTGAAAGAGCATAGCGCCAAGCTGGTCGCCGGCTACAACAATGTCGACATCCTCGATGTCGAGTGGGTCAACGACAGCCGCCTGGTCTTCAATGTGACCGACAACCAGGTCGGCCCGGGCGGCCAATACCTGGCGGCCGGCCTGTATGCCGTCGACCGCGACGGCGCCAGGCTGCGCCAGCTGGCCAGCCGCCGCGGCGAGGCCGAGGAAACGACTGGCTCGCACATCGCCAGCCGGATGCTGCCATGGCATACCTACATGCTCGGCCAGCGCGGCGCCCAGGATTCCGAGTGGATCTATGTCGAGAGCCGCGAGTACGATGTCGACCGCGGCAACGGCGAGCTGCGCCACGTGAACCTGCTGCGCCTGAACACCGTGACCGGCGCCTCCCAGGTCGTGCAGCGTCCCGCCGCGGTGAGCAGCTGGATGCTCGACCACAAGGGCGAGCCGCGCCTGGCGAGGGCGTCCGAGAAGGGCCAGGTCACGATCTATTACCGCGACCCGCGCAACAACGACCAGTGGCGCGCACTGGCGACATTCAACGCCTACAAGGGCGGCAAGGGTGCCTTCACGCCGCTGGGCTTCGGCAGCGACGGCACGCTGTACGCGGTCGCCAATAACGGCCAGGACACCCAGAGCGTGTACACCGTCGACCTGGCCACCGGCCAGCTCAGTGCCGAGCCGCTGCTGGTCACGCCCGGCTACGATTTCTCGGGCGACCTGGTGCGCAGCGGCGACAAGCTGCTGGGCATCCAATTGCAAACCGATGCCGAAACGATCGTCTGGTTCGATCCAGCCATGCAGGAAGTCCAGAAGAAGCTCGACGCGGCCCTGCCCGGCACCGTCAACCTGATGTCCTTCCCGTCGGGGAACCACAACGAGTGGGCGCTGGTGAAGTCGTATTCGGATACGCGGCCCTTGCACTACAACCTGTACAACATCAGGACCGGCGCCATCAATCCGGTCGGCGAAGCCTATCCCGGCATCGATCCGAAACGCATGGGGCGCCAGGACCCGGTGCGCTACAAGGCGCGCGACGGCATGGAGATTCCTGCCCTGCTGACCCTGCCGGCCGGCGGCGCGAAGAATGCGCCGATGGTGGTGCTGGTGCACGGCGGCCCTTATGTGCGCGGCAATAGCTGGGGCTGGAATCCCGAAACCCAGTTCCTCGCCTCGCGCGGCTATGCCGTGCTCGAACCGGACTTCCGCGGCAGCACCGGCTACGGCAGCAGGCACTTCCGCGCCGGCTGGAAGCAATGGGGCCTGGCCATGCAGAACGACATCGCCGACGGCACGCGCTGGGCCATCGCCCAGGGCTACGCCGATCCCAAGCGCATCTGCATGGCCGGGGCCAGCTACGGCGGCTACGCCACCCTGATGGGCCTGGTCAACGATCCGGACCTGTACAAGTGCGGCATCAACTGGGTCGGCGTCACCGACATCAACCTGCTCTACGACGGACACTGGAGCTTCACCTCCGACATGACCGAGCAGTGGAAGCAGTACGGCATGCCCGACATGATCGGCGACCAGGTCAAGGATGCCGAGCAACTGAAGGCGACCTCGCCGATCCAGCAGGCGGCGCGCATCAAGGCGCCCTTGATGCTGGCCTACGGCGGCGTCGACCGCCGGGTGCCGATGTACCATGGGCGCAAGTTCATGGACGCGATCAAGCCGACCAACCCGCAGGTCGAGTGGATCGCCTACCAGGACGAGGGCCACGGCTGGCGCCTGCCGGCGAACCGGGTCGACTTCTGGAGCCGGGTCGAGAAATTCCTCGACCAGCACATCGGCAGCCGGGCGAAAGCAAACTGAGCCAGTCGATCCGATGGCCACAGGCGTCCTGCGGGACGCCTTTTTGCATGGGGCGCGCGGGACTGCGCGCCTTATCGCAGAGTGACAATTGGAGAGCTTTTTGCCTGTCGTACACTGTTATGCTCCGGGCCATTCTTTTTCCTGAAAACATCATTCTCATGCGTGTTTCCTCCTCCCTGCCACTGAGCCTGGTACTCGGCGTCCTCCTCTCGTGCGCATGCGTCCTGCCGTCGGCTTCCGCGGCGAAGGCATCCAGGCCGCCAGTCGAGGCCTTCTTCGGTAACGCCGAATTCGGCGGCGCCACGCTTTCGCCGAGCGGACGCTATCTTGCCGCGCGCAGCGGCGCACCGGGCAAGCCCATGCGTCTGATGGTGGTCGATTTGCAGGACAACAGCGTCAAGGTCGCCGCCGCCTTTGCCGACTCCGATGTCCGCGATTTCCAGTGGGTAAACGACGAACGCCTGGTTTTCGACGTGATGGACAGGAACATCGGCCCCGGCGACATGTACTTTGCGGCCGGCCTGTTCGCGGTGAACCGGGACGGCGAAGGTTTCCTCCAGCTGGCCGCACGTCGAGTGGGCCGTGGCGTGACCAAGGGCAGCACGCTGGCGCAGAAACGCATGCTTCCCTGGAACACCTTCATGCTGCCCCAGCCCGGCAGCCAGGACTCGGAATACATCTACGTGGTTGCGCCTGAATTCGACAACGCGGGACGTGTGGTGAACAATAATCTGCTGCGCCTGAATACCGTGACCGGGCTCTCGCAACTGGTCGACCGTCCCGGCAAGGTCAGCAAGTGGCGGCTTGGCCAGGACGGCGAGCCACGCTTGGCGTCGGTGCTCAGGGACGACAGGCTGATCCTGTACTACCGCGCGCCGGGCAGCCAGTCCTGGCGCCAGCTCTACCAGGCCGTGGCCTTCCAGCGCGACGACGCCGCGTTTACGCCGCTTGGTTTTGGCCCGGACGGCCTGCTGTATGTGGAGGCCAACAACGGCAACGATACCAGCGCGCTCTACACGGTCGACACCGCCACCGGCAAGCTCAGCCCGGCGCCGGTCCTGAACGCGCCCGGTTACGACTTTCAAGGCAGTTTGGTGGCGAACAAGGACAAGCTGCTGGGCGTGAACCTCCTCACCGATGCTCGCGAAAACGTCTGGTTCGATGCCGGCATGAAGGCCGTGCAAGCAAAGATCGACCAGCAACTGCCGAACACCATCAACCTGATCACGGTAGCGCGCAATCCGCAGGCTGCCCACGTGCTGGTGGAATCGTATTCCGACGTCCAGCCCCCGGTGTTCTGGCTGGCCGACATCAAGACTGGCAAGCTGAACAAGGTCGGCGAATCGCACGCCGCGATCAAGCCGGCCGAGATGAGTGGTCAGCAATTCGTGCGCTACAAGGCGCGCGACGGTCGTGCGATTCCGGCCCTGCTGACGCTGCCGGCAAGCGCCGCTCCGAAGAACCTGCCGCTGGTGCTGCTGGTGCATGGCGGGCCCTTCGTGCGCGGCACCGAAATGGGCTGGGAGGCGCAAGCCCAGTTCCTGGCTTCGCGCGGCTATGCGGTGCTTGAGCCCGAGTACCGCGGCAGCACCGGTTACGGCCACGCCCACTTCCGCGCCGGCTGGAGACAATGGGGACTGAGCATGCAGGACGACATCGCCGACGGCGCGCGTTGGGCCATCCAGCAGGGTTATGCCGACGCCGGCCGGATCTGCATTGCCGGCGGCAGCTATGGCGGCTATGCCGCACTGATGGGCGTCGTCAATGACCCTGGCCTGTACCGCTGCGCGATCGATTGGATGGGTGTTACCGACATCAATTTGCTGCATGACGGCCATTGGAGCGCGGTCTCGGACGCCTCGGACGCCTACCTGCAATACGGCTTGCCGGTGCTGGTGGGCGACCAGGCCCGCGACGCGGCCCAGCTCCAGGCCACCTCCCCCATCCAGCAGGCAGCGCGCATCAAGGCGCCGCTGCTGCTGGCCTACGGCGGCGTCGACCATCGCGTGCCGCTCTACCACGGCACCCTGTTCCGCGATGCCGTCAAGAAGCACAACAGCGCGGTCGATTGGGTCGAATACCCGGACGAAGGGCACGGCCTGACGCTGGAAGCGAATCGCATCGATTTCTGGACCCGGGTGGAGAAATTCCTGGAGCAGAACATCGGCAGCGGCGCGAAGTAGCGGGATGAAAAAAAGGCGCTCCGCGGAGCGCCTTTTGCTTTGCCTGGTAACGTAGGGTGGGCGCACCGTGCCCACCAAAATGTGAGCGATACGCCAGCGCCGAAGGTGGGCACAGGGGCGCCCACCCTACGTTATTTCACCCTGCGTTATTTACACCACCACGGTCTGCGCCTGGCCTTCCTCACGGGCGCGGATCTCGCCGATGCGGTAGACGGTCTCGCCGGCGGCCTGCAGCTGGGCCATCGCGGCGTCGGCGTTTTCCTTGGCCACGATGACGGTCATGCCGATGCCGCAGTTGAACACGCGGTGCATCTCGGCGTCAGCCACGCCGCCGTGCTGCTGCAGCCACTGGAACAGTGGCGGCATGGTCCACGACTTGGCATCGAGCACGGCCGTCAGGTTGTCGGCCAGCACGCGCGGGATGTTCTCGACCAGGCCGCCGCCGGTGATGTGCACCATGCCCTTCACTTCCATCGACTGCATCAGCGCCAGCAGCGGTTTCACGTAGATGCGGGTCGGCGCCATCAACACGTCGGCCAGCTTGCGCCCGTGGAAGTCGCCTTCCAGGTCCGGCTTGGCCACTTGAATAATCTTGCGTACCAGCGAGTAGCCGTTCGAGTGGATGCCCGACGAGGCCAGGCCCAGCACCACGTCGCCCGGGGCGATCTTGCTGCCGTCGATGAGCTGCGACTTTTCCACCGCGCCGACGGCGAAGCCGGCCAGGTCGTATTCGCCGTCCGGGTACATGCCCGGCATCTCGGCGGTTTCGCCGCCCAGCAGGGCGCAGCCGGACTGTTCGCAGCCCTGGGCGATGCCCTTGACCACGGCGGTCGCGGTCGGCACGTCCAGCTTGCCGCATGCGAAATAGTCGAGGAAGAACAGGGGTTCGGCGCCCTGCACCAGGATGTCGTTGACGCTCATGGCGACCAAGTCGATGCCGACCGTGTCGTGGCGGTTCAGCTCGAAAGCCAGCTTGAGCTTGGTGCCGACGCCGTCGGTGCCCGAGACCAGCACAGGTTCCTTGTACTTCTTGCTGATCTCGAACAGGCCGCCGAAACCGCCGATACCGCCGAGCACGCCTTCGCGCATGGTGCGCTTGGCAAAGGGTTTGATCGCTTCGACCAGGGCATCGCCGGCGTCGATATCGACACCCGCGTCGCGGTAAGACAGAGAAACATTAGATGGTTGGCTCATGGTATTTAGCAGCGGAGGCGGTAAAATAGAAGGCGTAGACCTGTTTCTGGTCAATTCGCTATTCTAGCAAAACGGCCCGGCCCCAACCCGCTAAACCGAGATAACAACAAAAACATGCCATTCTTTCCGCCAACTGGAGAACAGATTGCCGATCGTGCATCGGTGCTCCGGAGACACTGGCGGCGACCTCTACATGCCGGGGCCGCGTCGATGCATGCGGTGACACCGCGTGGGGTCATTGATGCCAGTGGCATCAATGACGAGCCCACCATAACAAATGAAACCCGCACCGCGCCAGGGCGCACGGCTTGCCAGAATTCCATTGTCAGCGTCCCAGCTTTTATAATGGCGGATGCGTATGACTATTCCAGTATGAGACGAACGCCATGAAACAGCTGGTGCTCGATTTAGGCGCCGACCCGGCGCAGAGCCTCGATACCTTCCAGGTCGGGGAGAATGCCGAGCTGGCGCACCTGATGCACCAGTTCGCGCAGCGCGCTTCGCGCGAGCATTTCGCTTACCTGTGGGGCGACACCGGCGCCGGCAAGACCCACCTGCTGCAGGGCCTGGCGGCCACGCCCGCGTCGCGCTACATCGCCGCCGACGCTCCCAGCGAGGCCTTCGTATTTACGCCCGAGATCACGCTCTACCTGCTGGACGACTGCGACCGCCTGTCGGCCCAGGCCCAGATCGACGCGTTTGCCTTGTTTAATCAAATCCGCGAGCACGGCGCCTACATGGTCTCGACCGGCCCGGTGCCGCCGGCCGTACTGCCGGTGCGCGAAGACCTGCGCACGCGCATGGGCTGGGGCCTGATCTACCTGATCCACGGCCTGTCCGACGACCAGAAGATCGCCGCGCTGACCCAGGCTGCCGAAGCGCGCGGTTTGACGCTGTCGGCCAGCGTGTTACCCTATTTGCTGTCCCATTTCAAGCGCGACATGCGCTCCCTGTCGACGATGCTGGACGCCCTCGACCAGTATTCGCTCGAGACCCAGCGCCCCGTCACGCTGCCGCTGCTGCGCGACCTGCTGCTTCAGGGAAATCCGCAGTCGGAATCCAAAGAATGAAAAACCTTGCGTTGTTTGACCTCGACCACACCCTGCTGCCGATCGACTCGGATTACGAGTGGGGCCAGTTCCTGGTGCGAATCAAGGCCGTCGACGCCGACGAATACAAACGCCGCAACGACGACTTTTTTGCCCAGTACCAGGCGGGCGTGCTCGACCCGGTCGAGTACCTCGAATTCGCCCTCGGCACCCTGGCCCGCTTCCCGCGCCAGGAGCTCGAAGCCATGTACGCGCAGTACATGGCCGAAGTGATCGAACCGGCGATCCGTCCCGCGGCGCGCGAGCTGGTGCAGCGCCACCTGGACGCGGGCGACCTGGTGGCGATCATCACCGCGACGAACCACTACATCACCGAGCCGATCGCGCGCCTGTTCGGCGTCGAGCACCACATCGCCGCCATGCCGGAACTGGACGAGGCCGGCAACCTGACCGGGAAACTGGCCGGCACGCCGACTTCCGGCCCGGGCAAGGTGACGCACATGCACGCCTGGCTGGAAGGCCTGGGCCGGCCGTTCGCATCCTTCGAGCGCAGCCACTTCTACAGCGACTCCCATAACGACATTCCGCTGCTGTCGGTCGTCTCCCATCCGGTCGCGACCAACCCGAGCACGGCGCTCGCCCAACACGCACACGCCAACGGCTGGCCTTTACTCCATCTCTTCAATGATTAAAAAATTCATCCGTAAAATCCTTGGCGTAAAAGACGGGCGCAATCCCACCGAGCCGGTCGTCCTCGGCTTCGACCAGCACGGCATCGACCCGAAGCTGGTCTCGCCGAACGCGATCCGCCTGACCCAGACCCTGCAGGAAGCCGGTTTCAAGGCCTTCGTGGTCGGCGGCGCCGTGCGCGACCTGCTGCTGGGCGTGAAGCCGAAAGACTTCGACATCGCCACCGATGCGACGCCGGAACAGGTCAAGAAGCTGTTCCGCCGCGCCTTCATCATCGGCCGCCGCTTCCAGATCGTGCACGTGATGTTCGGCCAGGAGCTGCTGGAAGTGACGACCTTCCGCGGCGCCGGCAGCGCCAACGCGCCGAAGGACGAGCATGGCCGCGTCCTGCGCGACAACAACTTCGGCCCGCAGCACGAGGACGCCGCGCGCCGCGACTTCACCATCAACGCGATGTACTACGATCCGGCCACCCAGACCGTACTGGACTACCACGGCGGCATCGAGGACATCCGCGACAAGACCCTGCGCATCATCGGCGTGCCGGAAGCGCGCTACCGCGAAGACCCGGTGCGCATGCTGCGCGTGGTGCGCTTCGCGGCGAAGCTCGGCTTCACGATCGAGCCGACCACGCGCGCGCCCATTCCCGTGATGGCGCCGCTGATCGACAACGTCCCGGCCGCGCGCGTGTTCGACGAGATGCTGAAACTCCTGCTGTCGGGCCACGCCCTCGCCTGCCTGAAGGAGCTGCGTTCGGCCGGCCTGCACCACGGCCTGCTGCCGCTGCTCGACGTCGTGCTGGAGCAGCCGATCGGCATGAAATTCGTGACCCTGGCGCTCGAATCGACCGACGCCCGCGTCAAAGCCGGCAAGGGCGTCTCGCCCGGCTTCCTGTTCGCCTCGCTCCTGTGGCACCAGGTGCTGGAAAAGTGGACCGCCTACCGCGCCGCCGGCGAAGCGCCGGTCCCGGCCCTGCACCTGGCCGCCGATGACGTGCTGGAAACCCAGACCGAGAACCTGGCCCTGCAGCGCCGCATCGCCACCGACATGCGCGACATCTGGGCCATGCAGCCGCGCTTCGAACGCCGCGCCGGCCGCGCGCCGTACAAGCTGCTGGAAAATCCGCGCTTCCGCGCCGGCTTCGACTTCCTGCTGCTGCGCTGCGCCTCGGGCGAACTCGACGCCGAGATCGGCGAATGGTGGAGCGCCTTCTACGAGGCCGAGTCGGGCGAACGCGAACGCCTGGTGACGCAGGCGAATGCGCGTCCGTCCTCCGGCGAGAAGAAGAAACGCGCGCCGCGCCGCGGTCCGCGCAAGCACAGCGGCGAAGGCGCGAATGCCGACACAGGCACAGGCGCGGCAACGGGCGCGAGCGCCCCCGCTGCCGCTGCCGCCGCCGGCCCGGGCTCGGCCGAGGAATGATCGCTTTCGTCGGCATCGGCGCCAACCTGGGCGACGCGCGCGCCAACGTGGCCGACGCCCTGGCGCGCCTGGATGCCTGGCCCGGTTGCCGCCTGCATGCCGCCTCGCGCTGCTGGCGCACGGCGCCGATCGACTCCTCGGGCGACGACTACATCAACGCCGTGGCCGCCGTCGAGACCGAACTCGACGCCCACGCCCTGCTCGAGGCCCTGATGGCCATCGAACAGGCGCACGGCCGCGAACGCCCCTACCGCAATGCGCCGCGCACGCTCGACCTCGATTTGCTGCTCTACGGCGACGCCGTGATCGACACGCCCAGCCTGAGCGTGCCGCACCCGCGCATGCACGAGCGCGCCTTCGTGCTGGCGCCGCTGCTGGAAGTCGCACCCGACATCGACATTCCCGGACGCGGCCGCGCGGCCGACTTTCTCCCCCATGTGGCCGACCAGGCCATCGAACGTCTCGACTGACATGCAGATCCCTGTTTTTGTCCAGACCGCGGGCCTGCTGGTCCTGTCGAACATCTTCATGACCTTCGCCTGGTACGGGCACCTGAAGACCCTCAACGCGCGCGCCTGGTACATCGCGGCCTTCGTCAGCTGGGGCATCGCCCTGTTCGAATACCTGCTGCAGGTGCCGGCGAACCGCATCGGCGCCACCCAGTACAGCCTGGCCCAATTGAAGATCATGCAGGAGGCGATCACCCTGACCGTGTTCGTGCCCTTCGCCATGTTCTACATGAACCAGCCGTTCAAGCTCGACTACGTGTGGGCGGCGCTGTGCCTGGTCGGCGCCGTGTATTTCATTTTCCGCAGCTGACGGCCCCAAGGCCACTCCGGCAAGATTTTTAGGACGGCATTACACTACGCCGTCGAATGATTTGTTTTTCAAAAGGATGACTATGAGCGCTTATCTGCAGGGCAAGGAAATGACTGGCGGCGATACCCCACCACCTTCCAAGCCTGCGCGCAAGCCCATCACCATTCCCGCGCTGCACGCAATGCGCGCGGCCGGCACCAAGATCGGCATGCTGACCTGCTACGACGCCAGCTTCGCGGCCCTGATGGACCGCTGCGAGGTCGACATGCTGCTGGTCGGCGACTCGCTCGGCATGGTCTGCGCCGGCCACTCGTCGACCCTGCCGGTGACCCTGGAGGACATGGTCTACCACACCGCGTCGGTTGCACGCGGCAACAAGAATGCGCTGCTGGTCTCCGACCTGCCTTTCGGCAGCTACGCCACCAAGGAAATGGCCTTCGAGAGCTCGGCCGCCCTGATGCGCGCCGGCGCCCAGATGGTCAAGATCGAAGGCGGCGCCTGGCTGGCCGAGACCGTCGCTTTCCTGTCCGAGCGCGGTATCCCGGTCTGCGCCCACATCGGCCTGACTCCGCAGTTCGTGCACCAGCTCGGCGGCTTCAAGGTGCAAGGCAAGACCAGCGAGGGCGCCGAGCGCCTCAAAAACGACGCGCTGGCCCTGCAGGCGGCGGGCGCGGCCATCGTGCTGCTGGAAGCCGTGCCGGCGGCCCTGGGCAAGGAAACCACCGAGCTGCTGCAGGTGCCGACCATCGGCATCGGCGCCGGCCCGGACACCTCGGGCCAGGTGCTGGTCATGCACGACATGCTCGGCGTCTTCCCCGGCCACAAGGCGCGCTTCGTGAAGAACTTCATGGAAGGCCAGACCAGCATCGAGGCCGCCGTGCGCGCCTATGTCGATGCGGTCCGGGACGGCAGCTTCCCGGCGCAGGAACACTGTTTCTAAGGATGAGAGCGATGGACAGCGCACCGACCACCCGCCTGTTCGTCGCCCTCTGGCCGGACCCCGCCATCCGGCACGCGTTGCGCGAACGGCGCGACGCCTGGGACTGGCCGCGCGGCGCCAGCCCCGTCCACCCCGACAAGCTGCACGTGACCCTGCACTTCCTCGGCGGCGTGCCGACCGAGCGCGTGCCGGAGCTGCGCCGCGGCCTCGCCGTTCCCTTCACTCCCTTCGAATTGACCTTCGGTGCGCCGAAGCTCTGGCATAACGGCATTGCCGTGCTGGAGCCCGCGAGCGAGCCGCCCGAGCTGCTGGACTTGCATGCCCGCCTGTCGGCTGCCCTGGTCGCGCTCGGCCTGCAGCCGGAAGCGCGCAAGTACCGGCCACACGTCACCTTTGCGCGCCGTGCGAATGGCGCCGAGGCGCCACCCGAGGCGGAACCGCTGGTGTGGAAGATCGACGGCTACGCCCTGGTTGAATCGCGGCCGGGCAATGGCGGCGGCTACACGGTGCTGGAAACCTATTCCTAGAGCATCTTGACCTGCACAAACAGGGCGCGCTAAGCGTTGCTTCCATTTCGCAGGTGATGCGCCACCAGGGCATTCGCATGCCCATGTCCCATGCCATGCTCGCTCTTGAGCCATTCGACCAGCTGCATGTGCTTCTGCTCGCCTCGCTCTGCGAGCAGCGTGAACCAGTGCGCTACCGGATGACCGTACTTCTGCTCGATGGACGGGAAATAGGATGCCGGACCTTTCAACGTCGAGTCGTTCATTGTTCGCTCCATGGATGATTGAAAAACGTCGAGTGCGCCGGATCCGGCGCTCCATGGTACGACGAACGCGTTGGGCTGAATTCGACATGCGGCAATCACATTTTGCCGGTACTCCTACACCAGCAGCATCAGGTGCTCGCGCTCCCATGAGCTGATCACGCGGCTGAAGGTGGCGAATTCGAGTTCCTTCACTTCGCAATAGGCCTGCACGAACAATTCCCCCAGCATGCCAGACAGCGCCGGGCAGCTGCGCATGCGCGAGATCGCGTCCTCGAGGTTGCGCGGCAGGTCGTCGTGGATGTGCTCGGCGCTGTCCGCGGTTGGCTCGGAGGGCTCGATGCCCTCGGCCATGCCGAGGAAGCCGCAGCTGAGCGTGGCCGCCATCGCCAGGTAGGGATTGACGTCCACGCCAGGCACGCGGTTCTCGACGCGGCGGTTCTCGGGCGAGGAATTCGGCACTCGGATACCGCAGGTGCGGTTGTCGTAGCCCCAGCGCACATTGGTCGGCGCCGACTGGTAGCGCGACAGGCGGCGGTAGGAATTGACGTGCGGCGCGAACATCAGCAGCGCCGACGGCACGTAGCGTTCCAGGCCGCCGATGAAGTGGAAGAACAGTTCGCTCGGCCCGCCATCGCCGGCGGTGAAGATATTCTTCCCACTGGCCGCGTCGACCACGCTCTGGTGCACGTGCATGGCGCTGCCCGGCTCGGTTTCCATGGGCTTGGCCATGAAGGTGGCAAAAATGCCGTGGCGCAGCGCCGTCTCGCGCACGGCGCGCTTGAACAGGAAGACGCGGTCGGCCAGCTCGAGCGCATCGCCGTGGGCGAAATTGATTTCCATCTGGCCCGCGCCGGCCTCGTGGATCAGGGTTTCCACGCCCAGTTCATGGGTTTTGCAGAAGCTTGATAACTCCAGGAAGAAGGGATCGAAGTCATTGACGGCGTCGATCGAATAGGACTGGCGGCCGAGTTCGGTCATGCCGCTGCGGCCCATCGGCGGATTCAATGGCACGTGGGGATCGACATTGCGCGCGACCAGATAGAACTCCATTTCCGGCGCCACCACCGGTTTCCAGCCGCGCTCGGCGTATTGGGCGAGCACGCGCCGCAGCACGGCGCGCGGGGCCAGCTCGACCGGGCTGCCGTCGAAGTTCTGGCAATCGTGGATGACCAGGGCCACCGACTCGGCCGCCCAGGGCACCACGCGCAGCGTCGCCTCGTCGGGCACGCACACCATGTCGGGATCGGTCGCGCCCACATAGGGCAGGTTGTTCGGCTGCTCGCCGTTGACGGTGTTCAGCAGCACGCTTTTCGGCAGGCGCATGTGCTCGCCGTTCAGGAACAGGTCCTTCGGCAGGATCTTGCCGCGCGCGATGCCGGTCATGTCCGTGATGACGCATTCCACCTCGTGGATCTGGTGTTCCTGCAGAAACGCCCGCATCGCCTCGCTCATCGCCATCCCCGCGCAGCCGGAAGGCGGCCACTATAGCACCGCCGCCATGCCGTCCGCGCGCCGCTGGCTTCACACCTCGATCCAGGTCGTCTTCAGCTCCGTATATTTGTCGAACGCGTGCAGCGACTTGTCGCGTCCGTTGCCGGACTGTTTATAGCCGCCGAAGGGAACCGTAATGTCGTCGTTGTCGTACTGGTTCACGTGCACGGTGCCGGCACGCAGGGCGCGCGCGGTGCGGATCGCTTTGCTCAGGTCGGCCGTCCACACCGCCGCAGCCAGTCCATAGGGCGTGGCATTCGCCTGGCGCACCGCCTCATCGAGGTCGGTAAACGACAGCACCGACAGCACGGGGCCGAAGATTTCCTCGCGTGCGATGCGCATCCTGCCGTCGACGCCGTCGAACAGGGTCGGCTCGACGTACAGCCCGCCCGACTCCAGCCGCGCCTGCGTCCCGCCCGCCAGCAGGCGCGCGCCCTCCTCCTTGCCCGATGCGATGTAGCCGAGCACGGTCTTCATCTGGACCGCGTCGACGATGGCGCCCATCACGGTGTCTTCCACCAGCGGGTCGCCCGGCGCGAAGCGCGGCACCATCGCCAGGGCCTTGTCCAGGAAGGCGTCCTTGATCGAGGCCTCGACGAACAGGCGCGAGGGCGCGTTGCAGCTTTCGCCCTGGTTGAAATAGATAGCCCCGATGGCGGCGCTCACTGCCGCGTCCAGGTCCGGGCAGTCGGCGCAGACGATGTTCGCGGACTTGCCGCCCAGTTCGGTCCAGGCGCGCTTCAGGTTGGACTGGCCGGCCATTTGCACGATCTGCTTGCCGGTGCGGGTCGAGCCGGTGAAGGCGATGCAGTCGACGTCCATGTGCAGGCCGAGCGCGCGCCCGGCCTCGTCACCGTAGCCCGGCAGCACGTTGAAGACGCCCGGCGGCACGCCGGCTTCCAGGGCCAGTTCGGCCAGGCGCAGCGAGCTCAGGGGCGCCTTTTCCGAGGGCTTCAGCACCAGGCTGTTGCCGGCGGCCAGGGCCGGGCCGATCTTCCAGGCCGCCATCAGCATCGGGTAGTTCCAGGGGATGATGGCGGCGACCACGCCGACCGGCTCGCGCGTGATCAGGGCCAGGCTGTCCTCGGGGCTGGGCGCGACCTGGTCGTAGAGCTTGTCGATCGCCTCGCCGTACCAGCGGATGCAGTTCTGGGCCAGCTGCACGTCGACGCTGCGGCTGTAGCGGATCGGCTTGCCCATGTCCAGGGTTTCCAGCAGCGCCAGCTCGTCGCGGTGCTCCAGCATGAGGTCGGCGAAGCGCACCAGGATCTTCTTGCGCTCGGCGGGCGCCTTGCCGGCCCAGCGCCGGTCCTCGAAGGCCGCGCGGGCGACGGCGACGGCCGCGTCGACGTCGACTTCGCCGCAACGCGCGGCTTCCGCCAGCTTGCGGCCATCGACCGGCGACAGGCAGTCGAAGCGCGCGCCCGACGCTGCATCGACCCGCTCGCCGTTGACGACGGCGCGGCCGTCAATACGCAGTGCAGCAGCACGTTCATGCCATGGTGTTGTTGTCATGCCAGCGTTCCTCCCAAAGTGAAAGAAAACTCCACGAAAATCCGAATAAGCTTGATCCAGCGGCTAACTTCTGCCGCTATAATCGCCGATTTTCCGCCCGATAATTTCTAGCCCATCCAAGGCATCCACACCCTATGAACTACACCTTGATTACTTGTGTCGTGCTCTACCTGCTGGGCACGCTGGCGCTGGGCGTTTGGGCGGGCTCGCGCATCAAGAATACCAGTGACTTTGCCGTGGCCGGCCGCAGCCTGCCTTTGATCATGGTCATCACCACGACCTTTGCGACCTGGTTCGGCGCCGAAACGGTGATGGGCGTGCCGGCCCGCTTCGTGCAGGGCGGCCTGAACGCCATCATCGAGGACCCGTTCGGCGCCGGCACCTGCCTGATCCTGGTCGGCCTCTTCTTTGCGAGCAAGTTGTATAAGCTGAACCTGCTGACCATCGGCGACTACTACCGCCAGCGCTACGGCAAGGGCATCGAGATCTTCTGCTCGGTCGCCATCATCCTGAGCTACCTCGGCTGGGTCGCGGCCCAGATCACCGCGCTCGGCCTGGTGTTCTCGGTGCTGACCGGCGGCGCCATGTCGCCCGCGGTCGGCATGGTCATCGGCACCCTGGCGGTGCTGATCTACGTCGTGGTCGGGGGCTTCCTGGCCGTCGCGCTCACCGACTTCATCCAGATGATCGTGCTGGTGGTCGGCATGTCGATCATCGCCTTCTTCGCGGCGGATCTCGCCGGCGGCGCCGACAAGGTGCTGAACATGGCCCAGCAGGCCAACCTGTGGCGCCTGCTGCCGGAACCGAACTTCACCGACATCATGTTCTTCATCGGCGCGGCCATCACCATGATGTTCGGCAGCATCCCGCAGCAGGACGTGTTCCAGCGCGTGATGTCGGCCAAGGACGCCCCGACCGCGCGCAACGGCGCGGTCATCGGCGGCGCCAGCTACATCCTGTTCGGTTTCGTGCCGATGTTCATCGTCGCCGCCGCCGTCGTGGTCATGGGTAACAACGCCATGGAAATCGCCCGCAACGATTACCAGCAGTTGCTGCCGACCTTCGTCATGACGAAAATGCCGCTGATCATGCAGATCCTGTTCTTCGGCGCCCTGCTCTCGGCCATCAAGAGCACCTCCTCGGCGACCCTGCTGGCGCCGTCGACCAGCTTCACCGAGAACATCCTGAAGAACCTGGTGCCGGGCATGGACGACCGCCAGCAGCTGCTCGCGATGCGCATCACCATCGTGATCTTCGCCGCCCTGGTGCTGCTGTACGCGATCGCGATGGAAGGCACCTCGATCTATGAACTGGTGTCCTCGGCCTACCAGGTGACCCTGGTGGCGGCTTTTGTCCCGCTGGTGATGGGCCTGTACTGGAAGCGCGCCACCACCCAGGGCGCGATCGTCTCGATCGCGGCCGGCCTGGTCGTCTGGATCCTGTTCTTCCCGCAGGTCTCGACCCTGGGCGAGCACTTCCCGGGCCAGCTGGCCGGCCTGCTGGCGGCGTTTGCCGGCATGTTCGTGGGCTCGCTGGCGCCGCAGGTGCTCAAGAACCGGACCGAGCCGGCGAAGACCATTGCGGCAAACGCCTGAACAATTGTTCAGTCAATTCAACAAATGTTGAGATGAAGACGGCCCCGCGGGGCCGTTTTTTATTGCACCGTTCGATGTCGCGTAGGGTGGGCGCCCTGTGCCCACGCGTGAAAGACGATCATTGTTGGCTTATGTACAGTACAGAGCCACTATTCAAGCTTCACGCGTGGGCACGGGGCGCCCACCCTACGCATGCCATCGCTCCAGCTAGATCCACCCGCGCTGGTACACATCCGCCAGCGTCAGGTCGAGGCAATCCCAGATCCGCTCGGCCATTTCGTCGATCTCGGCTTTGGTCATGACCAGCGGCGGCGCGACGATCATGCGGTCCCCGACGGCGCGCATGATGACGCCGTTGTCGAACATGTGCCCCCGGCACAGCATGCCGACCTGCAGCTCGCGCGCGAAGTGCTCGCAGTCGTGCGGTCCGGTCCCCTTGCGCCGCACCAGGTTCAGGCCCGCCACCATGCCGCAGGTCTCGGCGTGTCCCACCAGCGGGTGCGCCGCCAGCTCGGCGAAGGCGGCCTTCAGGTGCGGGCCGGTTTCCAGCGCCACTTTCTCGACCAGGCGCTCCTCGCGCAGGATGCGCAGGTTTTCCAGCGCCGCCGCGCAGGCCACGGGGTGGCCGGAATACGTAAAACCGTGGTTGAAGTCGCCGCCCTTCTCGACCAGAACGTGCGCCACACGCTTTCCCACCAGTACGCCGCCGAGCGGCACATAGCCCGAGGTGACGCCCTTGGCAAAGCTGATCAGGTCCGGCCTCATGCCCATCAGCTCGGAACCGAACCAGGCGCCAAGGCGCCCGAAACCACAGATGACCTCGTCGGCCACGAGCAGGATGTCGTACTTGTCGCAGATGCGCTGCACTTCCGGCCAGTAGGTCTGGGGCGGAATGATGACGCCGCCCGCGCCCTGGACCGGCTCGCCGATGAAGGCGGCAACGCGCTCCGGGCCGCTCGCCAGGATCTGTTCCTCGAGCCAGCCGGCGGCAAGCAGGCCGAACTCGTTCTCGCTCATGCCCTGGCCATGCTCGGCATAGTTCGGCTGGCCGATGTGCACGATGTCGGGAATCGGCAGCCCACCCTGGGCATGCATGCCGGCCATGCCGCCCAGCGAGGCGCCGGCCATGGTGCTGCCGTGGTAGGCGTTGCGGCGGCTGATGATGACGCTGCGCTCGGGTTTGCCCATCAGGTCCCAGTAACGGCGGACCATGCGCACCACCGTGTCGTTCGCTTCCGAGCCGGAACCGGTGAAAAACACATGGCTGAACTGCGGCGGCGCCAGTTCGACCAGCTCGGCGGCCAGGCGCACCGCGGGCACATTCGTCGTGTTGAAGAAGCTGTTGTAGAACGGCAGGGTTTCCATCTGCCGGTACACGGCTTGCGAGATCGCCGTGCGTCCGTAGCCGGCGTTCACGCACCACAGGCCCGACATGCCGTCGATGATCTGGTGGCCCTCGGAATCCCACAAGTACACGCCTTGGCCGCGCACGATCACGCGCACGCCCTTTTCCTTCAGGGCGGCGTGGTCGGTGAACGGGTGCAGGTAGTGCTCCGCGTCGAGTTGCTGGAGGGCGCGTGTATCGAACGTTTCCACGTCCGGTACGCGCGGAAATGCAATGCTGGCGGCGAGCGCCGCGCTGTTGGCTGCCATGATGACACCCCGTTTTTTGTAGTGATGAAACCGGTCAGACGTGCAGGAGCAGGTGTTCGCGTTCCCAGGGACTGATGACGGTCATGAACTCCTGGTGTTCGAGTTCCTTGATCGCCGAATACACGTCGATGAAGCGTTCGCCCAGCACCTCGCGCAGGGAAGCTTCGCCGCGCAGCAGGGTCAGGGCCTCCGGCAGGCCTTGCGGCAGCTCGACCGGCATGTTGTAGGCGCTGCCCTCGACGATGGGCGAAGGCTCGCTCGCCTCGACCATGCCGAGGTAGCCGCAGGCCAGCGTGACCGCCAGCGCGAGATAGGGATTGGCGTCGGCGCCGATGATGCGGTTCTCGATGCGGCGGTCCTGGGCGCCCGAGACCGGCACGCGGAAGCCCACGGTGCGGTTGTCGATGCCCCATTGCAGGTTGATGGGCGCGGCCGTGTGGCGCACGATGCGGCGGTAGGAGTTCACATACGGGGCGACGATCGCCATTGCCGACGGCATGTAGCGCTGCAGGCCGCCGATGTATTGGTGGAAGAGCTTCGACGCGGAGCCGTCGTCGTTGCTGAAGATGTTGCGGCCGGTCCTGGCGTCGACCACGCTCTGGTGCACGTGCATCGCCGAACCGGGCTCGCCCGCCATCGGCTTGGCCATGAAGGTGGCGTACATGTCGTGCTTGAGGGCGGCCTCGCGCAGGGTGCGCTTGAAGTAGAAGACCTTGTCGGCCAGGCCCAGCGGATCGCCGTGCTGGAAGTTGATCTCCATCTGGCCGGCGCCGATCTCGTGGATCAGGGTGTCGACGTCGAGGTTCATCAGGTCGCAATAGTCGTAGATGTCCTCGAACAGCGGGTCGAATTCGTTGACCGCGTCGATGCTGTAGACCTGGCGGCTGGTTTCCGAGCGTCCGCTGCGGCCGATCGGGGCCGTGAGCGGCAGGTCCGGATCGATGTTCTTGGCGGTGAGATAGAACTCGAGCTCGGGCGCGACCAGCGGCTTCCAGCCCTTTTTCTCGTACAGCTTCAGCACGCGGCGCAGCACCGAGCGCGGCGCGAAGTCGACCAGGGAACCGTCGGCGAAGTAGCAGTCGTGGATCACCTGCGCGGTCGGGTCGACCGCCCACGGCACCATGGTGATGGTGGTCGGGTCGGCCTTCAGGATCATGTCGCGGTCGGTGCTGGAAATGGCGCGGTCGTAGGCGTCGTCGTGGGTGGGAGAGTTACCGGTGACGGTCATGCCCAGCACGGCTTCCGGCAGGCGCATGCCGCGCTCTTCGGTGAACTTCACGCGCGGCAGGATCTTGCCGCGGGCAACGCCGGTCAGGTCGGGGACCAGGCATTCGATTTCGGTGACGCGCTTGGCATTGAGCCAGTCGTCCATGTCGGTGTAGGAAAAATTTTCGCGGATTGCCATGATTGCCTTTTTATCTGTTCGATCGACGCAGGCGTGCATTCACACCTGCACGTGCAGTGCGGGGAGAGAAGCGAGGCAAGCTATGGAACGGCCCGGGCCGCCCATTTTTCACAGGCGGTCATATGCGTCCTTGTTTCCTGGCGCGGTAGTCGCGGCATGCCTGGCCGAAGGCGCCGAACATCTTCATGGAATACGGGTTGTGCGTGATGCGCCACTCGGGGTGCCACTGCACCGCCAGCGTGAAGCCGGGCGCGGCGCCGACCGAGAAGGCTTCGACCAGGCCGTCCTCGGCGGTCGCTTCGACCACCAGGCCAGGCGCCAGTTCGTTGACGCCCTGCCCATGCAGCGAATTGACGGGAATTTCTTCGGCGCCGAGGATGCCGTGCAGGAAGCCGCCCGGCACGATGGCGACCTTGTGGGCGTCGCCGTATTGTTCGTCCATGCCGAGCTCGGGGTTCTCGCGGTGGTCGAACTTGCCGGGCACCGTCTGCACCGCCTGGTGCAGGCTGCCGCCCAGTGCCACGTTCATCTCCTGGAAACCGCGGCAGATCGCGATGATCGGAATGCCACGCCCCACCGCCGCCCGGATCAGCGGCAGCGTGGTCTCGTCGCGCGCGGGATCCTGCGGCAGCGAGGGGTCGAGCACTTCTTCCGAGTAATAGCTGGGGTGGACGTTCGAGGCGGACCCGGTGAGCATGATTCCGTCGCACAGTTGCAGCATGGTTTCCAGGTCGAGCGCCGGCCCGAGCGAGGGCAGGATCATGGGCGCGCAATCGGCGCCGAGCACGATGGCGTCGCAATACTTGTGCTGGGCGGCGTGGTACGGGTGTTCGCCGAAATCACGCGTGCATGCTGGAACGATGACGATGGGGCGCATGGGGTCTCTACCTTGTCGTGAGCGCACAAGGACCATCATACGAGCAATCTGGTCCGGGCGCGAGTGGCCGTTAATCCAGATCAAACGCTGTGCGTGTTGATGCGCGCAACGTGCGCCGATCTGCTAGTAAAACGCGATTTCCATAGCAAAAGCTTAACGGCAAGCGCGAATCGATGCCAACACGAATAGGCAGCACCAGTGCGGCGGCATGCCGCTCCGCAACCTCTAGTACTGTCGAGAAATCTTACACTCGCCTGCCGCCGTATTGACGCGGCTCACGCAAGTTCTTGATAGAAATGGATATTTCTTTATAGGCACAAATATTGCTTGCTATGAATCAAACGCATCCGCGCTCCAATTCATCAAGCCATCCATGAACTTCCTGAAAAAAACCATCGTCACCGCCGCCCTCGCACTGGGCGCCAGCTCCGCCGCCCACGCCACCTACCTGACGGGCGTGCACATCACGACCGACGATCCCTACAGCTTCAAGCTGAGCGTTGCCCAAGAAGAAGGCAGCACGATCGACTCCGCCAAGCTGTCGCTGTACTTCTCCGACCTGAACGGCTACTGGTTCAACAGCAAGGAGACCATTTCGATCAAGTTCGACAATGTGTTGGCCGGCACCGTCCACAACGTGAACGACTTCGGCAAGTACTACAGCTTCAACGTGCTGCCCGATCTGCTGAGCGACGGCAAGCTGTCGGTCTCGATCAGCCTGGGCTGCAGCACCGGCTTCCTGGGTCTGTGCTACGACCAGGACGTGTGGCTGAACGACGTCCTGCTGGCGGTCAACCGCGTACCGACCGTGCCGAGCGTGCCGGCCACGCCGACCACCCCGAGCGTGCCGACGCCGCCGACCGTTCCAGCCATCCCGGCCGAGCCCAGCCCGCCGGCCGAAGTCCCGGCGCCCCCGCCGGTCGCGACGCTGCCGACCACCCCGGTCGAGATGCCGGCCGACCCGGTCGAGACGCCGACTTCCCCTGCCGAAGTGCCGGAGCCGGCCACCCTGCTGACCCTGGGTCTGGGCCTGCTCGGCCTGGCCGCCGCGCGCCGCCGCGCCTGAGGAACAGGCCCCAGGTCAGGCGGCGGGAAACACCAGCGCGAAGGTGGTGCGCCCGTCCGCGGATGCCACCTTCGCCTGGCCGCCATGCAGGTCCATGATGGCGCGCACGATGGCCAGGCCCAGCCCGGTCGAGCCCTCGGCCTCGCTGCGGGCCGGATCGGCGCGGTAGAAGCGCTCGAACAGGTGGGCCAGGTGCGCCGCGCCGATCGGGGCGCCGGTATTGGTCACGCCGAGTTCGACGCCGCCGTCGCGCCGGCCGGCGTGCAGGACAATGCTGCTGCCCGGATCGGCATGGCGCACCGCATTCGACAGCAGGTTGGCCAGCGCGCGCCGCAGCAGCGCGGCGTCGGCCAGCACCGTGGCTTCGCCCTCGCATGCCAGTGTTAAGTCGCGCTCCTGCGCCATTCCTTCGTAGAAATCCGCCACCTTGCGCAGCTCGTCCAGCGCCGCCAGGGGCTGGCGCGCCAGCACCACCTCTTCCTGCCCGGCGCGGGCAAGGAACAGCATGCTCTCGATCATGCGCGCCAGCCGCTCCAGCTCCTCGATATTCGACGCGATCACGTGCTCGTAGTCGGCCACGCTGCGCGGCTGCGCCAGCAGCACCTGGCTTTGCCCCAGCAGGTTGGCCACCGGGGTACGGAACTCGTGGGCCAGGTCGGCGGAAAAGCCGGACAGGCGCGCATAGCCTTCCTGCAGCCTGGCCAGCATGGCGTTGAAGGCGTCGATCAGCGGACGCAGTTCCGAGGGCGCATCGGCCACGTCGAGCCGCCGCGCCAGCGTACCGGGGCGCACCAGGGCGGCGTGCTCCGCCACCGTGCGCAGGGGCCGCAGGCCGCGGCGCAGCATCAGGGCCGCCAGCAGGGCCGCCGCCAGCGCACTGACGAGCACGGCGCCGGCGATCTGGCGCCGGTAGCGGGCGAACATGGCGCTGCGCTCGCCGTAGGCGCGGGCCACGGTCACCGTCACCTCGTCCCTGCCGAGGCGCGCGCTGCCGGCCACGACGCGGCCCGGCGCGCCGCGGCTGGTGGTCCAGCCGGCGATCGCCGCGGCGGCCGGCGCGGGTCCCGCCGAGGGCGGCAGCGGGTAGCGTTCGCCGAGCGCGTTGATGTCGGCCAGCACGGCGCCGCCGGGCGCAACGATGCGCACCAGCGAATTCTCCTGCCCGCTCATCGTGTCGCGAAAGTAATCCGGCTGGCTGCGCAGCAGTTCCGCCGCGCCGGGCCGTCCGAGCAGCATCTGCACCTGGCGCAGCTTGCCCAGCAACTGGATGTCGTCGCGCCGCGCGATTTCGCCAACAAAGGCGCGGTACAGGTAGATGCCCAGGCTGGACGCCGCCAGCGCCACGATCAGCGTGAACATGGCGGTCACGCGCAGGGCCAGCGAATGGCGCAGGACTGTCCTCACGGAGCGTCCACCGGCTCGGCCTCGCACACATAGCCCATGCCGCGCCGCGTGTGGATCAGTTTGTGCGGGAAGGGATCGTCGATCTTGCGCCGCAGCCGGCGCACCGCCGCGTCGATGACGTTGGTGTCGCTGTCGAAATTCATGTCCCAGACCTGGGAAGCGATGAGCGAGCGCGACAGCACCTGCCCCTGGCGCCGCGCCAGCAGGTGCAGCAGGGCGAATTCCTGGGCCGTCAACGCAATGGCCTGGGCGCCGCGGCGCACGCGGCGGCGCAGCACGTCGATTTCCATGTCGCCGATCCGGATCATCTCGTCCTCGCGCACCGGGCCGCGCCGCAGCAGGGTGCGGATGCGCGCCACCAGTTCGACGAAGGCGAAAGGCTTCACCAGGTAGTCGTCGGCGCCCAGCTCCAGCCCGCGCACGCGGTCCTCGACCTCGTCGCGCGCAGTCAGGAACAGCACCGGGATCTGCTCGGTCGCCGCATCGGCGCGCAAGGCTTCCAGCACCTGCCAGCCATCCATGCGCGGCAGCATCACGTCGAGCACGACCAGCTCGATCTCTTCCTCGCGCGCGATGAACAGGCCGTCGCGCCCGTTGCGCGCCAGGCGCACCGTAAAGCCCGACTCGCTCAGGCCGCGCTGCAGGTAGTCGCCGGTCTTCGGCTCGTCTTCGATCACCAGGATGGCCATGGGAATTCGGGTCGGCAAAACCACCATTCTATGCCGTTCGCACCGCGCCGAAGATGACGGGATTGTCATCTGGCGGTCAGGTTGGCGTCGCCCTGCGCCCGCTAAGCTGGTCTCCTGTCCAACCCGTCCGAAAACAACCATGCGCATACTCATCGCCGCCCTGCTCGCAGGCTGCACCGTCCTGCCGGCCGCCGCCCAGCTGCGCCAGCCACCGGAGCTGACGCTCGCCGCCGCCAACCGCCTGGCCGCGGGCGCCATCGATGCCTGCCGGCGCCAGGGACGCGACATCGTGGTGTCCGTCCTCGACCGCGGCGGCAACCTGGTCGCGCTGCAGCGCGCCGACGGCGTCGGCCCGCACAACACCGAAGCCAGCCGGCGCAAGGCCTATACCGCCCTGTCGACGCGCACAGCGACGCTGGCGCTGGCGCGCAAGGCGGCAGCCGATCCGGATGCACGCAACCTCGCAGGCCTGCCGGAATTGCTGCTGCTGGGCGGCGGCGTGCCGCTGACGGTGCAGGGCCAGGCGGCCGGCGCCATCGGCGTGGCCGGCGGCGGCGGCGCCGTCAACGATCACGCCTGCGCACTGGCGGCGCTGGCCGCCGTGCCGGAACTCGACCAACCCCTTCCTTGATTGAAAGAGAACACCATGCAAGGTATCAAACACCTCATCCTGGCCGGCGCCCTGGCCCTGTCCGCCGGCATCGCCGCCGCCGCCCCGAACCCGCTCAGCGTCCACGTGCTCGACCTGCAGAGCGGACAGCCCACGGCCGGCATCGCGGTGACGCTGGAACAGCGCGCCGGCGAAGGCTGGCGCGAACTGGCCTCCGGCGTCACCAATGCGCAGGGCCGCATCGCCGCCCTCTACCCGGCGGACAAACCTATCGCGGCCGGCGACTACCGCATTGTCTTCAAGACCGGCGAACACTTCGCGCGCCAGGGCCAGGCCACCTTCTTCCCGCGCATTCCGGTCGAGTTCAGGGTCGACAATCCGGCGCAGCACTACCATATCCCGCTGCTCCTGAGCCCCTTCGGCTACTCGACCTACCGCGGCAACTGAGAAACCGAAGAAGCGCAAAAGGTCTACCATGAGGGACCGCTTTCACGAACATGAACGAGGTCCTCATGCTGAACCTGAAAGACCCTTCCCTGCTGCGCCAGCAGGCCTACATCGACGGCGCGTGGTGCGACGCCCTTGAAGGCGCCACGGTCGACGTCATCAATCCCGCCACCGGCGAGAAGCTGGGCAGCGTGCCGCACATGGGCGCACAGGAAACCCGCCGCGCGATCGAGGCCGCGAATGCCGCCTGGCCGGCCTGGCGCAAAAAAACGGCGCGCGAGCGCAGCCTCATCCTGCGCAGATGGAACGACCTGATGCTGGAGAACGCCGACGACCTGGCCCTCCTGATGACCGCCGAACAGGGCAAGCCCCTGCTCGAGGCCAAGGGCGAAGTCGCCTATGCGGCTTCCTTCTTCGAGTGGTTCGGCGAAGAGGCCAAGCGCGTCGCCGGCGACACGATCCAGTCGCCCTGGCCCGACCGCCGCATCGTCGTCACCAAGGAGCCGATCGGCGTGTGCGCGGCGATCACGCCCTGGAACTTCCCGGCGGCGATGATTACGAGAAAGGTGGCGCCGGCCCTGGCCGCCGGCTGCCCCATCGTCCTGAAACCGGCCGAGCTGACGCCTTATTCGGCGCTGGCCCTGGCCGTGCTGGCCGAGCGCGCCGGCGTGCCGAAGGGCGTGTTCAGCGTCGTCATCGGCGACTCGAAAGCCATCGGCGGCGAAATGACGAGCAACCCCATCGTCCGCAAGCTCAGCTTCACCGGCTCGACCCAGGTCGGCCGCCTGCTGATGGAGCAATGCGCGCCGACGGTCAAGAAACTTTCGCTGGAACTGGGCGGGAACGCCTCCTTCATCGTGTTCGACGACGCCGACATCGACGCCGCCGTCGAGGGCGCCATCGCCTCGAAATACCGCAATGCCGGCCAGACCTGCGTCTGCGCCAACCGCATCTACGTGCAGGACGGCGTCTACGAGGAATTCGCCCGGAAGCTGGTGGCGGCGGTCGGCAAGCTGAAGGTCGGCAATGGCGTCGAACCGGACGTGAACCAGGGACCGCTGATCGATGAGAAGGCGGTGCAGAAGGTCGAGGAACACATCGCCGATGCGTTGTCGAAAGGTGCGCGCCTGATGCTGGGCGGCCAGCGCCACGCGCTCGGCCACAGTTTCTTCCAGCCCACCGTGGTAGCTGACGCCACTGCCGACATGAAGCTCGCGCGCGAGGAGAGCTTCGGTCCGCTGGCGCCGCTGTTCCGCTTCCGGACCGAGGACGAGGTCATCGCCATGGCCAACAATACCGAGTTCGGCCTGGCCTCCTACTTCTATTCGCGCGACATCGGCCGCGTCTGGCGCGTGGCCGAGCAGATCGAGACCGGCATGGTGGGCGTGAACACCGGCCTGATCTCGACCGAGGTCGCGCCCTTCGGCGGGGTGAAGCAGTCGGGCCTGGGCCGCGAAGGCTCGACCTACGGCATCGACGACTACCTGGTCGTCAAGTACATCTGCATGGGCGGAATCTGATGAGCCGCGACCCGCTGGACGGCATGGCGGATGCGCCGCTCTTCGTCGTGCCGCGGGTGCTGGACCGCTTGCGCGCCTTCCGGCCGGCCTTCGACGGCCTGCCGGAAACGCAGGGCGCCCGGCTGTGCGCACAGTTCGACAGCCTGCGCGGCCGGCTGCTCGAAGGCATCGAGCGCCATCCCACCAAGTTCTGGGTGATGACGCAGTTCAGGCGCTCGCTGGAAACGGTGAAGGGCGAGGATGCCGCGACCCGCAAACGTTTTCGTGCCGCGCTGGAAAATCTGATGGGGATTCTCGGCATCGAGGACAGGGCCGGCGTGCTCGACCACTATCTCGATTCGTAGGGTGGGCGCCCCGTGCCCACGCGTTTTCGGACGCATCATGCGGCCCGCAGCCGCGACTTGTCGCCCGGAGCGCCTGCCATGGCCGGTGAAGCGATCATTTACCTTTATTGGCGAAGACGAGGCCCGCACCACGGCCAGGGTTGAGGCCGCGTAGCAACAGGCTACCGCCGTAGGGGAACGGAGGCGCCCGTAAGGCGTGGGCACGGCGTGCCCACCCTACGGAAGCGCAGGTGGCCTATTCGACCGCCAATTGACTCACGCGTCCTTGTACTCATAATACTTGCGCGCGTCCCCGCGCACCTTGTCCGCCGGGTATTTTGCCCGGTTGAGCACCATCTTCTCCTCGACCGCCGCCATCAGGTCGACGTCGAGCTTGTCGGCCAGGCGCACGAGATAGACCAGCACATCGGCCATCTCGTGGCGCACTTCGCGCAGCTTGTCCGCGTCGAGTTCGTCAGGCTGGCCGCTCTGCAGCCACTGGAAGTGTTCCAGCAGCTCGGCCGCCTCGACCGACAACGCCGAAGACAGGTTCTTCGGCGTGTGGAACTGGTCCCAGTCGCGCTCGTTCACGAACGCGCGCACGATCTCGCGCAGCCGGGCCAGTTCGCCTTGCGGGTTCACTTTGCCTCGCCCTCGAGATAGCCCTGCAGCACGACCTCGAGCTTGGGGGCGATTTCGGCAAAGCTGCTGACCGTGATGCCGAGGTCGCGCAGCAGGCCGTCGTGCACGCCGTAGACCCAGCTGTGGATGGTCAGCGGCTGGCCGCGTTCCCAGGCGTCGCGCACGATGGTCGTTTGCGCCACGTTGATCACCTGTTCGGCCACGTTGAGTTCCACCAGGCGGTTGGTCGCGGCCAGGCCGGCCACGTTGCCCAGGTATTTGCCGTGCTTGTCGCGCACGTCGCGCACGTGACCCAGCCAGTTGTCGGCCAGGCCGACGCGGGTATTGGTGAGGGCCGCATGCACGCCTCCGCAGCCATAATGGCCACAGATGATGATGTGCTTGACCTTCAGGACGTCGACCGCGAACTGCAACACGGAGAGGCAGTTCAGGTCCGAGTGCACGACCACGTTGGCGATATTCCGGTGGACAAACAGCTCGCCCGGCGCCATACCGACCAGTTCGTTGGCCGGCACGCGGCTGTCCGAACAGCCGATCCACAGGTATTCCGGGGCCTGCTGGGAAGCGAGGTCTTTAAAGAAATCAGGATCCTCTTCGACCATCGAAGCCGCCCAGTCGCGGTTGCGTTCGAATAGGTCGGCGGCCGTCAGGCCGGTAGGCGTCTTTGCCATTGTTGTTTTCTCCCTTGCTGCGGGCGGCGCGCTAACGGCGCCTTCCGTGGTTTTCCGTGAGTTTTCCGTATTGTAAGCCGAGCAGCGCGCCGGCGTACCGGCGAAAAAAAACCGCCGAGGGCTCGCGCCGCCCGGCGGTCTTCGTGGGTACTTATTCGAAGAAGTCCTTCACCTTGTCCATCCAGCCCTTGCTTTGCGGGCTGTGCTTGGCGCCACCTTCGTTGGTCATGCGTTCGAACTCGCGCAGCAGGTCCTTCTGCTTCTCGGTCAGCTTGACCGGGGTCTCGACGACCACATGGCAGAACAGGTCGCCGGCGTAGCCGGAACGCACGCCCTTGATGCCCTTGCCCTTCAGGCGGAAGGTCTTGCCGGTCTGGGTGCCTTCCGGCACCGTGAACGAGACCTTGCCGGTCAGGGTCGGCACCTCGATCTCACCGCCCAGGGCAGCCTTCGAGAACGAGATCGGCATTTCGCAATGCAGGTCGTCGCCTTCGCGCTGGAACACCGGGTGCGGCTTGATGTGGATCTCCACGTACAGGTCGCCCGACGGACCGCCATTCGTGCCCGGCTCGCCGTTGCCGGTCGAGCGGATGCGCATGCCGTTGTCGATGCCGGCCGGGATCTTGACTTCCAGCGTCTTGTTGCGCTTGATGCGTCCGGCGCCGCTGCACGATGGGCAGGGTTCCGGGATCATCTTGCCGCTGCCGTGGCACTTCGGGCAGGTCTGCTGGATGCTGAAGAAGCCCTGCTGCATGCGTACCTGGCCGTGGCCGTGGCAGGTGGTGCAGGTGACCGGTTGCGTGCCCGGCTTGGCGCCGCTGCCGTGGCAGGTGTCGCACTTGTCCCAGCTCGGCACGCGGATCGTGGTGTCGAAGCCGTTGGCGGCCTGTTCCAGCGTGATCTCGAGGTTGTAGCGCAGGTCGGCGCCGCGGTAGACCTGGGGGCCCGCGCTGCGCGAACGGCCGCCACCGAAGATGTCGCCGAAGATGTCGCCAAAGGCATCGCCGAAACCGCCGGCGCCAAAGCCGCCGCCGCCGCCCATGTTCGGGTCGACGCCGGCATGACCGTAGCGGTCGTAGGCCTCGCGCTTCTCCGGATTGGTCAGCATCTCGTAGGCTTCCTTCACCTCCTTGAACTTCTCTTCCGCTTCCTTGTTATCAGGGTTGCGGTCGGGGTGGTACTTCATCGCCAGCTTGCGATAGGCCTTCTTGATGTCTTCTTCCGAAGCATTCTTCGCGACCCCGAGGATCTCGTAAAAATCACGCTTTGCCATTTGGCACCTTGCTGTTATCTACTGAACGAAACTGTCTGAGCAAAAAAACCGAGCCGCGAACCCTTCGGTCACGTCGGCTCGGCAGGTTCGGGGAACTGGATAGGCCTGCTGCATATGGATTCTCCAGTTCCCTGTCGCGTTGCTTACTTCGCGTCTTTGACTTCCTTGAAGTCGGCATCGACCACGTCGTCGGCCTTGGCCGACGCGTCGGCGCCACCCGCGGCCTGCGCACCGGCGGCATCAGCACCGCCCTGCTGCGCCTGCATGTCGGCGTACATCTTCTCGCCGAGCTTCTGGGCAGCGGTCGACAGGGCCGCGACCTTGGCGTCGATGTCGGCCTTGTCGCCCGACTTGATCGAGCCTTCCAGGTCGGTGATCGCCGCTTCGATCTTTTCCTTCTCGCCGGCTTCCAGCTTGTCGCCGTACTCGGTCAGCGACTTGCGGGTCGAGTGGACCAGCGCGTCGGCCTGGTTGCGCGACTCGGCCAGTTCCTTCACGCGCTTGTCTTCTTCCGCGTTCAGTTCGGCGTCCTTCACCATCTTCTGGATTTCCTCCTCGGTCAGACCCGAGTTGGCCTTGATGGTGATCTTGTTTTCCTTGCCGGTGGCCTTGTCCTTCGCGCCCACGTGCAGGATGCCGTTGGCGTCGATATCGAAGGTCACTTCGATCTGTGGGGTGCCGCGCGGCGCCGGCGGGATGCCTTCGAGGTTGAATTCGCCCAGACCTTTATTACCAGCGGCGATCTCGCGCTCGCCCTGGTAGACCTTGATCGTCACGGCCGGCTGGTTGTCGTCGGCGGTCGAGAACACCTGCGAGAACTTGGTCGGGATCGTGGTGTTCTTGTGGATCATCTTGGTCATCACGCCGCCCAGGGTTTCGATACCCAGCGACAGCGGGGTCACGTCCAGCAGCAGCAGGTCCTTGCGGTCGCCGGCCAGCACCGAGCCCTGGATCGCCGCGCCAACCGCCACGGCTTCGTCCGGGTTCACGTCCTTGCGCGGATCCTTGCCGAAGAATTCCTTCACCTTTTCCTGCACCTTCGGCATACGGGTCATGCCGCCGACCAGGATGATGTCGTCGATGTCCGAGACCTTCACGCCCGCATCCTTGATCGCGGTGCGGCACGGTTCGATGGTCTTGTTGATCAGCTCTTCGACCAGCGACTCCAGCTTGGCGCGGGTGATCTTCAGGTTCAGGTGGACCGGCGCGCCGTTCGCCATGGCGATGTACGGCTCGTTGATTTCGGTCTGCTGCGAGGACGACAGTTCGATCTTCGCGCGCTCGGCCGAGGCCTTGATGCGCTGGAGGGCGATCGGGTCCTTCGACAGGTCCAGGCCGTTGATCTTCTTGAATTCTTCGATGATGTAGTCGATCACGCGCTGGTCGAAGTCTTCGCCGCCCAGGAAGGTGTCGCCGTTGGTCGACAGCACTTCGAACTGCTTTTCGCCGTCCACGTCCGCGATCTCGATGATCGAGACGTCGAAGGTGCCGCCGCCGAGGTCATACACGGCGATCTTGCGGTCGCCCTTGTCGGTCTTGTCCAGGCCGAATGCCAGCGCGGCCGCGGTCGGCTCGTTGATGATGCGCTTGACGTCCAGGCCGGCGATGCGGCCGGCGTCCTTGGTCGCCTGGCGCTGCGAGTCGTTGAAGTAGGCCGGCACGGTGATGACGGCTTCGGTCACTTCTTCGCCGAGGTAGTCTTCGGCGGTCTTCTTCATCTTGCGCAGGACTTCAGCCGAGATCTGCGGCGGCGCCAGCTTCTTGTCGCGCACGCCGACCCACGCGTCGCCGTTGTCGGCTTTCGTGATCTGGTAAGGCATCAGCGCGATGTCCTTCTGGACTTCCTTCTCGTCGAACTTGCGACCGATCAGGCGCTTGACCGCGAACAGGGTGTTCTTCGGGTTGGTGACAGCCTGGCGCTTGGCAGGTGCGCCGACGAGGATCTCGCCGTCTTCCTGGTAGGCGATGATCGACGGCGTGGTGCGCGCGCCTTCGGCGTTCTCGATCACCTTAGGCTGGCCGTTTTCCATGATCGCGACGCAGGAGTTGGTGGTTCCCAGGTCGATACCGATAATTTTGCCCATGATTTATTTTCCTTTGAAATGCTGAAATGTTCTGATGTGTCGGATATGGGGAAAAACCTGACTGCTTTCAAGGCCTTTTGCCAAGCAGCACCTTACTTTTTCTTATTTCGGCTGTGCTACCGTGACGATGGCCGGGCGCAGCAGGCGGTCGGCGATCATGTAACCCTTTTGCAACACGTTGACCACGGTATTGGCTTCCTGGTCGGCCGGCACCATCGAAACGGCCTGGTGCTTCATCGGATCGAGCTTCTCGCCCTGCGCCGGCATGACTTCGACCAGGCGGTTCTTTTCAAAAGCGGAAGTGAGCTGCTTGAGGGTCATCTCGACGCCTTCGCGGATCGCTTCGACGGTCTGGGTTTCGACCTTCAGGGCCATTTCCAGGCTGTCGCGCACCGGCACCATGGCCTCGGCGAAGCTTTCGATGGCGAACTTGTGCGCCTTGCTGACATCTTCCTGGGCGCGGCGGCGGATGTTCTCGCCTTCGGCCTTGGCGCGCATGAACGCGTCATGCATTTCAGCCAGCTTGGCTTCGGTCGCGCTCAGTTGCTCTTCGAGGCTGGCCTCGCGCGATTCTTCGTTCGCGGCCTGGGCGGTTGCCGTTTCGGCTTCGCCTTCGGGCTGTTTAATCACCTCTGGATTTTCTTGGTCTTGCATCGAAAATACTCCTGAAATCAAGGACTTGGCTGAATGGTTGGACAAATACTGCTTGTCGTACAGCGCCGCATATGGGGCGATCTCCTACATTTTCAAGGGGAATTGCGCATTTGTTAGCAGTAGAACCGACAACATTTGTTACAACTCTTACCGATGAGGTGATTCTTTCCTTGACCGCAGGTTCTAAGATCGGTTCCTGACGAGCTGACAAGGCTGCGTCACCAGAACAAGAACCAGTCGTGGGAGAGACTCATGAGATTGCGGTTGATCAGCAGCGCCGTGGTCGTGTACACCGTCCTTGCAGTGGCGTGCATTTGCTACGCGGGGGTGTGAGCCAAGCCGTAAAACGTAGCATTTTAGCAGGTTGGGCCGTGGAAAGGCCGGTGGCGGGATTTTCGGTTGCGGTGCGCGTAGGTGCGTGGAATGCGTGGGCGGTAGACCCGCCCACCCTACTCGTATGCATTGCCCCGTAGGGTGGGCGGGTTTCCCGCCCACGCGTCGATCGTCGACTTCGGCATTGCCGAGACGTTGCCGGCAGTGACGAACTTACATTTCAGGCGCCGAGACGCAGCGCATGCTCGCGCGACAACTCCGCGTCGCGCCGCTCCGCTTCCCGCTGCGACGGGCTCATCATGGTCGGCCAGCCGATCAGGTGCTGTTCGGCGATCTCGGCCAGGCCGACGATCCAGGTCGGCGCTTCGTTCAGGCAGGGGATGTAGTGGAATTCCTTGCCGCCGGCCGCCTCGAAGTCGTGCTTCACTTCCATCGAGATCTCTTCCAGCGTCTCCAGGCAGTCGGCGGTGAAACCCGGGCAGATCACGTCGACGCGCTCGACGCCCTGGCGCGCCAGCTCGGCCACCGTCGGCGCGGTATAGGGCTGCAGCCACTCGGCCTTGCCGAAGCGCGACTGGAAGGTCACGATGTACTCGTCCGGCGCCAGGCGCAGGCGCGCCGCCAGCAGGCGCGCGGTCTTCTGGCATTCGCAGTAATACGGGTCGCCCAGCAGCAGCGTGCGCTTGGGCACGCCATGGAAACTCATCACCAGCTTCGGGCCGCGGCCGTGTGCGTCCCAGTGCGCCTGCACCGTGTCGTACAGCGCGTCGATATAGCCTTCGTGGTCGTGGTAGTGCTTCACCAGGCGCAGCTCGGGCACGTTGCGGATCTGCCGGTAGTGGTCGAACACGGCGTCCCAGATCGACGCGGTCGTGGTGCCGGAATACTGCGGATACGAGGGCAGGATCGCGATGCGGTCGCAGCCGTCGAGCTTGAGCTGGTCCAGCACTTCCGGCAGCGAGGGCGAGCCGTAACGCATGGCCATGCGCACCTGCACGCCTTCGTGGCCGCGCTGCTCGAGCGCCGCCTGCAGCAGGTGCGCCTGCTTCTGGGTATGCACCTTCAGGGGCGAGCCCTCCTTCGTCCAGATCGTCTGGTACTTCTTCGCAGACGCGCCCGAACGGAAAGGCAGGATGACCAGCTTCAGGATGAACGACCACACCAGGCGCGGGATCTCGACCACGCGCGGATCGGACAGAAATTGCTTCAGGTAGCGCTTGACCGCGGCACGGGTCGGCGCATCCGGCGTGCCGAGGTTGACGAGGACGATGGCGCTTTGGGCAACGTTGCCGTGGGTGTGAGGCGGTTCTTTTCGAAAGGGCATAAACAGGACAGGATCGCGTGGGGCTCCATTATAGGTGCCTGCCGTCCGGCCTTCGAGAAGATATTCTTGATCGCGGCGATAGCCCAACAGTTGCGCGATGCCGCTTGACGCCACACGACGCGTGGGTCATGGCGCCGGGTTATCGAAGCGGTGAGACAGCGTGGGCTCAAGAGCCCACCCTACGCGATACCGCCGCGGTCCCGGCTCGCGGTGCGTCAGGTCGTCACATGCAGGCGCACGTCGATGTTGTTGCGCGTCGCATTCGAATAGGGGCAGACGATGTGGGCCTTGTCGACCAGTTCCTGCAACTGCTGCTGGTCCATGCCCGGACCGTGGATGGTCAAGTCCGCCTCGATGCCGAAACCGGTCGGGATCTGGCCGATGCCGACTTCGCCCGTCACCGTCAGCTCTTCCGGCAGCTTCACTTTCTGCTGGCCGGCGACGAATTTCAGCGCGCCCAGGAAGCAGGCCGAGTAGCCGGCCGCGAACAGTTGCTCCGGGTTGGTGCCGGTCGCGCCATTGCCGCCCAGTTCCTTCGGCGTGGTCAGTTTCACGTCCAGCACGCCGTTATCGCTGCGCGAGCTGCCTTCGCGGCCGCCCTGCGAGGTGGCCTTGGCGCGGTACAGGACTTTTTCGATGCTCATGCGAACCTCCTTTGTTTTGGTTGGAGGGAGATTGTGGCAGATGCATGAGCGGTAGCGCGCCCGGTAGAGGGAAGTCATCGGCTCGACCTCGCCAGACTCGCATCATGGCAAGCGTCCGGCAAACTTCATAAGCTGCAGCCTTCTTGGTAGTCATCATCCAGGCAGACGATGCGTCTTTCCGAAAAATTGCGCACGTGGGCCCGCCGCATCAAGCGTGACGGCGTCACCCTCTGGTTTGCCTGCAAGCATCCCGATACGCCCTTGATCGCGAAACTGCTGGGTGTGCTGGTCCTTGCCTATGCGCTCAGTCCGATTGACTTGATTCCAGACTTCATCCCCGTCCTCGGCTACCTGGACGAAGTGATCTTGCTCCCGGTTCTGATCTGGATCGCGGTCAAGCTGCTGCCATCGGCAGTCCTCGAGGATTGCCGGATCAAGGCTGCCGACTGGATGGAGAAGGAAGGCCGCAAGCCCCGCAACAACTGGGGAATCCTGCTTGTCTTAGCGACCTGGGTATTGATCGCGTTGGCGCTCTGGACGTACGTGGCTGCGCCTTGGGCAGAGACCTGCATCACTTCTGAAAAACCGAAGTAAAACATCGAGAAATGCATGTTTTTCTAAAGAAATCTCTGCGTACAATCCTGTTCAGTACTTTTTCGACAATAAACGAAAGAACAACATGAACGACATCCTGGCGTCAGCCATGACGCAGCTTTCCATCCTGTTCGACGGGAATATGGGCTGGACCATTCTTGCCCTGGCACTCGTGGTACGGCTGGCGCTTTTCCCGCTGACCCTGCACCTGTCGCGCAGGATGCTGTCGAACCAGGAAAAAATCAAAGCCCTGCAACCCCAGGTCGATGCGATCAAGGCGCGCCTTGCATCGGATCCGAGGGCCATGTTCGCCGCGATATCGGCGCTGTACAAGGAAAACGGTGCGCGCATTCTCGACCGCTCGAGTCTGCTGGGCGCCCTGGTGCAGCTGCCTGTATTCGGCCTGCTGTACAAGGCTATCACGACCGCCAGTTCGGGAAGCTTCCTCTGGATCAGGAACCTGGCGTCGCCCGACACGGTGCTGACCCTCATCGTGCTCATGCTGACGGCCGTCGCGGCCTACTATGCGCCGTCTACCGCGGCCGACACGGCGATGGTGATGATGGTCGTGCAAATCCTGGTGACCGCCTTCATCCTGTGGAAGCTGGCGGCCGGTGTGGGCTTGTATTGGGCAGTGTCGGCGTTCGCCAGTGTTGTACAAAATGTCGTGCTGCGTTACGAGCAGCGCCGCTTTGCACACACCACACGGACTTAAAACGCCTGACAGCCCCTCAGGGCGAGGCGCGTCGTCAAAGACGGGACGAAGGTACGGCGAGACGATACGCCGCTGCCATCTGCCTTTGCCAGCTCCCATCTGCCGTCCTGCAAGCCGGCCTTGGCGGTGCACAGGAGGTTTTCGATGCGCATGCGATACGGCGTTGACGCCGCTGCGATCCTGTCACGAAGGGGAGACAGGGCAAGTCGCCGCATGCCCTGCCGCCGAGCCGATTACTTACTTAAAACGGTTTGCCACGATCTCGTTGTCGTAGACGGTCGAGCCCCGCTGATTGGTGGTGTACCACACTGCGGTGACGACACCGCCGGCATCCATGACCAGGGTCGGTTCCAGGACGGATTTCTCCATACCCTCCGTATGCTTGCCTATCGACGCTACGCTTCCCCATGACCGGTCACTGCTGCGAAAACGCACGGCCTTCATGCTTTGATCTTCGTTAAAGGCCAGCATCACGTTACCAGCCACATCGATTGCCAGCTTCGGTTGGACCATCGGGACATATCCTCCGGTAGACACTGTGCTAGGAGCCGACCATTGCAATGTTGCAGGATCAAAGCGCGCCGAGACAACGGTGAGCCGGTAAGGTTGCTCGACCCAACTAGCGGTAGCAAAGCCCGCCGCATCGAGAACGATTTGTGGATAGGCTGTCGGGAGATAAGACGTATTGATACGACGCGCGCCGCTCCAGCCCCCTGATGCGGGATCGAATCGGGCGACGTGAACCGGTGCTGCCTGGCCAGGGCCATTACCGTGATTCCAGATTGCGACAGCCACGCCGGAAGAATTGACCGCGAGGGTGCCGGGAGAACCGCCCGCACTAACTTTTTCTGCGAGCAAAACCGGCTCACTCCAGCGCCCCGTCGTGATATCGAAACGCGCTGCCATCAGATTGCCGGCGCTTGCAGTACCTTCTTGCCAGGTCGCGAACACATTGCCGGCACGGTCAGCCGCGGAGGAAAAGCTCAACGGTTGGCTGGTCGTACCGTCCGAATGGTCGAGGCGAACGGCCTCCCCCCAGCTTCCCGACGACCGCTGGAAGCGCGCCGCATACAGCGCGGGCAAAGCGTTCTTCGAGGAGTTAATCATGAGCGCGGTCAGGTTGCCGGCCTCGTCTGCGCTGACACGCAAGGATTCGACAGTCAGTCCCCCTGACAGAAGATTGAGCGTGGCCGGCACGGTCCAGGTGGACGTCGCGCTGTCGAAACGCGTTTGGCGCAGCCGAGGCTCACGCGTCGTATCGTAGGGATATTCAAGCGAGAACTGGAGCACGTCGCCATTTGCCAACGCAATCAATGGCCCGGCGTACACCGTGTGCTCCTCCGCCAGAACCGCCACGACAGGTGCGCTCCACTTGCCGCTGGCCGCATCGAAACGTGCAGCATACATGCTATTACTGCCGGCAATTTTCCAGGTCGCCGTCACGTTGCCGGCACGGTCGACAACAGCCGCGGGGTAAGCGGACACTGCACTCTTCGGCATTGTCTGAACAATGGCTGGCACATCGCCCCAGCTCTGTGCCGCAGTCGTAAAGCTGGTGTTCTGCGCAACCGAGAGCGTGCGGCCATTGACGTCTGCAAGATTGCTGGCCAGCCTTACCGTATAAGTGGTATCGCCCGGCAAGACGGCAAGGGGCGTCAAGCGAAACTGCGAGCCGGTAACGCTGAGCGCTGCCGGAATCGCGGCGCCTTCCGGCGACAGCAGCGCCACACTGGCGGCATTGACCGGGGCGGCAGCCAGATCCGATCCAAACGTCGCCACGACTGATGCGGTACGCGCCACCCCGACAGTGCCTGCCGCCGGATCGACGGACAGGAGTGCGAAGGGCGCGGTGGCCGGCGGCGCTGGTGTGGGCGCCGGCGTTGCCGGAGGAGGTGTTACCGGATCGGGAACCGGGTTCGGTACGACCGGGGGAACCGGTGGCGGAGAGGGTGTCACCACGACAGGCGGTTGGACAGCGACAGGTGCAGAGCTGTCACCGCCGCCCCCACCGCATGCAGAAAGTATCGAGGTCAGCAATACGGGAAAGGCAACACGTGGCGTCATGACTTAAATTGTTGTCAACAAAAAGTCAGACTATAGCTCACCCTTTACCCAAGAAAACTCACACATTTCCACAGAACATAAGAGGTTGATACAAAAATGTTTGATGTTCTGATGTGAAATTCTCCGACCTTTCTTAGGACGCCAGCAACTCCCGCGCATGCTTGCGCGTCGTCTCGGTAATCTCGATCCCGCCCAGCATGCGCGCCACCTCTTCCACGCGCGCCCGGTTGTTCAGCACCTCGATGCGCGAGACGGTGCGGCCCTCAAGGGTCGTGCCCTTGGCCACCTGGAAGTGCTGGTTGGCCTGGCTCGCCACCTGCGGCAGGTGGGTCACGCACAGCACCTGCCGCTGCTGGCCGAGGCGCTTCAGCAGGCGCCCCACCACTTCGGCCACGCCGCCGCCGATGCCGCTGTCGACCTCGTCGAAGATCAGGGTCGGGGTGGTCGTCGCGTGCGAGGTGATGACGGAGATCGCCAGCGAGATACGCGCCAGTTCGCCGCCCGAGGCGACTTTCGCCAGCGGACGCGGCGCGACGCCGGCGTGGCCGGCCACCAGGAATTCGACCTGCTCCAGGCCATGCGCGCCCGGCTCGGCCTGGTTCAGCGACACCTCGAAACGCCCGCCGCTCATGCTCAGTTCCTGCATCGCGAGCGTGACCTGCTCGCTCAGGGCCTTGGCCGCAACCACGCGGCGAGCTGACAGACGGTTCGCCACCTTGCGGTAGGCGCTTTCCGCCTTTTCTTCCTGGCGCTTCAATCCCTCGATATCGGTGGCGTCGGCCAGCTGGCGCAGCTTGGCGGCCAGGGTCGCGTGCTCCTCGGGCAGCTCTTCCGGCGTGACGCGGTACTTGCGCGCGGCGCTGTGCAGGGCGTCCATGCGGGCGTCGACTTCGCGCAGGCGGTCCGGGTCGAGTTCGACCTTGTCGATGTAGTTATTCAGCGCATACACCGCTTCCTGCAACTGGATGCGCGCCGGCTCCATGCAGTCGAGCACGGCCTGCAGCTCGGCGTCGACGTCGACCAGTTTACCCAGCTTGGTGTTCAGCGAAGACAGTTGCGACAGGATCGGGTGGTCCGATTCCGAAATGGCGGCCAGCGCCTCCTGGGCGCCTTCGATCAGGCTGGCGGCGTGCGACAGGCGGCTGTGCTCGTTCGAGATCTCGACCCACTCGCCGGGCTTCGGCGCCAGCTTGTCGAGCTCGCTCACCTGCCACTCGAGGCGCTCGCGTTCGAGCAGCACGTTCTTGGCATTGGTTTCGTATTCCTCGCGCTGGCGCGACAGCGCGCGCCAGGCGCGGTAGGCCACGGCCACTTCCTGGGCCTCGGCGGCGGCTTGAGGATCGCGCACGGCGATCTGGTTATCCAGCAGGGCGCGCTGGGCTTCGCTTTTCAGCAGGCTCTGGTGCGCGTGCTGGCCGTGGATGTCGACCAGCATTTCGCCCAGCTCGCGCAACTGGCCGGCGGTGGCGGCGATGCCGTTGATGTAGGCCTTCGAGCGGCCGGCGTTGTCGATCACGCGGCGCAGCAGCGCCCCGCCCTCATCCAGGGCGAACTCGTGCTGCTCGAGCCAGCTTGCCGCCTGCTCGGTCAGGGCGAAATCGGCCGTGATGTCGGCCTTGGCCGCGCCTTCGCGCACCATGCTGGCCTCGCCGCGCCCGCCCAGGGCCAGTTGCAGCGCATCGATCAGGATCGATTTGCCGGCCCCGGTCTCGCCGGTGAAGACCGAAAAGCCGTTGGCAAATTCGAGCTCGATGGCGTCGACGATGACGAAATCGCGGATGGTCAGTGTGCGCAGCATGAAGAAACAGGTCTCCTGTCGGTTCTTTATTTGAGTTTGCCGTCGTAGGACGGGTATTCGTGCCAGTGCAGCTTTTCGCGCAGCGTGTGGTAGTAGCTCCAGCCTTCCGGATGCAGGAAGGTGATGGTGTTGGGCGAGCGCGAGATGACGATCTCGTCGCCGTGCTGCAGGCTGGCGAAGGTCTGCATGTCGAAGTTCACGGAGATGTCGCGGCCCGAGACGATTTCGACCACGATCTCGCTGGTGTCGGGCACGGCGATCGGCCGGTTCGACAGCGCGTGCGGCGCGATCGGCACCAGCACGATGCCCTGCAGGCTCGGATGCAGCAGCGGGCCGCCGGCCGACAGCGCATAGGCTGTGGAGCCAGTCGGCGTCGAGACGATCAGGCCGTCCGAGCGCTGGTTGTACATGAACTGGCCGTCGACCGCGACGCGCAATTCCGCCATGCCGGCGCCGCTGCCGCGCGCCACAACCACGTCGTTCACGGCCACGCCGCAATAGATCATTTCGCCGCCGCGCATCACCCGGCCTTCGAGCAGGGTGCGCTTCTCGGACGTGGCCTTGCCCTGCAGGATTTCGCCCAGCGCCGGCAGCATGCGGTCGACCGGGATGTCGGTGATGAAGCCGAGCCGGCCGAGGTTGATGCCGATCAGCGGGATGTCGTACTTGGCGAGCTGGCGCGCGATGCCGAGCATGGTGCCGTCGCCGCCCATGACGACCGCGAGGTCGGCCTGTTCACCGATGTCGGCCACGCTCATCGGCTCGACGCCGGGCATGCCGAGATGGGCCGCGGTATCGGCCTCGAACACGACGCGGTAGCCCGAGCCCTGCAGGAAACCGAGGATGCGGGCGACCGGTTCTTCGATGCCGGCCGTGTTCTGCCGTACGACGAGCGCGATGATTTGTTGCGGGGCTGGCGTAGAGGGCATAGGTTTCTCGGCATCGATAGGAAAACACGCTGCGAGATTAACCGATAATCCCAGCGCCTGCTACCCGGCCGCACATCGAATACTGTACAAAATCACAGTATAGATGCGCAGGGGCCGGAAGAGCAAGATCAGCCGACCAGAGCCAGGGCCGTCGCCAGCGCGATGGCGGTCGCGATGCTGAGCATGTGCAGCGTCATCAGCACGATCCAGCGCAGGGCCGTGACCGTGCGGCTGCCCCCGTACACCCGGCGCATGGCGTCAGCCTGCCCGGGCAGGAATTCGCGCGCGCTCGGCACGTGCAGGTGTGCCGGCTGCCCGCAACCCTGGCAGAACTCCCGCCGAGCTGAGTATCGCAATTCGGGCAATGGACGGCGGCTTGGTGCAATTGAACTTCGCTTTTCACGCTGGCTTTCCGGCAAGAATACAAAAGCATCATCCAATTGCGCGACCGCCGCAGGCTAGCCGCGTTAGGATTCCTGCAAGAGTATCGAGAGGAGAATGCAATGGTTACCGAAACCAAGGACCGCTTCGTCAACACCGATGCGAAGATCGAGAACGATGGCGTCAAGCGCCAGCCCCACGAGCGCGACGAGTCGCCCGACGGCCAGGATACCGAGCCGCGCGGCATCATCAAGCAGGCGGCCGAAGACCTGGCCCAGGGCCTGGTCGACACCGACGCCCGCGTCACGCCCGGCGTGAGCGAATCCGTCGAGCCTGCGCCGGGCGCCACCGGCCAGGCCAATCCGCAACCCGACCGCCATCGCTCGATGCGCGATCACGATTCGGTCGAGCCCCTGCCGGGCAAGAACCGCTGAAAGGAAAGCAGATGACCATCAAACGCAACGGCAGCGCCGTCTGGACCGGCGGCCTGAAGGACGGCAAGGGCGCGGTCTCGACCGGCAGCGGCGTGCTGAAGGATTCGCAGTACGGCTTCAACACCCGCTTCGAGGACGGCCCCGGCACCAACCCGGAAGAACTGATCGGGGCCGCGCACGCCGGCTGCTTCACGATGGCCCTGTCCGGCCAGCTCGGCCAGGCAGGCATGACGGCCCAGGAACTGCGCACCACCGCCACCGTCTCGATGGAAAAGGTCGAGGGCGGCTTCGCCATCACCGCGGTGCACCTCGACCTGGTCGCCAAGATCCCCGGCGCCAGCCAGGAAGCCTTCGACAAGGCGGCCAACACCGCCAAGGAGAACTGCCCGGTGTCGAAACTCCTGAACGCGAAGATCACCCTGAGCTCGCGCCTGGAAAGCTGAGCTGCGCCTGCCGCAAGGGACGTAGGGTGGGCGGGGTAATTCAAACCAGTGGCTTGAATTACGAACGCCCACGCGTTCAAGCGCCGCCCGATCTGTCGCTCGGCACGATTATTACCGCAGTAGACCATTCCCGAAATCTCCCGCACAGCCGCCTCCGGCAAGCTTCGCCTCAAACGCATAAAATTGACCCTTTCTGAACCATCAAGAAAGACAAGACCATGCGCCTCCTCCACACCATGCTCCGCGTCGGCGACCTGCAGCGCTCGATCGACTTCTACACCAAGGTCCTCGGCATGAAACTGCTGCGCACCAGCGACAACCCCGAGTACCAGTACAAGCTGGCCTTCCTCGGCTACGGCAGCAACCCGGAACACGCCGAACTCGAGCTGACCTACAACTACGGCGTCGAAAGCTACGACATGGGCACCGCCTACGGCCACATCGCGATCTCGGCCGAAGACATCTACGCCACCTGCGACGCCGTGCGCGCGGCCGGCGGCAACATCACCCGCGAACCGGGCCCGGTCAAGGGCGGCAGCACCGTGATCGCCTTCGTCACCGACCCGGACGGCTACAAGATCGAGTTCATCCAGCGCAAGGACAACGAAGGCGGCGGCGGCCTGAGCAACTAAGTCAGCCACCAGGCGTCCGGTCGCTGCGACGGATGTCGAAATCGGCCCTGCCCGGCAGGGTCGATTTGTTGCTGTTAGAATCCTTGTGCCTGCTTCTGCAGGCAATCATTACGTCTTCGGGGCGGGGTGGAAATCCCCACCGGCGGTAAGACTGGAAACAGTCAAGCCCGCGAGCGCCTGCCGTGTTTAGCAGGGTCAGCAGATCTGGTGCGAATCCAGGGCCGACGGTCATAGTCCGGATGAAAGAAGATGTGCGCTGCAATGCGCTTGTTTCTGCTCGCCCGTACGGCCTGCAGGCAAGTCGTGTCTATTCGCTTGCCCTGATGCGTTTTTCGCCAACTTCACGCGAGGAGCGTCTCACATGTTAGTCAATACTTACTCCCTTCACAGCACCGACCTGGACGGCCGTATCGAAGCGGCGCTGGCCGCGACCAGGGCCGGCATCCCCGTCATCCTGCTCGACGATTTCGACCGCGAAAACGAGGCCGACCTGATCGTTGCCGCCGAAAAGCTGACGGTAGAAACGATGGCCCTGATGATCCGCGAATGCAGCGGCATCGTCTGCCTCTGCCTGTCCGCCGACAAGGTGCGCGAGCTCGAACTGCCGCCGATGGCGATCGAGAACGGCAGCCGCTACGGCACCCCGTTCACGGTCTCGATCGAGGCGCGCCACGGCGTCACCACCGGTGTCTCGGCCGCCGACCGGGTGACCACGATCCGTACCGCGATCGCGGCCGATGCCAGGCCGGAAGACCTGGTGCGTCCGGGCCACGTGTTCCCGCTGCGCGCCACCCCGGGCGGCGTGCTGGCCCGCGCCGGCCACACCGAAGGCTCGGTCGACCTGGCGACCATGGCCGGACTGCAGCCGGCCGCCGTGCTGTGCGAACTGATGAATCCGGACGGCACCATGATGCGCGGCGAAGACATCGAACGCTTCGCCGAGGAACGCGGTTTTCCTATCCTGACCATTGCGGAGATGATCGCATGGCGCAAGGCGCGCGAAGCGAAGTAAGCGGGCAACCGCGGAAAACGGCGCTACGGCGCCGTTTTTCATTTGGGAACTAAATTTCCTCGTTGCAGTGACTCAAGCCATCTGTTTGAGCCCGCTTAAGCAAACTCGTCTTTTACTGAACGCTCAGGCAAGCTGATCCTAGACTGAAAGTGAACTCGTCTATGGAGGCAGCCATGTTCACATCCCTTCCAGTCACAGTCCACCCTGGCCGGCGCGCGGCGCTGGCCGCATCGTTCGCACTCGCATCCCTGCTGAGCGCTTGCGGCGGCGGCGGCAACGGCCCCGACCGCCAGCCGGCGCCGCCCGTGGTGTCGCCGCCCCCTCCCCCGCCCCCGGTGCAACGCGGCCCGCTCTACGATTTCACGCCGATCGGCCTGCCGGGCATGAGTCTTGGCGCGGTCGTGCGCCAGGGCATTGCGAATGGCGGCCTGGTGGCGGGCACCGCCTGGGTCGGCAGCGAGGCCCGGGCCTTCCTGTTCGACGGCGAAAAGAGCATCGACCTCGGCACCCTGGGCGGCGGCAGCGCCCGCGCCTTCTCGGTCAACCGCTGCGGCCAGGTGGCCGGCTGGGCCTACACCGCGAGCGGCATCCCGCATGCCTTCCTCTACAACGGCAGCATGCGCGATCTCGGCACGCTCGGCGGCGCCGATTCCTACGGTAACGTGATCAGCACCTGCGGCAAGGTGGCCGGCTGGGCCGGCACCAGCGGCGGCCAGGGACACGCCTTCTACCACGACGGCAAGACCATGCGCGACCTCGGTACCTTCGGCGGCAACGCATCGAGCGCGACAGCCATCAATTCGCTGGGACAGGTCGTTGGTAACGCTTACCTTGCGGACAGCACGTATCACGCCTTCCTCTATGACGCCCGCACCGGCGCGCCGATTCTCGACATTGGCCCACCGGGCTGGCGTTCGACGGCGGTCGACATCAACGAAGCCGGCCAGGTCGCCATCTCGGCGGTCGGCGCGACCACCCTGCGCGCCTACCGCTATGCCGGCGGCACCCTGCTCGATCTCGGCCTGCCGCCTGGCGCGCGGGATACGGAGGCCACCGCGATCAACGCCGCCGGCCACGTGGTCGGCACCGTCACCTATCCCGACGACCGCAAGGTCGCCTTCCTGCACGACGGCAATACCTTGCATGAGCTCGGCACCCTGGGCGGCGGCCGCATCTCCCAGGCGGTCGCGGTCAATGCTTCGGGCCTGGTGGTGGGATCGTCCGTCGACCCGACCGCCGTCGGCCAGCGTGCGTTTGCCTGGAGCAGCAGTTATGGCATGGTCAACCTGAACGAACGGGTCAAGGACCTGCCCAAGGATGTCACGCTGCTCGCCGCGCTGGCCGTGGCCGACGACGGCGCAATTGCCGTGCGCACCACCGAGGGACTGGGATTGCTGCGGCCGCGCAAGTAATCGCGCCCATAGCGCCGGGAAGTAACAGGCAATGCAAAACGGCGCCGCAAGGCGCCGTTTTTCTTGACCGTCTTAAATGCTTATTTTTGCAGCAGATTGTTCACCGGCACCAGGTCCGCCTCGCGCAGCGAACCCGAGGCCGCCTTCAGGCGCAGGCCGTTCAGGATGGTGTTGTAGCGCGCACGGGCCAGGTCGGTGCGGGTCGAGTACAACTGGCGCTGGGCGTTCAAGACGTCGATGTTGATGCGCACGCCGACCTGGTAGCCCAGCTTGTTCGATTCGAGCGCCGACTGGCTCGACACTTCGGCCGCTTCCAGCGCCTTGACCTGGGCCAGGCCACTGTTCACGCCGAGGAAGGCCTGGCGCGCCTGCAGGGCGGCGTTGCGGCGGGTCGCTTCGAGGTCGTTGCGCGCGCGGTCTTCCAGGGCGATCGCTTCGCGCACGCGGCTGGTCACGGCGAAGCCGCTGAAGATCGGCACCGTCCACTGCACGCCGATGGAGTTGCTGCGTCCGTCTCCCGAGCTGGCGGTGCGGCCGCTGACGTCGCTGCGGCCGGTGCTGGCCACCAGGTCCAGGGTCGGCAGGTGGCCGGCGCGGTTCTTCGAGATGTCGCGCTTGGCCGATTCCAGGGTCAGTTGCTGCACGGTCACGCCATAGTTCTGGGTCTCGGCCGAGCTCACCCACGGGTCGACGGCGGCCGGCTGCGGCGGCGCCAGCGAGATGCCCGACTGCAGCGGCGCGAGGGCGCCCGGCTCGGTGCCGATGATCGCCTGCAGCGCGCTGCGCTTGTTTTCCAGGTCGTTGACGGCGGCGAACTCCTGCGCCACCACCAGGTCGTAGGCGGCCTGCGCTTCGTGGGTGTCGGTGATGGTCTGGGTGCCGACCTCGAAGTTGCGCTTGGCCGAGGCCAGCTGTTCGGTCACGGCGCTCTTCTGGGCGCGGGTCGATTCCAGCGTGTCCTGGGCCGCCAGCACGTCGAAGTAGGCCTGGGCCACGCGCGTGATCAGGTCCTGCTGGGCCTGGGCGAACTGGGCTTCGGCGATCGCCTGGGCCAGCTTGCTCTGCTCATAGGTCTGCCAGCGGTCCCAGCGGAACAGCGGCTGGGTCAGCGACAGGCCGTACTCGTTGGTGCGCAGCGCCGGACCGTTGCCGGCGATGGCGCCGGTCTGACCGGCGTTGAACGGCGTGAAATCGCTGTCGTTCCGGGTATAGGATCCCGACAGGCCGACGGTCGGCAGCAATCCCGCACGCCCCTGCGTCACCCGTTCGCGGCCGGCGGCGAGCGAGGCGCGCGCGCTGGCATAGGTGGCGTCGTTGGCCAGGGCCTGCTGGTATACCTGGATCAGGTCGATCGCGTTCGCGTCGAACGACACGAAAGCGCTGGCCAGCAGCATGGCGATGAGGGGTTTCTGCATTGCGGTCTCCGTCGGAGTCATCAAAAGTTAGGGAACAGGTCAATACTTCGGCATCGCCGGATCGACCTGCATGGCCCAGGCGTGTATTCCGCCTGTCAAATTCGTTACGTTCTCGAACCCGTTGCGTTCGAGGAAAGCGGCGACCTGCATGCTGCGCGCACCGTGATGGCAGATGCAGACGATTTCCTGGTCGTCGCCGAGCTCGCCGGCACGGATCGGGATCAGGTGCATCGGGATCTGGGTCGAGCCTGCGATGTGGCAGGTCTCGAATTCCCAGTTCTCGCGCACGTCGAGCAGCAGCGGGCGCGGACGCGCCGGGTCGGCCAGCCGGGCGGCCAACTCGGGAGCGGTAATGTGTTGCATCGCGCGTCCGATCAGAACGTGAAGCGCGACGCGGCCGGCGCGCCTGCCAGCGGCCTGGCGTTGGTCTCGAACAGCTTGACCGTGTCGTAGCCGGTTTCCGAGACGCGGGTCACGATCTCGCAGCTCATCGCCGGCGACTGGCCGACGATGGCGGCGATGCGTCCGCCCACCTTGACCTGCTTGAGGAAGGCTTCCGGCAGACTGTCCAGGCCGCCCGAGATGACGATCACGTCGTAGGGTGCGCCCTGCTCCCAGCCCGCCGCGCCGTTGCCCTCGACCACGGTGACGTTGTCGATGCCGGCCTTTTTCAGGTTCTGCTCGGCCAGCGTCTTGCGTTCCGGCGAGATCTCGACCGCGGTCACGTGCTGCGCCTTGTGCGCCATCAGCGCCGCCATGTAGCCCGAGCCGGCGCCGATTTCCAGCACCTTCTCATGCTTCTTGAGGTTCAATTCCTGCAGAATGCGCGCTTCCACTTTCGGATTGAACATCGTGTCGCCGCCCGGCAGCGGGATCTCGACGTCGGCGAAAGCCAGGTTCTGGTAGGCCTCCGGCACGAACTGTTCGCGCTTGACCACGTGCAGCAGGTCGAGAACATCCTGGTCCAGCACGTTCCAGGGGCGGATCTGCTGTTCGATCATGTTGAAGCGGGCTTGTTCGATATTCATCTTAATACTCGGTGGAAAAAGAAATAATCCGATATTTTATCGTTGAACTGCCTCAGGACGCACATCTTATCGGGATGGCATCGAGATCGCGTGAAATTGCGACAGTCTGCAGTTTAGAGGGAATGAACGCCTGAAAAAGGCGTCCTGAAGAGATCGGCTGTTCACGCCGCCGTTCACAGGCTGCTGGCCGCAGCGGCCGGGGGCAGCAGGCCGTGCAGCGCCATGTCGAGGAAGGTATCGAGAAAGGCTTTCGGCTCGAGGTCGCCGCGCTCGCAGGGACCGACCGAATGTTTCCAGGTGACGAGCATGAGCATCGGCGCGATCAAGACCTGGGTCATCTGGGTGACGTCGATGGCGCGGAACTCGCCGCGCGCGATGCCGCGCTCGAGCATGCTGGAAATCATGCGCGTGCCGCGGTTGATCACTTCTTCCTGGTAGAACTTGGCAAGTTCCGGGAAATTGTTCGCTTCGGCGGTGACGAGCTTGGCGATGCCCGACACCTTGGTGCCGCCGACCCGCTCCCACCACGCCAGCAGGACATTGCGCAGCAGTTCGGCGCTGTGGCCGTCGAATTCGGCGACCGAGGACTCGGCCTCGCCGATCACCGGCACGATGCTGGTGCGCACCACGGCCTTGAACAATTCTTCCTTGTTTTCGAAATACAGGTAGAGCGTCCCCTTCGAGACGCCGGCGCGGCGCGCGACATCCTCCAGCCGGGTAGCGGCATACCCCCGTTCGACGAACAGGTCGATGGCGGCCGCCAGCAGCTCCTGCGGACGAGCATCCTTGCGGCGCTCCCAGCGCGGCTTGGTGTCAAATGGGCATTCCATGCTTCTGTCCGACAACTTTCAAAGAGTCATCGAATATAGACCCCGGTCCGAGGGCAGTCAAGCGCGCACGCGCCCGCCGCCAAAAGGAACCAGCCCCGTGTTTACAGTCATTACGCGTTGCCGCAACACCGGCAACCTATCCGTGAAGCTAGTGCGCCTTGCCGTTGCCGCAACCGTAGATCCGTCCTTCGCTGCAGGGCTGATAGAGGGAACCCGCGCGGTGCTGGGCCGGCTGGTCGGTCTGCTGGCGCGGCACCTGGAAGACCGAGAGCACGTCCGCCACGCCCGGGAACAGCTTGCCCACCGCCACATCGAGGCTGGCGATGGCGCCGACCTTCAGGTTGCGGGTCGGCTTGGTCGCCGCCTGCAGGATCGCTGCCGCCACCTGGTGCGGGTCGAGTTGTGGGCCAGGCAGCCTCGGTTCGCGCTTCAGGTAATTGCGTGCGTGCTGGGGCAAGGGCGTGTCGACCGCGGTCGGTTCGATCAGGGTGATCGACACCGGGGCGCCGTCGACCTGTTCGATTTCGATGCGCAGCGCGTCGGTGAAGCCCTTCACGGCATGCTTGCTCGCCGAATACATGCCCTGCAGCGGGATCGCCACCTCGGACGCTTCGCTGCCGACGTTGATCAGGGCGCCGCCCGTCATGCGCAGGTGCGGCAAGGCCGTCAACGAACCGTTGACCATGCCCCAGAAATTGATGTCGAAGAGGCGCCGGCTGTCGGCCTCGCTGACTTCGTCCAGCCGCCCGTAGATGGTGCAGCCGGCGTCGTTGACCCAGGTATCGATGCGCCCGAAGCGGGCAATCGCCTGCGCGGCCACGTTTTCCACCTGGGCGCGGTCCGAGACGTCGGCCACCACGTGGATGGCCTCATGTCCGCCGGCGCGCAAACCGCCGACGATGGCTTCGAGCACGTCGCCGCTGCGTGCGACCAGCACGAGTTTCGCGCCGCGCCGCGCCGCATCCTGGGCAGTGGCCAGGCCGATGCCGCTCGATGCCCCGGTGATGACCATGACCTGCTGGTCGAGTGGTTTGAGCGAACTTGCCATGCACTGCGCTCCTGGTTGCCGATCTGTTGTGTCCACGATAGCAGGAATACCAACTGTGCAGCGCCCGCGAGCAGGCGCAGCGAACAGGCTGCATTGCAGGCCGCCGCCACGCGGGTATACTGGCCGCCCCGGCCGTTTTATCAGCGGCTCTCCCTCCCTCTGGAACACGATGAACTGCCGCGACCATTGCGGTGCCTGCTGCACCGCGCCTTCGATCACCAGCCCGATTCCTGGCATGCCCAATGGCAAGCCGGCGGGCGTGCGCTGCGTGCAGCTTGCCGACGACAACCGCTGCCGCATTTTCGGGCATCCTGACCGGCCGACGTTCTGCGCCGGGTTGCAGCCGTCGTTGGAAATGTGCGGGAACAGCCGCGAAGAGGCGATCCGCTGGCTGGACGAACTGGAGCGGGCCACCGCGCCGTAAGCGTCGAGCTTACTCGTCGGCGTCGTCCGCTTCGGCCTGGCCCGGCGCCAGCAGCTTGACCTTTTTCTTCTTCTTGACCGTGGTGGAAATTTCCTGGCCCGGCTTGGTGGCCGGCGGCGGCGCCACGGGGATCGGGAAGCCGAGGAAGACCATGATGAAAAATACCGGCAGCAGCAGGTAGAAGAGCGGACGCTTCCAGTTGAGCTTTTGTTTCATCATTGCCAATAGATGAGCATTGGCAATGCCTATTCAAGAGGCAGCGTGTAAATATCCTGTTCGGATAGATCCTCAGTGCGCCGCTGCCGGGCGCCCTGCCTGCTGCACGTAGGAGAACAGTGCGCCAAGGGTCATGCGCTCGTCCCAGATGTCTTCGAGCACGACGCCGAACCTGGTCCGCAGATCCTTCGCGAGGGTGTCGAATCCGGCGGCATTCGCCACCCACTTCGACGAAGACACGGCGCGATAAATGCTGAGCAACTGGTCGTCCGGGCGGAGCTTCAACATGTCGACCTCGCGGACAGCAAAGGCCGACTTGAACACGGACAGGAATTCGCGGATTTGCTTCTTCGAAGCGGAGGGGAAAGCGCGGCGCCATTGACGGCCCTGGCAGCTGCGTGTGCGGAAGGGGTTGGGCACCGGCCCGAATGTCAGTGCTGACCAGGCAATCGCCAGCAGGGCGAGGATCACAAGGATGCTCATGGGTAGACGACAGCGTTACTCATGCAGATCAGTCTAGCACGTTGAAAGCGCCGTGGCGCACAACGCGGCCATATCGTGCGCGCCTTGTCATTCGCGCAATTTGCGTAATCGAACTGCAATATGCGGCGTATAAAATTCCCCCGCCGTTGTGGCCGACTCAACGGTATTCGTCCTGCTCGTGGTAAGCTTCGGCCCCTACGGCTTGCCCGCGCTTTCCACCGCGCCGTATTCTCATTAATAGATAGCAAAGTTCATGGATATCCTTCTCGCCATCAAGGCGATCATCATGGGCCTGGTCGAGGGCTTCACTGAATTCCTGCCAATCTCCTCCACCGGACACCTGATCCTTGCAGGCAGCCTGCTCAACTTTACTGGCGAGAAAGTCAAAGTCTTCGAGATCGCGATCCAGGCCGGCGCCATGCTGGCCGTGATCTGGGAATACCGCGAGCGCATCGGTCGCGTGCTGAGCGGCCTGTTCACCGAACGGCGCCAGCAGAAGTTCGTCGCCAACCTGGTCGTGGCCTTCCTGCCGGCCGCCCTGCTGGGCCTGATCTTCGCGAACGCCATCAAGGCCGAGCTGTTCAAGCCGGTGCCGGTGGCGCTCGCCTTCATCGTCGGCGGCCTGGTGATCCTCTGGGTCGAGCGCCGCCCCCAGGGCAAGCCGCACGCCTCGCGCATCGAGACCGTGGACGAGATGACCCTGATCGACGCGCTGAAGGTCGGCTGCGCCCAGGCCTTCGCCCTGATCCCGGGCACCAGCCGCTCGGGCGCGACCATCATCGGCGGCATGCTGTTCGGCCTGTCGCGCAAGGCGGCCACCGAATTCTCCTTCTTCCTCGCGATCCCGACCCTGCTGGCGGCCACCGCGTATTCGATCATCAAGGAGCGCGAGCTGCTGTCGATGGCCGATTTGCCGATGTTCGGCATCGGCGGACTGGCCGCCTTCGTTTCCGCCTTCCTGTGCGTGCGCTGGCTGCTGCGCTATATCAGCTCGCACGACTTCACGATCTTCGCCTGGTACCGTATCGTGTTCGGAGTGATCGTCCTCGTCACCGCGCACTACGACCTGGTGCAGTGGGCGGAATAAGCCAGGAAACTCTTCATGTATACCGAGATCGAAGGCCAGGATACCGAAACGCGCGCGCTGCACGTGCTGCAGACCGTCTTCGGCTATCCCGCATTCCGCGGCAACCAGGCCGACATCGTCCAGCACGTCGCCAATGGCGGCGACGCCCTGGTCCTGATGCCGACCGGCGGCGGCAAGTCGCTGTGCTACCAGATCCCCGCGCTGCTGCGCGAGGGCGTGGGCGTGGTGGTCTCGCCGCTGATCGCGCTGATGCAGGACCAGGTCGACGCATTGGAAGAGGTCGGCGTGCGCGCCGCCTTCCTGAACTCGACCCAGACCTTCGAAGAGACGCTGCGCATCGAGCGCCTGGTGCGCACCGGCGAGATCGACCTGGTCTACGTCGCGCCCGAGCGCCTGATGACCCAGCGCTGCCTCGACCTGTTCCACGATTCGCGCATCTCGCTGTTCGCCATCGATGAAGCGCACTGCGTGTCGCAATGGGGCCACGACTTCCGCCCCGAGTACATCCGCCTGTCGATCCTGCACGAGCAGTTCCCGAACGTGCCGCGCATCGCGCTCACGGCCACGGCCGACCAGCAGACCCGCGCCGAGATCGCCCAGCGTCTGCAGCTGGAAGAGGCGCGCCAGTTCGTCTCGTCCTTCGACCGTCCGAACATCCGCTATGCCATCGTCGAGAAGACCAACGGCCGCAAGCAGCTGCTCGACTTCATCACCACCGAGCACCCGGGCGACTCGGGCATCGTCTACTGCCTGTCGAGGAAAAAAGTCGAGGAAACCGCCGACTTCCTGAACGAGCACGGCATCCGCGCCATGGCCTACCACGCCGGCATGGAACACAGCGTGCGCGCGGGGAACCAGGCGCGTTTCCTGCGCGAAGAGAACATCGTGATGGTCGCCACCATCGCCTTCGGCATGGGCATCGACAAGCCCGACGTGCGTTTCGTCTGCCACCTCGACCTGCCGAAAAGCATCGAGGGCTATTACCAGGAGACCGGCCGCGCCGGACGCGACGGCCTGCCGGCCAGCGCCTGGATGGCCTATGGCTTGCAGGACGTGGTGCTGCAGCGCCGGATGATCGACGAGTCGGAAGCCGACGAGACCTTCAAGCGCGTGCTGTCGATCAAGCTCGACGCCATGCTGGGCCTGTGCGAGACCCTGAGTTGCCGGCGCATGCGCCTGCTCGACTATTTCGGCGAACGCTCCGGCCCCTGCGGCAACTGCGATACCTGCCTGATCCCGCCGGTGTCGTTTGATGCCACCGTGCCGGTGCAAAAGCTGCTGTCGGCGATCTACCGGGTCGACCAGCGCTTCGCCGCCGGCCACGTGATCGACGTGCTGCGCGGCGTGCAGACCGAGCGCATCAGCCAGTGGCACCACGACAGCCTGTCCGTGTTCGGCATCGGCAGCGACCGCAGCGAGCAGGAATGGCGCGCGATCGTGCGCCAGGTGATCGCCCTGGGCCTGGTCGCGGTCGACCACGACGCCTTCAGTTCCCTGAAGCTCACCGAAGCGGCCCGTCCTGTACTCAAGGGCGGCCAGAAGGTGCAGTTGCGCCAGTACCAGAAGCCGGTCAAGCCCAAGCGCAGCTTCGCCTCGTCCAAGGGCTACGAGGAGCTGGAGCTGTCCAAGTCCGAGCAGGCGATCTTCGAGCGCCTGCGCTCCTGGCGCATGGGCGCGGCGCGCGAGCACGGCGTGCCGGCCTATGTCGTGTTCCAGGACGCGACCCTGCGCGAGATCGCCAAGACCAAGCCGACCTCGCTCGACGCCCTGCGCGGCGTGTCCGGCGTCGGCGAAAAGAAACTGGTTTCCTACGGCGAGGACATCGTCGGTATCATCAACGAGATGCTGTAGCAACCTGCCGCGGCACGATTCACCAAGAGCTTTACATTCATGCAGATCGAATCCTCTACCGCATCATCCGGCGGCGCCCATCAGGTGCCCGCCAACGCCGCCAGTCTGCAAACCTTCGTGTTCGCGCTGTTCTTCATCTTCGGCGGCATCACCAGCCTGAACGACGTCATCATCCCCAAGCTGAAGGACCTGTTCACGCTCAGCTATGCGCAGGCGATGCTGGTGCAGTCGGCCTTCTTCGCCGCCTACTTCATCGTCTCGATCCCGGCGGCCGCCATCGTGCGCCGCATCGGCTACATGCGCACCGCCGTGGTCGGCCTCTTGACCATGACGGCCGGCTGCCTGCTCTTCATCCCGGCCTCGTCCTCGGGCGTGTTCGCCACTTTCCTGGTCGCGCTGTTCGTGCTGGCTTCCGGCATCACCATCGTGCAGGTGGTCGCCAATCCGCTCATTTCCCTGCTGGGCGCGCCGCAGACGGCGCACAGCCGCCTGACCTTCGCCCAGGCCTTCAATTCGCTGGGCACCACGGTCTTCCCCTATGTCGGCGCGATCCTGATCCTCGGCTCGCTCGCCACCGTCGATCCGAGCACGCTGTCGGGCGCCGCGCTCGACGCCTTCCGCGCCGAGGAAACGCGGGTCGTGGTGCAGACCTATATCGGACTTGCCATCGCGCTGGTGATCGTGGCGGCGCTGGTCTGGCACAACCGCAAGAAACTGGTGGAGACGCCGGCCCCGAAGGTCAGCATGATGAAAGCCTTCGAGCTGTTGCGCCAGCCGCGCTTCGCCTTCGGCGCGGCCTGCATCTTCCTGTATGTCGGCGCGGAGGTCGCGGTCGGTTCGGTGATCGTGAACTACCTGATGGAATCGAACGTGCTGGGGCTGGATGCGGAAGCGGCCGGCAAGCACGTGCCGCTGTACTGGGGCGGCGCGATGGTCGGCCGCTTCATCGGCGCCGCCCTGCTGCGCATGTTCTCGCCGGGTAAAGTGCTGGCCTGCGCGGCCGGCATGACGATCGCCCTGCTGCTGGTGTCGGCGAATTCCACCGGTCTGGTGTCGGGCTGGTCGCTGCTGGCGGTGGGCCTGTTCAACTCGATCATGTTCCCGACCATCTTCTCGCTGGCCTGCGAAGGCCTGAAGGAGCGCGCGGCGGAAGGTTCCGGCCTGATCTGCGTGGCGATCGTCGGCGGCGCGATCGTGCCCCTGATTACCGGGCACGCGGCCGATGCGATGGGACTCAAGATGGCGCTGGCCGTACCGGCCATCTGCTATGCCATCATCCTGTGCTTCGGGGTGTTTGCGCGGCGTCCGCGCGCGGTTTGATCATCACGCGGCGGTTCTGGCATACCGTGGCTCGCCGCGACGGTAACGACGACACGACGTATCCAGCTTACCCGTAGAGTTTGTGAAAAAACGCCAGGGCAAGGGATGCGGCCGCCCGACGCGTCGTCGAAGACAGTACGCTCGTACGGCGAGACGATGCAACGCCGCCATGGTGGATTTTTTCACAAACTCGTAGGGTGGGCGGCTTCGCCGCCCACGCGTTCAACCGGCGTATGCATTACACATTCGCGATTTGCGAACGTATGTTGAACGCGTGGGCGGGAAACCCGCCCACCCTACGTCTGCCGGTTATTTTTTGGTGAACACCAGGTCCCACACCCCGTGGCCGAGCTTGAGGCCACGGTTCTCGAACTTGGTCAGCGGGCGGTAAGCCGGCTGCGGCGCGTAGCCCTCGGCGGTATTGGCCAGCATCTCTTCCGCGCCCAGCACTTCCAGCATCTGCACCGCGTAGTCTTCCCAGTCGGTGGCGAGGTGGATATAGCCGCCCGTCTCCAGCTTCTGGCACAGCAGCTTCACGAACGGCGCCTGGATCAGGCGGCGCTTGTTGTGGCGCGCCTTGTGCCAGGGGTCGGGGAAGAACACGTGCACGCCGGCCAGCGAGCCGTCCGGGATCATGTGGTTCAGCACTTCGAAGACGTCATGCTGGACCAGGCGCAAGTTCTGGATGTCCTGCTCGCCGATCTGCTTGAGCAGGCTGCCCACGCCGGGCGTGTGCACTTCGACGCCGATGAAATCCTTCTCGGGCATCAGGCGCGCGATGTGGGCCGTGGTGTCGCCCATGCCGAAGCCGATCTCGAGGATCACCGGCGCCTTGCGGCCGAAGGCGGCCTCGTAGTCCAGCATTTCCTTCTTGTACTCGATCAGGAACTGCGGCCCGAACTGCTCGAACGCGCGCGCCTGCCCGGTCGACAGCCTGCCGGCGCGCGTGACGAAACTGCGGATGCGGTGTTCGGTAGGGTCGTACAACATCGGACGGGCCGGGCCGTTGCTTGGCTTTTCTTCGGACATGGGAATCGGGTAATGAGGAAAGAACGGCCGCCATTATAGCTCACCGCCCCCGTGTCATTACCGATGCTAACTGACCACAGCGCTGTTGCTACGCCGAATTAATGTGTGATCAGAAAAGCAATTTACGCCATAATCAATTCCCTGATTTCCATTTCCGATTTCGCCGAGGCCACCGATGCAAGCGACCAAACACCCGATCGCGATCGAAGACAACGTCGCCACTTTCCAGCTCACCTCCTACCACTACGGCCAGCCCGGCAGCGGGAAAAAGGTCTATATCCAGGCCTCGCTGCATGCCGACGAGGTGCCGGCCATGCTGGTCGCCCACTTCCTGCGCCAGGAACTGGACCGGCTCGACGCCGACGGCAAAATCCGGGGCGAGATCATCCTGGTGCCGGCGGCGAACCCGATCGGCCTGTCCCAGACCATCCACGGCACGCCTTTCGGGCGCTACGACCTGTCGACCGGGGTGAACTTCAACCGCGCTTATAAACACGTGGCCGAGGACCTGAAGGAAGCGCTGGCAGGCAAGCTCGGCCAGGACGCCGGGGCGAACGTCGCCCTGATCCGCGAACATGCGCGCCGCTCGCTCGAGCAGTGGGTGCCGACCACAGCCGGCGGCCTGCTGAAGAAAACCCTGCTGTCGATGGCGATCGACGCCGACATCATGCTCGACCTGCATTGCGACAACGAGTCGGTGCTGCACATGTATGCGGGCGAACCGCTGGCCGAGGCGGTGCAGCCGCTGGCCGCGCTGATGGACGCCCACGTGCTGCTGCTGGCGCGCGAGTCCGGCGGCGAACCTTTCGATGAAGCCTGCAGCCGCCTCTGGTGGGACCTGGCCGAGCACTTCGGTCCGGAGGTGGCGATTCCGCCGGCCTGTGTCGCCGTCACCGTCGAGCTGCGCGGCGAGAACGACGTGCGCTACGAGCTGGCCCAGCCGGACGCGCGCGCGCTGCTGCAATACCTGGCGCGCGCCGGCGTCGTCGACATCCCGGTCGACCCGCTGCCCGAGGCGCGCTGCAAGCCGACGCCGCTCGACGCCGTCGAGCCCCTGGCCGCGCCGCACTCGGGCGTGCTGGTCTTCCTGAAGAAGCTGGGCGACCGGGTCGAGGCCGAGGAAACGGTGGCCGAGATCGTCAATCCGGTGACGGGCAAGGTAACGCCTGTCAAACCCAAGCGGCCAGGGATTTTCTTCGCCAGCACGGCCCACCGCCACCTGCTGCGCGGCATGCACGTCTGCAAGATCGCCGGCGAGACCGGTTACCGCACCGGCAACCTGCTGAGCCAGTAAGGCGGCTCAGGCAGGCGCGGCGCGGGTCCCGCGCAAACCCAGGCGCGAGGCGATGCCTGCCGCCAGCGCCAGCACCCCGGCCACCGGCAGCACCCAGGCCTGGAGCACGCCCAGCTCGTTCAGGGTGGCGCCGCTGACGGCGCACCACAGCAGCGGCAGCGGCCACAGGAACCAGGGCGCGCGCCAGAGCAGCAGCATGCCCAGCGTCGCCGCCACCGTCGGGTCCGGCGCGATGCCGAATACCTCGGCCTGCAGCCAGCCGTGCTCCTCGAACAGGGCGAACAACGGGTACAGCAGCAGCGACAGCAGCAGGATCGCGAACGCGAGCACGCCCAGCGGGCTGCGGTAGGACACGATGGACGGCGCCCTGTGCCGGGAGGCGAGCCAGGCCAGCAGCACGGCCTGCAGCGCGAAGCCGATCGCAAAATATGGCGCAGCCAGGTTGATGTCCGCATAGCGCTGGGCGTGGTAGGCCCAGGCCACCCACAGCCAGGCTACGGCCAGGATCGCCGCCGCCAGCCGGCCCGCCTTGCCGGCGCCGCGCACCACGCAGCCGACCAATACGCCTCCCGCCGCCGCGGCAAGGAGGTGCGCCGGCCAGACCGCCTCGTTGTGCAGGGCGAACAGGCGAAAATAGGTCCGCGCCGAGAACATCAGCAGGTCGGACAGGGTATAGGTCCACCACTCGCTCATGTCAGCCGCTCACGTCAGCCGAACGACGTCCGCCGCGATGCGCCGGCGCAGGGCCGCGTCGGGCAAGGGTCCGCGCGCGGCCAGCATGTTCTCGCGCGCATGCGCCGGGTTTGAGGTGGCCGGAATCGCGCAGGTGACATCCGGATGCGACACGATGAACTTCAACAGCACCTGGGCCCAGCTGGTGCAGCCGATCTCGCCTGCCCATCCGGGCAGCGGCTTTCCCGCCAGCGCCTGGGTCAATTCTCCCTGGCGGAAGGGCCGGTTGACGATGACGGCGATGCGGCGCTCGCGCGCCAGCGGCAGGATGCGGTTCTCCACCTCGCGGTCGAGTGCGTTGTAGCTGACCTGCACGAAGTCGAGCGGCTGGCTTGCCATGATCTTCACGAACTCGCCGTGGCGCCGCCCTTCCGACGTGGTAATGCCGACGTAGCGCAGGCGTTTCTCCGCCTTCATGCGCAGCAGGAGCGGCAGGTGGTCTTCCCAGGCCAGCAGGTTGTGCACTTGCAGCAGGTCGAAGCGCGGGATGCGCCACAATGTGCGCGAGGTCGCGATCTGTTCCGCGCCGCGGCTCCCGGTCCAGACCTTGTCGGCCGAGAACACGGTTGTCGGATGCTTCAGGCGCGCCAGCGCCTCGCCGATGACCGCCTGCGCCGAGCCGTACATGGGCGAGGAATCGATCAGGCGCCCGCCGCCGGCGAGGAAGGCGCGCACGACCTCGGTGCAGGCGGCGCGTTCCTGCGGGTCCTTGCCGACGTTGAAGGTGATCCAGCTCCCCAGGCCGACCACGGGGAGTTGTTCGCCGGACGAGGGGATCGGGCGAGTAAGCAGCGGCTGCTGGGCGGCGGCGAGCGGCTGGACGAGCGCGCAGCCGCCGGCGGCGAGCATGGCCTGCAACATGAATCTGCGTTCCGGGGACAGCGTCGGCATACGTTGCTCCAGCAAGGAATGGACTGACCAGCCTGGCCTTCATGTCAACACAATTTGCGCGGGTCTTCAAGCAGCGCACGCCGCTGCCGCGCTTCCTAGGACTCCTGCTCCAGCACCCGGGCGCCGGGCTGCTGCGCTGCCGGACGCATCGCGCCGGCGTAGCCTGCCGGGGCAACGCGCCGGAACAGCACCGCGACGGTGGCGACACAGCCCAGGTGCAGCAGCCAGCCTGCCGTGAACCCGCCCAGCGCCTCGCGCAGCATGGCGACGATCCAGGGCGGCAGCGCGGCGATCAGGAAGCCGCCGCCCTGCATCAACGCGGACAGGGTTCCCGCCTGGGCCGGATCGGGCAAATGATCGAGCGCCAGGATCAGCGTCAACGCAAAGCAACCGCCCAGGCCCGCGCCGAGGAGCATCGCCGAGGCGAAGGGCGCCGCGTCGGGCCACAGGGCCAATGCGGCGAAACCGGCGGCCTGCATGGCCAGGGTGAACCACAGCCAGGGCCGCCTGTCGTGGCTAGTGCGCGCGAGCGCAGGCAGGAGCAGGGCCGACGCCGCCTGGCTCACCGCCAGCAGCGCCAGCAGGCTGCCGCTGGCGGCGGCGCTCCAGCCGTGCTCGCGGTAGAACGGCGCCAGCCAGGCGACCACGGTCGAATAACCGCCGTTGACCAGGCCGAAGCAGGCCATCAGCAGCCAGACCCGCGGCCGGCGCAGCCAGCTCCCCAGGGCCATCCGGTTGCGGCCGGCGGCCCGGTCGCGCGGCAGGCTGCATGCGGCCAGCGCCAGGGCGAGCGCCGCCGGCAGGGCCATCCAGGCCAGGCCGGCATGCCAGCTGCCGCCAACGGCGGCGGCCAGCGGCGCCACCTGCGCGCCGAGCGCGCCGCCGCCCATCAGCATCGCCGAATACAGGCCCATGACGACGCCCACGTGGCGCGGAAACTGGCGCTTGATCACGCCCGGAAGCATGGCCTGCACCACCGCGGCGCCCAGCCCCAGCAGGGCCGCGGTGCCCACCAACTGCCAGCCGCTCGTGGCGAACAGGCGCAGGACGGAACCCGCGGCGAGCAGGAAGAGTGCGCCGATCACCGACAGCCGGGCCCCGAAGCGCTCCTGCAGGAGAGGCCCGGCAAAGGCGACCGCCCCCATCAGCAGCATCGGCACCAGGGTCAGGAGAGCCAGTCCCTGTAAATCGAGTCCGGTGTGCAGGCCGATATCGGCCGCCAGCGGACCGATGCCGGTAATGAAGGGCCGCAGGTTGAGTGCGACCAGGGCAACGGCCGCCAGCAACAGCGGGCCCGATGCGCGGCGTGCCGGCTGCATGGATCAGGCCTGCATGTTTCTGGCCTGTGCCCACTCGGCATACAGGTCGGGCTGGCCCTCGGGCCGCGCCGGCAGGTAGCGGATGTCCATGGATTGCTCGGCAAACGGCCTGGCCAGCTCCTCGTAGAGCGCCGCCGTGGACAGGCCGAAGGGCGCGCCGTCCTCGTTCGAATAGGCATAGGCGACGCCGGTCACGCCGGCCAGGCGCATGGCGGCCATGCACATCGGACAGGGATGGCCGCTGGCATAGACCACGCAGCCGCCCAGGTCGGGCGAGCCGAGCGCGCGGCTGGCGGCGCGGATGGCGCTCATCTCGGCGTGGGCGGTCGGGTCGCTGGTGGCATGGATTTCGTTGACGCCGGTGGCAATCACCGCGCCGTCGCGCACCACCAGGGCGCCGAAGGGGCGGCCGCCCTTGCCGATGTTGGCGCGGGCCAATGCGATGGCTTCGCGCAAATACGACTGTTCTTCGCTCATGCTCTCTTCCTTTCGTCTTGCTGCATGCCTCCGACTATAGCCAGCCCGCTCGATATTTGAAAATTAAATATTCAGATAGAATCCATTCATTTCCTGCATGATTCAAGCGAGACGCCATGCTCGACCCACGCCTGCTCCGCTCCTTTGCCGCCATCGTCGATACGGGCAGTTTCACGCTCGCGGCCGAGCGCCTGGCCATGACGCAGTCGACCATCAGCCAGCAGCTCGCCCGGCTCGAAGAGGGCCTCGGCCTCGTGCTGGTCGACCGCACGGCGCGGCCGATCAAGTCCACGCCGGCGGGAGAGCGTCTGCTGGGCTATGCGCGCAGGATCCTGGCCTTGCAGGAGGAAGCGCAGGCGGCGCTGGGCGACCCCGCCGGCACCGCCTCGATCCGTATCGGCGTGCCCGAGGACATCGTCAGCAGCGAGATGGCTCGGGTCTTCCACGACTTCACCGGGCGCCACCGAGAAGTCCACCTCGACGTCACGGCCGGCCTGAGCCGCGACCTGACCCGCAGCTACCGCGCCGGCGAATTCGACATCCTGGTCGCGAAGGAGGCAGCGGCCAGTCCCGACTGCCGCGCCACCTTTCCGGAGGCGCTGGCCTGGTTCGAAAGCGCCGATGCGCGGGAGGCCTGGCCCAATCCCGTTCCCCTGGTCGCCTTCCCGCCGGGCGGCCTGTATCGCGAGGCCATGTTCGAGCGCATCGAGGGCGAAAGGCTGCGCTGGTACATCGCCTTCACGGGCAGCAACCTGCACAACGTGCTGGTGGCGGTAGAGGCCGGGCTGGGCCTGTCGCTCCTGCCCAGGGCCGCCGCTGCCGGCTACCGCGTGCGGCCCTATGCGCATTTTCCCGAAGAAGCGGCGATCGCCGTCTCCATCTATGCCTGGGAAAACGCGGGCCTGGTTGCCGAGCTGGTCGAACAGATACGCGCGGTGCTCGCCGACAGGCAGGCGCGGTTCGGATAGGGGGATCAGAGGAAGAAAAGGACTGGAGCGGGTGAAGGGAATCGAACCCTCGTCTTAAGCTTGGGAAGCTTCAGCTCTACCATTGAGCTACACCCGCGTTGCCTGCATTCTAAGCGTGTTTGTGTCGCTTTGGCTAGTTCCAGGCTTACGCGTCGGTCTGGCCTGACGCGTAAGCCTGGCTGCGGCAGGTATTGTCATGCAGCCCGCATGGCCAGCCGCGCAACCGCTTGTGGTGCGATGGCCGGGCGCGGGGCCGGCTGCGCCCCGGCCTCGCCTCCGATCCGGAACTCGCCCACCAGCGCCACCAGCGTGGCCGCCTGCTGCTGCAGGCTTTCCGCCGCGGCCGCCGCTTCCTCGACCAGGGCTGCGTTCTGCTGGGTCACGCCGTCCATCTGCACGATGGCCTGGTTGACCTGGCCGATGCCGGTGCTCTGCTCCGCGCTGGCCGCACTGATCTCGGCCACGATGTCGCTCACGCGGCGCACGCTGGCCACCACGTCTTCCATGGTCTTGCCGGCTTCCTCGACCAGCGTGGTCCCGGTGCTGACCTTGTCGACCGAATCGCCGATCAGGACCTTGATCTCCTTGGCGGCGGCGGCGCTGCGCTGGGCAAGGTTGCGCACTTCGCTCGCCACGACCGCGAAGCCGCGGCCCTGCTCGCCGGCGCGCGCCGCCTCCACCGCCGCGTTCAGCGCCAGGATGTTGGTCTGGAAGGCGATGCCGTCGATGACGCTGATGATGTCCACCACCTTCTTCGACGATTCGTTGATCGACGCCATCGTGGTCACCACCTGGGCCACCACCTCGCCGCCGCGCCCGGCGATCTCGCTGGCCGACGCGGCCAGCTGGTTGGCCTGGCGCGCATTGTCCGCGTTCTGCTTCACGGTGCTGTTCAGCTCTTCCATCGAGGCCGCCGTTTCCTCCAGCGCGCCCGCCTGCTGCTCGGTGCGCACCGACAGGTCGGCATTGCCCTGGCGGATTTCGTCCGACGCGATGGCCACGGCGTCGGAACTGGTGCGCACGCGCGCCAGCACGTCCTCGATCTTGGACACGAAGCCGTTGAAGCCGCGCGCGATGTCGGCCAGCTCGTCGTTGCCGCGCACGGCCAGGCGTACGCTCAGGTCCGCGTTGCCGCTCGACAGGTCGGTCATGGCGTGGCCCAGTACGCGCAGCGGACGGGTCAGGCGACGCAGCACCGTCACCATCACGCCCACCGCGGCCACGGCGCACAATACCGATACCAGCGCCGCGTAGCCGGCCAGCTCGCGCGCCGGCGCGGTCGCCACGCTGTGCGGGAAGGCGAGCGAGATCGCCCACGGCGCCATGTCGTCATGCACGCGCAGCGGCTGCAGCAGGTGCACCACGCCCTGGCCGTCGATGTATTCGTAGGGCTTGCCCTGCCTGACCGCGTCCAGCGCGGCGGCCGGCATATCGTCCGCCTTCTTGCCGTTGAGGGCATGGTTTTTATTGCTGGCGTACATGCCGCCGTTCGAGATCAGCGCCAGCGTGCCGCCATCCATCACCTTCATGTCGGCCAGCATGGCGCCGAGCGTGGTGAGCTGGAAGTCGCCGGTGACCACGCCCTTGAACTGGCCCTGCACCATGATCGGGGTCGCCAGGGTGGAGATCAGGACGTCCTTGCCGTTGATCGGGTACATGTAGGGTTCCGAGAAGTGCGCGCGGCCGCTGGCCTTCGGCATGTCGTACCAGTCGTTGCCGCCCGGCGTGGCGACGAACACGATCGGCTCCACGCTCACTTTGCCGTCCGGGGTCCGCGTCCAGTACGGCATGTAGCGGCCGGTGGCGTCGTACAGCGGCTGCTGGCCCGCGAACTCGAGGTCCTTGCCGTCCAGCGCGTTCGGCTCGTAGGCTGCCGAGTTGCCGATGAAGTCTTCCGACCCCACCAGCGTGGCGCGCACCAGTTCGGCCACCTGCGCGCGGCTCAGGGGCTGCTCCGCCGCCTGGGTCGATTGCAGCACCGTGGCGACGCTTTTCAGCGACGCCAGGTTGGCGGCCAGCCGGCTCTTGAGCCGTGCCGATGCTTCCTGGGTCAGCGTGCGCGCCTGGCGCATGGCCGCTTCCTCGGCGCTCTGGCTGCTCTTGACCGCGATGAAGGCCGAGGTCGCGCCCAGGCTCAGCACCACCAGCAGGGTGGCGGTCGCGCAGATCTTGGCGCTCAGGGACATCGAACCCAGGGATAAGGACAGGCGGCGCGCCCCGCGCGCCTTCGATTGGTCGGTCATGCTGGTCTCTCTCGTTCTCAGAAGGTGCGGGCGACGTTCACGGCGAACGTGCCCTTGGCGGGATTCGAATAGGCGACGGCGCCGTCCGCGCGCGCCACGCCCGTCGTATAGCGGTCGTAGGCATCGGTGGCGCCCCAGGCGCGGGTGTACGCGGCGGCGATGCTCCAGCCGCCGTCGAAGGTCCTGGTCACACCCGCCTTGGCGTCGCGCCAGTCCCAGATGGCGTTGCCGCTGCCGGCCACGCGGCCGTCGCCGGCGTGCAGGTTCAGCGTATAGCCGCCGCCCAGATCCATGTTGGCGCCGATGTCGAGATAGCCGGTGCCGCGCGCCCCGGTGATGCCGAAGAAGTCGCGCGACACCGTCCGGTTGTACTTGGCATAGAACGGTCCGTAGCTCAGGCCCGGCACCAGTTCGGTGTAGTCGAATGCCGTGCCGGTGGCGCTGATGCGCGCGCCCGGATAGCGGTAGTGCATGAGCATCAGGCTGACGCCGACCGGCCCCATGGTGCCGGCGTAACCGCCGTACAGGTCCCACTCGACGCGACCGCTTTCGACGTAGCGGTCGCTGACGGTGGACGCCCAGGTGCCCGCCGACCAGCCGCTCGGATGCGCATAATCGACGCCCAGCTGCAAGGCCGGGCGCCCCCAGGTCTGGCGCATGCCGCGCGAGACGTATTGCGACGCGAAGGTCACGGTGGTGGCGATGGACGCGCCCGGGGTGGACGGCGTACCGGGTCCGGCCTCGTCGCCCGCATGCGCGGCGGGCAGGGCCAGTAACAGCAGGGGAACCGGCCACAGCCGGGAAATAAGCGGGGAAATCATGGGGCGTCTCGTCATCTCCGGCGAAAGGCAGGACGCCCTCCGCTTGCTCAGCAATTAGTGCCGTGCGGAAATTCTACGAGACGATTGTGATTATTCACGAAAATGTGAAATGTTCGATAACGAGATTTTTATCATTGTGCGTCGCTTGCGCAACAGTCGGCCGATCCGTCGATGTCAGCCGGACGCGCGAGCCGCTCGCGCGCCCGCGTCAAGCCGCTCAGACCACGAGGTTGTCGGCGATGACCTGGCGATAACCCTTCTTGTAGGCCACCTGGAGGATGTCGATGTCGTAGCGCCAGTTGGCTTCGACGATGACCGGGCCGTCGTCGGTGATGGCCACGTCCCAGCCGACCGTGTACAGGCTCTCGATCGAGTGATGGGCCTTGGTCACCAGTGTGAGAACTTCCTGCCAGTAGGGCAGCTGCACGCCGACGATGGTCTTGCCGGTGCGCGGATGCGCCAGCACGTCGGTCATCTTCGGCCAGGTGCGCGAGCGCGAGGCGCGCACGCCGATCAGTTCACCCGTGTCGGAATCGATGGCGCCGACCAGGTTGCCGCTCGAGCCATGCGTAAAATTGTCGGTCTCGCTGTCGCCGACGATGATGCGCAGGCAGGAGCCGATGACCTTGATGTCGGCGCCCTTCCTCACCGTGCAGATGCGCACCGTCGACAGGCCCTTGGCCTGGGTGATGTTGCGGATCACCTGGTGATTGAACATCTTCGGCTGCACGATCAGCGCCCGGGTGAACGCGAGGGCCGACTGGCAATATTCGAAGAAGTCCTCGTAGGTGCCGCTGTTGCCGGCCCAGTGCAGGCCGAAATCGTCCACGCGCAGCGAGAAGGTGCCCTTGCCGTGCGAGCCGTTGCTCGGCTTGAAGAAATACTGGCCCGGAGTCAGCACGCGCGCCAGGTCCCCGGCCGAATTCAGGTGGGGGATGATGCCGCCGTTCGACGGCTGCTTCGTCACCAGCGCCAGGATCGGAATGGTGCGGATGCCGTGGGCGTGGCAGTGTTCGAAGAAGCGCGACTTGTCGTCGGCGATCTGGCGCGCTTCCTTCGAGGTGATGGCGGCGTACTTGGCCTTCAGCGGTTCGTTGATCAGGTAGTCGGACCAGCTCTTCTTCGGCGTGCTGGCCAGGCGGTAGAGGGAAAAGTCCTTGGCCCCGATCCCATACGCCGTGCGGGCATGGATCGGTCCCCAGATCAGGTGCACGTCCGACAGTTTGCGGATCGACGACAACGCGTACATTTCGGCGCGTGCGTAATCCGAGAGGACCTCGGCGACACGGGATAACTTCATGCTCTACCCTTTTCCACTGGTTGTTCTGATGACGCGAGGCGGTGAAATGTCACGAATCCATGTCGCCTCGTCAGCAATGATAGCGCAATGGCAAGTATTTCAGGTGCACGGTAGGCGTGCGGGGCGCTAGCCCGGGGAAGTGTTGTGGGATGGGGACGGTTTGTGCAGTGCCGGTCAACAGTGGCAGTCCCGTAGGGTGGGCGCTCCGTGCCCACCGTTATGTAAGCGTTACGCAACGGCATGGTGGGCACGGGGCGCCCACCCTACGGATCTTCAGTTCGGCTTCTCGACCGTATAGCCCTTTGCCTTCAGCTTGGCCAACGCGCCTTGCGGCGACAGGACTTCCTTCATGCTCAGGACAGCGAAGGTGCTGGTGTTGTTTTCCAGTGCTTTCTCGGCGGCCATGAGCCAGCCGTCGAGGGCGCGCTGCTTCATGGTCAGCAGCTCGGGCTGCAGTCTGGTGAGGGCGCTGCTGAGGAAGGCGTTGTTGCAGGCCGTTTCGCGGTCGGCAAAGCTGAGCTTTTCGATGGCGTCGAGCTCGCCGACAGCCCAGGCGTTGGCGCGCACGCGCATCGCTTCGATGTCCGTTTCCAGGCGATCGATCGTCGCTGCCAGGCAAGGGATGTCTTCCATCGCCCCTTTCTTGAACTCGCGCGCCGCCTTGCCCGGTTCCTTGAGGTCGACCTCGATCGTGTTCGAGGTGTACTTGACCTTGTGCTTGTTGGCGAGCTTGCCGAGAACCTGGCGCACGTCCGGCCCCTTGTACAACCCAGCCTCGACCATGGCGCGGCGATGCAGCTCCTGCGCCACGAACACCGGGCGTTCGCGCTCGATATCGTCGTCCTTTCCGAAATACTTCTGCTTCAGCGGCGCCCAGCGCGCATACAGTTCCGGCGGCAGCACGTCCTTCAGGGTGGCGCCGTCCGGATTCTTCTTGATGCCGATCAGGAAAGGCAAGGCGCCCAGCCCGCTCCAGCCGACGCTGACGTTGGCCGTCGGCGCGCCCAGGTATTCCTGGGATTGCGCGATCTTGCGCTCGGCCTCTTTCGAGCGCCACTCCATGTCCTTCGGCAAGGGGTCATGGGTGCCGAACACCCACATCACGTGATCGCCCTTCGACACCTTCCACAGGCCCGGCCCGGGCCGCTGGCCCGACACCAGGATGGTCTGGGGCAGCGGCTCGCCGTCGGCGCCCAGCGGCGCCGCGGCCGCTTCGGCTGGCTGCGGCTCGGCCGTGGGCGCGGTCTGCGCCAGGGCCGGCAGGGTCAGGAAACACAGGGTCAATGCGGGCAAGGCGCGTTGCAACATCGTGACATCCCTTTTCTTTTGAGTTGATTGGGAGCATTGTCATAGCGTCAAGCGATATAAGCAAGAAACAAGATGTTACAAGAGGCATATGCATGCCTGATATCTCTGTAGCGCTTTCAATCTTGCCGCTTGCGCGCCGCCCAGGGCCGCAGCACCAGATATTTTGGCACGGCGGTACGCGACTCGCTGCTGGCGCTGATCAACTGGCGGCGCAGCAGCAGGGCGATGGCGCGCTGGGCGGTCACGCGCGACAGGCCGGTGTCGAGCGCGATCGCCGCGTAGCTCAGTTGCACGGCGCGGCCGGCATTGGCTTCGATGCGGTGCCACAGGTAGGCATAGATGAGAAAGGCGGCGGGCGAGCGCTCGTGGCCGACGAGGTCGGGCATCAGCACATCCAGCACGTAGGGATCGAAGGCGGTCACTGTAGTCACCAAGAATATAGTCATGGTGATTATAGTTGGGTCCGGCCCCGTGGGAGAATGCCGGACCCACACGCAGGAGACAGCATGATCACCCACATCAAATTCGTCAGCATCCCGACCCGCGACCAGGACGCCGCCCTCGCCTTCTACACCGAGAAGCTCGGCTTCCGGGTCATCACCGACCAGCCCTTCGACGGCAAGCAGCGCTGGATCGAACTGCGCGTCGGCAGTTCCGAGACCCGCTTCGTGCTGTTCACGCCGCAGGGCCAGGAAGACCGCATCGGCAGCGCCTTCAACGGCTCGCTCGCCTGCGACGACGTGGAGGCGACCTGGCGTCAATTGTCGGCGCGTGGCGTGGATATCTCCGAACCGCAGAAGCAGCCCTGGGGGACGTTCGCCATCATGAAGGACCCGGACGGCAACCAGTTCGTGCTGTCCTCGTCCTGAGCGGCAGACGCTTCGGACACCCGGCTCCAGCCTGGCCAGCTCCATGCGGCCAGCCGGGCTGTCCTTGTCGAAGCGTCAAGGAAGCCGCGTTTTTGCGTCATTTCGGTACAAATATTTCCCAAATCCATCAAGATCCGGCGGTAGCGTCCGTTATCCAGTCTAATACCGCGCCCGTTTGCGCAACGAACACATTACCGGATCCGTCATGAAACTCGTCGCTGTCCTCGCCCTTGCCGCTTCCACGCTGCTGACCGCATGCGGCACCGTGCGCACGCCCTTCGCCGCCCAGCCGGCGCCGCGCGCCCAGAGCGCCGTCATCACCCTCACCGCCACCGGCTATGGCGCCGTCAACACCGCCGCCTGCCAGGGCGAATGCGACCGCGTCTCGCCGGCCCAGCGCAAGCTGCTGGCGATGCGCGCCTCGCGCCTGGATGCCTACCGCGCGATGGCCGAGCAGGTGTATGGCGTGCGCGTCGAAGGCGGCAGCACGGTTGGCTCGCTCGCCCTCAAGGACGACAGCTTCAAGGTGTATATTGACGCCTTCATCCGTGGCGCGCGCGTGACGAATACCGCCCAGCGCGAGGACGGCACCTACGAGACGACCGTGGAGATGGATTTCGACCCGCATGCGGCACAGCACCAGGTCCAGAACAACGCACAGCCGGCAGTGGCCAAGAACGCCCGCACCATGCTGGGCAACGCCGGTCCCGGCGCTGCCTACGGCGCGTCGTTCTACCATGCGCAATAAGGCGGCATCCTTCCTGCGCGGCGCCGTATTTGGGCCGCTGCTTGCGCCGCTGTTTGCGCTCCTGTTTGCGCTGCACGGCGCCGCCCACGCCGCGCCGGCCGAAGCCGAAGGCGTGGCCCTGGTGGCCGAAGGCGGCGTCGAACGCGCGCGCCAGGTGGCCATCCGCGACGCGCTCGAACAGCTCGGCCTGCGCAGCGCCGCCCGCGTCGATGTCGCCGCCGGCGCCAGCACGCACGGCAAGCTTCTCGAGAGCAGCCGCGTCCAGCCGGCCGCCGAATTCGACCGTTACCGCATCGTGCGCGAGTGGCAGACCGGCCAGTTGCTGCACGTGCGCGTCCAGGTGGAGGAAGAGGAAGCCCGCCCGCGCGGCAACGTCAACCTCGCCTACCGCAAGAAGATCGTCGTCACGCCCTTTCACCTGCGCAGCTCGCCCCAGCTCGACGACGTCGACAACATCGCCACCCGCCTGCCCCAGGAACTGCTGCGCCGCATGAGCGAGACCGGCAAGTTCCTCGGCAAGGACAGCCCCTGGGTGATCGCCCCGGGCGCCAGCGGCCCGGCCACCGACCTGACCGCGGTGCGCCGCATCGCTTCCCTGCACGACGCCCAGTTCGTCATCGCCGGCGAAATCGTCGACGCCAGCAAGTTCGGCAAGCCGGCCTACTACGGCCTGGTCAAGAAGGATGCGCGCCGCATCGAGATCGCCTTCTACGTCTACGACGGCCTGTCCGGCGCCCTGATCGCGCGCCGCACGGCCGTGGCCGAGGGCGTGGGCGAGCAGCGCGTCGGGCGCGACAAGCCTTTCGGGAGCGCCAGCTTCGCGGCCACGCCTTTCGGCGGCGCGATCCTGCGCGCGCTCGACGAGGGCGTCGCCCAGATCGCCCAGGACCTGGCGCCGCTGCCCTTCATGGCGAAAGTCGTGCAGGTGCAGGGCGAGCGCATCTTCATCGACGCCGGCAGCACGTCCTCGGTGGCGCCGGGCGACCAGCTCGTGGTCTACCGGGCGGACCCGCGCCAGCAGGTCTACGGCAGCGATCCGCTGGCGCCCCTCGGCACCGTCGAGGCGCCGCTCGGCACCGTATCGATCGTGCAGGTGCAGCCGGGGTTCGCGATCGGCAAGATCGATCCGCCGGCGACGGCAAGGCAGGTCAGCGCGGGGGACCTGGTGCGGTTCGATGTGGCGCTGGCGCCGGCGCCAGCGGAGAAGGATGCCGGTCGTTGATGTCGTAGGGTGGACACCTGTGTCCACGCGGTGCAGCGGCTCCGAGTCGAACATTTCTTCATACTGCAAGCGGCGACTAGATGCCGCGTGCAAGCACAACCGCCATCACTTGCCGGCGCCGTACCGCGTGAGTTCGAGAACCCACCCTACGCCTTCCTCGGCGTCTCGAATCATGAATTACGCCGGCGGCTCTTCCGGCGACCTGTCCAGCAGTTCGTAGGGTGGGCTCTTGAGCCCACGCGGTGCAAGGCCTCCGGGTCGAATCGTCCTTCATGATGCAAGCGGCGATTTGATGCCGCATGCACGCACAACCGCCATCACTTGCCGGCGCCGTACCGCGTGGACACAGGTGTCCACCCTACAAAAACCAACACCAAATCACGCCGGCGGCTCTTCCGGCGGCCTGTCCAGCAACTCGTGCGCCAGCTTCAGGCCGTCGACCATGACCTTGAATGCCTGCCGCTTGGCCTCTTCGTCGGGCACGCGCAGGATATACGAGGGGTGGTAGACGGTCACCACCCACCTGCCCTCGTGCATGATCGGCTTGCCGAGCTTGTCTTTCAGCGTCACCGTCCCGCTGCCCAGCACCGACTTCAAGGCCGTGGCGCCCAGCGCCACGATGACTTTCGGTTTGATCGACGCCAGCTCTTTTTCCAGCCAGTAGCTGCAGGCCTCGATCTCGCGCTGCGCGGGCGTCTTGTGCAGGCGGCGCTTGCCGCGCGGCTCCCACTTGAAATGCTTGACGGCGTTGGTGAGATAGATCTCGCGCCGCTCGACGCCGGCGGCGTCGAAGACTTTATCGAGGAGTTTACCGGCCGGGCCGACGAAGGGATGGCCGGCGAGATCCTCCTGGTCGCCCGGCTGCTCGCCCACCAGCATGATGGGCGCTTTTTTCGAGCCTTCGCCGCCCACGGCCTGGGTGGCGTACTGCCACAGGTCGCAGCGCCGGCATTCGTCGAGTTTGGAGGGCTGCTGGCGTTCGGGCTGGGCGTCGGCCGGGGCGATCGGGATCGTGGCGCCGCTCTTGCGTCCGACCGCCTGGGCCTGGCCGGTGCGGCGCGCGCCGAGCGCGGCATTGCTGACCATGTCGGGCACGATCGCGCCTTCCGGCAAATTCTTCCAGAAGCGCGAGGGGATGTGGCTTTGCATCACCTGCGTGTTCAGGCGCGCCGGGTTGAAGATGCTGCGGTAATAGGTCAGCCAGAGCGCTTCGCCGGCGTCGTCGAGCTCGGCCGCGCTGGACATCAGGGGGCCGGTATTGTGCAGGGTGTGCCCGTCCCAGAGCACGCTGGCCTCGGGCGTGGCGATCATCCAGCTCACATTGCCCATGCGGTTCACGAAATGTTGGGCGACCTGGGGCAGCACATCGTGGCGCGGCTCGAACCAGGCGACGAAGCGCGGCGGGCCGGCGGCCTCGGGACGCTCGCGGAATCGGATATAGGCATGCATGTCGTGCTCCTCGCGGTGCACCGCCTTCACCATCGAATGCAATCGCGCGCCGTCGGCATCGGCGGCGGACTGCACGTCGTGCTCGCCCTGGGTCCAGCGCCAGACGACGCGGTACAGGAAGGCCCAGCGGTCCGGCATGCGGCAGCAGGCCGCCGTCTGCAGCATGTCCATCAGCGAACGCGGCAAATGCGGTGGCGGTTTGGGTTCGTCCAAGCGGATGGAGGCATTATGCGTGGGCTCGGCTGGCGCCGGCGCACCCGAGAACAGGTCGGCCGCGAGCAGGTCCGGGGCACCGGGCTGGTTCCAGGTGACCAGCTCGGGCGGGACGGAGTGAACCAGCAGGTCGCGCGCGGCCTCGCGCCATTCGGCGAAATTCGAGACCGCCAGCGGCTGGCCGGCGGCAACCGCTGCGGCCGCGCTCATGCCGCCTGCAATTCCGGCCAGAGGTTCATCTGCCGGGGCGCGTCGGCCAGGTGGCGCCGCAGCAGGTCGGAACTGGATTGTCCCTGGGCCGGCTTGTAGTCGGCCGTGACGACGAAAGGCGCGATCTTCTTCATGCTGCAGCGCAGGCGGGACAGATCTTCCCAGCGCACCCGCCGTACCCGGCGCAGCTCCACGATGCGCTTGGCGTTGCGCAGGCCGATGCCGGGGATGCGCGCGATCATCTCTGCGTCGGCCCGGTTCAGGTCCATCGGGAAGTGGTCGCGGTTCGCCAGCGCCCAGGCCAGCTTCGGATCGACGTCGAGGGCCAGGTTGCCGGCCTTCGGCATCAACTCCCCTGCCGTGAAGCCGTAGCCGCGCAGGAGAAAGTCGGCCTGGTAGAGGCGGTGCTCGCGCAGCAGCGGCGGCGGCGCCAGCGGCACGCTCTTCGGGCTTTGCGGGATCGGGCTGAAGGCCGAGTAGTAGACGCGCTTGAGTTTATAACTGCCGTACAGCGTCTCGGCCGTGTTCAGGATGGTGTGGTCGTCGCTGGCGTCGGCGCCGACGATCATCTGCGTGCTCTGGCCGGCCGGCGCGAAGCTCGGCGCCTTCGGTTCCTCGGCCTTTTCGTCGAGCTTGCGCCGGATCGAGCCCATCGCCAGCTTGATGGTGTGGACGTTCTTTTCCGGCGCCAGGCGCGTGACGCTGTCGTGCGTCGGCAGCTCGATGTTCACCGACAGGCGGTCGGCATAGCGGCCGGCCTTCGCGATCAGGGCCGGGTCGGCGTCGGGAATGGTTTTCAGGTGGATGTAGCCGCGGAAGTTGTGTTCCTCACGCAGGCGGCGCGCGACTTCGACCAGTTGTTCCATCGTGTAGTCGCTCGAGCGGATGATGCCCGAGCTGAGGAAGAGACCGTCGATGTAGTTGCGCAGGTAAAAATCGTGGGTGAGCTTGACCACTTCCTCGACCGAGAAACGGGCGCGCGGCACGTTCGAGCTGCGGCGGTTGACGCAGTACTGGCAGTCGTAGATGCAGAAGTTGGTGAGCAGGATCTTCAGCAGCGACACGCAGCGTCCGTCCGGCGTATAGCTGTGGCAGATGCCCATGCCGGTGGTGGCGCCGATGCCGCCGTCGCTGCCGTCCGAGGCGCGCTTGGGCGCGCCGCTGCTGGCGCAGGAGGCGTCGTATTTGGCGGCGTCCGCCAGGATTTCGAGCTTGTCGGTAAGTTCCATCGCGAAAGGTGGAGCTGTATGGGCATACAGTATATACCAGTCGCGTTGCGCGCGGCGCGCGGGTGAGGTTGGGGGACAACAGGTGTGAATGGACGGCGCGAATATGCCGTTCGACGCGTTGGCGGATGACGTGCGGTCGGGTCCAAAAGACGGAGCCACCACGCGGCGTTCCGCGTGGGTAGTGGGGCCGGCTAAATGCCGGCACCACAAAGTGCCCCCCTACGGGAGACGGTGCATCGTTATCGGAGCTGAAGGCCGAGCCGGCGACCGTAGGGTGGGCACCCCGTGCCCACGCGTTATGTGCTCATCCAGTCGCCGGCGGCGGTGATGCGTCGCCCGCCAACGCCGCCGCAAGCCCGCATCCGTTCAACCGGCGTTCATGCGGCTACACGCTCTCGGTATACACCTGCGCCTGCGCCAGCTGCACCGGCTCCATCCGCGCCGCGAGCCGTTTCAGGTAGGGTCCCGCAGCCACAACACCGCCTGCCGCCGCCCGGTGCAGCCAGCCATAGGCCTCGACCAGGTCGCGCTGGGCGCCCTGCCCGGTCGCGTACATCACGCCGAGGTTGAACTGGGCCCGTGCGTGTCCCTGGCGCGCCGCGCACAGGTACCAGAAGTGGGCCGCCTCGTAGTCGCGTTCGACGCCGTGCGCGCTGTCGTAGCGCAGGCCGAGCGCGAACTGGGCCAGCGCATGGCCCTGCTCGGCCGCCTTGCGGTACCAGTGCGCCGCCTCGCGCGGGTCGCCCATGTCTTCGCGGTCGATCAGGACGCCGACCATGTGCTGGGCCGGCGCATACTCCTGGGCCGCCGCGCGCCGGTACCATTCGAGCGCAAGCCCCGGATCCTGCGCCACGCCGTTGCCGGCCTCGAACCGCAGGCCGAGATCGAACTGGGCGCGCAGGTGACCCTGCTCGGCGGCCTTGCGGTACCACTCGGCCGCCTGGGCCGGGTCGTGCTCCACGCCCTGCCCCGCATCGTAGAGCTGCCCCAGGTGATATTGCGCGGCCGGCAGGCCCTGCTCGCCGGCCTTGCGGTACCAGTGCGCTGCCAGGCCGGCGTCGCGCGCCACGCCCTGGCCGTGCTCGTAGCGCAGGCCGAGATTGTCCTGTGCGCCGGCATGGCCCTGTTCGGCCGCGCGGCGGTACCACGCCAGGGCCTGCGCCTCGTCGCGCGGCACGCCATGGCCGCTGTCGAGGATCAGCGCGAGGTTGAACTGGGAGCTGAGGTGGCCCTGTTCGGCCGCGCGCTCGTACCAGGCGATCGCCTGGCGGCTGTCCTGCTCGACATCCTGGCCCTTGTCGTAGCGCAGGCCGAGATTGAACTGGGCCGGCGCATGCCCCTGCTCGGCGGCGCGGCGCAGCCAGTCCACGGTCTGCACCGGATCGCGCGCCACGCCCTGGCCGCTGTCGTAGCGCAGCGCGAGGGCGAACTGGGCGCGCGCATAGCCCTGGCCGGCGGCGCGGCGGTACCAGTTCAATGCTTCTTCCTGGTCCTGGGCGATGCCCTTGCCGCCCTCGTACATCATGCCCAGGTTGTGCTGGGCGCCGGGGTCGCCCTGCTCGGCTGCGCGGCGGAACCAGTGCAGGGCCTTGTGCACGTCGGCGCCCACGCCCTGTCCTTTCGCGTACAGCCAGCCCAGGTTGTACTGGGCCGGCGCATAGCCCTGTTCGGCGGCGCAGCCGTACCAGTACAGCGCCTGCTCGTGGTCCTGGGCCACGCCCTGGCCCTTCTGGTACATCACGCCGAGGTTGTACTGGGCCTGCTCCAGGCCGGCGGCGGCGGCCATCCGGTACCAGGCCACCGCCAGCTCGTAGTTCCGGGCGACGCCCTGGCCGTTCACGTACATGAAGCCCAGGCTATGCTGGGCGCTGGCGACACCGCGCTCGGCCAGGCCCTTCACGCGCAGGAATTCGGCCGTGTGGCGTTCCCCTGCTGCGGACGCGGTCGTCGCGGTGTCCATGGAAGGGATGCGCCGGGATCAGGCGCGGATCGCGCGCACCTGGGTCGCGGGACCGGAACCGAGCGCCCCCTGCGGTGCGCCCAGCGCCTGCGCGCGCAGCACGCCGATGAAGTTCGACAGCGAGATCGGGCGGTAGTAGAGATAGCCCTGCATGGTCTCGCAACCGTTGGCCTTCAGGTAGTTGGCCTGGACGTCGGTCTCGACGCCTTCGGCGATCAGGTGCAGCCCGAGCCCGCGCGCGATCGAGATGATCGCCAGGATCACCGGATAGTGGCCATTCTCGTCGTGGATCTCCTTGACGAAGGACTGGTCGATCTTCATCGTGTGGATCGGGAAGCGGTGCAGGTAAGAGAGCGAGGAGTAACCCGTGCCGAAGTCGTCGATCGCCACCGACACCCCGAGCTGGCACAGCTTATTGAGCTGCTCGATCGCGTACTGCGGGTTGCGGATGCAGATGTTCTCGGTGATCTCGACCTCGATCTGGCCGGGCGAGATCCCGTAGCGCACCAGCGCGCCGCGCATCTTCTCGAAAAAGTCGCCGCGGTCCAGGTATTGCGGCGACAGGTTCAGCGACAGACGCACTGCCTGGCCGCTGGCCAGGTTCCATTGCAGCATGTCGCGGCACAGGGCGCCGATCATCCAGTCCGAGATCGGCAGCATCAGGCCGTTCTCTTCCGCGAAAGGCAGGAATTCGCCGGCCGACAGCAGGCCGCGGGTCGGATGGTTCCAGCGCATCAGCGCCTCGGCGCCGACGATGCGGCCGGTGGCGGCGTCGATCTGCGGCTGGTAGTACATCTCCAGCTCGTTGTGCTCGAGCGCGCGGCGCAGCGCCTGCTCGAGCGCGATCTTCTGGTGCGACACGTCGAGCATCGAGTCGTGGTAGAAGCTGTGGCCGTTCTTGCCCAGGGCTTTTACCTGGTACATCGCGATGTCGGCGTGGCGCAGCAGCTCGTCGATCGATTCGCCGTCGCCCGGGTAGATCGCAATGCCGATCGAGGCCGAGATGTGCACTTCGTGGCCGTCGAGGTCGAAGGGCTTGTGCAGGCACTCGAGGAACTTGTCGGCCACCATGCGCGCGTCGTCGCGGTCGCGCAGTTCCGGCAGCACGATGGTGAATTCGTCGCCGCCCTGGCGCGCCAGGGTGTCGCCCTTGCGCAGGCATTCCTTCAGGCGCACCGCGACCTGTTGCAGCAGCTCGTCGCCCTTCACGTGGCCGAGCGTGTCGTTGACCAGTTTGAAGCGGTCCAGGTCGATGAACATCACGGCCAGCTCGGTCTGCTTGCGCTTGGCCTGGATCACGGCCAGGCCGAGGCGGTCCTTGAACAGGATGCGGTTCGGCAGGTCGGTCAGGATGTCGTGGTAGGCCTGGTAGGAGATGACTTCTTCCGCGCGCTTGCGGTCGGTGATGTCACGCGCCACGCCATAGGTGCCGAAGAACTCGAGCTTCTTGACCTCCTGGTCGGGCACGTGCATGCCGATCGAGTTCAGCGAGATCGTCATCAGGGTGTTGTTGAAGGTGCGGTCGCCGCTGTTGCTCAGCTTGCCCGTGGCGCCGCGGCACTTCAGGCGCAGCTCGACGTTGCGCGAGGCGCGCTCGTCGACGCGGCGCTCGTTGAACACGTAGCGGGCGCGCTCCAGGTCCTCGTCGTGCACCAGGATCGAGTAGTGCTTGCCGATCAGCTCATCGCGCGAGAAGCCCAGCAACTGGTAGGCGCGGTCGTTCACGAAAGTGAAGCGGCCTTCGTGGTTCAAGGTATAGATGATGTCCGGCGAGCTGTCGACCAGGTAGCGGTACATCTTCTCCGAGTTTTCCAGCTGGTTGGCGATACGCGCATTGGCCGTGGCCAGGCGGCGCTGTTCGAGCGCGTTGCCGACCGTTTTCAGCAGTTCCTCGCGCGCATAGGGCTTGCGCAGGTAGTCATAGGCGCCGCGCTTCAGGGCGCCGATCGCCGCGTCGATGCCGACTTCGCCGCTCATCACGATCACGTCGGCATCGATGCCCCTGGCGTTGATGAAGTCCATGATCTCGTGGCCGCCGATGTCCGGCAGGCGCAGGTCGAGCAGCACCAGGTCGAAGCGCAGCGTCGACAGGTGGGCGATCGCTTCGCCTCCCGAGCTGGCGGTGGTCAGGTGGTAGCCGCGGTCGCGCAGCAGTTCGTAGAGCGAGGCCAGCAGGCGCGGCTCGTCGTCCACGAGCAGCAGGCGCGGTTGATCGTCGATTCCGATCGTCCCGGCCGGAGCGTCCGCACCCTGGAACATGGCTGAAGTTGCGCTGGCTGAGTACACGTTCGTCATACCTTATACAGAACCCAGCGCGCGCACAGGCAGGGCCGGCGCGGCGCTGGCGCCGGACCATGCCGGCAGCAGAATTTCAAATGCGGTGCCGCCCCTGCCGCTGCGGCAGGCGATCTGGCCGTTCAGCTTCTTGACCAGGCCGTGCACGATCGACAGTCCCAGGCCACGGTGCGCGCCATCCTTGGTGCTCTTCACCGCCGAGAACAGGTTGGCCATCACCTCGGGCGCCAGGCCGGGGCCGGTGTCGGACACCGTCAGCTCCAGGTAGAGCTTGCGCTCGCGGTGCACGTGGCCGCGGTTGGCGATCTCGATGCGACCGCCGCCGCTGCCGTCCAGGGCCTCGACCGCGTTCTTCACGAGGTTGACCAGGATCTGCTTGAGCGTATCCGCATCGCCCGCGACCAGGCGCGCCTCGTCGTGCATCGCGGTGACGATCTGCACGTTGGCCGGCACGAACTGGCCGGCGCGGAACAGGCGCACCACGTCCTCGACCACCTTGACGGCGTCCGTCGGGCGCGGCCCGGTCTCGGGCGGCTTGATGTCGGCCAGCGTTCCGATCAGCTGGCCGACGCGGTCGATTTCTTCGTTCAGCACCGACATCTCGCTGGCCACCGGTTCCTGGCGCGCCAGCTTGCCGTCGAGGACACTCAGGTAATTCTTGATGATCGACAGCGGGTTGTTCACCTCGTGCAGCACGCGGCGCGAGGCCTCGCGGTACTCCTCGGCCACGCTGGCGATCTGGCGCCGCGCCTGGCCGCGCTCGAGCAGCGCGGTTTCCAGCGCGGTCGCGGCCTGGGCGCCGAAGGACTGCAGGAAGCGTTCGCGCTTCTGGCAGGCCGGCAGCTGCCAGGATGCCACGCCGCCGACCAGCACGCCCAGGCAGCGCGCGCCGGCCACCAGCGGCAGGCAGACCAGGCTGTCGGTGCCGAGCATGCGCAGCAGCTGCTCTTCCGGCAGGCCGAGCGCTTCGCTGCCGCGCTGCAGGTAGGCCGGCTTGCGGGCCAGGGCGGCGTCGGCGATCGGCCCGCCCTTGGACAGCGGGATCGCGAATTCGGCGATGCGGGCCGTGGCCACGCCCGGCGCGCCGACCAGCATCTGGCCGGTCGGGTTCTCGAGCAGGACCACGGTGTTGTCGAAGTCAAACAGGATGCGCGCGCTGCGCGTCATCGATTCGAGCAGCGCGCTCTCGCCCTGCTGGCGCGCGAAGGTCTGTCCGACCTCGGACACCAGCACCAGGTTGCGCACTTCCTCCGACAGGCGCTGCTGGACCGGGTCGACGACTGGGGGCGCATAGGCCGGCGGCGCCGGGATGTCGTCAGCGCCCGCCAGGTCGATGCCGAGGTGGACGGCGGCGCGGTCGACCTGGCGCGCGGCGGCGGCCAGCATCTCGTCGATCTCGCCCGGGGCCAGGCCGCACAGCGCCGCGCCGTCAAGCAGCGCCTGCGTGTCGTCCGGGTGGCCGGCCATCAGGTGCGCCAGGCGCACGATGCGGATCAGGGGATGGGCCGCCTCCAGGCGCTCGCTCGACTCGTGGTGGTAGAGCACGGCGTCGGCCAGGAAGGAATCGAGCTGCCAGCGCTCGACCAGCCAGGCGCCCGCTTCGGCATGGGTGATCTGCAGCGTGCGCTGCTCGACCGCGCACAGGTCCTCGTCGTCGCGCGCCGTGAAGTTGAAACTGTATTCCTTGGGCGCGGTCGCCAGCAGGGCAAGGCGGCCGACGTTGTGCAGCAGCCCGGCCAGGTAGGCCTCTTCCAGGTGCGGGTAGTCGATGCGGCGTGCGACGTCGCGCGCGATCACCGCCGCGGCCAGCGAGTTCTTCCAGAACGCGCGCAGGTCGGTGCTGCCGGAATGGGGGAAATTGTTAAAGGTCTGGAAGACCGAGTCGCTGATGACCAGGGTCTTGATCATGTCGGTGCCGAGCGACACCAGCGACTGCTCCAGGTTGGCCGTACGGCTGCCGCGGTGGTAGGCCGAGCTGTTGGCGACGGCCAGCAGCTTGCCGGTCATGCCCGCATCCTTGGCGATCAGGTCGGCCAGCTCCTCCATCCCCAGGTCATCGGCCTGCAGGTGCCCGAGCAGCTTGACGAGAATCTGCGGCATCGCCGGCAGCCGGGCAACGAGCAGGCGATTGCGAATATCCTGGTCTGGTTGGTGCATTTCTCGATCGAGGACGCCACTGAAGGTTGCGGGGTGGCCGCTCCATTCCTGAGCTACCACAGCATGGTATTTATGCATCGTCGGAACTGGGCACAATTTCAACTGTTGTTCCGACGCTAAATCAAGGGTCTTAGCATATATACATTTCTGATCGGGAACAATACTTTCTGTTAAAAGTGTGAGTTTTTCCTCGACGAATGATGCATTTCACAGCTATTTATTGCCGTGTTGCAATTGAAACGAAATAGAAGAGGCCCCGGCCGAAGCGGGTCTTGCAACCGGAGTCTGCAACGCTTTCCGTAGGGTGGGCACATGTGCCCACGCGGACCATGAACACCACGAACGAATCAGGCAACAGCCCCACGACGCTCGCGTGGGCTGTTACCCGAACGAACCTCACCGACCGTTACGCGCCATCCTGCGCCGGTACTGCCGCGAGACCACCCAGCAGGCCAGCGCCGCCAGCGCGAACCCCGCCTGCCCCAGCGCCAGCGCCAGCACCGAATGCGACAGCGCCGGCGCGATCAGGCCCGCCACGATCGCACCCAGCAGGGTCGACACGAAGGACTGGCAGGACGCCACGGTGCCGCGGATGTGCGGGAACAGGTCGAGCGCGAGCAGGGTCGCGCCCGGCGCAATGATGGAACTGCCGAAGGTGAAGAAGAACATCGGCAGCACGGTCCAGGGCAGCGCCGGCGGCAGGAACAGGTGATAGCCGACGTTGAACGCCACCGCGCTGAGCATGAAGCCGAAGCCGATCCAGATCTGCTTCGCGAAGCTCTTCTTGCCAGCCATGCGGTTGGCCGCCATCGAGCCGAGGAAGATCCCGCTCACGGTGGGCACGAACAGCCAGGCGAAGCCCGACGGTCCCAGGTGCAGCTGCTCGGGCAGCATCACCGGCGAGGCCGTGATGTAGAGGAAGAGCCCGGCGAAGTTCAGCGCTGTGATGCCGGCCTTCATGTGGAACAGGAAGGAACCGAAGATCGCGCCATAGCTCCCCGCCAGGAAGCGCGGATTGAAGGGCTGGCGCCGCTCCTTCGGCACAGTCTCGGGCAGGTGCTGCCAGCACACCCAGCCCAGCACCACCGTGAACAGGCACAGCGCCAGGAAGATCGCGCGCCAGCCGAAGAAGATCACGATCCAGCCGCCCAGCACCGGCGCGATGGCCGGCGCGATCGAGAAGATCATCGTCACCATCGACAAGAGGCGCGCGGCCGCCGTGTCGGAATACAGGTCGCGGATGATGGCCCGGCCGACCACGACGCCGGCGCCGGCCGAGACGCCCTGCATGATGCGAAACACCCACAGGTAGTGCACCGAGGACGCGGCGGCGCAGCCGAAGGTGCCGATGGCGAACACCACCAGCGCCACCAGGATCACGTTGCGCCGCCCGAAGGCGTCCGACAGCGCGCCGTGCCACAGCACCATGCCGGCAAAGGCCAGCATGTAGGCGGTCAGGGTCTGCTGCACTTCCAGGCTTGACGCGTGCAGGGTCGACTGGATCTGCGGGAAGGCCGGCAGGTAGGCGTCGATCGAGAACGGCCCCAGCATCGACAGCCCGGCCAGCAGGGTGGCCAGGCCGCCGGCCGACAGCATCGTGATCTTGTGCGGTTCCGGGAGCGGAACCGGGATCACCGGGTCCTTGGGAAGTTCGTCGGGTTCTGTGGGTGGCAGCATGGTCAGTTCGCGCCCGGTTCCTGCTTTGGTTTTGCCTCTTCGCGGCGGTTATAGCCGGCCACCATGTCGAAGCGGAACAGGCGGCATTCGAGGGCGCCGTTGAAGAACGGGGTCTTGCGCGCTTCCTTCAGGCGCAGCAGCTTGGGCAGCGACAGGTCGGCGGTGAACAGGAACACGGTCCAGCCGGCGAAGCGCTGCTTGAGCGTGGTGCCCAGCGCCGCGTAGAAGGACACGGCCATCTCGTCCTGCGGCATGGTCGAATCGCCGCGTACGCCGATGCGCTCGCCGTACGGAGGATTCGTCAGCAGGATGCCCGGCTGCGCGGTCGGCGGCGAAACGTGCTGGGCCTCGATCTGCTTCAGGGGCACGTCGAACAGGACGCCGGCAATCTTGAGGTTATGGCGCGTCATGGCGACCATGTCGCCCGAGATGTCGGAGCCGAAGATGGTCGGTTCGCTCGGCAGCGGATTGGCCTTGATTGCGGCCTTCATTTCCTGCCAGGCGTCGCGGTCGAAGTCGGCGAACTTTTCGAAGGCGAAGCGGCGGCGCGCGCCCGGCGGGATGCCCTGCACTATCTGGGCTGCCTCGATCAGGATCGTGCCCGAGCCGCACATCGGGTCGAACAGCGGCACGCCCGGCTTCCAGCCCGACACGCGCAGCATGCCGGCGGCCAGGTTCTCGCGCAGCGGCGCGTCGCCCGTCTCTTCGCGCCAGCCGCGCTTGAACAGCGCTTCGCCCGAGGTGTCGAGGTAGATGATGAAGTTGCGCTGGTCGAGGAAGCCGACGATGCGCATGTCCGGCTCGCGCGTGTCGACCGAGGGACGCTTGCCGAACTGGTCGCGGAAGCGGTCGCAGACGGCGTCCTTGATCTTCAGGGTCGTGAATTCCAGGCTCTTCAAGGGCGACTTCACGGCGGTGACGTCGACCCGGATCGTATGGTGGACACCGAACCAGTCTTCCCAGGGCTGCTCGAGCACCAGGTCGTAGATGTCGTTCTCGTTCAGGTAGCTGCGCTGGCCCATGCGCATGAGCACGCGCGAAGCGATGCGCGAGTGCAGGTTGATGCGGTAGGAATCGACCAGCGTGCCCGAGCAGTGCACGCCGCCCGGCACCTGGTTGTGCACCTTCAGCGTAGGGCTGTGCGCCTGGGCGATTTCGGCGAGTTCTTCGGCAAGCGCCGCTTCCATGCCGCGCGGGCATGGGCAAAAGTATGACGTCATGGGGGTACCCTTTGTCCGTTAATAAAAAATAATGTGGCTGCAAGCGCCGATCGCTTGCAGCCACGTTGGTATTTCGATTGCATGCACCAGTCAGTGGCGCTGGCACTGATCATCCGGTGAGACCGCGTGGGCACAGGTGCCCACCCTACAACTGCGATTCAGACCCGTAGGGTGGGCGGGGTAATTCAGGCCAATGGCCTGAATTACGAACGCCCACGCGTTCAACGTACGCCGGCACAGCCGCGATACCTGTTCAACGCGCGACCACGCCCCGCGGATGACCTGCCGGCCAAAAATCAGAACGGCTTGACCACCACCAGGATCACGATCAGGAGCAGCAGGATCACCGGCACTTCGTTGAACCAGCGGTACCAGGTATGGCTGCGCTTGTTCACGCCCGCCTCGAACTTCTTCAGCAGCGAACCGCATGCGTGATGGTAGCCGATCGTCAGCACCACCAGCGCCAGCTTCGCATGCAGCCAGCCGCCCTTGATCCCGAAGCCCAGCCACAGCCAGATACCCAGCAGCAGCGCCGGCACGGCCAGCATCGTGGTGAAGCGATACAGGCGGCGCGCCATCAGCAAGAGGCGCGCGGTGGCGACGTTGTTGGTTTCCTGGGCCAGGTTCACGAAGATGCGCGGCAGGTAGAACAGGCCGGCGAACCAGGAGGCGATGAAGACGATGTGGAAGGCTTTGATCCAGAGGTAGAGCATGCGGGTCCTTGTGGTTGTTGTTCCGTCAGCTTGGTGATCAGGTACGTACTTCGCCGTGGCCGAACACGACATACTTCAGCGAAGTCAGCCCCTCGAGCCCGACCGGGCCGCGCGCGTGCAGCTTGTCGTTCGAGATGCCGATCTCGGCGCCCAGGCCATACTCGAAGCCGTCGGCAAAGCGGGTGGAGGCGTTCACCATCACGGAAGCCGAATCGACCTCGCGCAGGAAGCGCAGCGCGGCGCTGTAGTCCTCGGTGACGATGGCCTCGGTGTGCTTCGACGAATAGCGCTCGATGTGGTCCATGGCCTCGTCGATGCCGGCCACCACCTTCACGGCCAGGATCGGCGCCAGGTATTCGGTGCTCCAGTCCTCTTCCACCGCCGTTGCCAGGTGCGGGTAGCCGGCCAGGATCGCGCGCGCTTCCTCGTCGGCGCGCAGCTCGACCTGCTTTTCCCGGTAGAGCGCGGCCAGTTGCGGCAGCACGGTCGGCGCGATCGAACGCGCGACCAGCAGCGTCTCCATGGTGTTGCAGGTGCCGTAGCGGTGGCACTTGGCGTTGAAGGCAATGGGCAATGCCTTGGCGATGTCCGCCTTGTCGTCGATGTAGACGTGGCAGATGCCGTCCAGGTGCTTGATCATCGGGACCGTCGCTTCCTCGATCAGGCGCGCGATCAGGCCCTTGCCGCCGCGCGGCACGATCACGTCGACGTACTGCGGCATGGTGATGAGGGTCCCGACGGCGGCGCGGTCGGTCGTGTCCACGACCTGCACGGCGTCGACCGGCAGGCCGGCTTTCGTCAGGCCTTCGGTGACGAGCCTGGCCAGCGCGCGGTTGCACTGGATCGCTTCCGAGCCGCCGCGCAGGATGGCCGCGTTGCCGCTCTTGATGCACAGGCCGGCGGCGTCGACCGTCACGTTCGGGCGCGCCTCGTAGATGATGCCGATCACCCCCAGCGGCACGCGCATCTGGCCGACCTGGATGCCGCTCGGGCGCGACTTCATGTTCGAGATTTCGCCGATCGGATCCGGCAGGGTCGCGATCTGGCGCAGGCCGTCGACCATGGTGGCGATCGCGGCGGGCGACAAGGCCAGGCGGTCGAGCAGCGCCGGCGCCAGGCCGGCGGCGCGCGCGGCCTCGAGGTCGCGCCCGTTGGCGGCCGAGAGCTCGGCGGCGTCGCGCTCGATGGCGTCGGCGATCAGGAGCAGCGCGCGGTTGCGCGTGGCGCCATCGGCGCGCGCCATCGCCCGCGACGCGGCCCGGGCATTGCGGCCCAGCGTGTGCATGTAGTCGGTGATGTCCATCGTGTTGGTTCCAGTTGCGTTGTACAGTGGGTTGGACGGCGTTTGGATGCGTTACGAGATGCAAATGTCAGTTGAACGCGTGGGGTAATCCGGTCCAGTGGACCGGATTACGAGCCGCCCACCCTACAACGTCTCCCGTAGGGTGGGCACTCGTGCCCACGCGGATCACGAACACCGATAACGGCTCACCTGCAGGTCCACACACGCAAGCAAACCGCTAGCAGCCAACGATCCAGCTAGCGCGCCACCTTCAACGCCAGCTGCAGCATCGCATCCCACGCATCCCCCGCGAACTGCTTCGCGCGCAGGCCCTTGACCATCCTGTCGACCTGCGCCGCATCCTGCAGCGCCGCCTCCAGCGTCGGGAGCGACACGCGCCGCAGCGCCGGCTCCATCATGCGTTCGCGCGGACCCCAGATCCGGTATTCCTTCATGAGCGCGCCCAGGGGCCGTCCCTGCGCCATCCCCGACTTCAATTTTAGCAGCGTGCGGATTTCTTCACTGACGGCCCAGAGCACCAGCGGCAGCGCCTCGCCCTCGCCTTTCAGGCCGTCGAGCATGCGCGCCAGGCGTGCCGCGTCACCCGACAACATCGCCTCGGACAGCTTGAACACGTCGTAGCGCGCCACGTTCAGCACGGCGTCGTGCACCTGCTCGTACGTCAGCTTGCCCGGTTCGTACAGCAGGCCCAGCTTCTGGATCTCCTGGTGCGCCGCCAGCAGATTCCCCTCCACGCGGTCCGCGATGAAGTCCAGGCTCTGGCGGTCCGCGCTCTGGCCCTGGGCGCTCAGACGCATGCCGATCCAGCCCGGCAGCTGGGCGCGTTCCACGTTCGGGATCTCGATGTAGACCGCGGCCTGCTGCAGCGTGGCGACCCAGGAGGCCTTGGCCGTCTGCCAGTCGAGCTTGGGCAGGGTGATCAGGGTCAGGTTGTCGGGGCTGAGGTCCTTGGCGTAGGCCTGCAGGGCGGCGCTGCCGTCCTTGCCGGGCTTGCCGCTCGGGATGCGCAGCTCGATCAGCTTCTTGTCGCCGAACAGGGACAGCGCCTGGTTGGCCGCCAGCAGCTCGCCCCATTTGAAGGTGCGTTCGACGGTGAGCACGTCGCGCTCGGTGTGTCCCGCCGCGCGCGCGGCGCGGCGGATCTTGTCGGCCGCTTCCAGCGCCAGCAGGTGTTCGTCGCTGGTGATGACGTACAGCGGCGCCAGGCCTTTCGACAGGTGGCCTTCGAGCGCCTCAGGCCGCAATTGCATCGTTCAATCCTGCTCCGCCGCTCAGGCCTTGATCGCCGCCAGGCGGCGGATGATCTGCTGCACCAGGTCCGACTGCATGTCGCGGTACAGCAGCGCTTCCTCGCCCTCTTTCGCCAGCACCGCTTCTTCGCTGAAGGTCAGGTTGCGGCGCAGCGTGATCTCGGTCGGTCCCATCAGCAGGTTGCCGCTGGCGTCGCGCACCTGGAACACCAGGGTGTAGCTGAGCAGGTACTCGCGCACCCGGCCCAGGTTGTTCAGCGACAGGATCGCCTTGTTGCGCGCCTCGGAAACCACCTCGAAACGCGCCTCGGCGCCTTCCGGCTTGGTCACGACAGTGACGTTGTCGATCGCGCGCAGGTTGCGCTTGAGCTCATTGCCCAGCGGCGAGGTCTCGCCGAAGGCCAGGTAGATGCTCTTGAACGGCATGTTGTACGAGCCGTTCGAACCGCGCAGCTGGAAGCCGCAGCCGGCCAGGATGGAGGCCAGCAGCAGCGCGCTGAAGAAGCGCGTCATGAGGGGGAACGATGCGCGCATGGGTTACACCACGATGTTGATGAGTTTGCCGGGCACGACGATGATCTTCTTCGGCGTGCCTTCGATGAACTTCTGCGCCGCCTCGGAGGCCAGCGCCGCCGCCTCGATCGCCGCCTTGTCGGCTTCCTTCGGCACCTTCACCGAGCCGCGCAGCTTGCCGTTCACCTGGATCATCAGCTCGATCTCGGCCTGCTCCAGCGCTGCCGGATCCACCTGCGGCCACTGCACGTCGAGGATGTCGCCGTAGGCCTTGGCGTAGCCGAGTTCCTGCCACAGCGCGTGGGTGATGTGCGGCGCCACCGGATTCAGCATGCGCAGGAAGATCGACAGGCCTTCGGCGATGACGGCGTCACCGGCCGCGCCTTCGCCCAGCTTGGCCGACTCGAGGGTGTTGAGCATCTTCATGCAGGCCGACACCACGGTGTTGTACTGGATGCGCTTCAGGTCGTAGTCGGCCTGCTGCAGCAGTTTATGTACTTCGCGGCGCAGCGTCTTGTGCGCTTCGTCCAGGGTCGCGGCGCCGTCCTGGTTGGCCAGCGCGGCGGCGATGCGGCCCGACTGCGCATAGGCATAGGCCCAGACGCGGCGCAGGAAGCGGCTCGCGCCCTCGACGCCGCTGTCCGACCACTCCAGGGTCTGCTCCGGCGGCGAGGCGAACATGGTGAACAGGCGCGCGGTGTCGGCGCCGTACTGCTCGATCTGGGCCTGCGGGTCGATGCCGTTGTTCTTCGACTTCGACATCTTCTCGGTGCCGCCGATGTTCACCGGCTGGCCATCGCTCTTCAGGGTCGCGCTCTGCGGACGGCCCTTGTCGTCGAACACCAGCTCCACGTCGACCGGGTTGAACCAGGTCTTCTTGCCGGCTGCGTCCTCGCGGTAGTAGGTCTCGTTCAGGACCATGCCCTGGGTCAGCAGGTTGACGAAAGGCTCGTCGAACTTCACCAGGCCGAAGTCGCGCATGACCTTGGTCCAGAAGCGCGCATACAGCAGGTGCATGACGGCGTGCTCGATGCCGCCGATGTACTGGTCCATCGGCATCCAGTAGTCGTTGCGCTCGTCGACCATCTTGTCGTTCGAACCCGGCGAGGTATAGCGCATGTAGTACCAGGACGAGTCGATGAAGGTGTCCATCGTGTCGGTCTCGCGGCGCGCAGGTTTACCGCACTTCGGGCAGGAGCAGGCCAGGAAGGCTTCGTCCTTGTTCAGCGGGTTGCCGGTGCCGTCCGGGACCAGGTGCTCGGGCAGCACGACCGGCAGGTCGGACTCCGGCACCGGCACCGCGCCGCAGTCGCCGCAATGGATCATCGGGATCGGGGTGCCCCAGTAGCGCTGGCGCGAGATGCCCCAGTCGCGCAGGCGGAAGGTGACCTTCTTGTCGCCCAGGCCTTGCGCAGCCAGGTCGCCCGAGACGGCGTTGACGGCGGCGATGTAGTCCAGGCCGTCGTACTTGCCCGAGTTGATGACACGACCGTTTTCCTTGTCGCCGTACCACTCCTGCCAGGCCTCGAGCGAGAATTCCTGGCCTTCGACGGCGACCACCTGCTTGATCGGCAGGTCGTATTTTTTCGCGAACGCGAAATCGCGCTCGTCGTGGCCCGGCACGCCCATCACGGCGCCGTCGCCATAGGTGATCAGGACGTAGTTGCCGACCCAGACCGGGACCTGCTCGCCCGAGACCGGGTGCGTCACGGTCAGGCCGGTCGGCATGCCCTTCTTCTCCATCGTCGCCATGTCGGCTTCGATGACCGAGCCCTTCTTGCACTCGGCGATGAACTCGGCGAGTTCGGGATTGTTCTTTGCGGCGTGCTGGGCCAGCGGGTGCTCGGCGGCGACGGCGCAGAAGGTCACGCCCATGATGGTGTCGGCGCGGGTGGTGAAGACGTAGAGCTTGCCGTCGTTGATCAGTTCACCGGCGTCGTCCATGATCACGTGCGGGAAGGCGAAGCGCACGCCGGTCGATTTGCCGATCCAGTTGGTCTGCATGGTGCGCACGCGCTCCGGCCAGCCCGGCAGCTTGTTGTCGACGAAGTCCAGCAGCTCGTCGGCGTACTCGGTGATGCGCACGTAGTACATCGGGATCTCGCGCTTTTCGATCAGCGCGCCCGAACGCCAGCCGCGGCCGTCCACGACCTGCTCGTTCGCCAGCACGGTCTGGTCGACCGGGTCCCAGTTCACGGTGCCGGTCTTCTGGTAGATGATGCCTTTTTCCAGCATCTTGAGGAACATCCACTGGTTCCACTTGTAGTATTCCGGCTTGCAGGCGGTCATTTCGCGCGACCAGTCGATGGCGAGGCCCATCGACTCCATCTGCTTCTTCATGTGCGCGATGTTCGAATAGGTCCACTCGGCCGGCGGCACGTTGTTCGCCATCGCCGCGTTCTCGGCCGGCATGCCGAAGGCGTCCCAGCCCATCGGCATCAGCACGTTGTAGCCGTTCATCCGAAGGTAGCGGTACATCACGTCGTTGATCGTATAGTTGCGCACATGGCCCATGTGCAGCTTGCCGGACGGGTAAGGCAGCATCGAGCAGGCGTAGTACTTGCCCTTCGGGAAACGTGGGTCGTTCTCGACGGCCTTGTAGGCGTCGATCGACTTCCAGTATGCCTGGGCGGCCTGTTCAACTTCGGCTGGACTATATTTATCTTGCATGATGTTCTGCGGACGAAATTTGGAGGTGGAACGGGACATTATACTGGTTCATCTTGCACTGCGGCGAAGCGCAGCAGGGGGGATGCGCCGGTCCAGGCCGGACAGGCCGGGCAATGTCAAAACAGCATCATCGTGCGCAGTGCGCGTAGTCCGTATCGAGCCAGCCCGACGGCCGGCATGGTCCGGCCAGCACCGCCCGCACCCGCGCCAGGCGCGCCGCGTAGGCTGCCGGATTGCGTACCGGGTGATAGTCGTTCGGCGCCTTGATCATGGCAACCAGTCCCGCCATCTCGCCCTCGTCCAGCGCAGCGAGCGGTTTGCCGAGATAGGCCTGGGCGGCCTGCTCCAGGCCGCGCACCTGCCTGCCCTCGTGCCGCCCCATGTAGACGCCCGCCACGTACATGGCCAGCAGGCGCTCCTTGGACACGCGGGCATCGAGCACCAGCGCCATCATGTCGCGGCCGAGATCGATTCTCTTGCAGCACTCGAACACGCCGCGATACAGGCCCTGCAAGGTGCCCTTGATGCCGCCCAGCCTGCCATCGTAGAGAAAGAGGTCGCGCGCGACCGCCGAGCTGATCGTGGCCACGCCCTGGCCGTCGGCCAGGCTCAGGCCGGGATGGGTATAAAACGTCGGGTCTTCGATCTTGAGGAGGATGGCGCGCTGGCGCGGGGACAGCGGCGCATGCACGGCCGCGGGTTGCCGCGCCAGCAGTTCATCGACGGACAAGCGCGCCCAGGAAGCCGCCACCGCCAGGTAGGCCAGCAGCAGCGCCAGCAGCAGCGCGGCCGGCGCCAGCAAGCCCCTGGCGAAGCGCCTCATGCGGCGGCGCCGAGCACCGGATAAGGCGCATGTCCGTCGAGTTCGCGCAGGAAGCCCCGCTCCAGGTAGCCGGGAATCTTGCCAAATTCGGCAAGTACGCGGGCGCGGAATTCCTCGTGCTCGTGCCAGCGATCGACCGGCAGGCCGAAATAGTTGACCGCGCAGGCCGACACCGACACCTCCGGCCAGTGGCGCGCCAGCGTCATCAGGTAGCGCCGCATCGCGCAGACCTTGCCGATCACGAGCACGCTGTCGACCTGGTTCACGTCCATGGCTTCGGCCACCCGGCGCCGGCCCAGGATGACGTTTTCGCCGGTGTTGGTGGCCTCGGTTTCGAGGATCAGGATGGATTCGGGTACGCCCAGTTGCACCAGGCGCTCGGCGATCACGAACGCTTCGGCCTGGGGATTGCCGGCGGTGGCGCCGCCGGAGACCAGCAGGCGCTCGAACATGCCGGCTTGCCACAGGGCGCAGGTCTCCTGCCAGAATTCCTCGACGCCGTGGCGGGTGCCGAACAGGAAGCCGAGGCTGGATGGCTGCGCGGGCACGGCCGGCATCACGTAGCGGGAGATGCGGAGGAGATCGTCGGCGGTCATGGTCGTGTGCGTTGTTGCGGTACCTCGTCGGGGTATGCATCAGCCTGCGGAGCTGCTGCTGCCCTGGTATTGGTGTGCATGATCCGCGTGGGCTCGAGAGCCCACCCTACGGGTAACGTTCCGGGCCGTTTGCAAGCAAAAAGCGTGACGTACCGAGCCGTTTGCAGGCAAAAGGCCCGGGGCGCCGCCGTTTTGCTAGCGCAGCACCAGCTTCAGGGCCGGCTTTTCGCCGTAATCCTCGTAGCGCTCGTTGATGCCGCCGACGCAATAGGCGATTTCCTCGACCAGGTCGGGCAGGCGCTGTTGCAGCCCTTGTCCGTCGGTGATGACGATCTCCAGCACCTCGTTCGGCTTGAGGCGGAAGCTCGTCATGTTCTCCTCGTCGCGCAGGTAGCTGAGGCAGTCGACCCAGGCGTCGATGGTGTCGGCATAGGACGCCGGGAAGCCGAAAGCGCGGCGGCTCTCGGCGTGGAAGGCCGCCTCGTCGACGATGGCGGCGCCGTTCAGCTGGACGCTGGCCATGTCAGCCCTTCAGGCCCAGCACGTCCTGCATGTCGTACAGGCCGTTCGCCTTGTCGGCGATGAAGCGGGCGCCGCGCAGCGCGCCGTGGGCGTAGGTCACGCGGCTGCTCGATTTATGCGTGATCTCGATGCGTTCGCCCGTGCCGGCGAACAGCACGGTGTGGTCGCCCACGATGTCGCCGCCGCGCACGGTGGCAAAGCCGATAGTCGATGGATCGCGTTCGCCGGTCACGCCTTCGCGGCCGTAGACGGCGCATTCCTTCAGGTCGCGGCCCAGGGCATCGGCAATCACCTCACCCATCTTGAGGGCGGTGCCCGACGGCGCGTCGACCTTGTGACGGTGGTGGGCTTCGATGATCTCGATGTCGTAGCCCTCGGCAAAGCTCTTCGCCGCCATTTCCAGCAGCTTGAGGGTGACGTTCACGCCCACGCTCATGTTGGGAGCGAAGACCACCGAAATCTTCTCGGCGGCGGCGCGGATCGCGTCCTTGCCCACCTCGTCGAAGCCGGTGGTGCCGATCACGATCTTGATGCCGTGGGCGGCGCAGTAGGCGAGATGTCCGAGCGTGCCTTCCGGACGGGTGAAGTCGATCAGGCAGTCGGCGCCGGCGAGCGCGCGGTCGAGGTCCGACTGGATGATCACACCGGTCAGCTGGCCCGAGAAGGCGCCGGCATCGGTGCCGATGAAGGGCGAGCCGGCGACGTCGAGGGCGCCGGACAGGGTGGTGTCGGGCGAGGCGGCGATCGCCTCGATCAGCATGCGGCCCATGCGCCCGCTGGCGCCGGCGACCGCGATTTTCAGTTGCGTCATGACAGTCTTACTGGATAGTGGTATTGGCCGGGGCGGCATTCGTCACCGGAGCGACCGGCCGGGTCGGTGCATTCTTCGACGGGAACTTGGTCGGGCCGGCGATGCGGTCGATGTACTCGCGCTCGGTCGGCAGGTTGCCGCCGTCGATGCGCTCGACGACATTGTCCTTGAAGTAGACGGTGACGCGGCTGGTGGTCAGTTCGCCGTTGCCGCGCGCCAGGTAGAACGGGTAGTCCCAGCGGTCGGCATGGAACATGTCGGCCAGCATCGGGGTGCCGAGGATGAAGCGGACCTGGTCACGGCTCTGGCCGGCCTTCAGCTGGTTCAGCATTTCCTGGGACACGAAATTGCCCTGCTGGATGTCCGGGCGGTAGGGCGAGAAAATCCACAGGAATTTCTGCAGCTTGGTCACCTTGGTCGTCTGCGCACCCGAATTGGCGAGCGCGGCCGCCTTGTCGGCATCGGCCGCCACCGCCGCCGCGTCGGTGCTCGCCGGTGCGGCCGGCTTGGTCTGGTTGCGCCAGGATGCGCAGCCGGACAGCAGCAGCGTGCATGCGAGGCCCGCGGCGAGTGCAGCCCGGGCATAGGGACGGTGAACTACGGCATGGGTGACGCGCATATGTAACCTCAAAACGTTTAGCGGGAGCTTCCAAAACGCTATATCATAAAGCACTCCGCCCATCTACGAGTAACAAACATGAGTAACAAACCCACTGACCTGAAGGCGAGCGGCCTGAAGGCAACCCTGCCACGCCTCAAGATCCTGGAAATCTTCCAGAACAGCGAAGTGCGGCACCTGACGGCGGAAGACGTCTACAAAATCCTCCTGGCGGACAACATGGACGTCGGCCTGGCGACGGTCTATCGTGTGCTGACCCAGTTCGAACAGGCGGGCCTGCTGAACCGCAACCACTTCGAAACCGGCAAGGCCATCTACGAGCTCAACGCGGGCTCGCACCACGACCACCTCGTCTGTCTCGACTGCGGTCACGTCGAAGAGTTCTTCGATGAAGAGATCGAATCGCGCCAGAACAAGATCGCCGTCGAACGCGGCTTCAAGATCGCCGAGCACGCACTGGCGATCTACGGCAACTGCACCAAGACGGCTTGCCCGCACCGCGGCAATAACTGAGCGGAATTTCTTCGCTTCAAACAACAACGGCGCCTCGGCGCCGTTTTTTTATTGCTTGCGAATGAAGAGGGCCCGTAGGGTGGGCGCCCCGTGCCCACGCGTGAAGTCTGCGTCGCGTTGGCGTTTATAAAGCGCTGCGTCTGCTCATCGTTTACGCGTGGGCACGGGGCGCCCACCCTACGGCAACCGGTTCACGCACAAGTAACAGAAACATCCGCCCGACGGCGTCACGAATGGCTCAGCGCATTCGACAGCAGCTTGGCCGTGATGTCGACGATCGGGATCACGCGCTCGTAGGCCATGCGCGTGGGGCCGATCACGCCCAGGGTGCCGACGATCTTGCCGTTCACCTCGTAGGGCGCGGTGACGACGCTCATTTCGTCCATTGGCACCAGGTTCGATTCCCCGCCGATGAAGATCTGCACGCCGCCGGCGCGGCTGGAGACGTCGAGCAACTGCATCAGGCCGGTCTTCTGTTCGAACATCTCGAACAGCTGGCGCAGCGAACTCATGTTCGACGACAGGTCCGACACCGACAGCAGGTTGCGCTCGCCGGCGATGACCATGTCTTCGCCTTCGGACATCGCCTCGCTGCCGGCCTCCACCGCGACCTGCATCAGGCCGCCGATGTCCTCGCGCAGCTGGCGCAGCTCGCCGGTCAGGCGCGTGCGCACCTCGTCGAAAGTCAGGCCGGCGTAGTTCTGGTTCAGGTAATTGGCCGATTGCACCAGTTGGGCCGGCGTGTAGTCGACCTCGGTGAGCAGCAGGCGGTTCTGCACGTCGCCGCGCGGGTCGACGATGACGAGCAGGATGCGGCGCTCGGACAGGCGCAGGAATTCGATCTGCTGGAACACCGATTCGCGCCGCGGGCTTTGCACCACGCCGGCGAACTGGGTGAGCGAGGACAGCATCTGCGCCGCGCTGGCGATGATCTTCTGCGGCTGCTGGGCCGCCAGGCGCATGCGCTCGGGATCGACGCCATGCTCGTCGAGGTGCTGCACGGTGAGCAGGGTATCGACGAACAGGCGGTAGCCGCGTGGCGTGGGCACGCGGCCGGCCGAGGTGTGGGGGCTGGCGACGTAGCCCATCTCCTCGAGGTCGGCCATGATGTTGCGGATCGTGGCCGGCGACAGGTCCAGGCCCGAAATCTTCGACAGCGCGCGCGACCCGACCGGCTGGCCATCGGCGATGTAGCGCTCGACCAGGGCTTTCAGCAGGGTTTGGGCACGGGTATCAAGTTGCATGGGGGAGAAGCGGAAAATGGTTCCGCTCCTATTATGCACCTTAGTCAGAAGGCTGTGCAGTCAGCCGTGCTCTTGCCTGAGCCAGGCCAGCAGTTCGTCGAAATCGGCAACGATGGCGTCGGGCTGCACGCCCTCTTCCAGGTGGCGCCGGCTGGCGGTGCGGTTCATCCACACCGCGCGCAGCCCGGCGCGCTGGGCGCCCTGCACGTCGAGGATCAGGTCGTCGCCCACGTACACCGCCTCATGGGGCGCCACTCCCAGGGCCGCGCAGCCCGCATGGAAGATCGCCGGATCGGGTTTCGCGCGGCCGAACTGCGGCGCCGCCACCGAGGCATTGAAATGGTGGGCCAGGCCGATGGTCTGCAGGTCGGCATTGCCGTTCGTGACCGAACCGATCAACACTTTTCCTTTCAGGCGCAACAGGCCCGGCAGCACGTCGTCGTAGGGAATCACGGCGTTACGCGCGGCGAAGAATTCGACCATCGCCAGCTCCACCTTGGAAATGTCCTCGCCGGCTTGCTCGAACGCCGCCTCCAGCCCGGCGCGGCGCAGCGCGCCCAGGTCGAGCTGGAATTCCGGACGCTGGGCCAGCAGCTCCAGGCGCGCCTGGCGCAGGCTTTCGATGGTGAAGCGCTCGGCCACGCGCGGGGCGTGGGTGGCGAGCCAGGCGAACAGGATCTGCTCGGCCTGCAGGATCACGGGCGCAATCGGCCACAGCGTGTCGTCGAGGTCGAACAGGACGGCTCGGGGCCAGGGGCGGCGGGGCGTGGTCGGCATCTGGATCGCAGGGTTGAGAGGGCGAATCAAGGATAGCGAGGCCAGCGGCGAAATGCAAACGCAGGCCTGTGCGCGCCGCCGCCGTTACACCGTGATACAAACGGCGATGAGCCCGGCCCTTGTCAAATGCTCTAAAATGATGGGCAAACTTCTACGTAAGTACTTAGCATCGACGCGGCACGGACGCCGTAGCGCGTCTTGTCCAGTTCCCTTTTATTTGGAGAAATTATGATTCGTTCCACCCTGCGTGCCGGCGTCGCGCTGGCATGCGCGCTGAGCCTGTCCGCCTGCGGCGGCGGCGACGGCGAGTTCTATTTGGGCGGTAATGTCTACGGCATCAACAAGGGCAACCTGGTGCTGAAGAATGAAAGCAACGGCGCCACGGTGACGCTCACCCAGCCGGGCAGCTTCTTCTTCCCGGAGCTGGTCGACGCCGATTCCGACTACAACGTCGTCGTCGAATCCGTGCCCGACAACATCGCCGGCAAGGAAGCCTGCACGGTTACCAAAGGCAAGGGCAAGGCCACGTTCAACATCAACACCATCCTGGTGGTCTGCACGATCAACACCCACAAGCTGAGCGGCAGCATCACCGGCCTGGGCGACAAATCTGGCTTGGTGCTGGTCAACGGCAACAACCGCGTCGAAGTGCCGGCAGGCGCCACCAGCTTCGCCATGGCCGACGTCCCCGAGGACTCGCCCTACGGCGTCACCGTCCTGCAGCAGCCGGCCGACCGCAACTGCACCGTCGCCAACGGCACGGGCACCATGCTGAAAGCCGATATCGCGAACGTCCAGGTCAATTGCACCTCGACCGCGCCCTGAGCCGACGTACCCTGGAGAACACCTTGAAGAAAACGAATTTGACCCGCTCGGCCGCGGCACTGGCCCTGGTGGCGACGCTCGCCTCCTGCGGCGGTTCCACGAACTACACCATCGGCGGCGTCGTCAGCGGCCTGCAACCGGGCGCCAAGCTGGTCCTGACCACCAACGGCATGGAAACCACGGTCGAAGGCAAACCGCTGGTGGACGGCAGAGTCGTCGACGTGCCCTATTCCTTCCCGCAGCAGCTCGAGTACGGCGAAGTCTATAACGTGCTGCCGAAGCAAACCGGCACGAATGCCGACGGCACCCCGATCTACCAGATGCCGGAACACCAGACCTGCGTGGCCTCGGGCCGCACCAACGACACCGCCGGGCGCCTGTCGGAAATCCGCGCCGACTACAGCTGCGCACTGGTCGCGCCGAGCATCGGCGGCGTCGTCAAGGGCCTGACGGTCGGCAGCGTCACGCTGATCAACGGCAGCACCGGCGGCTCCGTCACGATCGCCGCTCCGGAAACCCCGGGCGACGTCGGCTTCGTCTTCAGCGCGCCGGTCACCTGGGGCCAGACCTATGGCGTCACGGTCTACAGCACCGAGAAGGTCAGCTGCACCGTCACCAACGGCACCGGCACCATGGGCGACAACAACGTGACCAACATCGAGGTCAACTGCGTCGCCAACCCGACCTGATGGAGACATATGCTGAGCTTATGACGATCATTCCAAAAGAAAATTGGATTTATATGTTGTAGCGCAGCATAATCCTACCTGTCTCCTCCAACTCTCCTCAGAAAAGAATTGGATTTAAGCCCACCCGCAACGGTGGGCTTTTTTTTTGCCCCGCCCCGGGGGCAGCGGCTCAGCCGAGCTTGGTGACCGGGGTCAGGCGCTTGCCGACGACCTTCACCACCGCCATTTTCTCGGTGCCCACCGTCACCATCGACGCGGCGCGGACCTCGGCCTTGTAGTGCTCGGCGCTGGCGTAGGTGCTGACACCGACGAGCAGGGCGGCGACGACGAAGATGGCTTCCATGTGCTTGAGGACGTTCATTTTGATACTCCCTTCGGTTGAGTGGTGGGCCGTTTCGTACTGCGTTGCGGCTTTCGATGGGAGTACTTTAGCAAGCAGGTCTTCCCCCTTCCATGGGCCTGCGACGAACTGCAAAAAGTAGGCGCCGAAGCGCGTTTGGCGGCGACATACCGCGTTTGTGCGGCGCCGCAAGCGGACTGATGAAGGGAGATGCGGGGCGGGATGACGGGGCCGCGCGGCTGGCGGCCCGAACGGGCGGCAAAGGCGGCAAGCCGCCGCCGCCGGGGCGGATCAGACGGGTTTCAGGATGTTGGCCAGCGCCACGTACTGCTCGAGGCCGACCGCTTCCGGACGGGCGCCCGGGTCGATGCCGGCATCGATGAGCTGCTGTTCGGTGAACATGCCGGCCACGCAGTTGCGGATCACCTTGCGGCGCTGGGAGAAGGCTTTCTGCACCACCGCTTCCAGGGTCGGGCCGTCGGCCGGGAGTTTCCTGCGCGTCGGCACCATGCGCACGATCGCCGAGTCGACCTGCGGCGGCGGATCGAAGGCGGTGGGCGGCACGATGAACAGCATCGCCATGTCGTAGCGCCACTGCAGCATCACCGACAGGCGGCTGTAGGCCTTGGTGCCGGGCTCGGCCACCATGCGCTCGACCACTTCCTTCTGCAGCATGAAGTGCTGGTCCTCGACCAGGTGGGCGAATTCCGCCAGGTGGAACAGCAGCGGGCTTGAGATGTTGTACGGCAGGTTGCCGACCACGCGCAGCTTCTGCCCTTCCGGCACCGGGATCGAGGCGAAGTCGAACTTCAGCGCGTCGCCGGAATGGACCGTGAGCTTTTCGCGCGGATAGGCTTTCTCGAGGCGCGCCACCAGGTCGCGGTCGAGCTCGACCACATGCATGTGGTCCAGTCCCTTCAGCAGCAAGGCCGTCATCGCCGCCAGGCCCGGGCCGATCTCGACCATCGTCTCGCCGCGGCGCGGGCCGATCGCGTCGATGATGTTGTTCAGGACATGGTCGTCGGTCAGGAAGTTCTGGCCGAAGCGCTTGCGTGCTACGTGTTTCATTGTTGCTTTCGTTAGAGAGGGTTGGCGCCGTTGGCGCCCTTGCTGGCCGTTACCATGTGCATGGCGGCGCGGATCGCCTCCTCCATGCTGCCGCAATCGGCGCGGCCCAGGCCCTGCGCCGCCAGGTCGAGCGCGGTGCCGTGGTCGACCGAGGTGCGGATCAGGGGCAGGCCGAGCGTGACGTTGATGCCGCGCCCGAAGGTGGCGTGCTTGAGGACCGGCAGGCCCTGGTCGTGGTACATCGCCAGCACGCAGTCGGCATCCTGCAGATACTTCGGCTGGAACAGGGTATCGGCCGGGTAAGGCCCGCGCGCGTCGATGCCGCGTGCCTGCGCCGCCGCCAGGGCGGGCTCGATGACCTCGATTTCCTCGCGCCCCAGGTAGCCGTTCTCGCCCGCGTGCGGGTTCAGGCCGGTGACGAGGATGCGCGGCGCGGCGATGCCGAACTTGGTGCGCAGGTCAGCGTGCAGGATGTCGAGCACCCTTCCCAGCCCATCCTGCGTGATCGCGCCGGGCACGTCCTTCAGCGGCAGGTGGGTGGTGGCCAGCGCCACGCGCAGGTAGGGCTGATCGTTCGCCGGCTGGCCCGCCAGCATCATGACGACCTGGGGCGTGCCGGTCTTCTCGGCGAGATATTCGGTATGGCCGGAAAACGCGATCCCGGCCTGGTTGATGGTGCTCTTTTGCAGCGGCGCGGTGACGATGGCGTCGAACCAGCCCGCTTGCACGCCGGCGACCGCCAGGTCGAGCGTGGCCAGCACCGCCCGGCCGTTTCCCGGGTCGAGCGTGCCGGGCGTCACGTGCGCGGCGAGCGGCACATCGACCACGGCGATGCGGTCCTTGCCGAAATGCGGCAGGCCGCCGTTCTTCAACGCCTGGATCGACAGGGCGGAAAGCCGGATCGCAGGATCGATCAGGCTGGCGGTGATCGCCAGGAAGGCCGCGTCGCCGACCAGCACGCAGTTGGCGACCTCGCGCAGCGCCCAGGCCGCGCGGATCGAGATCTCGGGACCGATGCCGGCCGGCTCGCCGACCGTGAGCGCCAGGGTCGGGCGCACTGCCTGCGGCGCGGCCACGGTCTTACTGCTCCTCGCGGTATTCGACGTAGGCGCGGTCGCGCACCTGGCGCGCCCAGTCCTCGAAGGCCTCGACCAGCTTGCGCTCGCGGATGATGGCGCGCGCACGGTTGCGTTCCTTCTGCAGGGTGACGTCTTCGCTCTTGCGCTCCAGCACCTGGATCAGGTGGAAGCCGAACGGCGTCTGGACCACGCCCGAGATTTCGCCCGGCTTCAGGGCCGCCATCGGGGTCTCGAACTCCGGCATCACGTCGCCCGGATACAGCCAGCCCATGTCGCCGCCCTTGACGGCCGAGCTGGTGTCCTGCGAGTTCTGGCGCGCCAGCTCCTCGAAGGTGGCGGCCTTGCTCTCGATCTTGGCCTTCATCTCTTCCAGCCTGCGCTTGACCTCGTCGGCCGACATGGCCGGCGTCGCCTTCATGAGGATGTGGCGCGCGCGGGTCTGTTCGATGACGGTCTGCTCCGGCGTGTTTTTCGCCAGGCTGCGCTTGTCGTTCAGCTTCAGGATGTGGAAACCGGTGCTGCTCCTGATGACAGGGGTGACCTGGCCCGGGCTCAGCTTGCGCAGTTCGTTGGCGAACACCGGCGGCAGGCGGTCGGCCTCGCGCCAGCCGATCGCGCCGCCCTTCAGGGCGTCGGAAGCGTCGGAATAGGTGGCGGCGATCTTGGCGAAGTCGGCGCCGGTGCGCAGCTGGCGCATCACCTCGTCGGCGCGGGCGCTGCGCGCGGCGATCTGCTCGGGCGTGGCGTTGGCCGGGATGCCGACCAGGATCTGCGAGATGTCGACCTCGATGCGGTCGGCGGCGGCGGCCTTTTCGGCGGCCAGGAAGGTGTCGACCTCGGCGTCCGAGACCTGGATCTTGCTGTCGACCTCATGCTCGCGCAGGCGCTGCATCATGATCTCGTTGCGGATCTCCTCGCGGAAGGCGGCAAAGGCCATGCCCTCCTTTTCCATCTGGTTGCGCATCTCCTGGACCGACATCTTCTGTTCCTGGGCGATGCGGCCGATCGCGGCGTCGAGCATGCGGTCGTCGACGCGCACACCCATCTCCTTGGCCAGCTGCACCTGGGCGCGCTCGACCACCATCGACTCGATCACCTGGCGCTCGAGGTCTTCCCGCGGCGGCAGCTGGGTATTCTGGGCGCGCAGGCGCTGGACGATCTGGTCGACGCGGTTGCGCACTTCGTTACGGGTGATGACCTCGTCGTTGACGACGACACGGATGGCGTCGACGACGTTGGCGTTGCTCGAGGCCGGCGGCAGAAAGCCGCTGCCCGGGCTGGCAGGGGCCGTGCCGGCCGCTGGCGTGGAGCTTGCCGGGGTGGCCTGGCCGAACGCGGCGCCGGCCGTGAGCGCACACAGCAGCGCCGCTGCGAGCTTAAGGTGATGCAAACGGGTAGTACGCATAATCTGGGAAGCACTCATTCAGGTCAAAAAACATCCATGGTTCTGGTCAAGGGCGCCCGGCTAGGGGCGGCCAACGTTGGTATTTAACCGCGTATAGCCGGGAATACTCTTGTAAAACGAATCCAGCGGGTTGCCCATGCCGAAGCGCGACAGGCCGTTCAGCTCGAGCTGGAAGAACACCGGCGTCGAGGTCGACTGGGCCGCCGTCACGAAGCGCTGCGCGCCCATCCGGAACACCCAGCAGTCGGCCTTGTACTCGAGCCCGATCAGGCTCTCGAGCACCTTGTGGTCCTGCAGCGAATAGCTGACACGGCCCACGCCGAACCAGCGCGTCGACAGCGGCCACTGGCCCGAGATATCGGCGTTGCGGAAGCTGTCGCGCACGTAACGGTACTCGGCGTTGAACACTTTCATCAGGCCCGGGGTCCAGCGCACGCCATAGTTGCGGCTGTACACGCTCGAACTCGTCGCGTCGTATTGTACGCTGGCGTCGACGTTCCAGTTCTCGACGATGCGGCCCGACGCCGCCAGCAGCAGGTCGGAGCGGTCCTTGCGGTCCAGGATGGGACGGCCCGGCAGCTGCACGCGCGGCTCGGTGAAATAGAAGCGCTGGCCGAAGGCCAGGCGCAGGCGCTCGGCGCCGCTGCCCTCGATGTAGCGCGACACCACGGCGGCGGTCAGCTGGTTGGCGTCGGACACGCGGTCGTTGCCGACGAAGCGGTTCTCGCTGAACAGCTGGGCGTAGCTGAAACCGGCCTCGCCGGTATCGAAGATCGGGAAGTCGTCCTGGTTCTTGTAGGGCGTGCGCACGTAGAACAGACGCGGCTCGAGCGTCTGGGTGGCGGCGGTGCCGAACAGGCTCGTTTCGCGCTCGAACACCATGCCGGCGTCGACCGAGAAGATCGGCAGCGTGCGCGACAGGCTGGTGCGGCGGCCGGCGTTGCTGTCCAGGTCGTACTTGGTCGCATGGAGCATCACCTTGGGCGTGATGTAGTAGCCCGGGCGCACCCAGGGATAGCTCACCTGCGAAATCATCACCGCGCGGTTGCCGCTGTCCCAGGTCGAGTGCGAGAAGCGGGTCGCCTCGGCGTCGATGGCCCAGTCGAAGCCGTTGACGTCGAAGCGGCCGGTGTGGAAGTTAATCTGCGGCAGGCGCGCATAAGGTTTCGGGATCGCCAGCGCCGGGTTGGCGGCCGCCGCGGGCTCCTGCAGCACCTGGAAGTTCTGGGCGCGCGCGGTCAGGTTCCAGTACTGGGTGCCGTAGCTGGTGTACAGCTCGCGCACCAGCTGGCGCTCGGCGCTGGTCGACACCGAACGCGAGAAGTCGCTCAGGTACTGGTCGTCCGAGGCCGCATGCAGGTTCCAGCCGTAGGACCAGTTCGGGCTCAGCTGCTGGTTGTGCAGCGAGTCGACCAGCCAGCGGTCGGTCTTGGTGATGTGGTCGTTGCGCAGTCCCTCGAAATGGGTTTCGCCGGCGTAGCTGCCGCGCTCGGTCGCGCCGATATAGCGGCCGGTCGCGCCCAGTTGCAGGCCGCGGTCGAACATCATGCGCGGGAACACCGTCAAATCGCGGTTGGGTGCGATGTTGAAGTAGTACGGCACCATGATCTCGGACTTGCCCTTCGAGCCGAAGCCGATCGAGGGCGGCAGCCAGCCCGAGCGGCGCGCGCCCGAGAGCGAGAACGACATGGCCGGCGTGCCGAGAATGGGCACGTCCTTGAAATAGATGACGGTCTTGCCGGCGGTGCCGACGTCGCGCCCCGAGTCCAGGCGCAGGGTGCTCGACTTCAGGTACCAGTCGGGGTCCGGGCCTTCGCAGGTGCTGTAGGTGCCGTCGACCACCAGGGCCTGGTCTTCGCCGAGGAAATCGATGCGGTCGGCGCGGCCCTGGGCATTGTTCACCTGCAGGCGGTACTGCGGGTTGAGCACCCAGCCGCGGCCGGTCTCGAGGTTCAGCTGCAGCGAATCGCCCTGGTAGCGGTCGCCGAAGCGCCACATGTTGACGTTGCCGCTGGCCGTGACTTCATCCTCGACCAGGAGGTAGCAGGCCGTGTCGGCCGTCATTTTCGTCTGGCCGCGGGTGATCTCGACATTGCGGTTGAGGTTGATCTCACGGTCCGGGCGGCCGCCGATTTCCTCGGCGCGCACGGTAACGGGAAGATCCTGTTCGTCGGCGTGGGAGGGCGCTGGCGCAACTTGCGCGTGCAAAGGCCCCGAGGCCACGGTGACGAGGGCGGACAGGGCAACTGCCCGCCGCTGCGGGAATGGTAGGGCCGTAAACCAGCTCATGGAATCTTGGGCTGCACCATAAAGGGCGATTTTTTGGATTGAATCCCTTATTATATGGGAATTGTCTCTCTCAACCGGTTTCCCCTGGACGTTTCATGTCTTCTTTGTATCAAAACACCCCCACTTCCGCCGAGCAGGATGCACGCCTGGCGCTGCTCACCGAATGGCTGGGCTCGCTAGACCTGGTGGAAGTCGGTTCGCGCCGCCCGGCCTCGTCGGATGCCAGCTTCCGCCGCTATTTCCGCCTGGATGTGGCGCCGGCGCTACGCGAGAAGCTGGGTGACACCCTGATCGCGATGGACGCCCCGCCCGAGCGCGAGAACGTCCCGGCCTTCATCCACGTCCAGGGCCTGCTGCAGGAAGCCGGCGTCACCGTGCCGGCGATCGTCGCGCGCGACGTCGAGCGCGGCTTCCTGCTGCTGTCGGACCTGGGCACCACGACTTACCTGCAGCGCCTCGATTCCGACAACGCCGCCTTCATGTATTCGGACGCGGTCGACGCCCTGATCAAGTTCCAGTTGCACAGCCAGCCCGGCGTGCTGCCCGAGTTCGACCGCGCCTTCGTCCTGCGCGAGATGAACCTGTTCCCGGAATGGTTCCTCGGCCGCCACCTCGGCGTCACCATGAGCGAGGCCCAGCAGGCCCAGCTCGACAAGGTGTTCGAGACCATCACGAATAATGTGCTGGCGCAGCAGCAGGTCTTCATGCACCGCGATTTCCATTCGCGCAACCTGATGTTCCTCGACCAGGGCAACCCGGGCGTGCTCGACTTCCAGGACGCCGTCTACGGCCCGGTCACCTACGACCTGGCTTCGCTCCTGCGCGACGCCTATATCCAGTGGGACGAAGAAATCGTGCTGGACTGGGTGGTGCGCTACTGGCAGAGCGCCAAGCAGGTCGGCCTGCCGGTCAATCCGGACATCGACAGCTTCTACCGCGACTTCGAATTCATGGCGCTGCAGCGCCACCTGAAGATCCTGGGCATCTTCTGCCGCCTGAACTACCGCGACGGCAAGCCGATCTACATGGGCGACCTGCCGACCGTGATGGACTACGTGCGCAAGACCGCCAACCGCTACACCGAACTCAAGCCCCTGGCCCGCCTGCTCGACGCGTTCGAGGACAAAGGGCCGCAGGTCGGCTACACCTTCTGAGCCGATAGTCGAGAAGCCCATGAAAGCCATGATCTTCGCCGCCGGCCGCGGCGAGCGCATGCGTCCGCTGACGGACACCTGCCCGAAACCCCTGCTCAAGGTGCGCGGCCGTCCGCTCATCACCTGGCACATCCTGAACCTGGTGCGCGCCGGGATCACGGACATCGTCATCAACCACTCCCACCTCGGCCACATGATCGAGGAAGAGCTGGGCGACGGCAGCCGCTACGGCGCGCGCATCGTCTATTCGCACGAGCCGACCCCGCTGGAAACGGCCGGCGGCATCGTCAATGCGCTGCACCTGCTCGGCGACGAGCCTTTCCTCGCGGTGTCAGGCGACATCTATGCGCCCTACTTCGATTTCTCCCAGGCGCTCGACGCGCTGCCGGACACCGACATGATCGGCCAGCCGATCCCGCCCGAGAAGCGCGACATCGCCTGGCTGTACCTGACGCCCAACCCCTGGCACAACCTCGAGGGCGACTTCGGCCTGGACATGTACACCTTGAGCAACGAGGGTGACCCGAAGTGGAACTTCGCCGGCATCGGTGTCTACCGTCCCGAGATGTTCGAAGGCATCCAGGCCGGCGAATTCCTCAAGTTCGGTCCCCTGATGCGCAAGTTTATCGACCTGAAACGCGTCGGCGGCGAAATCTACAACGGCCCCTGGGTCAATGTCGGCACGGTGCGCCAGCTCGAGGAACTGAACGCGCCGCTGGCCAAGAGGGCCGGCGCGTGACCCCCTATAGCGCCCGCCGCGCACGCCTGGCAGCAGGCATGGCGCCGGGCGCGGTGGCGGTGCTGGCCACCGCGCCGGAAGCGCTGCGCAACGGCGACAGCGAATACCCCTACCGCCACGACAGCTACTTCTATTACCTGACCGGCTTTGCGGAACCGGAAAGCGTGCTGGTGCTCGTCGCCGCGCGTGGTGACGTTCCCGCCCGCGCCATCCTGTTCTGCCGCGAGAAGAACGTCGAGCGCGAGATATGGGAAGGCTTCAGACACGGCCCGGCCGCCGCACGCGAGGCCTTCGGCTTCGACGAGGCCTATCCGATCTCCGAACTCGACGAGCGGATGGCGCGCCTGCTGGCCAACGTCCCCGCCCTGTATTACGCGAACGCCCACAGCGCGGCGCTCGACGCCCAGGTCGCCGGCTGGCTGAAAACGGTACGGGGACAGTCCCGCTCGGGCGTGACGGCCCCCGCTCGCATCGAGCACCTGCCGCCCCTGCTCGACGAGATGCGCCTGCTGAAGGACGACGTCGAACAGGCCTTGATGGCGAAGTCGGCCGATATCGCCGGCGCGGCCCACCTGCGCGCCATGCGCGCGGCGAAGCCCGGCATGTTCGAGTACGAGATCGAGGCCGAGCTGCTCTACGCGTTCCGCAAACAGGGCGCCCAGTTCCCGGCCTACACGCCGATCGTGGCGAGCGGCGCCAACGCCTGCATCCTGCATTACAACGCCAACAACGCGCGGACGCAGGACGGCGACCTGGTCCTGATCGACGCCGGCTGCGAGTTCGACAGCTACGCTTCCGACATCACCCGCACCTTCCCGGTGAATGGCCGCTTCAGCGCGCCGCAGAAGACCTTGTACGAACTGGTGCTGCGCGCCCAGGACGCGGCGCTGGCCGCCATCGTTCCGGGCCGGCCCTACAGCGATTTCCACGACGCCGCCGTCAGGGTGCTGGCCGAAGGCATGCTCGAACTCGGCCTGCTCGACAAGGCGAAGTTCGGCAGCGTCGAGAACGTGCTCGCCGAGCGCGCCCACACGCAGTTCTACATGCACGGCACCGGCCACTGGCTGGGCCTGGACGTGCACGACGCCGGCGCCTACCGCGACCTGTCGCTGGACGACAAGCCTTCGCGCCCGCTGCTGGCCAGCATGGCGCTGACGGTGGAGCCTGGCATCTACGTGCGCCCGGCGCCGGGCGTGCCCGAACAATTCTGGAACATCGGCATCCGCATCGAAGACGACGTGATCGTCGACGAGAACGGCGCACGCGTGCTCACGGGCGCGGCGCCAAAGACGGTGGCCGAGATCGAGGCCCTGATGGGAGCTTGAAGATGGAACAGCATCACGACACCTATGACGTGGCGATCTGCGGCGCCGGCCCGGTCGGCCTGGCGCTGGCCGCCCTGCTGGCGCGGCGCGGCATCGCCGGCAACCGGATCGCCCTGATCGACGCGCGCGCGCTCGGCCAGTCGATTTCCGACCCGCGCTCGATCGCCCTGGCCTGGGGCAGCCGCATGCTGCTCGAGGAAATCGGGGCGTGGCCCTTCCCGGCCACGGCGATCCACAGCATCCACGTCTCGCGCCGCGGCCACCTGGGACGCAGCCTGATGGACCGCGACGAACACGATCTCGACGCGCTCGGCTACGTCACGCGCTACGGCGACGTGGTCGACGCGCTGGCGCGCGCGGTCGACCGCGCCGGCATCGAGGTGATCCGCCCGGCGCGCGTCGCCAGCCTGGACGAGGGCAGCGGCCACGTCGCGCTCACGCTCGACGACGGCCGCCTGCTCACGGCCCAGGTCGCGGTCGGCGCCGAGGGCGGCGTGTTCGGCCAGCAGGAAGACAAGGCGCACACGCGCGACTACGGTCAGAGCGCCGTGATCGCGCGCGTCTCGTGCACCAGCCCGATCCCGCACCGCGCCTTCGAGCGCTTCACCGACGAGGGCCCGCTGGCGCTGCTGCCGCAGGAAGGCGCCGACGGCCACCAGTACGCGCTGGTCTGGTGCGTGAAGCCGGAGCGCGCGCAAGCCCTGCAGGCGATGGAGGAAAGCCGCTTCCTGGGTGAGCTGAACGAGGCCTTCGGCGGCCGTCTGGGGCGCTTCACGAAAGTGTCGCCGCGCGCGAGCTACCCGCTCGGCCTGAACGCCGAGGCGCACGCGAGCACGCGCACCGTCGCCATCGGCAATGCGGCGCAAACCCTGCACCCGGTGGCCGGCCAGGGCCTGAACCTGGGCCTGCGCGACGCCGCCGTGCTGGCGCGGCTGCTGGCGCGCTGCCCGGGCCCGGAAGGCATCGGCCGCTTCCTGGACGAACGCGCCCAGGACCGCAAGCTGACCATCGCCCTGACCGACGCCATGGCGCGCGCCTTTGTCGGCAGCGGTCCGCTGCAATCGGTCCTCGGCCTGGGCCTGGCCACGCTCGACGCCGTAAAACCGGCGCGCACGCTGCTGGCCGAAGTCATGATGTATGGCCGCAGGGGCGGGTCGTCGTTTCTGCCGCACCGGCAGGGGTGAGTTACCCTACCGGCAGGCGCCCCCGGCGGACGCATTGACGTAGGGTGGGCGCCCCGTGCCCACGCGGAACGCCGCGTCATGTTTGCCGGGTTCGAGCCGCGGGGTGCGCCTGTCGTTACCGTGTGGCCGGGCGGACCGCTCATTCAACCGCGGCCACCACTGATCTGCCTTCCGGTGGGCACGGGGCGCCCACCCTACGAACTGTTCGACACGTCAGCGCCACGCAAACTCATACCGTAGGGTGGGCACCCCGTGCCCACGCGGAACGTCGCGTCATGTTGGCTTGATTCAGACTGCGCGGTGCGCTTTTCGTTACCGTGTGGCCCGCGAGCTGCCCCATTCAAACAAACGCACCACTGCTCGGAATTCCGCGTGGGCACGGAGTGCCCACCCTACGAACCATGAACAGCAACGACTCCTACTCCACCGCCTTCACCATCGACTCGATCACCTTCTTGGCGTCGCCGAACACCATCATCGTGTTTGGCTGATAGAACAGGTCGTTGTCCAGCCCCGCGTAGCCGGAGGCCATCGAGCGCTTGTTGACGATGATGCTCTTGGCTTTATATGCCTCGAGAATCGGCATGCCGGCGATCGGCGACTTCGGGTCCTTGGCCGCCGGGTTCACCACGTCGTTCGCGCCCAGCACCAGCACGACGTCGGTCTGGCCGAACTCGCCGTTGATGTCTTCCATCTCGACCACCTGGTCGTAGGGCACCTCGGCTTCGGCCAGCAGCACGTTCATGTGGCCCGGCATGCGGCCGGCCACGGGGTGGATCGCGTAGCGCACGGTGACGCCATGTTCGGTCAGCTTGTCGACCAGTTCCTTCACCGAGTGCTGGGCGCGCGCCACGGCGAGACCGTAGCCCGGCACGATGATCACCGACTCCGCGTTCTGCAGGATGAAGGCCGCGTCCTCGGCCGAACCCGACTTCACCGGGCGCTGCTCCTGCGCAGCGCCGCCCGTGGCCGCTGCCTCGCCGCCGAAGCCGCCCAGGATCACGTTGAAGAAGGAGCGGTTCATCGCCTTGCACATGATGTAGGAGAGGATGGCGCCCGACGAGCCCACCAGCGAGCCGGCGATGATCAGCATCGAGTTGTTCAGCGAGAAGCCGATGCCGGCGGCTGCCCAACCCGAGTAGGAGTTCAGCATCGACACCACCACCGGCATGTCGGCGCCGCCGATCGGGATGATGATCAAGACGCCCAGCACGAAGGACAGGACCGCCATGATGACGAAGGGCGTCCAGGCCGGCTCCACCGCATCGGAGAAGCAGAACACCAGGCCGAGGGCAATGATGGCAATGGCCAGCACCAGGTTCAGGATGTGCTGGCCGCCGAAGCGTACCGGCGCGCCCTGGAACAGGCGGAATTTGTATTTGCCCGACAGCTTGCCGAAGGCGATCACCGAGCCGGAGAAGGTCACGGCGCCGACGAAAGTGCCGAGGAAGAGTTCGAGCCGGTTACCGAAGGGCAGCGCGCCGCCGCGTTCGGCGATGTTGAAAGCCCAGGGCTCGGACACGGCGGCGATCGCGATGCACACCGCGGCCAGACCGATCAGCGAGTGCATCGCCGCCACCAGCTCCGGCATCTTGGTCATCTCGACCTTCTTGGCCGCATAGGCGCCGATCGCGCCGCCCACCACCACGCCCAGCAGCACCAGCGTAAAGCCCATGCCGCCGCCGGTGCGTTCGGCGAATTCGGCCTGCAGCTTGAAGATCAGGGCGATGGTGGTGACCACCGCGATCGCCATCCCGGTCATGCCGAAGGCGTTGCCGGCACGCGCCGAGGACGGCGAGGACAGGCCCTTCAGCGCCTGGATGAAGCAAACCGACGCCACCAGGTAGAGCAGCGTCACCATGTTCATGCTGATGAGGTTCATGCGGCCTCCTTCGTGCTTGATGCTTCCGGCACGGCTTTCGCTGCGGCTTTCGGCTCCTTCTTCTTGAACATCTCCAGCATGCGCTGGGTGACGAGGAAGCCGCCGAAGACGTTCACCGCGGCGAGCGCCACCGCGACGGTTCCCATGACCTGGCCGAGCGCGCCTTCGGTCAGGGCGGCGGCCAGCATGGCGCCGACGATGATGATGGCGGAGATCGCGTTGGTCACCGCCATCAGCGGCGTGTGCAGCGCCGGCGTGACGGTCCAGACGACGTGGTAGCCGACGTAGATCGCCAGCACGAAGATGATCAGGTTGATGATGGTGTGGCTGATGTCCATGGCCGTCTCCTTGTCATTTGCGTAGCGTTTCGCCATCGGCGCACAGCAGCGTGGCGCGCACGATCTCGTCTTCGCGGTCGATGACCAACTTGTCTTCCTTGTCGATGACGAGCTTGAGGAAGTCCAGCACGTTGCGCGCATACAGGGCCGAGGCGTCGGCCGCGACCAGCGCCGCCAGGTTCGGTTCGCCGATGATGTGGACACCGTGTTTCACCGCCGTCCTGCCGAGTTCCGTCAGCGGGCAGTTGCCGCCCTGCTCGATCGCCATGTCGACGATCACCGAGCCGGGCTTCATCGCCCGCACCGTTTCTTCCTTGATCAGCACCGGCGCCGGGCGGCCCGGGATCAGGGCGGTGGTGATGATGATGTCGGCCAGTTTGGCGCGCTCGTGCACCAGTTCGGCCTGGCGCCGCATCCAGTCGGCCGGCATCGGCCGCGCATAGCCGCCCACGCCCTGCGCGATCTCGCGCTCCTCCTCGGTGAGGAAGGGAACGTCGATGAACCTGGCGCCGAGCGACTCGACCTGCTCCTTCACCGGCGGGCGCACGTCCGAGGCCTCGATCACGGCGCCGAGGCGCTTGGCGGTGGCGATCGCCTGCAGGCCGGCCACGCCGACGCCCATGATCAGCACGCGCGCGGCCTTGACGGTGCCGGCGGCGGTCATCAGCATGGGCATGAAGCGTTGATACGTGTTCGCCGCCAGCATCACCGCCTTGTAGCCGGCGATGTTGGCTTGCGAGGACAGCACGTCCATCGACTGCGCGCGCGTGATGCGCGGCGCCGCTTCCAGGGCAAAGGCGGTCAGGCGCGCAGCGGCCATGGCGGCCAGGTTCTCGGTATCGAAGGGATTGAGCATGCCGACCAGGACCGTGCCCGGCTTCATGCGGGCGCGTTCGAGCTCGTTCGGCGCGCGCACCTTCAGCACCATGTCGGCGCCGAAGGCATCCTCGGCGCTGCCGATGGTCGCGCCGGCAGCAGCGTAGGCTTCATCAAGGGCGGCGGCGTGGATGCCGGCGCCGGCCTGCACCACGACCTGGTGCCGGGCCGCCAGTTTCTTGACTGTTTCCGGAGTTGCTGCTACGCGGGTTTCGCCCGGCCTTGTCTCGGCCGGTATGCCGATTCTCATGCACGCCTCCCTGATGTTGGTTTTCTAAATCGCAATTTATCACGTAAACATTGGATTTTTTCTACTAAAAATAGCAATCCCGGCCGACCGGCTATTTTCGAGGTAAATACGATACAGCTGGGGCCTGATGCACAGGTTTTTTGTATCAAATCAACGCAAATGGCGCTTTTTTGCTGCACTGCACACGTACCGGCAAGCAACGGTTTGCGCAGCACTGTAAAATATCGGCTCATTTCCGAGGACGCGCATGACCCATACCTTCAGACCGTCAGTCACCGTTGCCGCAATCATCGAACGCGATGGCCGTTTCCTTCTGATCGAAGAGGAAACAAGCGAAGGGATCAGGCTGAACCAGCCGGCGGGTCACCTCGATCCTCACGAGTCGCTCGAGCAGGCGGTGGTGCGCGAAGCCCTGGAAGAAACCGCACACGAGTTCATTCCCGAGGCGCTGGTCGGCATGTACATGTCGCGCTACCACTCGAAGTCGCGCAATGCCGACGTCACGTATCTGCGCTTCACTTTCTGCGGCAAGGCCGGCAGGCAGTTCGACCAGCCGCTCGACGACGGCATCCTGCGCACCCTGTGGATGACGCGCGACGAAATCGCCGCCTGTCCGGAACGCCACCGCAGCCCGATCGTGCTGCAATGCGTGGACGATTACCTGGCGGGCAAGCGCACCGAACTGGCGCTGCTGCACACCCACCCTTCGGTGTTCGAAGGCGGGCTATCAACAACGGACGTAACATGAGCAAGAAAAAAGTCGTGATCGGGATGTCGGGCGGAGTCGACTCCTCGGTCGCGGCATGGATGCTGAAGGAACAGGGCTACGACGTGGTCGGCCTGTTCATGAAGAACTGGGAAGACGACGACGACTCCGAGTACTGCTCGTCGCGCCAGGACTGGATCGACGCGGCCAGCGTGGCCGACGTGGTCGGCGTCGACATCGAGGCCGTCAACTTCGCCGCCGAGTACAAGGACCGCGTGTTCGCCGAATTCCTGCGCGAATACCAGGCCGGCCGCACGCCGAACCCGGACGTGCTGTGCAATGCCGAGATCAAGTTCAAGGCCTTCCTCGACCACGCCATGAAGCTGGGCGCCGACCTGATCGCGACCGGCCATTACGCGCGCGTGCGCCAGAACGAGGCGGGGAAATTCGAGCTGCTGAAGGCGTTCGACCACACCAAGGACCAGAGCTACTTCCTGCACCGCCTGAACCAGGCGCAGCTCTCGAAGTCGCTGTTCCCGCTGGGCGAAATCCCGAAGACCGAAGTGCGCAAGATCGCCGAGAAGCTGCAATTGCCGAACGCGGCGAAGAAGGACTCGACCGGCATCTGCTTCATCGGCGAGCGTCCTTTCCGCGAATTCCTGAACCGCTACCTGTCGCACAAGCCGGGCCCGATCAAGCTCGACAACGGCCAGACGGTGGGCGAACACATCGGCCTGTCCTTCTATACCCTGGGCCAGAGGAAAGGCATCGGCATCGGCGGCCTGAAGTCGCACAAGAACGCCGACGGCACCAGCGAGCCGTGGTTCGTGGCGCGCAAGGACATCGCGACCAACACGCTCTACATCGTGCAGGGCCACGACCATCCGTGGCTGCTGTCCTCCCGTCTCGAAGCGGGCCAGGCCAGCTGGATCGCGGGCGAACCGCCGGCGGGCCTGCTGTCGGCCAAGACGCGCTACCGCCAGCAGGACGTGGCCTGCGAAGTCGTCGCCGACGGCATGGAGCGCTTCGCCCTGAACTTCACCGACCCGCAATGGGCGGTCACCCCGGGCCAGTCGGCCGTGCTGTACGACGGCGACATCTGCCTGGGCGGCGGCATCATCGACGGGGCGGCCAAGGGCTGATTTTCCGCTTTACCTGCATAAAAAACGGCGTACCGGAAGCTTCCTGTACGCCGTTTTTCGTAGGGTGGGCGCGGCCGGCGTAGGCACTCGTGCCCACGCGGTCGAGCAGAAGATCAGCCGCACCATCAATCGACGTTACTCATGCGAGCGTGACGTATTCGATGTCGCATACCCGCAAACGATGAGACCGCGTGGGCACAAGTGCCCACCCTACGCCCTCCGATCAGGCACAGCTCAGCTCCGCCATCTCCAGCGCCGGCCTGGCCGCACGCACCCTCGGCAGCGTCCACTTGGCGCAGATCCAGCGCTCGAAGTCCTCGTGCGCCAGCGGCCGCGCGTACAGGTAGCCCTGCACCTGGTCGCAGCCGGCGGCGCGCAGGTAGCCCGCCACCGCCGCGGTCTCGACACCCTCGGCCACCACCTTGTGCCCGAGGTCCTGCGACAGCTTGATCATGGTGCTCACCAGCGAGCGCTTGTGCTTGTCGGCGTCGACGTCGCGCACGAAGCTCTGGTCGATCTTCACCACCTGGGCCGGCACGCTCTGCAGGTAGGCCAGGCTGCTGTAGCCGGTGCCGAAGTCGTCGATCGCCAGCTGCACGCCGGCGCCGGCCAGGTCCTGGAGCGTCTTCATCGCCAGCGCGCGGTTCTTCATCAGCGCGCTTTCCGTGATTTCCAGCGCGAGCGCCTCGGGCGGCAGGCCGTGCTTGCGCAGCTGCTCGACCACGTGGGCGCAGAAGTCGGTCTCCAGCAGGTTCACGGCCGACACGTTGACCGCCATCTGCAGCGTCAGGCCCGCGGCGCGCCATGCGGTGAGCTGGCGCAGCGCGCGCGTCAGCACCCAGCGCGTGGTTGCGCGCGCCAGCGAGGTTTGCTCGATGATCGGGAAGAATTCGCCCGGCGACACCTCGCCCAGCACCGGATGGTTCCAGCGCAGCAGCGCCTCGGCGCCGATGCAGCGGCCGGTCGCCAGCTCGACCTTCGGCTGGAACACGAGGCGCAGCTGGCTGTCGTCGTCGAGCGCCGCGCCGAACTCGTTGACCAGATAGAAGCGGCGCAGGAACACCGCGTTCTGTTCGGCCGAGAACACGCGCACGCGGTGCGCGCCTTCGAGCGCATCGTGGGCGGCGCTGTGCAGGTCGCGCAGCACCTCGAGCGGGGCATTGCGGCCGACCGCCAACGGGGCCACGCCGATCGTGGTGGTGGTCATGAAGCGCGCAGCCATGGTGTCGACGCGCAGCTCGAGCCAGCGGGTCAGCCAGTCGCAGAAGCGCTGGACATCGGCCTCCGGCTCGGCCAGGAACACGAACTGGGTCGTCGCCACGTGGTACAGCTTGCGCGCCGGTCCGATCGCCGCGCGCAGCATGCGCACCGCCTCGCCGACGATCTCGTCGAGGTAGCCGGCGCCCATCGCGCGCAGCGCGTCGCTGAGCTGCTCGGGCGTGGCCAGGTTCACCATCGCCGCCAGGCGCGACTCGCCGGGCGGACGCTCGTTGGCCAGGTCGGCCAGGTCCTCGATGAACTGGTTACGGTTCGGCAGGCCGCTGACCGGATCGATGCGGCCGATCGCGTGCTGCAACTCGATCTGGGACATCACCATCGATGCCAGGTCGGCCAGGCCCGCGCGTTCGGCATCGCTGATCTGGCGCGGTTCCGGGCCGAGCACGCACATCGCGCCCAGGCAGTAGCCGTCGCGCGTCATCAGGGGCGCGCCGGCGTAGAAGCGTACGCCGGTGCTGGCCAGGTAGCTGTCGCGGAAGCAGGCGTCGTCCTGCAGGTCGGGCACCACCACCATCTCGCCGCTCTCGGCCACCCTGGCGCAGGGCGCGCCGTCGCGCGGAATCGACGTGTGTTCGACGCCCACCCGCGACTTGAACCACTGGCGGTTCGCATCGGTCAGCGACACCGCGGCCACGGGCAGGCCGAACAGCTGCGCCGCCATGCGCGTGATGCGGTCGAAGGCCTCGCCGGGCGGGGTGTCGAGCAGCTCCAGCTTGCGCAGGACATCGAGACGTGCGGCTTCCTGCTGCGCGGACGGGACGGGGTGGGACATGGAAATTCCTTGGCAAGCTGAGCCCGGCAACAGCTCAAATGACGAAAATGACGATGAGTGACATTCTGGTCGTCAAATTTCTAGCGGTCAACAAAAATATTGTGAACAGCTACGTGACTGTCAGCAAGCGGAGACGATATGTGATGTTTTATGGTAACTAACATCATCAAATTCGATAAATTTTTTATTTCCTAAAGTAAAATATCGCCGTTAAGTCATTCCAGTCCTGAAAGAATCCTTGTCATGTCTGCGCCCTCCTACGACGCCCCGGATGATCCTATCCTGACCACCCGCGAAGCCGCCGGACTGCTCGGCATCGCGGTGAGCACGGCCCAGCAGTGGATCGAAAACGGCGTCCTGCCCGCGTGGAAGACGCCGGGTGGACACCGCCGCGTGCGCCTGAGCGCGGTGAGCGCCCTGCTGCGCGAACGCGCGGGACTGCCGCCCGCCGCGGCGCAGATCGGCGCGATCGGCGCATTCGCCTACGAGGGCGGCGCTTGCGCACTGCCCGAAGAGGAGGCGGCGCGCCTGGCCGCGCTCTACGCCACGGGCCTGCTCGACAGTGAAGCGGAAGCCGTGTTCGACCGCCTCACCTTCCTTGCGGCCCAGGTGACCGACAGCCCGATGGCCCTGCTCACGCTGGTGGATGCGCGCCGCCAGTGGTTCAAGTCGCGCGTCGGCCTGGCTTTCGGGGAAACCGCGCGCGAGCTGGCCTTCTGCAGCCACGCGATCCAGCGCGACGAACCGATGCTGGTGTTCGACGCGCGCCAGGACCCGCGCTTTCGCGACAACCCGCTGGTGACAGGCGCGCCGCACATCCGCTTCTACGCGGGCGTACCCCTGGTCGACGCCCAGGGGCACCGGCTCGGGACGCTGTGCGTGCTCGACAGCGAACCGCGCCGGCTGCGCGAACGCGAGCTGCGCGCCCTGTGCGAGCTGGCGGACATCGCGATGGAGGAGATCAGGCGCCGCCAGCCTGCTGCTTCTTGACGGCGGCGATGACGGTGTTGCGGATGGTTTTCAGGACGGCGTCGGCCTTGAAGGGCTTGACGATGAAGCCGTGTACGCCACGCGCCAGGGCGGCCTGGATGGTGGGCGCGTCGAGGGTGCCGGAGACCATGAAGATGAAGGTCTTGGGCAGCGCGGCGCGCAGTTGTTCGACGATGTCGCCCTCCTCGATCTGCTCGCGCGCGATGCACATCAGTTGCGGGCGGAACTTCGCCGCGAGCAGCAGCGCTCCGTGGGCGGTGTGGGTCTGGCCGACGACCTCGTAGCTGCCGTCGGTCAGCACCGTATTCAACAGTCCACGCGAGATCGCGTTCGAATCCACTAGTACTGCCTTGAGCATGCCTTGTCCTTGTATGTCAGGTCGCGTCGTAGGCCAGCATCTTCCACGTGACGCCCAGGCGCACGTCGGTCTTGAGCTGCACCAGCTGGCGCGACAGGTAGAGTATCTCGCGTTCGGCGCGCAGGCGCTCGCCCAGCGGCGTCTTGAGGATGCCGGCGCCGGCCATCACGGCATCCAGGCCGCCGTAGGCGTTGAGCAGGCGCGCCGCGGTCTTCATGCCGATCTTCGACACGCCCGGCACGCCGTCGGTGGCGTCGCCCATCAGCGCCAGCAGGTCGTGCAGCAGCTCGGGCGCGACGCCGAACTTGTTGCGCACCCAGGCGTCGTCGTGCCACTCGTTCTTGAAATGGTCCCATACCAGGGCGCCGTGCGCGATCAGGGCGTGCAGGTCCTTGTCGGTAGTGGCGACGATGGCTTCGCCGCGGTTCTCCTGCAGCCAGCGCATCACGCAGGTCGCGACCACGTCGTCGGCCTCGACCTCGGGCAGCATCGCGACGTGCACGCCAGCCCTGGTCAGGCGTTCCTGGAATTCCGGCAGCGCCTCGCGCAGCACCGAGGGCATCGGCGCGCGGTGCTCGCGGTAGCGCGGGTAGAGCGCGTGGCGCCAGGTCTGGCCGCCGTAGTCGAAGGCGGCCAGCACATGGGTCGGCGCATGCGCCTCGAGCACGTTGCGAAACGACGAAAACGCGTGGCGCAGCGCGATGCTGGCCTTCAGGTCGGAGTCGGGCTCCGGGCTGGCTTCGTAGACCCGGCGCACGATGTTCAGTCCGTCGATCGCGAGCAGCTTTCCCATCGGTTTACCTTGCGTAGTCGTACTTGCCGCCGCGCTCGAGGGCGCGCTGGTAGGCCGGGCGCGCATGGATGCGCTGCACGAAACCAAGCAGCTTCGGGTAACGCGCATCCAGGCCGCCGCGCGCCGTGGCCGCCTCCAGCGGAAAACTCATCTGGATGTCGGCGGCGGAGAATTCGGCGCCCGCGAACCAGGGACGCGCCGCCAGCTCCGCTTCCAGGTAGTCGAGCTGGGCCTGGATGTTCGGGTTGATGAAACCCTCCTTCACCTTGCGCGCGATGGCGCGCGCGATCGGCTTGGCGAAGAAGGGCATGGGGCCGTTCTCGACACGGTCGAACACGAGCTTCATCAACAGCGGGGACATGGCCGAGCCTTCCGCGAAATGCAGGAAATACGTGTACTTCAGCTTCTCCGGGGTGCCGGGCGCGGGCGCCAGGCGGCCGTTGCCGTAGCGCTCGACGAGGTACTCGACGATGGCGCCGGATTCGGCCACCACGGTGTCGCCGTCGCTGATCACCGGCGACTTGCCCAGCGGGTGCACGGCCTTCAGTTCCGGCGGCGCCAGCATCGTCTTCGGATCGCGCTGGTATTTTTTGATCTCGTATTCCAGGCCCAGTTCCTCCAGCAGCCAGAGGATGCGCTGCGAGCGCGAATTGTTCAGGTGATGGACGATGATCATGGCGATGGCCGGGGGTGAAGGGACCGTTAGCTTAGCACTGTTGCGCCAGCACAAAAAGGCACCGGAGGATTTGTTGTGCAATGTTTATTGTTTGCAACATCAACCATGCCTGCGAACGGTTTACGCGTTTCGTGTGCTTGCTTTTCATGCCCGCCGTCGCAGGACGCGCCAGCGGTCCGTTTCCACCCACCCTCTCATCCTCCATGAAAAAACTGCTTCGCCTGAACATCGCCCAGAAGCTGGGCCTCCTGACCATCTGCACCGGCGTGGGCATGGCCATCGTGGCGGCCTGCTTCCTGGTGTCCGAGCGTAACCTGATCCTGGAGGAGCGCGGCAACGGCGTACGCCAGGCGGTCGAAGTCGCCAGCGGCATGGTCGAGCGCTACCGGCAGGCGGCGGCCAGCGGCAAGATGGATGAACAGGCGGCCAAGCGCGCCGCGCTGGAGGAGCTGAAGGGCCTGCGCTACAGCGGCGCCGAGTACTTCTGGGTCAACGACATGGCGCCGCGCATGATGATGCACCCGACCAAACCCGAGCTCGACGGCCAGGACCTCGGCACGACCGCCGACCCGAACGGCCTGCGCCTGTTCGTGGCGATGGTCGAGGTGGTGCGCAAGGACGGCGCCGGCTTCGTCTCCTACATGTGGCCCAAGCCCGGCGAAGCGGCGCCGGTGCCGAAGGTGTCCTACGTGAAGGGCGTGCCGGGCTGGGACTGGGTGATCGGTTCCGGCGTCTACATGGACACCGTCGGCGCCGTGTTCTGGCCGCGCGTGGCCTGGTTCTCGGGCGCCACCATTGTCCTGTCGGGTGTACTGATGCTGTTCGGCCTGACGCTCTCGCGCAGCATCTCCCAGCCGCTGGCGCGCGCCGTGACGGTCGCGCGCACCGTGGCGGCCGGCGACCTCACCACCGTGATCGACGTGCGCGGCCACGACGAGACCGCCCACCTGCTCGACGCCCTGCGCGACATGAACGGCAGCCTGAACAACATCGTCGGCGAAGTCGACCTCGGCATCCAGGCGATCGCCACCGCCTCGGCCCAGATCGCGGCCGGCAACCACGACCTGTCGAGCCGCACCGAGCAGCAGGCCGGCTCGCTCGAGGAGACCGCCTCTTCGATGGAAGAGCTGACCGGCGCCGTCCAGCAGAATGCCGAGCACGCGCGCCACGCCAACACCCTGGCCTCGAAGGCGGCCGAGGTGGCCGTGCGCGGCGGCGAGGTGGTGCAGCAGGTGGTGCGGACGATGGAGTCGATCAACGCCTCCTCGCGCAAGATCGTCGACATCATCGGCGTCATCGACGGCATCGCCTTCCAGACGAATATCCTGGCGCTGAACGCGGCGGTCGAAGCCGCGCGGGCCGGCGAACAGGGGCGCGGCTTCGCGGTGGTCGCCGGCGAGGTGCGCAACCTGGCGCAGCGCTCGGCCGCGGCGGCGCGCGAAGTGAAGGTCCTGATCGACGACTCGGTCAGCAAGGTCGATGCCGGCAGCATGCTGGTCAACGACGCGGGCGCCACCATGCAGGAAGTCGTCGCCAGCGTACGCCAGGTCAACAGCATCATCGGCGAGATCACCGCCGCCAGCGTCGAGCAGGAAGCCGGCATCAGCCAGGTCAACCGCGCGATCGCCGAGATGGACGGCGTGACGCAGAAGAACGCCGCCCTGGTCGAGGAAGCGGCGGCCGCCGCCGAATCGATGCGCCAGCAAGCCGACCGCCTGTCGGAAGTGGTGGGCGTGTTCAAGGTCGCGGCCGAAAGCGGCGCACGGCGCCTGCCCGCCCCGGCCTGAGTTCCATCCGTCTCCCGCGCCGCGTTCGGCAACGCACCGAACGCGGCAGCGCAGCCTCCTATGATCGCTCCATGGCGATCTACATTGGCATCTCCGGCTGGCGCTACGTGCCCTGGCGCGGCGTGTTCTATCCCAAGGGGCTGGCGCAGGCGCGCGAGCTCGACTACGCCTCGCGCCAGTTGCCGACCATCGAGATCAACGGCTCCTTCTACTCCCTGCAGCGCCCGGAAAGCTACGCCGCCTGGTATGCGGCGACGCCGCCGGGCTTCGTGTTCGCGGTCAAGGGCAACCGCTTCCTGACCCACATGTTGAAGCTCAAGGACATCGAGGGTCCGCTGGCCAACGTGCTGGCCTCGGGCGTGTTCGAGCTGCGCGACAAGCTCGGCCCCTTCCTGTGGCAGTTCCCCGAGATGGTCAAGTTCGACCACGAGCGCTTCGAGCACTTCCTCAGCCTGCTGCCGCACGACACGGAAGCCGCGTTGGAACGCGCACGCCAGCACCAGCCGCGCATGGAAGGCAAGGTGTCGCTGGCGCTGGATGCGAAGCGCACGATGCGCCACGCGGTCGAAGTGCGCCACGCGAGCTTCCGCGACGAACGCTTCATCGCCCTGCTGCGCAAGTACAACGTCGCCCTGGTGGTGGCCGACACCGCCGGCAAATGGCCCTATATCGAAGACGTGACCGCCGATTTCATGTACCTGCGCCTGCACGGCGACACGGAACTGTATGCCAGCGGCTATGACGACGATGCGATCGAACGCTGGGCGGACAGGATACGGGCCTGGAGCACGGGCGGCGAGCCGGACGAATGCCGGCGCGTGTCTTCGCAACCGCCACCATTGAGGAAAAGCCGGGATGTGTACTGTTACTTCGATAACGACATCAAGGTGCATGCGCCGTACGATGCGAAGCGCTTGATAGCGGCGTTGGGGCTGAATGAATCACCCGGCACTGCACGGTGATCTTGAAATGCCTTTGTAGGGTGGACACCTGTGTCCACGCGGTCGTACTCATGCACACCCCACCGCTACTCGAAAATCGAGACCGTCGATCTCCGATGACCCACCCCAATCCAACGGATAGACCCCATCCCGCGCATGCCGATGAAACGTCGAATGCGGCCAGTCTTGCACCTGTCGTACATACCCATGCTTGACCGGATTGAAGTGGATGTAATCCATGTGCTTCTCGAAATCGCGCTCATCACGAATCTGGTGCTCCCAGAACCTGCGCTGCCAGATGCTCGACTCGCGCCGGTGTAGCGCAGCTTGCGTCAGCAGCGTCGAATCACGCAGCGCCAGTCGGCACCAGCTCGACACATAACGTTTGATTTCGGCCCAGCGTATCGAATAGGCATGGTCGTCCTCTGGCAGGGTCCAGATGCAATGCATGTGGTCCGGTAGCAGCACCCAGGCGTCGATGGAGAACGGACGCGTTTGGCGTACCGTGTGGATGGCGTCGTGCAAGGCAGCGCGCAGTGCCACGTCACAGAAGATGGGACGGCGGCGGTAAGCAACGACCGTGAAGAAATACGTGGGGCCGGTTAGGAGACGGCGGTAGCGGGACATGGTGCGGCATCGTAGACCGCCAGTCACGTCCGTTTTATGTGTTGAATCAATCGTGTGCGACGGGCGCCTGGCGTACCGGAGGCGTTGACATATGCAGAGAGTGAGACCGCGTGGACACAGGTGTCCACCCTACGAAAAAGCGTTTATCGCTTCTCGTGCAACTTGATCACCCGATGCTTACTCCCCGCCGGCGGCGTCGGCTCGGCGGGGGTCTCACAGGTATTGCAGCTGTTGCACCCACTGCCGCAACTGCCGCCGGTATCGAGCCAGCGCACCAGCTTCGAGTCGGCGCCGCCGCGCGATAGGCGGTTGACGATCCGGATGCGCCAGGCGGCCGGCAGGTACTTGGCGCCGACGTACACCGCCGCCAGCACGACGAACAGACCGACGACCAGTTCCTGCCACACGATCAGCCTCCGCCCAGCGCCAGCGCGACGCGGTAGGTGATGAACGACGCCACGTAGGCCAGCGCGAACATGTAGCCCGCCATCATCCAGGCATATTTTGCGCTGCCGGTCTCGCGGCGCACCACGGACAGGGTCGACAGGCACTGCGGCGCATACACGTACCAGGCCAGCAGCGACAGCGCGGTCGCCATCGACCAGGAGCCGGCGATCAGCGGGCCCAGGGTGTTGGCGACGTCGTCGCCCGAGCCGGCCAGGGCGTACACGGTGCCCAGCGCGCCGACGGCCACTTCGCGCGCCGCCATGCCCGGCACCAGCGCGATGCAGATCTGCCAGCCGAAGCCGATCGGCTCGAAGATCACCGACAGGGCGCGGCCCAGCATGCCCGCCACGCTGTAGTAGATCGGCGGCTGGGTTGCGCCTTCGGGCGCGCCCGGGAAGCTCGACAGGAACCAGACCAGCACCATCAGCGTGAGGATCAGCGTGCCGACGCGGCGCAGGAAGATCATGGCGCGCTCCCACAGGCCGATCGCCAGCGTCTGCAGCTGGGGCCAGTGGTAAGCCGGCAGTTCCATCATCAGCGGATGCTGGCCGCTGCCGCTGCGGCGCTTCATGTACCAGGCCACGCCCATCGCGCTGACGATGCCCAGCGCGTACAGCGCGAACAGCACCAGGCCCTGCAGGTTGAAGATGCCCACTGCACGGTCGGGAATGAAGGCGGCGATGATCAGGGCGTACACCGGCAGGCGCGCCGAGCAGGTCATCAGGGGCGCGATCATGATCGTCACCAGGCGGTCGCGCGGGTTCTGGATGGTGCGCGCGGCCATTACGCCGGGAATGGCGCAGGCGAACGAGGACAGCAGCGGAATGAAGGCGCGGCCCGACAGGCCGACGCCGCCCATCATGCGGTCGAGCAGGAAGGCCGCGCGCGGCAGGTAGCCGATGTCCTCGAGGATGAGGATGAAGAAGAACAGGATCAGGATCTGCGGCAGGAACACCAGCACCCCGCCGACGCCGGCGATGATGCCGTCCACGAGCAGGCTGCGCAGCGGGCCTTCCGCCATGCCGGCGCCGATCCACTGGCCAAGACCCTCGACCGTGCCGGTGATGAAGTCCATCGGCGCTTCGGCCCAGCTGAACACGGCCTGGAAGATCACGAACATCATCGCCGCCAAGATCACCGGGCCGGCCACCGGATGCAGGACCACGTTGTCGATCTGTTCGGACAGGTTGCCCTTGTCGTGGGCATAGCTGGCGCAGGCGTCGACGATGCGGCGCACTTCGCGCTGGGTCTGTTCGACCGGGACGGCGTCGATGGCGGCCAGCGGTTGCGGCTTGACGCCGGCGTCGAGGTCGATGCGGTCGAGCACGTCGAGCAGCGCGCGTTCGCCGCCGGCCTGGATGGCGACGGTTTCCACCACCGGCATGCCGAGCTCTTTCGAAAGGCGCGCGGTGTCGATCTCGATGCCGCGTTTTTTTGCGACGTCGACCATGTTCAGGGCCAGCACCATCGGCAGGCCGAGGCGCTGGATCTCCAGCACCAGGCGCAGGTTCAGGCGCAAATTTGTCGCGTTGACCACGCAGACGATGGCGTCGGGCGAGCGTTCGCCCGCGCGCACGCCGGCGACCACGTCGCGCGTGATCGCCTCGTCCGGGGTCTGGGCCGACAGGCTGTAGGCGCCCGGCAGGTCGAGCACGCGCAGCGCCCGTCCGCCGGGCGAGGTGAAGCTGCCTTCCTTGCGTTCGATAGTGACGCCGGCGTAGTTCGCGACCTTCTGGCGCGAGCCGGTGAGACGGTTGAACAGTGCGGTCTTGCCGCAGTTCGGATTACCCAGCAATGCGATCAGGGGCGCACGCGTCGCCACCTGTTGTTCCATGACACCCATCGATTATTCCGGCTGAATTGATACGAGTGCGGCCTCGAACTTGCGTAATGCGAAGGTCGACTCGCCGACCTTGACCGCCACCGGGCCGCCCGGCAGGCCGCGCTTGAGCATGCGGATGCGTTCGCCCGGCACGAAGCCCAGTTCCATCAGGCGACGCGGCACGTCGGCGCCGCCCTGCGCGGTTGGCGCGAGGTGGATCACGGTGGCACTCTGCCCGACCTTCAGGGCATCGAGTGTGATCAGAGTGGGAGCAAGAGTCATGGCGGGTCCGTTGATGTAGCGCACTATATGTAGCGCTGATGAGACAGATACTAGCATCATAAACCTAAATGCGAATTATTTCTATTTGCAGCGGCCTACACACAACAAATCCGCTTGCGTTCCCAGCCGAGTTTCATCAAAATAGAACACGAATGAGAACGATTCTCATTATTAGACAAGCAAGCTTAATACGGTACCAAGGAACAACGATGATCGTCTGTGTCTGCAACAACATCTCCGACCGTGAAATCCGCCAGGCGGTCGACCTCGGCATTACCTCGGTAGCCGAGCTGCGCAAGGAACTGGGCCTGGGCACCTGCTGCGGCAAATGCGTCAGCTATGCCCGCGAAGTACTGCACGAAGCGATCGACAGCAAGACCACCGTTACCGAACTGAGCTTCCGCTCGGCCCAGCTGGCCTGAGCTGCGCGCCAATGTGGCGCGGCCAGTTTTTTTCTGGCGCGCGCCCGCCCTCGCTTTGCTATGATGTTGGCAACCCACATCAACAACAAGGCACATCATGAAGGGCGATCCCAACGTCATCCGGCTGCTCAACGCGCAGCTGACCAACGAACTCACCGCGATCAACCAGTACTTCCTGCACGCGCGCATGTACCGCCACTGGGGCTTCGAGAAGCTCGGCAAGAAGGAATACGACGAATCGATCGGCGAGATGAAGCACGCCGACAAGCTGATCGACCGCATCCTGATGCTCGACGGCCTGCCGAACCTGCAAGCGCTGCACAAGATCCTGATCGGCGAATCGACCCAGGAAATGCTCGAATGCGACCTGAAGCTCGAGCGCGCCGCCCAGCTGACCGTCAAGGAAGGCATCGCCGCCTGCGAAGCCGCCGCCGACTACGTCTCGCGCGACCTGCTGCTGATGATCCTGGAAGACACCGAAGAGCACATCGAGTGGCTCGAGACCCAGCTCGACCTGATCGTCAAGGTCGGCATCCAGAATTACCTGCAGAGCCAGATGGGCGAGTAAGCCAACTTGGTTCATGCATGAAGCGGCGGGCCCTGTGCCCGCCGTTTTTGTTCGTGCTTCACTGCCGCCCCTGGAATCGTTGGCCTCGACCGTAGGGTGGGCACCCCGTGCCCACGCGAAAGCGTGCAGGCCAGCGGCCATCCCGCCAGCTCGACAACGAGCACAAACGCGGCTTCGACAAATGAGCAGCTGATCACTTCATTTTGTCGTAGCCTGCCTCCGATAACACCGTAGCCTCAGCCAACACCACTCATGTTTCCGCGTGGGAACGCGTGCCCACCCAACGGTCGAAGCCGCCAACTCCGGCATTACCGCTACGGTTTCCCTTCCTCCACCTGGTTCACCCACACCGGCGCCGACCACAACACGTTGCCGTCGGCCTGGGTCACCTTCGCATAATAGAAATGCGCCCCCGGCGCCGGCGTGAAGGTGGTGGTCGCCTCGCCCGACAATTGCGTCACCATGCCGCCCCGCCCCGGCACGCCTTCCATGATCGCCACCGCCGCCACCTGCTTGCCGGCCGTGCTGGCGAAGTTCGCCACCAGGGTCAAGGGCCCGCTGTTGCTGAAGCGCTCGCCCATCATGCGTCCGTTGGCGGTCAGGACCAGTTGCGAGCCCTTGTCCATGGTCGCGAACACGCGCCGCGCTTTCAAGGCCTCGACAAAGCTGTCGCGGCTCAGGGGCACGCCGGCCGGGACCAGCACCCCGGTGCGGTTGGTATAGGCCGTGCCCCAGTTGGCGCAGTGGTTGTCCTGGTTGGTGCTGAAGGCCACATGAAAACCCGCTTCCAGCAGCTTGTTGCACGCCGCCTCGTAGTTGCTGCGCCGGGTTTCGCCCTCGCGGTCGTTGGTCGAGAAGGCCGTGCTGTTAGCCACTTCGCACAAGACCATCGCCTCGTCGCCGTCCGCGGTATAGCCGAGCGCCTGGCCATCGATGGCGAACTGGCCGCTGGTGGACGGATGGTTGAACTGCCCGATCCAGCCGCGCTCGCGCATCAGGGTGTACAAGGCGGCGTAGTCGCTGCGCGGCGTGGCGATGTCGGCCAGCAGCTCGCCTTTCGTATTCTTTTCCCAGCCCAGCAACTGGTCGCTGTTGAAGATGTTGACGTGGCCGCCCTTGTTGATGACGCCCCACTCCATTCCGTACAGCGCGAGGAAGCCCGGATTGGCGGCATTGTAGGCGGCCGCGGTCTCCAGGCCCTTGCGGTAGAGGGCCGTCGATGTGGCGGGGTCGGCGTTCACGTTGGTGCCGTCCGAGCCGTCGTACATGTGGTTGTGCTCCGAGGCGACCAGGATGTCCAGCCCATGCTTGTGGGCGTAGGCGAAGGCGGCGTCCGGGCCGTACTTCGCAGTCAAGGGATCCTGGGCGCCCTTGCAGTTGTCGAGCTCGGCGCCACCGTCGCTGTGGTTGGTCTGGCTGTGCAGGTTGCCCAGGAAGGCGATGTAGGGCAAGGCGTCCGGCGCCGGTGCGGCTTGCGCCGTCCCGCGCGCAGTCCCATGTCCTACGGGCAGCGGCGCGAAACGCGGCGTCGCCGGGTTTTGCGCCGGGCCGATCTCGATCTGCCAGCTCTGTTCGTGGACGTCGTTGGAAGGCGCCAGCGCCTCGGCGTCGCGGCTGCCGGCGCGCAGGCGCACTTGGTAGATGCCGGCCGTCAGCGGGCCAGCATCCAGGCCCGACCAGGCGACGGGCACCGAGACCGGCCCCCGGTCCATGCGCGTGCTGCCCTGCCAGCGCCGCACCACGCGCCCGCCAAGGTGGATGAGTTCCAGTTGCCAGTCGACGAGCTGGGCGCGGCGCGCGTTCGGATAGTCAAAAGTCAGCGTGAAGGTACGCGCATCGGGGCGCGCGGGATCCGGCGCCCGGTAAGGCGCGTGCAGGGTGGCTTCGAACTCGCTGTGTTCGTCGACCGCAGCCGGCGCCGAAGCGCAGCCCGACAGGAGGACGAAGGCGAGCAGGGATGGGGAGAGGAATGAGGTTTTCATGATGCAATTTTTGCAATTGCATCACTTCCGCCCTTTGCGCCAAGCGCACAAATCCATGCTACTTATTGCATTTTTTTTGATTAAAAGACAATTTTTTGCTGGCGCGCTTTTACTCTTTCTTCACGCCGCGACCAACCACGTTCTTGAGCGGTCAATTTATCCATGCCGAGCCGATTTGGCTTGCTCAGCGCCGGAAGAATAAGTACTACTGCTGGCGCCGAGCGTCGAAGAACCAGCCGTCCCAATGGATGACAAGCCGGTTCTTCGCCTTGACAAAGACAACAGTACAGCCGAGTTCGACAACGGTGACAGGATTTGGCAAACCGAGCTTCGAAGCGCTTGCGTGCGCCTGCTCACGTAGATACAGCCGAGGCTCGACACGTTCGGCCTCAAGCTCAGGCGGTAAGCATTTCCGCGTGCCGAACTCAACTCTGTCTGGCGCTATCGTAAAAACTTTTCCGACAAGCTGCTTCGCTTCTCGCTCATCGAGCGACGTTATCTCCGATGCATCGAGCGCAGCCTTCAACCGCCATTTGCCAATAACGCTACGTTCCTGGTTATCGCCAGCATGTGCAGGGCTTGCCACGCTCACGAAAGCAAGCGCTACGACAACTGGGAACATCCTCGTGCGTTGACGCAAGACAGAAATCAGGAAAGGCATATCTCCCCCTACTTAGCAGCATTTTCTTTTTTCAGTCGAAAAGGCGCACTTTCCTCTTCGCGGCGCTTGATCAACCCTGGGGCAATGACAAATTTCTTCTTTCCCTTCTCTTTCACCTCGACTTTGATCATCTTCGAAATATTGGCAGCGGCGCCTTCAAAGTCGTTCGCATTCACATAGCCATACGTGCCGCGCGCACCGGTTGGCCCCGCGTTATAGGTAAGACTGCAAAGCGCATCGAATTGGGCCTGACTGATCGGCACCTTGATATTGCGGCGAACCGCTCGTTCAGCGTCTGCAACACGGCGCTCGAACTCCTGATCGACCATCTCGGCACTGACTTTCTTGCCGAGTTCTTCTTCTGTACAGACTCCTTTGTGGGCGAGAATGCCGGCTCCCCATGTGCAATGCCCCTTGTTCTTGCCCATGTCGTTGTAGTACTTGTAGACGTTCTTTTCCGTAGCCCGCATCCTCGCCTTGGCCTCGGGGCTCATCGTCATCTTCACAGCAGGTTTGCCAGCGTCAGGCTTGCCGGGCACGTCGGTCATACCATCCTCCGCAGTCGGGACAAACGTTCAATCTAGCACTGCAACACGCAGACTCGTTGAGTCGGCACAAGCGGGCTCTGCATTGAGTGCTGCAACATAGCAGGCTCAATAAATATGCGGAGGAGTGATGGCAATCGACGTGTATCTCCAGATCGACGGGATCAAGGGCGAGTCCCAAGACGACAAACACAAAGACTGGATCGAATGCGAATCGGTGAATTGGGGGCTCATTCAACCCCGAAGCGCCACGGCCTCGACTGGCGGCGGGCACACTGCAGAGCGCGTCGAGGTGCAGGAAGTCACATTCAGCAAGCTGGCAGATTTATCGTCGCCGATCCTGATGCAGACTTGCGCGATGGGCAAAACGATCCCGAAGGCGAAATTCGAATTCATGCGCGCCGACGGCAACGGTACGCCGGTCAAGTATTTCGAGATCGAGCTGGAAAACGTGCTGATCGGCGCAATTACCCCGGGCATTGAGGCAGGCTCGATTCTCGCCGAACATGTCAGCCTGAAGTTCTCGAAGGTGAAGTGGAAATACACTCAGCAGAAAATCGGAGGCGGCACTGGCGGCACGACGATGGGCGGATGGGATCTCGCCGCTAATAAAGTGGCCGCATAAGCTACACCAAGCGCAAAAAAGCCCCGGCGGAAATCCCGGGGCTTTTTTATTTCACTCGGACTTTTCGCCAGAGGCTTTTTCTACTTCTCTTAAGCCGCGCTCATCCAGCGATCCACCTGCTTGAGCGGCAGGTTGATCCGTGCGCAGCCGATCTGGTCCGGCCGCACGTTCAGCTCGATCATGCGCGGCCCGTCGACGCCGATCGCCACGTCCACGCCGGCCACGTTCACGTGCGGGAAGGCCTGCAGCGCGCGCATCGCCACTTCCTGGCACTCTCTCCAGTAGGGCAGCTGCACGCCGCTGATGCGCCCGCCCGTGTCCGGATGCACGTCCATCGTGTCGAGCGGGTTCTTGGCGTTGGCCGCGTGCGTCAGGGTGCCGGTTTCCAGGTCGACCGGGCAGAAGATGCCGCCACTGCTGGTGTTGTCGACCAGGCTGCCCTTGCGTCCCACGCGCAGGAAAGCGCCGGCGATGCGGCACTCGCCGCGCGCCTGGTAGAGCCAGATGCGCAGGGTGTTGAGCGAGTTCGGGTGGATGGCGGCGAGCACCGGATGCTGGGGCAGGTAGTGCTCGACGATGTAGCCGTCGCGGTTGTTGCCTGCCTTGTCCCACCATTCGGCCAGGGTGGTCACCGCGCCGCTGAAGGGGTGGACGAAGACCGGCTGGCCGTTTCTCTCCTCGACCTGGAACGCGAAAAAGCCGGCGCCGCCGTACCCCTCCACCAGCTTGAAGCAGATTTTTTTACCGGCCAGTTCGCGGCACAGCGCTTCCAGGTCGGCCAGGCTGCGCAAGGAGCCGCCGTCGGCGCGCGCGCCGCGCTGCGGATGGATGAAGCCGATGAACTCCGGGGTCGGCACACCGACCAGTTGCAGGATCGCCTTTTCGATCACCTTGTGCTGGGAACTCTTCTGGTAGGGACGGCGGTTCCAGCGGTCGATGAATTCGTTGTATTCCTTCTTGTTGACGTGCGCCCATTTGTCGGCGAAAGGCACGGAGGTGCGCCACCAGCGCGCCTGCAGGTAGTAACCGGGACCGATCCGGCGCACCAGGAACAGGGCGCTCATCTCGGCGAGCTGGCGCCAGAACGGCAAGTAAGGCTGGTCCGCCTTACCGGCGCGCAGTTGCGCCCAGGCGCGCTGTATGTCTTTGATGACTTGCATTCACAATCCAGTGTTCGTCTACGTCGGCGTCAGGAGCTGCCGACTCTCGGCCGCAAAATTGCCAATATATTATTCGATTCCGGCATGCAAGTAGCGTACGGTTCGCATAGCCAGAAAAAACACGCTGCCGGGGCCGGCAAGCCCCTGCAGCGTGTTCCCTCATCCTGGATACGGATCAGCAGCGGATCAGAAGTGGTATTCCGCGCGCACCATCGGGGTGCTGGCGCGCTGGCCGCGGCCGCCCGTGGTCTCGCGCGTGTTGCCGAATTTGTTGTTCCAGAACTGGTATTCGAGGCCGAGGCGGAAGCGGTTCTTCGGCTGGCCGAAGTGGGAACCGATGTCGTACATCAGCGCCATGTCGAGGTTGGTCTCGGCGCCGGTGCCGTTGCCGACCTCGTCGCGGCCCTTGGCGGCGATGAAGTTCAGGTAGCCTTCGAAGGACAGGCGCTCGGCCACCGGAATGCCCCAGGTCGCCGACAGCATGGCGTGGGTGTCGTAGGTGTAGCGGCCGTTGACGGTCGAGATCGGCGGGAAGGCGCCGCTCGGGGCATTCGATTCGCGCAGCAGCAGGATGCTGGTGTTCAGGAAGCCCGGCACGTCCCACATCAGGGTGGGGCCTGCGACCAGCATGCGCTTGCGCGAGTTGTAGCCGACGTCGTTCTTGGTGTTCCAGTCGAAGCCGAAGGTCACGCCCACGCCCTTGACCGGGCCGTAGCGCATCTCGGTTCCGCGCAGCGCGCCGATGTCGAGCGTGTGGCGGTAGACGATGTAGGCTTCCTGGGCGCCCTCGGACTGGGTCAGCGAGGCCGGGTCGTTCTTGTCCGACTGCAGGAGGTCGACGTTGAAGAAATTGCTGCCGTATTTGTAGCCGCTGGCGTGGGTCAGGGCAAAGATGTGCTTCTTGATGTGTTCCGGATTGTAGGGCTCGGCGAAGCGGGTGCCGTAGCGCCAGCTGATCGAGGTATCGCTCCAGTCTGCGGCCTGTGCGGCGCCGCAGGACAGCAACAAGGCGGCACTGGCCGCCAGCGTGATTTTCTTCATGTAATGGACTTCGACTGAGGTTCTTCGCTCGCCGCCGCAATGGCGGTCCCATGCCGGCGCGCGACCAGCAGCTCGACCCGGTGGCGCCGGCCGTCGTCGACCAGGTCCACCAGGTTGCCCTCCACGGCCCGGCCGTCGACCAGCAGCGCGCCCGCCTCGGCGAAGCGCACCTCGATCTCGTACAGGGTGCCGCGGTAGCGGTACTCCAGGCGAAAGCCCGGCCACCCGCAAGGCAGCTGCGGCGACAGCACCAGGCGCTCGCCCTGCCGCTCGATGCCGAGCAGCGTTTCGACGATCAGCCGGTACATCCAGCCAGCCGAGGCAGTGTACCAGCTCCCGCCGCCGCGACCAACGTGCGGATGAGCTGCATGTAGCGCTTGCGCCATCACGTAGGGCTCGGCCTGGTAGCGCGCGCAGTCCTCCGGCGTGAGCGCGCGGCGCACCGGATTGACCAGGTCCAGCAGCTCCCAGGCGCGTTCGCCCTGCCCCAGGCGCGCATGCGCCATGGCCGCCCAGATCGCGGCCTGGACGTCCAGGCCCGCACCGTCGGACACATTCACCGCCGCCATCGCAGCGGCCGCGCGTTCGGGGTCGGCCACGCCGGACAAGACGCTCCAGCTCTGCGTGACGACTTCGGCCCGGCGGGCGTCGTCCCCGTCCGATGCGGGCGCGGCGCCGGCGAAGGCCTGGCGATAGCGCTCGCCGTCCCAGGCGTGTTCCTCGAGCTGGGCGGCGAGCACCTGGGCCGTCGCGCGGCAGGTGGTGGCGAAGCCGTAGTCGGCGCGGCGCTCGGCCAGGCCGGCGAAGCGTCCCAGCACGTCGGCCATGAAAAAGCCCAGCCACGCGCTCTCGCGGCCGGCTTCGCCCCCGGCCAGGGGCAGGCCGTGGGCGCCGAAGCGCATGCCATGGCGCAGCGCGCGCACGCAGTGTTCGTACAGGTCGCCGCGCTCGGCCGCTTCGGCCGGCTGGTCGACGCAGGACGCCTCGCCGGTCTCGAGGACATGCCCTTCCAGGTAAGGCAGGGACTCGCCCAGCACGCCCAGGTCGCCGGTCGCCGCGATGTAGCGGCAAACGGCGAGCGGCAGCCACAGCATGTCCTCGGGACAGCGCGTGCGCAGGCCGCGTCCGGACGGCGGATGCCACCAGTGCTGCACGTCGCCCTCGACGAACTGGCGCGCCGCGCACAGCAGCAACTGCTCGCGCAGCCATTGCGGACGGGTGTGCACGAGCGCCATCGCATCCTGCAGCGCATCGCGCAGCACTACGGCGCCGATCGACCGCTCATGGCTGCTGCGCGCCCACATGCGGCAGGCGATGGTCTGGTACAGCAGCCAGCCGTTGGCCAGCGCATCGAGCGCCGGATCGGGCGTCGTCACGCGCACCGCGCCCAGCGTCTCGTTCCAGTACCTGCGCACCCGCTCCAGGGCGGCGCCTGCGGCAGCCGGGCCGCCGCAGCGCTGGACCAGGTCGGCGATGCCGTGCTCGGCTTCCGCCGCCACGCCAAGCATGAAGACCATGTCCTTCTGCTCGCCCGGCTGCAGCTCGAACGCCACCTGCAGCGCCGCGCAGGGGTCGAGGGCGGCCCCCAGCGCGCCCGACAGGGAGGCGCGGCCAAGCGCCGCCGGGTTGGCGGGAGTGCGCCCGCGGCCGAGGAATTCCATGCGGTCGCAGGTGAAGGCGGCCGGTTCGGCATCGACGTGGAAGAAGCCGACGCGGTGCGCGAAGCCGGCGTTCCAGGCGCTGCGCGCGCACAGCGCGCCGCTGACCGGGTCGCGTTCGCTCACCACGTGCATGGCCGAGCCGGCGCGCGAGGCGCCCAGTACCCACTCGACGTAGCCGGTGGCCGACAGGCGCCGCGGCGCCGTGCTGTCGTTGCGCACCCGCAGGACCGTGTACTTCAGGGGCGCGTCCGGCGCGACAAAGCTGGTCAGTTCGGCATGGATGCCGTGCGCCGTATGCTCGAACACGCTGTAGCCGAAGCCGTGGCGCGTCAGGTAATCGCCACCCTCGTCGCCGCCGGAAGGCGCCGGCAGCGCGGTCGGCGACCAGAAGGCGCCGCTGTGTTCGTCGCGCAGATAGAAGGCTTCGCCACCCAGGCCGCGCACCCCATCCTCGCACCGGGACGTCAGGCGGCCCTCCTGCGCATCCTCGCTCCAGGTCGTGGCCTGGCCGCTTTCCGACACGACGGCGCCGAACACCGGATTGGCCAGCACGTTGGACCAGGGCGCCGGCGCGGCCAGCCCGCGACCGGTGCGGATCAGGTACTCGCGGCCATCCTCGCTGAAGCCGCCGATGCCGTTCCCGAGCAGCAGCGGACGGGGGACGGGCGCGGACGGCTCCCCGGGCGACTCCCATGTCTCGGACAATTCATCCGGATACCGGACCGGCGGCGCCGGCGCCGTGACCGCCGCGCGGCGCAGCTGCTCGAACAGGCTGCCGCGTTCGTCCAGCAGCACCACGCGCGCCACCGCCTGCATCAGCACGCGGTCGTCGACAGGCACCTGGTCGAGGGCGAGCACGTAGACCCCGCCCGGGCGGTCGACCGCCTGCGCCTGCGCGCTGGCCGCGACCAGGTCCGCGACGCGGTCGTACAGCGCCTGGCGTTCGCCGCCATCCTCGCACCAGATCACCAGGTCGGCGGCCAGCCCCTTCAGGCGCCACCAGGCATGCGCCTGCACCAGCTGGCGCGCCAGCGCGAGGTGCGCGGCGGTGCGCAGGTGCAGCAGGACGATCGGATGGTCGCCCGAGATCGCGTAGGGCCAGAGGCCGGACTGGCCGCGCCTGTTGCGCGCGATGAGACCGGGATCGGCGCGCAGCGCGCGCTGCGGGTAGAGCAGGTGACCGGCCAGGCGGCCGTAGAGCCGGGCGTCGGCCTCGGCGACGTTCAACTGGCTCAGGACCGCCTGGCCATGGGTCCAGGCCAGCTCGAACACGCGGTCGGCGGCCAGTCGGTCCTGGTACTTCCCGGCCAGCGCCAGGGCAGCTTCGCGGTCGGCGGCCACGCCCAGCACCAGGTCGACCACCGCCTCTTCGTCGGGCGCGAGGGTGAGCACGCGGCGGATTGCGGCCGCCGGGTCGAGCACCTCGCCGTGCGTGCCGCCGAGCGGCCCCTGGCTGCGCAGCGCCGCCGGCAACGCCGAGCCGCTGGCGCGGCCGATGAACCGCGTGCGGCTGGTCTCGAACGAAGCGGCGGAGTTGGCATCGGCCTGGCCGCCGTGGACCGTCATCAGGTTCAGCAGGAAAGGCGTGGCCTCATCCCCGCTACGCGGGCGGCGCGTGCACAGGATGGCGCCGCGCTCGGCCAGGAGCTCGGTGTGCAGCGCCTGGCCGGGCGCGGCCGGGTGCGCGTCGTCGCAGGCGGCCCGGGCCAGCACCACTTCGGCATAGCTGGTCACCTCGATCGCACGCGGGCGGCCGGACAGGTTCCGGATGCGCATGCGGCGCAGCTCGATGTCGTCCTCGGGCGAGACCACGATGCAGGTAAGGAGTTCGATGCCGTGGTCGCGGCGGCGGAACTCGGCGCGCCCTTCCGGGAACACGACCTCGTGCTGCTCGGGCTCGGCCAGGGTCGGCTGCCAGGCGCCGGACCAGACCGCGCCGCTGTCGAGGTCGCGCAGGTAGCAGGACAGGCCGCCGTCGTCGCTGGTGGCGTCCTCGCGCCAGCGGGTCAGGGCGAGATCGTTCCAGCGGCTGTAGCCGCCGCCCTCGCTGCTCACCATCACGTGATGGCGGCCGTTCGACAGCAACTGCACTTCGGGCTGCGACCGGCCCGGACGGGTCACCGCGCGCGCCGGCGATGGCGCCCCGGGCGGCGCCGCGCGCTGGGCGCCGGCCTCGATGCCGGCGGCGTCGAAGGCCCCCGAGCGCGGCACCCGCTCCTGCAGCAGCAGGAGCGCGGCCTGGAAGCGCGGGTCGGCCTCGAAGCGCCGCTGCATCGGGCGCCCGTTGAGCAGCCAGGACAGCGCCAGCAGGCTCATGCCCTGGTGCCGGGCCGTGAAGGCGCGCACGACGGCATGCGTCTGGCCGCGCGGCAGGCGCGCGCCGGTGTAGTCGATGGCTTCGTACAAGCCGTAGCGGCCGATGAAACCCAGCCCGGCCATGCGCTCGAGGTTGGCGCAAGCCGCTTCCGGCGCCACCATCAGGCCGAGCGCCGCCGCGTAAGGCGCGAGCACCAGGTCCTCGTCCAGGCCGCGCCTCAGGCCGGCGCCCGGCACGCCGAAGGCGCGGGCCTGGTAACGCAGGTCCGCGTCCACCGTATTGCAGGCGCAATCGGAGAAGCCCCAGGGGATGCCGTGGCGGCGCGCGTAGTCCATCTGCACCCGGATGAGCGCCTGGTAGGTCTGGTCGAGCAGGCTGCCGCGCCAGGTCGGCATCACCAGCAGCGGCATGAGGTACTCGCGCATCGCCCCGCCGCGCGAGAGCAGCAACTGCTCGCCGCCGACGATCCCCAACTGGCGCCCGAGGGCGAGCCAGTGCTCGCGCGGCAGCTGGCCCTGGGCGATCCCGATGAAACTCGCCAGGCGCGCTTCCGAGGCGAGCTGGTCGCAGGCGCCGGCGTCCAGGCGGCGCTCGGCGACGTCGTAGCCGCTTGCCAGCAGCTTCGTGTCGCGGTTGTAGAGCAGGCCGAAGTCCATGTCCGCGAATGCGCGCGCCTGCTGCGCGAGGCGGGCGATGTCGTCCAGGCGCGCCCGCGCGCCGGCCATGCCCTCCTCCACCAGCGCCGACAGCGAGCGCGTGGAATCGTCGTCGCCGGCCGCCGGCGCGAACGCCGCCAGCTCGCGCAGCGTCGGGATGCGCGTCAGGCTCGCGTCCAGCACGTATTCGTGCACCGCGCGCATCCACGGCGCCAGCGCCAGCAGGTCGGCATGCGCCGCCCGGCAGTCCTCCTCCAGGCGCGCGCACCAGTCGCGCAGTTCCGGGCCGGCGTCCTCGGGCAGGACGGCCAGCAGCGCGGCGGCGGCCGTGCTGGCTGCCTGCAGGCAGTCGGCCAGGCCCGGCAGCGTGGCGGCATTGCGCAGGCTGTCGGGACCGAGCGCCCGGGCGCAGGCCGCCAACGCCTCGCGCACCGCCTGCGGCGCCTGCGCCGCATGTTCCTCGGCCAGGTGGAGCGTGGCGCGCATGCCCGCCAGCGAGCGGGCGTCGGCGATGGGCTGGTCCGCCAGTTGGTCGAGGCCGGCGGCCAGGGTCAGCAGGTGGCCGGCCAGGTTGCCGCTCTCGTCCGTGGCGATACGCAGCGGCGCCAGGGGCGCGAGCGTGCGCGTGTCGTAACGCTGGTAGAAGTGGCCGCGGTGGCGCTCGAGCAGGGCCATGCTGTCGAAGCTCGCGCGCAGGCGCGCCAGCAGCGCCGACTGCGCGATGAAGCCGAAGTCCCAGGCGCTCAAGGTGCTCGAGAGTCCGATGCCGATGCCCGCCGGCGAAGTGCGGTGGGCCAGCGACTCTGCGGGATGTTCCTGCAGGCTGTCCGGCGCCAGCCAGTTGTCCTGCGGGCCGGCGAAGGTGTCGAAAAAGCGCCAGGTGCGCCGCGCCAGCCCGGTAAGGAACAGGGTCTGTTCGTTCGAGAGCTGGGGCGCCTTGGGCGGGTGCGGCAGGCTGATCCACCAGGCCAGCACCGGCGACAGGAACCACAGCAGCAGCAAGGGCGCCGCCGCGAACAGCGCGAACGGATGCAGGAAGGTCAGCAGCACCGCCGTGCCGACCGCCAGCGCGGGCGCGAACCACATGCTGCGCCAGTTCGATTCCATGTCGGTGCTCGACCGCACCAGCCTGGTGGAGCGCCACTGCAGCAGCTTGCGGCGCGAGACCAGCATGCGCCAGCCGCTGCGCAGGATCGCGTCCAGGCTGTACCAGGCCTGGTGCGGCAGGAAGGCGGTGTCCAGCACCGCGTGGCCGAGCGCGGTGCGCGCATCGCGCCACCAGTTGGCCAGGTGCTGGCGCCACAGCATGTCGTGGGGCTTGTCGGCCAGTTGAACGACCATGCCGAGGAAGGCCGGCAGGAAGAATACCGCCAGCGCGGCGCCGCTCCAGAACGCCGGTTCCGGCAGCAGGGCCCAGCACAGCAGCAGCGCGCCAAGCAGGGTCGGCGCGACCAGGCTGCGGCGCAGGCTGTCGAACAGCCGCCAGCGCGCCAGCGGCGGCAACGGATTCGGTGCGCGCTGTCCGCCAGTACCTGGGATACGCGAGCGCAGCCAGCCGGCCAGTTGCCAGTCGCCGCGGATCCAGCGGTGGCGGCGCGCGACCGCGTCGCTGTAGCGCGTCGGGATATCCACGACCAATTCCACGTCGTCCAGCAGCCCGGCGCGCAGGCAGCAGCCCGCCAGCAGCGCGTGCGACAGCACCTGGCCCTCCGGCAGGCGCCGGTCCAGCACGCGCGCGCAGGTGTCGACCTCATAGATGCCCTGCCCGGCGAAGACGCCTTCCCCGAACAGGTCCTGCTCCACCTCCGGCGTGGTGCGCACGGCGCCGGCTCCGCCGCACAGGCGCCGGTAGCGCGAGGCGTCCTCGCCGGGCAGTGCGGCGCTCAGGCGCGGCTGCAGCAGGCCGTGGCCGGCCACCACACGGGCGCCTGCGGCATCGGGCACCGGGTGGTTCAGCGGATGGGCCATCGCCGCCGCCAGCTCGCGTGCGCTGTCGCGCGGCAGGCGGGCGCCGGCGAGCGCGATCACGTAGCGCACCAGCGCCAGGTCATCGAGACAGCCCTCCACCAGGCAGAAGCGCTCGCGCGCGCCGCCGCGCAGGAAAGCGTTCAGGTCGGCCAGCTTGCCGCGCTGGCGTTCGCGGCCCATCCACACGCCTTCGCCCTCGCTCCAGGTGCGCGGGCGGTGCAGCAGCAGGAAGGGATCAAAGCCATCTTCCCCGTGACGCGCATTCAGGGCCTGGACTCCCGCACGTGCGCAGGCCAGCAGCTCGGCGTCGCCGAATACCGTTTCCTCGGGTGCGTCGGCGAAATCGCTCAGCAGGCAAAAGCGCAGATGGGGATCGCGGTTGGCGAGGTAATGTCCCTCCAGGGCCTTGCAGCATGCCGCGACCTGCTCCTGGCTGTCGAGCAGCGCGGACACCACGACCAGCGTGCGCGCGTCGCCCGGGATGCCGGCGCTGAAGTCCATGCGCGGCAAGGGCCGCGGCGTCACCAGGCGCGCGGCCATCAGCCGCACCAGCGCCTGTCCGAGCTGGCTGGCGCCGAACGCGGACAGCAAGCCCAAGGCGACCAGGAGCGGCGTGCCCGCGCCGGCCAGGTAGGCGTGCACCAGCAGCGCCGCCGTGAACAGCAGCGTGAAGCCGCCGACCGCGCCCAGCCAGGACAGCAAGGGCCTGCGCCTTGCAAGCCGGCGCAGCGCGCCGAGCGCCGACACGCGTGTGCGCAATTTGTCGCGCAAGACCGGCATTCCTTCGCCGATCAGGTAATAACCGACGTGGCGCATGCGCGCATCAAGATGGTCCTCCGCCGGCGCGGCGTGTGCGCCCGCCAGCGCCAGCGCTTCGGTGGCCACCTCGGTTTCGCCGTGGCCGGACTGGCGCGCCAGCCGCTCGACCACGCGGCGGTAGTGGGCGCGCGTGGCGCCGTCCATGCGGCCGTAGGCGCCGCAGGGATCGAGGCGCAGCGCCTGCTCGACGGCGCTCATGGTCTCCAGGAATTCGCGCCAGTCGATTGCAGCGAGCAGGCGCAGGCTGGCGATGCTGTTGTCGATCGAGGCCTGGTCGGCGGCCCGGCCGGCGCGGTCGGCCTGGACCTCGGCCTCGATACTGGATTCCTCGTCGGCCAGGCGCGTGCCCAGCCACTGCAGGACCTGGGTCAGCGCGCCGCCCTGGCTCTCCAGGGCGCGCGCCAGCTCGGCGACGAAGCAGGCATCCATCGGCTGCACGGCGCGCGCCATGTCCGCCGTCAAGAGGACCAGGTCGCCGAGCCGGTGCTCGGCCGTCTCGATCATGCGGCCGGCCCAGTCCCTGGCCAGCGCGCGCTGCATGCGCTGCCTGTCCAGGCGCACGCCGAGGCGGCGCAGGTTCTCGATCAGCGCCAGACGCAGCACCGTCGGAATGGTCCGGAGTTCGGCCAGCGTCAACGGGGCGCCTTCCTGGTAGGCGGCGACGAAACGCGCCAGGCTCTCCCGCTCCAGGCGGCCGTCGCCGTGGGTCACCGCTTCGAGCGCGAGCTGGTAGACGCGCGGCGTCCCATTCGCCAGCCGCGGCAGCGCGCGGCTCTCGGCTGGAGACAGTGCATGGCGCGCGATGCGGATGTGTTCGTCGATCAGGTGGAAATGGTCAAGCAGGCACTCGGCGCCGGGCATGAGCTGCTGGCCGGCCTTGGCAGCGCGCGTCAGCGAAGCGCAGGCATCATGAATGAGCTCGGCGTTGACGGCCAGGCGCGCCAGCAGGCGTTCGGGGAGCGCGTCGCGAACCAGCTCGTGGCGGGCGGCGAGCTGGCGTCCGTGCACCGCCATCTGCGCCGCGCTGAACGGTTCAGCGCGCAGCGGCGCCTCGTCCGCGGCGCCACGTGCGCGGACAGGCTGGCGCCCCACACGCTGTGCGCCGGGCAGGAGATGCGGTTGTTCATTCAACAGAGGCCTCGACGATGGGCGTGCATGCCGCCCCTGCGCGGCCTTCTCGGCGCGGGAATGCGACATCATGCACGACTCGCGCCATGCTAAGACCTCATCGGATGAGAGACCGTGCGCTAACGAACGCAGGTGTTGCAGCGGGGCTGCGGGCGTAGGATGGTGGGCACGGGGCGCCCACCCTACGGGTCGAAGTTGCCCGGCGGCTGATCAGTGCGCGTACAGCGCCAGGCCCCCGGCCAGGTGCCAGACCTGCGCGCGCCCCAGTCCCTGCAGGGTCTGGACCGCCTTCAGGCTGCGGTTCCCGCTGCGGCAGAAGAACAGCAGCGGCCGCGACTCGTCGCGCAGCCAGAACGCATAGTCGGCCAGCCGCGACAGCGGCAGGTTGTAGGCTGCGCGTCCCTGCAGCAGCGGCGTGCCCGCCGCGTGCTCGCAGGCTTCGCGCACGTCGATCAGGAGCGCGTCCGGATGCCGTTCGAAGAAATCCGCCAGCTCCGCGCCGCCCAGCCCGGCCGCTTCCGGCGCTGTGCCGGCGTCGGCGTCGATCCCCGCCGCCCGGCATGCGACCGCATCCCCCGGCGCGGGCAGATCGCCGAACACCAGTCGCACCCGCCGCAGCACGCCGTCTTCGAGGCTGCCGAGCAGATAGCCGGGCAGGCCCGGGCGCCGCACCAGCATCTCGCTCCCGACCCGGATCGCCTCGGCAGGCGCGCCGTCCTCCATGCGCACCGCATCGCACCAGGCCGGCCAGCCGCCGGCGTCGAAGCGCTCGCGCAAGGCGGCGCAGCCCTCCTCGTCGTGGCCGGTGGAGAGCACCGCGCGCAGCCGGTAGCCGTGCTGGCGCATCAGCGTGGCTACACTGTCGGCCAGCGCGGGCGCCACGTCGATCGCCACGCATTCGCGCCGTTCCGGATCGAACACCAGCCACCCAGCCTCGCCGAGGAACTGGTAGACACCGGCGCGCCCGGCGCCGCAGCGCGAGGCCGACAAGGGCAGCCTGCGCAGGGCCTCGGCGCAGGCTGCGATGCGCCGGCAGGCTGCATCGATGAAAGCATCGTCGGCCAGCGGCCCGAAGGACAGGCGCACCGCGTTGGCGCAGCGCCAGTCGGGTAAACCCATCGCCTGCAGCACGTAGCTGGGCGCGGACTTCGCCGCCGAACAGGCGGAACCCGCGCTGACGCGCACGCCGGCGGCATCGAAGAGGTCGAGCAGCGCCTTGCTCGACAGGCCGGGCACGGCGAAGTTGAGCGTGGTCGGCAGCGCGTGTTCGAGCGGCGTGTTGAACGCGATGGCGGGGAAGGCTTCGCGCAGCGCCGCCGCCAGGCGTTCGCGCATCTGCACGAGCTGGCCGTGCGAACGGAAGGTGCTCCCCTCCTCCAGCGCGCGCAGGACGGCGCCGAAGGCGGCGATGCCCGCCATGTTCTCGGTGCCCGAGCGCTGCCCGGCTTCCTGGCCGCCGCCGCAGATCAGCGGCGTGAAAGGCGCCCCGTCGCGCACGTAGAGCAGGCCGACGCCCTTCGGCGCATACAGCTTGTGGCCGGAGAAGGGGGCATAGTCGATGCGCGTGCGATCCAGCGCCAGGGGCAGCTTGCCGAGCGCCTGCACGCAGTCGACCATCCACAGGGCGGGGCTGTGCGCCTGTTCGAGCACGGCCGCGATGCCGTCCAGGTCGGACACGACGCCGCTCTCGTTATTGGCCGCCATCGTGCACAGGAATGCCGTGCGCGGCGCCAGTTCGCGCAGCAGGTCGAGGCGGTGGCGTCCGTCGGCGTCGACCGGCAGCGCCTGCAGGGTGAAGCCCGTGCCGAGGATGCGGTTCCAGTGCGCCAGGCTTTCCGGCACGGCCTTGTGCTCGGTCGCGCCATACAGCAGCAGGTCGCCGCAGGGCTGCCCGGCCGCGCGCCGTTCGCGCAGCGCGCACAGGGCCGACAGCACGGCGGTCTGGATGCCCTCGGTGGCACCGCTGGTAAACATGACCCGTCCCGTGCCCGCGCCCAGCACGCGGCGCGCACGGGCCCGGGCATCGTCGAGGATGGCCCGGGCGCGCAGTCCGGCGCCATGGCTGCTGCTCGGATTGCCGAAGTCGACCTGCAACGCAGCCTGGGCCGCCGCGATGGCGGCCGGGAGGACCGGAGAAGTGGCATTCGCGTCGAGGTAGATTTCTTCGTCCATATAAAAATCGAAAAATGAGGCTCGGAACGTGTTATTGTTCAGCAATATGTTACGAATTTGTGTCGAAGCGCACGTTCTCTATTCGTCTCATTTCATCCAAAATTAAGCATGTTTGTTCTGATAGTGAGCTATAAATAGAATGAATTCACTAGACAAATTTGATTGCGCCATCCTGGCGGCGCTGCAGGCCGACGCGACGCTGTCGATCTCGGGCCTGAGCGAAAAAGTGGGCCTGTCCAGCACTCCGTGCTGGAAGCGCGTCAAGCGCCTGGAGGAAGAGGGCTACATCGAAAGCCGCGTCACCATCGTCAACCGCCACAAGGTCGGCCTGCCGGTCACGGTCTTCGTCAGCGTGCGCACCCGGGAGCACGACGAAAAGTGGCTCGAGCGCTTCGCGGCCGCCGTCGTCGCCCTGCCCGAAGTGCTCGAGTTCCACCGCATGAGCGGCGACGTCGACTACCTGCTGAAAGTGGCCACCACCGACATCGAGGGCTACGACCGTTTCTACAAGAAGCTGATCAAGACCGCGCAACTGACTGGCGTGTCCTCGGCCTTCTCGATGGAGCAGATCAAGTGCACGACCGCCCTGCCGCTGGAGCTGATCGCGCACGGCTTGGCGGCCTGAGCTCAGGCGCGAACTACCCGCTACCGGGACGCCGATTTATGCGATGATGACGCCCGTTTGCAAAATAACGGAGACAGGCTGATGCCATCGAAAATGAACATGGCGCCGCTGGCGCTGGCCGCGCTGCTGTGCGTTTCAAACACTGCGCTCGCGCAGGAACAAGTCGTGAAAATCGGCGTGACCGGCCCGCTCTCGGGCGCCAACGCCTTTGCCGGCAAGGACAACGAAAACGGCGTCCGTCTCGCCGTCGAAGACCTGAACGCCCAGAAGATCAAGGTGGCCGGCAAGACCCTGCGCTTCGAGCTGCAATCCGAAGACGACGCCGGCGACCCGAAACAGGGCGTGACCGTGGCGCAAAAACTGGTCGACGGCGGCGTGAAGTTCATCCTCGGCCCCTACAACTCGGGCGTCGCCATCCCCGCCTCGCGCGTCTACAACGACGCCGGCGCGCTGATGTCCACTGTCGGCACCAATCCGAAGATCACCCAAAGCGGTTACAAGACGGTGTTCCGCATCGTCGCCAGCGACTCGCAGGTCGGCGGCTCGATGGCCAACTACGCGGCCAAGGAACTGAAACTCAAGAACGTCGGCGTGATCGACGACCGCACCGCCTTCGGCACCGGCATCGCCACCGAATTCAAGCGCCAGGCGCAGGCCGCCGGCATCAAGGTCGCCGGACACGAGTTCACCAACGACAAGGCGAGCGACTTCGCCGCCATCCTCACCTCGCTGCGCGCCAAGAAGGTCGACGCCATCTTCTTCGGCGGCTATGCGCCGCAAGGCGCCCCGATGGCGCGCCAGATGAAGGCGCTCGGCCTGAACGTGCCGCTGCTGGGCGGCGACACCCTGTGCAGCCCGGAGATGGCCAAGCTCGGCGGCCCGGCCGTCGGCGAGAACGTGCGCTGCGCCCAGGCCGGCGCCATCATCGCCAAGCAGCCGAACGGCCCGGCCTTCCTGACCAAGTACAAGGCGCGCTTCAAGCGCGACCCGGACGTCTACGCGCCGTCCTTCTACGACCAGACCATGTTCATCGCCCAGGCGATCAAGGCCGCGAACAGCCTCGATCCCGCCGCGGTGGCCCAGCAACTGCGCACGCAGAGCTACCAGGGCGTGGTCGGCACCTACGGTTACGACGACAAGGGCAATCTCAAGAAGACCGCCGTCACCGTCTACACCTTCAAGAACGGCGCGCTGGCGCCACTGGCAAGCTACTAACGGAACATCGACATGACCCGCATTTTCAAGCTCGGCGCCCTGGCCGCGGCAACCCTCATCGCCTGCGCCCCGGCGCTGGCCGCCGAACAGGCCGCGACTGCGCCGGCCAAACAGGTTGCGGTCAACCCGCAAGCCGGCAAGGCCCTCAACAAGCTCGCCGATGAGTACTACGATGCGCTGGCGCGCTTCGACCCGGTGTCCGCCAGCGAAAGCGGCGACAACCGCTTCATCGACCAGATCGGCATGTCGATCGCACCGGCGGAACGGGCTAAACAGTTTGCACGGTATAAAGCGTTCCAGAAGCGCCTGCACGCGATCAAGCGCGACGCCCTGAGCCAGCGCGACCAGACCAGCTACGACATCCTCGACTACGAGCTGGGCACCGCGCTGCGCTTCGAGCCCTTCCCCGAGCACCTGCTGCCGATCAACCAGATGGACAGCCTGCCGGTCACGCTGGCGAACTACGCCAGCGGCCAGGGCGCCCAGCCGCTCTCCAGCGTGAAGGACTACCGCGCCTACGCCAGCCGCCTGGCCCAGCTCGGCCCCTGGGTCGACCAGGCGATCGCCAACATGCGCGAAGGGATCAAGCGCGGCATCGTGCATCCGAAGTCGGTCATGACGTCCGCCCTGCCCCAGTTCAGGCAGCTGGTCGCCGCCTCGACGGAAGAAAGCATCTATTACACCCCGGTGAAGAACTTCCCGGCCGGCTTCTCGGACGCCGACAAGCGCAGCCTGACCAAGCTCTACGCCGATACCGTCGGCGGCAAGCTGAACCCGGCGCTGGCGCGCCTGTCGACCTTCCTCGAGAAGGAATACCTGCCGGCGGCGCGCACCAGCACCGGCTGGGACGCACTGCCGCACGGCGCCGACTGGTACAAGGTCCGCGTGGCGAGCCAGACCACGACCAACCTGACGCCCGAGCGGATCCACGAGATCGGCCAGAAGGAAGTGGCGCGCATCCAGGGAGAATATGGCCGCATCGGCCCGAAGATGGGCTATGACGGCCCGGCCGCCGGCCTGCCGGCCTGGGTTTCGCAGCAGGCGAAGTACAAGCCCTTCAAGACCGAACAGGAAGTCATCGACGTCTACCGCAAGCTCGACGCCCAACTGCGCACCAAGCTGCCTTCGATGTTCAACCTGATGCCGAAGTCCCCGCTGGACCTGCGCCTCGAGCCCGAACTGAGCCGCGCCACGGCCTCGGACCACTACACCCCGCCGGCGGTGGACGGTTCGCGTCCGGGCGTGTTCTGGTCGGTCGTGAACGATCCGCGCCAATACGGCAGCACCGGCATGGTCACGCTCTACCTGCACGAAGGCCAACCGGGCCACCACTTCCATATCGCCCTGGTGCAGGAGCTGGGCCTGCCGAACTTCCGCAAGTTCGGCGGCAACAACGCCTTCACCGAAGGCTGGGCGCTGTACGCCGAGACCCTGGGCAAGGACATGGGTTTGTTCGACAAGCCTGAGGATTACTTTGGACACCTGAACGACGAAATGCTGCGCGCCGCGCGCCTGGTGGTCGACACCGGCATGCACACCAAGGGCTGGTCGCGCGAACAGGGCATCAAGTACTTCTCGGAGACGCTGGGCTACAGCGAAGCGGATTCGCGCGCGCAGATCGAACGCTACATGGTCTGGCCGGGCCAGGCGCTGGGCTACAAGATCGGTTCGCTGAAGATCATGGAACTGCGCCGCCGTGCGGAGAACGCGCTGGGTGACAAATTCGACATCCGCAAGTTCCACGACATCGTGCTGGGTGAAGGGACGCTGCCGCTGTCGCTGCTGGAGGCGAAGGTGGATCGGTGGATTGCGGCGAGTAAGTAAATCATCCTTACCTGGAGCGCCTGGCAATGCAAACCAGTACGTCCTGATGCCATGTTGAAGAAGCTTGGCTACCTGATGAGACCGCTTTTGGTCGGTGTCGCCATGGGAATCGTGGCTGGTGGCGCAATAGTGCTGCTGGGAAGGGTGCTGTCATTTGATTACACCCCGACACAGGAAATCTGGGCGTTTACCGGCTTTACCATGCTGGGCGCGTTGTTCGGCATTGTTGATTCGATCGGTCGCTTGCTGGCGTGGTCGCGATTTCGTAGAGGCCCGGGTAATCATCTGACGAACATGGGTTCGGATTGACGGAGCCTGACATGCCTGCGTACATCAGATGATTTTTGGATCAGCAAGTTCGTTTGCCATTGAGGCGATGACCGAGCCGGATCTTCAGGCCCCCTCCCCCGTATGGGGCAGGATGCGGATCTGGTGCCAGGACATCGCCATTGGCGATATCACCAATCCTTACTGTGGACTCTACGGAAGTTATCTCGGCTTCCGCGAGCTTCGCACTGTCCTACCATCGCTCTGGTTGCCGGAATTCGCCGATCTCAGCGATTGGCAAATCTGGAACAGGTTGGACGAAGCGCTGTACGGGTACCACGGCAACGTTCCCGTTGAGGACTCGCGTTCAAATGAAGACCTTTTGCGGGATCTGCGGACTTACCGAAAATTCGATTTTCTGACGAATTGGGGCGAGCAGTTCGACAATGGCGGAAAGTCCTTTATCGTCTGCACGCCCGAGCAACAGGTACGCATTTTGAACCGCAAACTACCGAAGGAATGTGGACTCAGTGTTCACACGTCGGTGTTTGCGGTGGCTCGTGCGACGAAAGAATTTCTGGGATGGTTCGAACATGAAGCGGAACGTCTCGGCAACCCGGTAACCTGATTGCGCTACCCTGCGGCTACTGATTTGTGGCCCGCGATTGCTCCACTGGCCCGCCAGCGTAATCAGGGCTGTTGCCTGCCCCGCTATTGGACCATTTGATCCGCGTGGGCACGGAGTGCCCACCCTACAGGATACGTTTCGGGTAGCGAGGCGGTAGCCTTACTTCTGCGGCACGATCCGCCACACCACTCCGCCACCATCATCCACCACCAGCAGCGCCCCATCCGCCGCCACCTCGACCGCTGCCGGACGCCCCCACACGTCGCGGTCGCTGAGCACCATGCCGGTCATGAAATCCTGGTACTGCCCGGTCGGCACGCCGTTCTTCATGAACACGCGCACGACCTTGTAGCCGGTGCGAATACCGCGGTTCCAGGAGCCGTGCAGCGCCAGGAAGATGTCGCCCTCGTACTCTTTCGGGAAGGCGTGCTTCGCTCCTTGCGGCGCCTGGTACACGACCATGCCCAGCGGCGCCGAGTGCGACTGGATCAGGGTGTCGGGCACGATGGTCTTATCCTTCAGGTCCGGGCGGATACCCTTCAGGCGCGGGTCTTCGTTGGCGCCGATGTAGTACCACGGCCAGCCGTAGAAGCCGCCCTGCTTCACGCGCGTGATGTAGTCCGGCGGCAGGTTGTCGCCCAGTTCGTCGCGTTCGTTCACGCTGCAGAACAGGTCGCCCGTCGTCGGGTGCACGATCATGCCGACGCAGTTGCGCAGGCCGTTGGCGTAGGCGCGGCGGTTCTTGCCGTCCGCATCGAAGGCCAGCACGGCGGCGCGCTCGGTCTCCTCGCCCCAGGCGGCGCCGACGCCATACTTCGCTTCCCACTGCGCCAGCGGCTGCGGCGGCTGCGCGCCGATACTGGCGGCGACGTTGGTGGCCGAGCCCACCGACAGGAACATCGTCTTGCCGTCCTTCGAGAAGGCGATGGTGCGCGTGACGTGGCCGCCGCTGGTGTCGCTGATCTTGTCGATCACGACTTCCGGCTCGCCCTTGGCCTTCAGGTCGCCCACGCTGTAGGGGAAGCGCACCACCGAGTTGACGTTGGCGACGTACAGGTATTGCGGGTTCTCGGCCGGCCACAGGGCCAGGCCGTAGGGGCGCGACAGGCCGGTGGCGTAGACGCTGACCGTCTCGGCCTTCTCGCCGTCCTTCGAACGCAGGACCGTGACCTGGCCCTTGGCGGCTTCCGACAGGATGATGTCGCCGTTCGGTGCGCGCAGCGGCAGGCGCGATTTGCCGAGGCCGTCGGCGTAGATGCCGACCTTGAAGCCTGGCGGTACAGCGGGCACGAGGCCGTCCGGACGGGCAGCGAGTTTCGGGCCGTTGCCGGCGCTTTCGCTGGCGTAGGGCTTTACTAAATCGGTCGGCTTGATGTGGTGCAGGTCGCCGGGTTTGTCTTCAGTCCAGGCGCCCGACTTGTCGGTGCTCGCCTTCGCGCCGGCGGCTGCGACGGGCGCGGTGGCCTTGCCGCTTTGCGTGGCCAGGTAGGCGATCACGGCAGCGCGCTGCTTCGCGTCGGCGATCCCGATCGGCATCGACGTGCCGGGGACGTCCTTGTTCGGGTCGCGCAGGAAGACGTCGAGTTCTTCGCGGGTCCAGGTTTTGCCCGCTGCGCCAGCCTTGGCCAGGGCGTCGGTGTAGTTGTAGCCGGGGACGGCGCCGGCCTTGCGGCCGATGACGTTGAACAGGCCGGGGCCGGCGCGCGAGGACAGTTTGTTGTCGACGGTGTGGCAGCTGGCGCAGTTCTGGTTGAAGTAGGTCTGGCCGGCGGTTGCCGTGGCTGGTGCGGCTTGTGCGAGGCCGGTGAGCGACAGGCAGGCGGCGGCGATGGCGGCGTGGGTGGTGTGTCTCATGTTTTTTGTGTTGGCTTTGTTCGGTGTGCGGGCGGTCGTGGGGCTGTTGCCTGTGCCGTTATTGGTGTGCTTGATCCGCGTGGGCACGGAGTGCCCACCCTACGGGAAGCGCCGCGTATCCGAAAACACGCGGCAGGGCGAAGGCAGGCGATTAGCCCAGCATGAACACCGGGTAGCGGCGCCACTCGGGTTCGCGGTATTTGGCGCAGTTGGCGAAGATGAAGTCGAGGACGGCTTCCTGGTTCGAGAGCAGCGCGGCGTTCGCGGTCTTCCAGGTGGCGAACTTCGCGGCCAGCTCGGGTTCCTCGTTCAACAGGCGCTCGGCTTCGTCTTCGAACACGTAGTCGGAATAGGCTTCCTTCTTTTCCAGCACGCTGTTGAAGAAGCCCCAGCGGAAGAAGCTGTCGTGGGCCAGCGGTTCAAGGGTCTCGACGATGTAGCGCGCCTGGTCCTGGTCGAGCGGGACGATGACGTCGCCGGCGCGCACCAGTACCTGGCCGCGGCGTTTTTCCAACTGCACGTCGTCGTGGAACATGTGGCCTTCGTAGGCATTCGGGCGCGAGGCGACCGACACGATGTGATAGTAGCCCACCTCTTCCATGCGGTCCTCGGCCACGCGCTCCATCCTGACGCCGTTCAGTTCCAGGCGCTCGATCGCTTCGCGCCAGGCCTGCGGGATGAGGTAGGCCTTCGGCGCCGGCACGGTGATGTCGGCATTAAAACGGTTGTACCAGGTGATGTCGCGTTCCCAGGGTTTGGAGCGGTCGTAGTACAGGCGGCTGTAGTCGCCCAGCACGCTCGGCTTGTAGCCGGCCTCGTAGCCCTTGAAGCGGAAGGTGCCGGGGTTCTGCTCGTCCATGGTCCAGTGGATCGGCCATTCTGCGCGGGTACGGCCCGCCTCTTTCGCCGCGCGGCGCAGCGACTGGATCTGCGCGGCGTTTTTCACCGTGAAGTCGAGCGCGGTCTCGACCAGGGCGCGCATCGATTCGTAGCGGTCCTTGAAGGGTTTGAGCATGTGCGTCTCGGGCATGAAACCGATGGTGTGGTGCAGGGCCGCGTAGCCGGTCGAGAAGCGGGCGGTTTCCAGGAAGTCGGCGATGCCGTGGTCGGGGCTGTCCTTGACCGGGTTCACGTAGGGGCAGGTCGGCCAGCCGCGCGCTTCCATCTGCTCGTACATCGCCGGCAGCATGGTGTCGCGCAGGAAGCCGCCCAGTTCACCGCCCAGCTTGTCGGGCTGGGTGTGGATCAGGGTCATGGTGTACGAATAGTCGGCGCCGTTCGAGGTGTGGGTGTCGACCATCACGTCCGGATCCCAGGAGGTGAAGAACTTGTTGAAGACTTGGGCCGTCAGGGTGTCGCACTTGACGAAGTCGCGGTTCAGGTCGAGGTGGCGGCTGTTGCCGCGGAAGCCGAACTGCTCGGGGCCATCCTGGTTCACGCGCGAGGTATTCGCGCGGTTCAGGCTGCCGTCGACGTTATACAGCGGGATGAAGATGAACACGGTCTCACCCAGCGCGGCCAGGCGCGACGGTTGTGTGCAGAAGTCGCGCACCAGCGCCATGCAGGCATCCACGCCTTCCGGCTCGCCCGGGTGGATGCCGTTGTTGTTGAAGAAGACCGGACGGCCGCTCCCCTTGATCGCCTCGCGGCTGAACACGCCGTCGGCGCTCACCACGCCGGCGTGGATCGGCACGCCGGCATCCGAGGTGCCGATCGCGCCGAAGCGCAGCACGCTCGGGTAGCGGCGCGCCAGCTCTTCGTACCAGGCGACGCAGTCGCTCCAGGTGGTGGTCTGATTCTGGTTGCCCAGTTCGTAGGGCGTCTTCAATTCGTTCGACATGGGGATTTCGACAGGGAGGTTAAGCCAGATCGCTACGATACAGGAGTTGGGCTCGTCAGTGGCAAGGCGATCTCGACCGTGGTCCCGCGCTGCGGCGCCGAACGCACCGCCATCGTGCCGTGCAGCGCATACACGCGTTCGCGCATGCCGATGATGCCGATGCCTTCCGAGCTGACGGCGGGATCGAAGCCCTGGCCGTCGTCCTCGACCGCGATGCGCAGCACGTCGTGCTCGTCGTCGAGCACGAGGGTCACCTGGGCGTTCGAGGCGCCCGCATGCTTCATCACGTTCGACAGCGCTTCCTGCACGATGCGGTAGGCGGAAATGGCGAGCTCGTTGCCGAGGTGCGAGAAATCGCCTTCGGAGTGGAAGGCGAAGCGGCAGCCCGAGCCGCTGTCGTAGTGGCGCAGCATCTCCTCCACGGCCCCGTGCAGGCCGAGCATGTCCAGCACCTCGGGACGCAGGCGGCGCACCAGGCGGCGGCCGTTGGCGTACAAATCGAGCGCCAGGCGCGTGATCGCCTGGGCTTTCGAACGGATCTCCTCGACCTCCGGTCCGGCCTCTGCCGAATTGCTCACCTTGGCCGCCAAGGTCCCAATGCTCTGCGCTTCCAGCCGCACCGCGATCAGCGAGGCGTTCAGTTCGTCGTGGATCTCGACCGCGATGCTCTTGCGCTCGTCCTCGATGATGCTGTTCACCTTCTGGATCAGCTTGCGCTTGTCGGCGTCGGCGCGCAGCGCCTCGTTGCGCGATGCGAGCAGTTCGCGCGTGCGCTCGGCCACCTTGTTTTCCAGGTCCTGCTTGGACTGGTCCAGCGCCACCGACATCTCGCCGATCGACGCCTGCAGTTCCCCGACTTCGCCGCCGGTCGTCACCGGTAGCGCGACCCGGTAGTTCCCGCCGCGGATCTCGCGCAGCGCTTGAATCGCATCGCGCAGGGGCAGGGTCAGCGAGCGCGCCAGCACCCAGGCCAGCACCCCGCTGGCCGCCAGCGCCAGCGCGGCGATCGCCACCTCGACCTGGAAGCGGCGGGTCTGCTTGGCCAGCATGTGCGCCGGCGACATGGTGACGCGCACCGCGCCCACCACCTCGGTGGTGAGCGTCGGCGGGCGCGTGTCGCTCGAAGCCGAGACGTGGGGGATGCCGTTGTCGGAGAACAGGTTGATCCACACCACCTGCTTGCGGATCGGCGCCTCGTAGTAATGCGGCTCGGCGTCCAGCGCCGTCTCCGAGGTCACGCGCACCGCGCGCTTGCCGCTGGCGTCCACCACGTCGACGCGGAAGATGCTCTTGTCGGACTGGACCAGGCCGTTGATGGTCAGGCGCAGGTCCGTCAGGTTACCGGAGATAACGTTGTATTCGCTGGTCTCGGCCAGCGCGCGCGCCAGGATGCGGCCGCGCTCGGCCAGTTCCTCGGCTACCTGGGCGCGGTGGGCGTACCAGGAGTACCAGACGAAGGAGGTGAACAGGAACACCACTGGCAGCATCGTGATGAAGGCCATGCGCAGGCCGATGCTCCAGCTGCGCCAGGGCTGCAGGATGCGCCGCAGGTTCATGGCCGCGGCCGCGCGAAGCGGCGCGCGTCCTCGCTCACGACGATGTCGAGCGAGGAAGCCACGCCCTCGTTGATCGCGGTGCGGAAGTAATGCGGGAACTGCGGCGCCGGCAGTTCGCCGGTGGCGACGAAACTCGCCGCGACTTCCGCCACCTGCGCATTGATGTCCTCGACCTCGGAATAGGTGGAAGCGAGCGCGCCGACCTTCACCATGTCGGCGGAGAAGCCGATCACCGCCTGCTTGCGGCGGTAGGTCGAGAGCAGGATGCTGCGCACGTTCTCCGGCGTGTAGACCGAACTGTCGGGCAGCGCCAGCAGCACCTCGCTGCGGCCGAGACGCCCCAGCAGGTAATTGATGTCATCCTCCGGCCCCGCCTGCACCGCCTCGACCCGGCCCTGCAGGCCAGGCGCGAAGAAGTCGCCGTGCTGGCCGAGAATCGCCGCGACCCGCACCGGGCGCCGGTACAGCAGGCTGGCCAATTGGAGCTGGTCCAGGGGCGCCGGCTCGGCGTACACGGCCGTCATCGCTGCGGCGCGCGCCGGCGGCAGCTTCTTGAGCACCGAGCGCCACACCTGGCTGGACGTGAAGGCGGCGATCACCACGCAGTCGCAACGCCGCGCGGCGACCTTGCGCAGCGCGTCCGGCCCGACCGCGATCGTGACCATGCGGCGGCGCTGGGCCAGCTCGGTGCGGAAGGCGGCGAAGGTCGGCACCAGGCGTTTATACAGGTCGTCGGTGATGCGCGCGGTGACGGCGCTGCCGTCGTCGCCGGTGACGATCTCGAAGCGGTAGCCCTGCGCCTTGTCCTGGGGGGCAGCCTTGGCCGCGCAAGCGGCCAAGGCCAAGCCCAAACCAACTCCCAGGCCGACGGCCAGGCGACGCAGCCGCTGCGCGGTGGAGCGCATCGACGCTTACGGCTCGATCAGGCCGTACTTCACGGCCAGGCGCGTGATGTGGGCCTGGCGCTCCACGCCCAGCTTTTCCTTGATCGACTGGCTGGTATTGCTGATGGTCTTGGTGGAGAGGTTCAGGCGCTCGGCGATCTCGGCGTTGGTGAGGCCTTCGGCCATCAGCTTGAAGATCTCGAGCCCGCGCTCGTCGAGCTGCGACTGCGGCGACACGTCGCCGCGCACCGCGATGCTGGCCAGGCGTTCGGCGATCTGCGGCGGGAAGTACAGCTTGCCCGCATGCGCCTGGCGCACCGCGGTGGCGAGGTCGGCCGGGTCGCAATCCTTGGTGACGAAGGCGTGGGCGCCGATGCGGTAGGTTTCCTTGATCAGGCTGTCCTGGTCGAACTGGCTGAGGAAGACAACCTTCGCGCGCGGGTCGGCCTTGAGGATGTTCTGGGCCGCGTCCAGGCCGGTCAGTTCGGTGCCGAAGCGGATATCGAGGATCACCACGTCCGGTTTGCATTCGGCATACAGCGCCACTGCCTCGCTCGGGCTGCGCGCCTGCCCCACCACGTCCATGCCCTCGGCCGCGAGCGACATGGCAAAGCCCGTCATCACGATCGGATGGTCGTCGGCCAGCATCACGCGGATTGCTTTTGTCTGCACGCTTCGTCTCCCTTGAGTTCCCTTACATTCGCTTACCTATCCGTGGAAGCTATGTGTGCCAATAAACAGAACAATCATGCTCCGAGGGTTGATTATTTCATACAAAGGCACGGGTGGCGAGAGGCAGCCGCCTTCCCTGATGCGCCATGCATGCCATCACGACGCCGCATGTGCGTTTGCCAAGAAAACGCTTTACGAGTTGCTATCTGATGGCATATATTGATTCCACACGTTAGAAATATGCTGTTCTTTCCGTAGTCAAAGCCCTGGTCGGCAGCGCATTCGGGGCACCAAGAAAAGGAGATAGCCATGCATTTCTCTCATCTGCACCATGACAATGGCGGCAAGGCCGGCAAGTTCGCGCTGGTCGCCGGACTGCACGCCCTGATCGCGGTTGGCGTCGTCAACATGATGAATGCGAAAGTCATCTCGCTGCCCAAGCTGCCCGAGGACCTCACGGTCTTCATGACGCCGGAACCGCCGGCGCCGCCCCCACCGCCGCCCGAGCCGCCGCAGCCGATGCCGCGGGTTGCGCCGCCCGACATCGTGGTGCCGAAGGTCGAAGTCGAGGTGCCGCCGCCACCGATCGAGAACCTGGTGCAGACCACCACCGAGGTCGCCCCCATGCCGCAGCCGGCCCAGCCGGCGCAGGCCGAGGCGCCGGCCCAGCCCTCGAATACCTCCTCGAACAGCGGCGCGATGCGCAGCATCGCCCTGGCCGAAGCGAGCGGCTGCGCGACGCCCGAGTATCCGGCCCGCGCCGCGCGCAACAACGACAGCGGCACCGTCATGCTCGCCCTCCTGATCGGCACCGACGGGCGCGTCGCCAACGCCCGCGTGCAGAAGTCGAGCGGTTCGCGCGACCTCGACAAGGCCGCCCTGAATGCCCTGAGCATGTGCCAGTTCAAGCCCGGCATGAACAACGGCGTGCCGGAAGCAGGCTGGGGCCAGATCGCCTACGTCTGGAAGCTCCAGGACTAGCCAACAGTTTCTCCCCGTCTTTGCCCGCCATCCCTCAGCCTGGCGGGTTTTTTTGCGCCCGCGATAACGACAAGAACAGGAGTACAGCCACATGATTCCCGATCCAGACCGGCCCGCGCCGTGCACGCCGGCCGGCATTGCCGCCGCCCTCCTGCTGGTCGTGCTGCTGGCCTGGCTGGCGCTGCGCCAGCAGGATGCTCCCCAGCCGCCGCCGGCGCCGCGCGATGCGCCGGCTTCGCAGTTCTCGGCCGGGCGCGCCTTCGATCATCTGGCAGTGCTGGCGAAGACGCCGCGGCCCATCGCCAGCGAGGCGAACCGCGCCGCGCGTGGCTACCTGCTGGCGCAATTGCAAGCGCTCGGGCTGGCGCCCCAGGTGCAGCGCGCCACCGTGCAGAAGAACTACGTCGACTACAACGCCAACTACGAGGCCATCGTCGGCGTGGTGCACAACGTGCTGGTGCGGGTGCCCGGATCAGGCCGGGAGCGGCCGCGCCGCCCCGCCCTGCTGGTCGCGGTGCATTACGACAGCGGTCCCGCCACCTTCGGCGCGGCGCGCGGCGGCGCTCCGGTCGCGGCGGCGCTGGAGATGCTGCGTGCGCTGCGCAGCGGGCCGCCGCTGGCCAACGATGTGGTGGTGCTGTTCGCCGACGGCGAACGGGTCGGCAGCCTGGGCATGCAGGCCTTCGCCGAGCAGCATCCGTGGGCGCGCGAGATCGGCCTGGCGCTGCGCTTCGATGCCGGCGGCAGCGGTGGGCCGCTGGTGCTGTACAACACGCGCGGCGCGGGCGTCGCGGCGATCGACGGCTGGCGCCGCGCGGCGCCCGATGTGCGCGGGTCCTCGCTGATGCACGAGATTTACCAGCTGTCGCCAGGAGCGCTGCGCATCGGCGCGCTTGACAGGCTCGACGCGCCGGTCCTGCACTTCGCGAACAGGGGCTTGCCGCTGGACCGCGAGGGCGAACTCGACACGCTCGCGCGCCTGGATCGCTCCACCGTCCAGCACACGGGCGACGCGATGCTGCGCCTGGTGCGCCACTTCGGCATGCAGGCGCTGGACCCGCGCCGCGCCAGCGCGCAGGTCTATTTCGAACTGCCCTTCGGGGCGATGGTGCACTACAGCGGCGAAGTGGTGTGGCCGGTCGCGCGCCTGACCTGCCTGCTGCTGTTCGGCGCGGCCAGCCTTGCTTATCAACGGGCCGGCCTGCGCTACGTTCCCTTCCTGCAGGCGGCCTTCATCGTGCCCTCGGTGGCGGTGGCGCTGGGCATCGGCGCCTGGCAGTTGTGGATGCACGTGCCCGAGCTGCACCGCGCCTGGAACCCGGCCGCGCCGCATGCGCGCCCTGCCCTGGCCTACCTGCTCGGCGTGTGCGCGCTGGCGGCCGCCGTCTTCATCGTCGCCCAGCGCCAGGTGCAGCGCCTGACCGGCACCACGGCGGCGGCGCTGGCCGCGCTGGTGGCATTGTGCCTGGTGCTGCTGCTGGCGAGCTGGCTGGCGCCCGGCGCCAGCTACCTGGTCGCCTGGCCGCTGGTGGCGGCGCTGGCCTGCTTCGCCGCTATGCACGCGCGCCGCGTGGCCGCCTGGCCTGCTGGGGCGCGCCTGGCCCTGCTGCTGGCCGGCAGTGCGCCCGCCATCGTGCTGGTGCTGCCGGCGCTGCGCGACAGCTTCCTGGTGCTGTCGCCCCAGCGCATGAACCTGCCGGTGGCGATGCTGGCGCTGCTGCTGGGCGTGTCGACGGTGCTGCTGGCCCTGCACGCTCGCCGCTATGTCGCGCGCGCCCTGCTGCTGCTGGGACTGGGCTCGCTGGCGCTGGCCGGGACTGCCGAGGAAGCCGCAGAGGCGCCGGCCGCGCGCGCCAACCGGCTGGTCTACTACAAGGACATGCCGACCTGGGACGCCTACTGGCTCAGGCCCGCCGGGCCGCTCGACGAATGGGAGCGCCAGCTGTTCGCCAACCTGACGCGGCCCCACATTTTTGTAAACGTCTTCGGCTGGGAGCGGCCCGCGCAATGGTATGCCTGGGCGCCGCGCACCGGCCTGGAATTCCCCTTCATCCGCGTGCTCAGGAACGGCAAGGCGCCCGACCGCCATGCCGACTTCACGCTGGTCTCGAAAAACCGCGCGCCCGAGATCCGCCTGGAGGTGATCGGCGCGCGCGCGCTGCGCGCGACGGTGAACGGCCGCACCTTGATCGACAAGGAAGCCAAGACCCTGACGATCGTCGCCTACGGGATGGAAGACGACCTGCTGCACTTCCGGATCGACGTACTGGGCGATCCGATCTTCGGCGTGCGGGTCGAGGAGATCGTGCCGGGCCTGCCCGAGCATCTGCTGCCGCCGCGACCCGTCGAGGGAGCCCCGCTGATTCCGCTGAGCGGAACATCGATCGCCGCGGACACGCTGTGGTTTTACTAGTGTTGGCAATGCCCTACAATGTGGCGCGCACTCAGCAGTGCGCCCCTATCAACCATTCGCAGGATGCCATGCACAAGATCGTCTCCTCCGCAGTCGTTACCGCCCTCGCCAGCAGCCTGGCGCTGGCCTTTCCCGCCCACGCCGCCGGCAAGGCGCAAGCCGCCACCGTCAAGGAAGCGCCGCTGCGCGGTCACCTGGCTTTCCTCGCGTCCGACGCCCTGGAAGGCCGCGGCACCGGCCAGCGCGGCGGCGAGCTGACCGTCACCTATCTCGAGACCCAGGCCATGGCCGCCGGCCTGCAACCGGCCAACGGCAACAGCTACCGCCAGGAAGTCAAGATCGCCGGCGTGCGCGCGCTGCCTGAACAGAGCAATGTCGGCATCATCGCCGGCGGCCAGGCGCTGCCGCTGCAGTTCGGCGCCGACTGGGTCTGGGGTCCGGGCGACGCCAAGCCGGACCACAGCATGGACGCGGAGCTGGTCTTCGTCGGCTACGGCATCAGCGCGCCGGAAGAAGGCTGGGACGACTTCAAGGGCCTGGACGCCAAGGGCAAGGTGCTGGTCATGATGGTGAACGACCCCGCCCCCACGAGCGCGGAGCCGAAGCGCTTCAACGGCGCCGGCCTGACCTATTACGGCCGCTGGACCTATAAGCTGGCCGAAGCGGCGCGCCAGGGCGCGGCCGGCGTGCTGCTGATCCACACCGACGCCTCGGCCTCCTACGGCTGGAGCGTGGTGCAAAACAGCTGGGCCGCCGCGGAGCGCTTCCAGCTGGCCGACGCCGACCTCGGCACCGGCATGCAGGGCTGGATCACCGACGCCACGGCGCGCAAGCTGTTCGCCGCCGCCGGCCAGGACCTCGACAAGCTGCGCGCCGCCGCGGAAGATAAAAACTTCAAGCCGGTCGCGCTGAACGCGCGCGTGAAGGGCGAGGCCCGCGCCGCCGTCCGCACCCTGAACGAATACAACGTGGCCGGCGTCGTCCCGGGCACGGACCCGAAGCTGAAGAACGAAGTCGTCATCTACACGGCCCACTGGGACCACATGGGCAAGCAGGGGACGCAGGGCGACACCATCTTCAACGGCGCCGTCGACAACGCATCCGGCACCGCCGGCCTGCTCGCCATGGCCCAGGAAGCGGCGCGTGCACCAAGCAAGCGCAGCCAGATGTTCCTGTGGGTCGCGGCCGAAGAACAAGGCCTGCTGGGCAGCGCGGCCTATGCGGCGAAACCGCTGTGGCCGATCGAGAAGACCGCCGCCAACCTGAACCTGGACAGCCTGAACTGGGTGGGCCTGGTCAAGGACGTCAGCGTGCCGGGCAGCGAGCGCACCGAACTGGGCGCAATGGCGGCCGCCACCGCCAAGTCGATGGGCTTGACGGTAGCGCCGTCCAAGCCGGACCTGGCGGGCGGCTACTTCCGCAGCGACCACTTCAGCTTCGCGAAAGCCGGCGTGCCGGCCTTCTCGGTGGGCGCCGGCAGCACCTGGGCCAAGGATGCGGAAGCAAACAGCGCCAAGGCCAAGACCTACCGCGCCAAGTACCACCAGGCGAACGACGAATACGATCCGAGCTGGGACCTGTCGGGCATGGTGCAGCAGGCGCAGTTCACGCTGAACCTGGGCCGCATGGTCGCCGACGCGCCGAAGATGCCGGCCTGGAAGGCAGGCGATCCTTTCGGCAAGGCGCGCACCGCCGCGAAGTAATTTGTAGGCTGTAACGCAAACGCCCGGTCAAATGACCGGGCGTTTTATTTTTGCATATCGGCGGCGGCGTTCTGATCGGCGGCCAATGCACTGGCGTAGGGTGGGCCGGGCCGCGTAGGACTCGAGCCCACGCGGTACGACTCATGCACATGGCACGCGTCCGATCCAGCTACGCACCGTGAAATATTATTTCACCCACCACTGCTAGTGAAATATTATTTCACTCAATAATCCCACACACAATCCTGGCCCCGCCCCCACCCAGCGGCGCCGGATGATCCGAATGGTTATCCCCACCCGCATGCACCATCAGGGCCTTGCCCTTGACGTCGGACAGCTTCAGGCGCGGCGCCAGCACCGGGTTATTGGCCGCACCCGAGCTCTCGACATACAGCGCCGGCAAATCGCCGATATGCCCGTCGCCCCAGGGCAGGCCATGCTTCTTGCTGCCGGTCGTATCCAGGTGGCCGCCCGCGGCGCCCGCCGGCACCGGCTTGCCATCCTTCTGATTGGTCGCGCAGCTATTGTTCTCGTGGACATGGAAGCCATGCACGCCCGGCGGCAGGCCGGTCAGGGCTGGCGTGAACACCAGGCCGTATTTCGTTTCGCTGATGGTGACGGTGCCCGTCGACTTGCCGACGCCGGCATCGGACACCGCATGCATCGTCGCGCGCATCTCGGCGGCATGCACGGCCGCCCCCGCGTAGGTGGAGCACAGCAGCGCCGCGCAGATCCATTGAGCTTTCATCGCCTATCCCTTTCGTTGGAAGTTATTGAACGAGACAACGCGCATCAGTGTAGAACATCCGCCCGAACGGGGCCGTCCGGCTCGTCCCCAGGCGACTGCGCAAAAAAAAATGGACCAGCCTGGGCCGGTCCACTTCCGTTCGATTGCGCGAGCAGTGTGCTTAGTACGTTGCTGCGCTGTAGGTGTTCAGTCCAAGCCGTAGACGGAGCACAGGGCGCGGAACCTGGCGCAGTCGAAAGTCCCCGCATAGCACTCCTCCTGCATGCTGAGGCAGGTCTCATACGACGGTCGTGCCCAGGCCGGTCCCATCGAGGAAACCATCACGCCCGACGCCACGGCGACGGCAAATACGGCTTTTTTAAAGACATTCATTATGCACTCTCCATTTATTGGATTAATTATGCGATTAGAATCCGAACTGTTTCCACCATCAAAATAACGGCAACAAATACTAGCACTGCATTTTTATGATGGCAAAAGCTATTTTCACCCGTTTCGCATTCCGTATTTACCAATTTATGCCGTATGAATCAATTCAACGCGCATTGCATGGTTATTTGAATGCGGCGCCGCAATCAGTGTCGAACATCCGCTGAACGAGGCCGTTCGGCTCATCCCCGGTGGCAGCGATCCGCTGCGTCAAACCCGCGTCGTAAAAAAAAGGACCGGCCTGGGCCGGTCCAATTCTGCTCGATGCGCGCGGTGCGCTTATAAATTGTTTAACTGTGCGGATCGTTCAGTCCAGTCCGTACACATGGCACAGGCGGCGGAAAGTGGTGCAGTCGCCACCGGCGTAGCACTCCGCTTGCATTTCCAGGCAGGTCTCGTACGACGGCAGCGCCCAGGCCGGCGCCATCGAGGAAACCATCACGCCCGACGCCACGGCCACGGCAAATACGGCTTTTTTAAAGACATTCATTATGCACTCTCCATTTATTGGATTAATTATGCGATTAGAATCCAGATTGTTTCCGCCATCAAAATAACGGCAACAAATACTAGCACCGCATTTTTATGGAGGCAAAAACTATTTTTATCCGTTTCGCATTCCGTATTTACTGAATTATGCCGAATAAATAATTGCTACACGCATTGCATATCTGTTCGAATGCGATTATCGGCTTCAATAAATATTGGGAATCGCTATGTCCTCTGCGAGCCGGCGCAACTGGACAGTGCTCGACAACGAAGATGCCGCTACTTGGGGCGGCCTGTTCCATAGGCGCACGAACGACGGCACCGCCCTGCCGGGGCGGCGCGGCTACTACCTGGGTTATCTGGTCGCGCGGGAGGCGGGGAAACGGCACAGCCTGCAGGAACTGGCGCGGCTGGATTGCGGCGGGGCGCGCAGCCGTCCAGTCGACGCTGCGCGGCTTGCGCGAGAAGGTTCGGAAGAGCAAACGGGATGCGCCGAGGGCGTCCCGCTAGCGGCGGCTCAGCCGCGCCTGGAGGCCAGCTTGCGGCGTGCGGCGGCGGCGCCGAACAGGCCCAGGCCGAACAGCGCGACGCTGCCCGGTTCCGGCACCTGGTTGGCGTCCGCGATCGCGAAATCCCAGACGTTCAGACGGCTGTTGTTCACGTTGTCGCCAATGTTGGCGACGCCAGCCACGAGCTGGTAGACACCCGCGGTGGCGGCGGTATAGCTGAATTTCACCGGACCGGTGCTGGTCGACTCGCCGGTGTTCGACACGTCGCGTGCGAACAGACTGACGCCGCCGATCGACACGAAGCTGGTGTCGTTATAGATGCCGTAATCGACGCTGAAGAATTCGGCATAACCGGTCAGCACGTCGCCGACATCGAGCTCGATCGCCTGCGAAATCGTCGTGTAGACGCCCGTGCCGCGGCCGGCGAACAGGGCCGCGACCTTGGTCTCGACCGTACCGGTGACCATGACATTGCCTTCGGTTTCCCAGCCGGTGAAGTCACCGGTGCCGAAATCGCCGTTGACGATCACGCCGGCGGAAGCAGCGTTGGCGAGGAGTGCGAAAGCGGCTGCTGCGAGGAGTTTGGTTTTCATATTGTTTGCTTCCTGTTCTGGACAGCGAACTAGGAAGCAATACTTATGCCCAGCAGTAAATAACCATGTGCGTCAACAAGTTACATTGGGCAACCCTTATTGCATACGCTCATGTGTAAAGTTTATCGACAGCGGATACATCCCGACAGCGTTTAGTCCCTGCCGGTAAACCAGTTGACGGCCTCCTCCGCGATCTCGGGCGGAATCACGTGTTCGCCGTGGAATTCCTTGTACGTGAGCGGGTAGCCCGCCGCGCGCAACTGCCGGACAATCGTGCGGCCGCAGGGTTCGATCGGCAGGACCCGGTCCTCATCGCCATGGGAGATGAACACCTCGGGCGCCCCCCGCTGTTCTATCGGGCCGATGAAGCCGGGCGAGAAGGCCAGCACGTGGGTGAAGAGCTCGCCGTTGGCCAGCCCGAGCGTCAGCGCATACGAGGCGCCGTCCGAAAAGCCGCCAATGCCGAGGTGGCCGGCGTCGAGCGCGTAATGCGCGAACGCGTACTCGAGTGCGCGGTCGACCAGAGCCAAGTCCTGGCCATAGCCGCGCCGGGCGATGATGTCCCAGGTGGATGCGTGGGAAGCGGGGGCCAGCAGGATCAATCCTTCGCGATCGGCCAGGTGCAGCAGGATGCGCAGCCCGTCGTGGGCATGGCCGCCGGCGCCGTGCAGCAGCAGGACCAGCGGCATGGGCTGGCTTGCGTTGTACTGATCGGGCACGTAGAGATAACTGTCGCGCCGGCTGCCGACGTCGAGCTTTTGCAGGCCGGTCGGGGCATCTGATGCGGGCGCCATGCCGGGCGCTGGTGGCCGGACGCTGAGGTGACCACGTTCGTTCATGCTGCCCTCCCCCTACTCACGTCTGAAGGAGCAGTGTAGAACCGCGTGATCGTTGGCGGCGCGAGCTTCGACTGGCTTGCCGGCCTTCCCTGCCGCTCAGTTCAAGGGCAACTGCCAGTAGCCGACATCGATCCAGTCGCCGAACTTGCGACCCACTTCGGCGAAATGCGCCACCTTTTTGAAACCCAGCCGCTCGTGCAGGCGCACGCTGGCCTCGTTCGGTTGGGCGATGCCGGCAATGGCCAGGTGCAGCTCGCGCTGGCGTAATTCCGCAAGCAAGGCTTCGTAGAGCATCTTGCCTGCGCCCTTTCCGGTGTGGTGGCGGTCCAGGTAGACCGAGGTCTCGACCGAAAACCGGTAGGCCTGGCGCACGCGCCATTTGGTCGCGTAGGCGTAGCCGACCAGCGTGTCGCCATCGTGCAGGACCAGCCAGGGCAGGTTCGCCGCTGTCACATCCGTGATGCGCTGGGCCATGTCGGCGGGCGTGACGGGCGCTTCCTCGAACGAGATCGTGGTGTGCGCGATGTAATGGTTGTAGACGGCGCAGATGGCTTCGGCGTCGCCAGGGGTGGCGGCGCGAATGGATGGGTGTGACGTCATGGTCGGCAGGCTGATCAAATTGCTCGTCGGACAATTGCTAATCAATAGTAGCCTGCATTCGTTCCCTTTGCTATTCGTCTTGAATGACATCGTCCGCCGGGACAGCATGGGCGAAAAAAAACGGCACCCCAAGGGGTGCCGTTTTCGCTAGCAACTAACCGAATTACTCGGCGTCGCCATGATGCTCGGTCGTCTGAGCCTGCGCCTGATCTTCCATCGCCTGCAGCTCGGCAGCCATATTGGCCTTCTCCTGCTGCAGCAGCGCCTGACGCTCTTCCGCTTCCCAGACTTCCTTCTCCTTGCGGGCGCGGTGGAATGCCAGACCGGTACCGCCTGGGATCAGGCGGCCGACGATGACGTTTTCCTTCAGGCCGCGCAGACCGTCGCGCTTGCCCATGATCGCCGCTTCGGTCAGGACGCGGGTGGTTTCCTGGAACGATGCGGCCGAGATGAACGAGTCGGTCGACAGCGATGCCTTGGTAATACCCAGCAGCACGTTTTCGTACTGTGCCGGCAGCTTGCCGACGGCGTTGACGCGGTCGTTCTCTTCCAGCAGCTCCGAACGCTCCACCTGCTCGCCGACGATGTAGTCGGTGTCGCCGGCGTCGGTGATCTGCACGCGGCGCAGCATCTGGCGAACGATCACCTCGATGTGCTTGTCGTTGATCTTCACGCCCTGCAGACGGTAGACGTCCTGCACTTCGTCGACGATGTAACGGGCCAGCGCTTCGATACCCAGCAGGCGCAGGATGTCCTGCGGATCGGCCGGACCATCGACAATCATCTCGCCCTTGTTCACCACCTGGCCGTCGTGCACCAGCACTTGCTTGTCCTTGGTGATCAGGAACTCGTGCTTGTTGCCGTCCATGTCCGTGATTTCCAGACGCTGCTTGCCTTTCGTTTCCTTACCGAATGCAACCGTACCGGTGACTTCCGCCAGCATGCCCGCGTCTTTCGGCGAACGTGCTTCGAACAGTTCGGCAACGCGCGGCAGACCACCGGTAATGTCGCGGGTCTTCTGCGATTCGGTCGGGATACGTGCCAGCACTTCACCCACCGATACCTGCTGGCCGTCCTTGACCATGATCAGCGCGCCGACCTGGAAGCCGATCGTCACGGCGTGCTCGGTGCCGGCGATCTTCACTTCCTGGCCTTCGTCGTTCAGCAGCTTGACCTGCGGACGCAGGACCTTGCCCGAACCGCGGCGCTTCGGATCGATTGCCACCAGGGTCGACAGGCCGGTCACTTCGTCCACCTGGCGAGCGACGGTGACGCCCTCTTCCACGTTTTCGAACTTGATCGTGCCTGCGTACTCGGTGATGATCGGACGGGTCAGCGGATCCCAGGTCGACAGCGCGGTGCCGGCCTTGACTTGCTGGCCGTCCTTGACGATCAGGGTCGCGCCGTACGGCACCTTGTGACGCTCGCGCTCACGGCCGTGGTCGTCGGTGATCAGCACTTCGCCCGAACGCGAAATGACGATCTGCGCGCCCTTGCCGTTGGCGACGTAATGCATCGCCGCGGTGAAACGGACGGCGCCTTCGATTTACCAGAACATCTGACGCACGTATCCGCGAACCGTTGAATTACCGCGACCGAATATATATTAGGTAATGACCATCAACTTAACTGCTGGCATTACCGAAAAGGGCGACCGTTCCCGCTAGCAAAAGCTTAGCAGTTTAGCCCAGACCAGATCCATTGCCATATCACCTAGGACGCTTGACTACCAACATTATAACTATCAAACGAATTTAACCATTCGCCATAACCTCAGCAATGAGGCTTGTGCGCATTTGCGCAAACGGCAAAGGAATCACTTAAAGTTGTCGATCGCATCAAGTAATAATGGAATATCGCAGTGTGGATTAAGCTGATGAGGTGCCACTATCCCTTTAGGAGCAGAAGATAAAGTGGCTGAGTTCATCGCTAGCGCACGGGCACGGGCATCGCCGATATCTCGACATAGTAGCTCAAAAATATCTGCATTTCCCTTTTCGTAATCATGAACTCCTCGCTTTGCTAACTCTTTTTTGAAGTCGCTTCTCGCCATTAAATCTGCATAGCTAATGAACGGAGCCGTATTTGGCTTCATATGCAATAACAACCAGAGTTCAAAACACACATTCGATAAGGCAATTTTTACACCATTCGAATCCGCGCGCGCGCGCGCTTTAGCGTGTGAAGCATCTGGATATTTTGTAACTGACTCGCGATCATAAACAACCCAGAAAACGTCTCCAGCAGGTGTAAGCGGACTTTTTTTACGTTTAATCGCAACATCCACTAGTTCAACTGGAGTATTTTTTGTCGTAGGCTCAATCTTTACCACATCCCTACGTCGTCCGACCGAGGTTCCAAGCGCATCAATATATTTCTGCAAGTAATTAGGTTCAGTTTTCTCCCCCTCGCAGTAAATATGCATTACTGGCGCAACATCCCTTTTTACGCGATTATTCTTCTTAGGCATTTGCCAAAACCCTGTCGTCATCTGCAGAGTTCGGCTTGTCAAAATCGCTACAACCGTTCTCTTTACCATCTGGCCTTAACAGTTTTGAAAGGGCTCGATAGTTAATGTTGGGGAGCGCCCCAAACCGCCCTTCGTCGTACCAAGTTTCGAACGGACTGTTTGACTTCAACTTGCTCTTATCAAAATCGTCTAAGCAGTAAAAAGACGTTGCGCCATCATTTTTTTGCGCGAACCATATCTGATCTCTCCGCATATTGCCCGACGACATAAGATGCATATTATGTGTCGAAAATATCAATTGAGCATTGTTAGTATTTATATTTGGGTCGTTAAATAAACGAATCAAAAGCTCTGCAATATGAGGATGAAAACTATTATCCAACTCATCCATTATTAAAACATGCCCGTGCTCAAAAGCCTTTAGCAAAAGTGGAAGAATAGAGAATAATTTTTGCGTTCCTTCTGATTCCATCATTTGAGTGAAGTACACATGCTCGCCTGATTCCGTTTTGTGTGAGAACTCAAACATTCGCTTAGATCGTTCAATCACGAGATCACGCACCTTACTCGGAAGGTCAGCAAGTGCCTCATTATCTTTTTCGATCTGATAAGATTTTTTCTGAACATCGACAATTCCTGTGTCAACGTGACATAAGAATTTTGCTGCAACCCGCATTAACTCATCATCATCTAAAAAATCAGCTCGATAAATTTCATCTTTTGAACCGACATATGCGATAGCTCGGCCAAAATAATTATATACTGCTCGAATTATGTCAGCAGAGCCCGCATTATTGCCCGCACGGGACAAGTACGTGCTGTTAGCAAAGAAGGGAATCCTCTTAGTACCTCCTTTATAAGAAGCCCCGAACGATATAGTCTCCCACGTATCTTTACTGCTTCGCTTGAATATATTTGCTTTCTGCCTAGAAGGAAAGATATCAAGCGTTTCTTCTAATATCGCAAATTGATTAAAAGAAACCGCATAAGAATAGCGATGCCCGTCAATGAAGAACTCTATGGCAAACTCAATCGGAGCATTCTTCGTTTCATCTGATAGACGATAAGGCTCGTAACAAGGTATAGAATCGCCATCTTTAAGATCAGCGACAAATGTCAAATAGCGAAGAGCTTGGATAGCTAAAAGAATGTTAGATTTCCCCGATGCATTAGCGCCATAGATTCCGGCGCTTCTTAATACACCGATTTTCCCGTTTCCAGGAAACGCGACGTGCGCAGCCAGATGGCTCTTCGGATGATCAACGTGGAGGCTGAACACTTGTTCATCCTTGATGGACCGAAAATTTTTGATCGTAAAATCGATGATCATGGTGACTCCAATCTATTGGTCAGGGCTTTTCTGCAAAAAACCGTCTGAAAACGTACCTTACCACCATTTGAAGACAAACGTAGAGGTGATTTTGGAAAAATTTCGACAAAAATCATGGTGGCACGCGATCTAGCAAGATACTTGACCAAAAAAAACGGCACCCCTCACGGTGCCGTTTTCGCTTTCAGCCAGTTCCGACGATTACTCGCCATCCCCATGATGCTCGACCGGAGCCGCAGCATTCTGCTGATCTTCCATCGCCTGCAGCTCGGCAGCCATATTGGCCTTCTCCTGCTGCAGCAGCGCCTGGCGCTCTTCCGCTTCCCAGACTTCCTTCTCCTTGCGGGCGCGGTGGAATGCCAGACCGGTACCGCCTGGGATCAGGCGGCCGACGATGACGTTTTCCTTCAGGCCGCGCAGACCGTCGCGCTTGCCCATGATCGCCGCTTCGGTCAGGACGCGGGTGGTTTCCTGGAACGATGCGGCCGAGATGAACGAGTCGGTCGACAGCGATGCCTTGGTAATACCCAGCAGCACGTTTTCGTACTGTGCCGGCAGCTTGCCGACGGCGTTGACGCGGTCGTTCTCTTCCAGCAGCTCCGAACGCTCCACCTGCTCGCCGACGATGTAGTCGGTGTCGCCGGCGTCGGTGATCTGCACGCGGCGCAGCATCTGGCGAACGATCACCTCGATGTGCTTGTCGTTGATCTTCACGCCCTGCAGACGGTAGACGTCCTGCACTTCGTCGACGATGTAACGGGCCAGCGCTTCGATACCCAGCAGGCGCAGGATGTCCTGCGGATCGGCCGGACCATCGACAATCATCTCGCCCTTGTTCACCACCTGGCCGTCGTGCACCAGCACTTGCTTGTCCTTGGTGATCAGGAACTCGTGCTTGTTGCCGTCCATGTCCGTGATTTCCAGACGCTGCTTGCCTTTCGTTTCCTTACCGAATGCAACCGTACCGGTGACTTCCGCCAGCATGCCCGCGTCTTTCGGCGAACGTGCTTCGAACAGTTCGGCAACGCGCGGCAGACCACCGGTAATGTCGCGGGTCTTCTGCGATTCGGTCGGGATACGTGCCAGCACTTCACCCACCGATACCTGCTGGCCGTCCTTGACCATGATCAGCGCGCCGACCTGGAAGCCGATCGTCACGGCGTGCTCGGTGCCGGCGATCTTCACTTCCTGGCCTTCGTCGTTCAGCAGCTTGACCTGCGGACGCAGGACCTTGCCCGAACCGCGGCGCTTCGGATCGATTGCCACCAGGGTCGACAGGCCGGTCACTTCGTCCACCTGGCGAGCGACGGTGACGCCCTCTTCCACGTTTTCGAACTTGATCGTGCCTGCGTACTCGGTGATGATCGGACGGGTCAGCGGATCCCAGGTCGACAGTGCGGTACCGGCCTTGACTTGCTGGCCGTCCTTGACGATCAGGGTCGCGCCGTACGGCACCTTGTGACGCTCGCGCTCACGGCCGTGGTCGTCGGTGATCAGCACTTCGCCCGAACGCGAGATGACGATCTGCGCGCCCTTGCCGTTGGTGACGTAACGCATGGTCGCGGTGAAGCGGACCGTGCCGTTCGACTTGGCTTCGACCGACGAGGCCACTGCCGCACGCGATGCCGCACCACCGATGTGGAAGGTACGCATGGTCAGCTGGGTACCCGGCTCACCGATCGACTGCGCTGCCACGACGCCGACTGCTTCGCCGGCGTTGACCAGCAGGCCGCGGCCCAGGTCGCGGCCGTAGCACTTGGCGCACAGGCCGTAGCGGGTGTCGCAGTTCAGCGGGGTGCGGACCTTCACTTCGTCGATGCCGACGCGTTCGATCTCTTCGACCATGTCTTCGTCCAGCAGCGTGCCGGCTTCGAACAGGGTTTCCTGGGTTTCCGGATTGACGATGTCGGTACCGGCGACGCGGCCGAGGATACGGTCGCGCAGCGGCTCGATGACTTCACCGCCTTCGACCATCGCCTTCATGTGCGTGCCGTTGGTGGTGCCGCAATCGTCCTCGATGACGACCAGGTCCTGGGTCACGTCGACCAGGCGGCGGGTCAGGTAACCCGAGTTCGCGGTCTTCAGTGCCGTATCCGCCAGACCTTTACGGGCGCCGTGGGTCGAGATGAAGTACTGCAGAACGTTCAGGCCTTCGCGGAAGTTCGCCGTAATCGGCGTCTCGATGATCGAGCCGTCCGGTTTCGCCATCAGGCCGCGCATACCGGCCAGCTGGCGGATCTGGGCTGCCGAACCACGGGCGCCCGAGTCGGCCATCATGTAAATCGCGTTGAACGATTCCTGGGTCGACTGGGTACCGTCGCGCTTGGTGACCGGTTCCACTTTCAGCTGGTCCATCATGGCCTTGCCGACTTCGTCCGAGGTCTTGCCCCAGATGTCGACGACCTTGTTGTAACGCTCGCCGGCGGTGACCAGACCCGAAGCGTACTGCTGCTCGATCTGCTTCACTTCCGCTTCGGCGGTCGCGATCATGCCCTTCTTGACGTCCGGGATCAGCATGTCGTCGACGGCGATCGAGATGCCGGCGCGGGTCGCCAGGCGGAAGCCCGACTGCATCAGCTTGTCCGCGAAGACGACGGTCGCACGCAGGCCGCACTTGCGGAACGACGTGTTGATCAGCTTCGAGATTTCCTTCTTCTTCAGGGCGCGGTTCAGCACCGAGAACGGCAGGCCTTTCGGCAGGATCTCGGACAGGATCGCGCGGCCGACGGTCGTCTCGTAACGGGTCACGGTACGCTCGAATTCATCGGTGCCGGCAACGCGCGGGTACTCGACGATACGCACGGTGATGCGGGTCGCCAGTTCGACTTCCTTGTTGTCGTAGGCGCGGATGACTTCCGAGACGTCCGGGAACATCATGCCTTCGCCCTTGGCGTTGATCGCCTCGCGGGTCGCGTAGTACAGACCCAGCACGATATCCTGCGACGGCACGATCGACGGTTCGCCGTTCGACGGGAACAGGATGTTGTTCGAGGCCAGCATCAGGGTGCGCGCTTCCATCTGCGCTTCGATCGACAGCGGCACGTGGACTGCCATCTGGTCACCGTCGAAGTCGGCGTTGAACGCCGCGCAGACCAGCGGGTGCAGCTGGATCGCTTTACCTTCGATCAGGACCGGCTCGAACGCCTGGATACCGAGACGGTGCAGGGTTGGTGCACGGTTCAGCATGACCGGGTGTTCTTTGATGACGTCTTCCAGGATGTCCCAGACGACCGGCTCTTGCACTTCGACCAGCTTCTTCGCGGCCTTGATGGTGGTCGCGAGACCCATCAGTTCCAGCTTGTTGAAGATGAAGGGCTTGAACAGTTCCAGGGCCATCAGCTTCGGCAGGCCGCACTGGTGCAGTTTCAGCTGCGGACCGACCACGATGACCGAACGGCCCGAGTAGTCGACGCGCTTGCCCAGCAGGTTCTGACGGAAACGGCCGCCCTTACCCTTGATCATTTCAGCCAGCGACTTCAGCGGACGCTTGTTGGCGCCGGTCATCGCCTTGCCGCGACGGCCGTTGTCCAGCAGCGAGTCAACCGCTTCCTGCAGCATGCGCTTTTCATTACGCGTAATGATTTCCGGAGCGCGCAGTTCCATCAGGCGCTTCAGGCGGTTGTTACGGTTGATGACGCGGCGGTACAGGTCGTTCAGGTCGGACGTCGCGAAACGGCCGCCGTCCAGCGGGACGAGCGGACGCAGCTCCGGCGGCAGGACCGGGAGCACTTCCATGATCATCCACTCGGGCTTGATGCCCGAACGCTGGAACGCCTCGAGCACTTTCAGGCGCTTGGCGTATTTCTTGATCTTCGCTTCGGACTTCGATTCCTTCAGTTCCACGCGCAGGGCTTCGGCATCGCGGTGGATGTCGATCGAGCGCAGCAGTTCACGGATACCTTCGGCGCCCATGTAGGCGGTGAAGTCGTCGCCGTACTCTTCGTACTTGGCGGCGTAATCGTCTTCCGACATGATCTGGCACTTCTTCAGCGGGGTCATGCCAGGATCGGTCACGACGTATGCTTCGAAGTACAGAACGCGTTCGATGTCGCGCAGGGTCATGTCCAGGACCATACCCAGACGCGACGGCAGCGACTTCAGGAACCAGATGTGCGCGGTCGGCGAGGCCAGCTCGATGTGGCCCATGCGCTCACGACGCACCTTTGCCAGCGTCACTTCGACGCCGCACTTTTCGCAGATGACGCCGCGGTGCTTCAGGCGCTTGTACTTGCCGCACAGGCACTCGTAGTCCTTGATCGGTCCAAAGATCTTGGCGCAGAACAGGCCGTCACGCTCCGGCTTGAAGGTACGGTAGTTGATGGTCTCGGGCTTCTTGACTTCACCGAACGACCACGAACGAATTTTCTCGGGCGACGCCAGACCAATCTTGATGGCGTCGAAACTTTCATTTTGCTGTACTTGCTTGAATAGATCGAGCAGTGCTTTCATGTATCACTCCAGAGGTGACTAAATTTCATTGCGAGGCGCTCCTTGCGCAGCGCCTCAAACCAAGCGGCAATTCAGGAGTCGGACAGGAGTACTTTGGGGCTCCCGTCCGGATGGCAAGGCCAATCACTCAGCCTTGCCGCTCCGTCCTGCTTCTTAGTTACGCTCGAGGTCGATATCGATACCCAGCGAGCGGATTTCCTTGACCAGCACGTTGAACGATTCAGGCATGCCAGCGTCGATCACGTGGTCACCCTTGACCAGGTTCTCGTACACCTTGGTACGGCCGTTCACGTCGTCCGACTTGACAGTCAGCATTTCCTGCAGCACGTACGATGCGCCGTACGCTTCCAGTGCCCACACCTCCATCTCACCGAAGCGCTGGCCACCGAACTGGGCCTTACCGCCCAGCGGCTGCTGCGTCACCAGCGAGTACGGACCGGTCGAACGGGCGTGCATCTTGTCGTCGACCAGGTGGTGCAGCTTCAGCATGTGCATGAAGCCGACGGTGACCTTGCGCTCGAATGCTTCGCCGGTGCGGCCGTCGTACATCGTGACCTGGTTCTTCGACGGGGTCATGCCGAGGTTGGCGGCGATGTCGTCCGGGAACGCCAGGTCCAGCATGCGGCGGATGTCTTCCTCGTGGGCGCCGTCGAACACCGGGGTCGCGAACGGCACGCCGTTCTTGAGGTTGTTCGCCAGGCTCAGGATTTCTTCATCGCTGAAGCTGTCCAGGTCTTCCTTGCGGCCGGTTTCGTTGTAGATCTTGCCCAGGAAGGTGCGCAGATCCGCTGCCTTCGCTTGCGCCGCCAGCATTTCGCCGATGCGCCAGCCCAGGCCCTTGGCTGCCCAACCGAGGTGGGTTTCCAGGATCTGACCGACGTTCATACGCGACGGAACGCCCAGCGGGTTCAGCACGACGTCTGCCGGACGGCCATCGGCCATGAACGGCATGTCTTCGACCGGGACGATACGCGAGACCACACCCTTGTTACCGTGGCGGCCCGCCATCTTGTCGCCCGACTGCAGGCGGCGCTTGACGGCCAGGTAGACCTTGACCATCTTCTGCACGCCAGGCTGCAGCTCGTCGCCTTGCGTCAGCTTCTTGCGCTTCTCTTCGAAGGCCAGGTCGTACTGGTGGCGCTTCTCGTTGATCGACTCCTTGATCGCTTCCAGTGCGTTGGCGGTCTCGTCGTCGCTTGGCCTGATGTCGAACCAGTGGAACTTGTCCAGGTCGGCCAGGTACTCGGCGGTGATGACAGCGCCTTTCGACAGCTTCTTCGGACCGCCGTTGACGACTTTACCAACCAGCATACGCTCCAGACGCTGGAAGGCGTCGCCTTCCACGATACGCATCTGGTCGTTCAGGTCCAGGCGGAAACGCTTCAGCTCGTCGTCGATGATCTGCTGGGCGCGCTTGTCGCGCTGGATGCCTTCGCGGGTGAACACTTGCACGTCGATGACGGTACCAACCATGCCCGAAGGCACGCGCAGCGAGGTGTCTTTCACGTCCGATGCTTTTTCGCCGAAGATCGCGCGCAGCAGCTTCTCTTCCGGGGTCAGCTGGGTTTCGCCCTTCGGGGTCACCTTACCGACCAGCACGTCGCCGGCGGTCACTTCCGCGCCGATGTAGACGATGCCCGACTCGTCCAGGCGAGCCAGTTGGTTCTCCGCCAGGTTCGAGATGTCGCGGGTGATCTCTTCCGCACCGAGCTTGGTGTCGCGAGCGACGACCGACAGCTCTTCGATGTGGATCGAGGTGTAGCGGTCGTCCTTGACCACGTTTTCCGAGATCAGGATCGAGTCCTCGAAGTTCAGGCCGTTCCACGGCATGAACGCGACCAGCATGTTCTGGCCCAGTGCCAGTTCGCCCAGGTCGGTCGATGCGCCGTCGGCGATCACGTCGCCACGGGCGACACGGTCACCCACCTGCACGATCGGACGCTGGTTGATGTTGGTGTTCTGGTTCGAACGGGTGTACTTGATCAGGTTGTAGATGTCCACACCGACTTCGCCGGCTTGCGCCTCGTCGTCGTTGACACGGATAACCACACGGCCCGCGTCGATGTAGTCCACCACGCCGCCACGGACTGCCTGCACGGTCGTGCCCGAGTCGACCGCAACGGTGCGCTCGATGCCGGTGCCGACGACGGCTTTTTCCGGACGCAGGCAAGGAACCGCCTGACGCTGCATGTTGGCGCCCATCAGTGCACGGTTCGCGTCATCGTGCTCGAGGAACGGAATCAGCGAGGCTGCAACCGACACGATCTGGCCCGGGGCGACGTCCATGTACTGGATGCGCTCTGGCGAGACCAGGATGGTTTCGCCGGCTTCACGTGCCGACACCAGTTCGTCGATCAGCTGGCCTTCTTCGTTGATCTTCGCGTTTGCCTGGGCGATGATGTAACGGCCTTCTTCGATCGCCGACAGGTAATCGATCTTGTCGGTGACTTTCGAACCTTCAACCTTGCGGTACGGGGTTTCCAGGAAGCCGTATTCGTTCAGGCGGGCGTACAGTGCCAGCGAGTTGATCAGGCCGATGTTCGGGCCTTCAGGCGTTTCGATCGGGCAGACGCGGCCGTAGTGGGTCGGGTGCACGTCGCGCACCTCGAAGCCGGCGCGTTCGCGGGTCAGGCCGCCTGGGCCCAGTGCGGAAACACGGCGCTTGTGCGTGATTTCCGACAGCGGGTTGGTCTGGTCCATGAACTGCGACAGCTGCGACGAACCGAAGAATTCGCGGATCGCGGCCGAGATCGGCTTGCTGTTGATCAGATCGTGCGGCATCAGGTTGTCCGCTTCGGCCTGGCCGAGGCGTTCCTTGACGGCGCGCTCCACGCGCACCAGGCCGGCGCGGAACTGGTTTTCGGCCAGTTCGCCGACGCAACGCACGCGGCGGTTACCCAGGTGGTCGATGTCGTCGACTTCGCCGCGGCCATTGCGCAGCTCGACCAGGATCTTGATCACGGCCAGGATGTCGTCGTTCGACAGGGTCATGTCGCCGGTCAGCTCGTCGCGACCGATGCGGCGGTTGAACTTCATGCGGCCGACAGCCGACAGGTCGTAACGCTCGGCGCTGTAGAACAGGCCGTTGAACAGGGCCTCGACCGATTCTTCGGTCGGCGGTTCGCCAGGACGCATCATGCGGTAGATCGCCACGCGCGCGGCCATCTGGTCGGCGGTGTCGTCGGTGCGCAGGGTCTGCGAGATGTAGGCGCCCTGGTCCAGGTCGTTGGTGTACAGGGTCTGGATAGCCTCGATGTTGGCGTCGCGCAGCTTGCCCAGCAGTTCGTCGGTCAGCTCGTCGTTGGCGTTGGCGATGATTTCGCCGGTGTCGCCGTCGACGACGTTGGTCGCCAGCACGCGGCCGACCAGGTAGTCTTCCGGTACCGAGATGGCCTTGATGCCGGCCGCCTCGATGTCGCGCACGTGCTTGGCGTTGATGCGCTTATCCTTCGTCACGATGGTCTTGCCGGTCTTCGGATCGACGATGTCGAAGCGCGCGACTTCGCCGCGCAGGCGTTCGGACACGAACTCCAGCTCGGCGCCTTCCGAGCGCAGGGTGAAATTGTCGAAGACGAAGAAGTTCGCCAGGATCTGTTCCGGCGTCATGCCAATGGCCTTCAGCAGGATCGTCACCGGCATCTTGCGGCGGCGGTCGACGCGGAAGAACAGGATGTCCTTCGGGTCGAACTCGAAGTCCAGCCACGAGCCGCGGTAAGGAATGATACGTGCCGAGAACAGCAGCTTGCCCGACGAGTGCGTCTTGCCGCGGTCGTGCTCGAAGAACACGCCCGGCGAACGGTGCAGCTGGGAGACGATCACACGCTCGGTGCCGTTGATGACGAACGAACCGTTGGCGGTCATGAGCGGCAGTTCGCCCATGTACACTTCCTGCTCTTTCATTTCCTTGACGACCGGCTTGGTCGGCGATTCCTTGTCCAGGATCACCAGGCGCACCTTGGCGCGCAGTGGCGAGGCAAAGGTCAGGCCGCGCTGCTGGCATTCCTTGACGTCAAACGCGGGGTCGCCCAGCACGTAGGACAGGAATTCGAGGCGCGCAAAACCGTTGTGCGACACGATCGGGAAAATCGAGGTGAAAGCCGATTGCAGGCCTTCGTTCTTGCGCACGGAGGGGACGGCGTCCGCTTGCAGGAAATTCTCGTAGGATTCAAGCTGGGTAGCCAGAAGATATGGAACGTTGTGAACGTTGGCGCGCTTCGCGAACGACTTGCGAATGCGTTTCTTCTCAGTAAATGAGTAGTGCATGGACACTCCGTGAGTGACAGAAAGGATGAGAATTCAGGGATTGCCAGTGGCGGTCACCACATACAAGGCCTCAAGTCTCTTCTTGTTCTGCCAGATGAAAAGGACAACCGTACTGCTGTGTTACGATTTATTCTGTGCTGCGTGATGCCGGTACTGCAGGGGTGTTGCGTTTGCCGCAGGGACGACAAAAGAGCCAAAGCCGCAGCCCCCGCCTTCCGGCAGGGGTGTGCAAGCTTTGACTCCGGCTCCGGGCGCCAGATCGACGCCCTTTGCGTTTTTATTACTTGAGCTCGGCCTTGGCGCCAGCTTCTTCCAGCTTCTTCTTAGCGGCTTCAGCGTCAGCTTTCGGCAGGGCTTCCTTGACGGTCTTCGGTGCGCCGTCGACCAGGTCCTTGGCTTCCTTCAGGCCCAGGCCGGTGATTTCGCGGACGGCCTTGATGACGCCGACCTTGTTCGCGCCGACTTCGGCCAGAACAACGTTGAACTCGGTCTGCTCTTCAGCAGCAGCTGCGCCGCCAGCGGCGCCGCCAGCTGCCGGTGCTGCCATTGCAGCTGCCGACACGCCGAACTTCTCTTCGAAAGCCTTGACCAGGTCGTTCAGTTCCATGACCGACATTGCGCCAACTGCGTCCAGGAACTCTTCTTTGCTAATTGCCATTTGAAACTCCAAATATTGTGTGTGTGTAGTACAGGTTTGGTTCTACTTGAACAGAAAGGCCCGGAGCAATTACGCTTCGGTGGCTTCCGCTGCCGGAGCAGCGGCGCCTTCGCCTTTTTGTGCTGCGACTGCAGCCAGAACTCGTGCAAAGCCCGACACCGGTGCCTGCATGACGCCCAGCAGCTGGGCGATGAGGACTTCACGGCTCGGGATGCTTGCCAGCGCGGTCACGCCGGCGACATCCAGTGCCTTACCAGCGTAGTTACCGGCTTTCACGACCAGCTTGTCGTTGGTTTTAGCGAAGTCGTTGATGACTTTAGCTGCTGCAACGGCATCGTCCGAGATCGAGTAGATCAGCGGACCGGTCATGGAATCAGCCAGCGAGGCAAACTGCGTGCCCTCAACCGAGCGACGAGCCAGCGTGTTCTTCAGAACACGCAGGTAGACGCCCTGGGCACGTGCGGCTGCACGGAGTTTGGTCAAGTGAGCAACCTGGATGCCACGGTACTCAGCCACGACGATGGTTTGCGCGGTTGCAACTTTAGCGCTTACCTCTTCGACGACGGCCTTTTTGTCATTCAGATTAAGACCCACGGTCAATCTCCTTAAATGATGCGAACAACATGTCCGCATCGGTTCGAACACGGCGTCCGAAGTTAAGAAGTCAATCTAACGCGGATGAACTCACGCAGCGTGGACTACAAAACTTGTTCGGGTACACCATCTGCGTTGGGTGTGCTTTTAACCTCCTGCCCAACCTCTGCATTCGGCCCAACGGTCTTTGATTGCCTGCCGGAGCGGTGTTCTTGCCCCGGCAGCCCAAAGATGCGCCCCGCGCTGTTCTGCGGGGACTTGATTCTTGCTTTAATTAAGCAGCGGCGATCGAAGCGTGATCGACACGGACGCCAGCGCCCATGGTCGACGAGATCGCGACCTTGCGCAGGTACACGCCCTTCGACGTTGCCGGCTTGGCCTTGTTCAGGGCGTCGATCAGCGCGGCCAGGTTGGCCTTCAGATCTGCGTCCGAGAACGACTTGCGGCCGATGGTCGCGTGGATGATACCAGCCTTGTCGGTACGGTACTGGACCTGACCGGCCTTGGCATTGCGCACGGCGCCAGCCACGTCCGGGGTCACGGTGCCAACCTTCGGGTTCGGCATCAGGCCGCGCGGGCCCAGGATCTGGCCCAGGGTACCGACGATACGCATGGTGTCCGGCGAAGCGATGACGACGTCGAACGGCATGTCGCCGGCCTTGACGCGCTCTGCCAGGTCTTCCATACCGACGATGTCGGCGCCTGCGGCTTTAGCGGCTTCGGCCTTGTCGCCCGAGGCGAACACGGCGACGCGCACGGTCTTGCCGGTGCCTGCTGGCAGGACGACCGAACCACGAACGACCTGGTCCGACTTCTTCGGATCCACGCCCAGCTGAACGGCGACATCGATCGACTCGTTGAACTTGGCGGTTGCGAATTCCTTGACGATCGACAGTGCGTTGTCGAAGGCGTAGACCTTGTTACGGTCGACTTTCGCTTTCATTTCTTTGACGCGCTTGGACAGCTTAGCCATTACACACCCTCCACCGTGATGCCCATCGAACGTGCCGAGCCAGCGATGATACGCACTGCGGCGTCCATGTCGGCGGCGGTCAGGTCCGGCTGCTTGGTTTTTGCGATTTCTTCAGCCTGAGCACGGGTCAGCGTGCCAACCTTGTCGGTGTGCGGCTTCGGCGAACCCTTGGTGATGCCAGCGGCTTTCTTGATCAGGTAGGTTGCCGGCGGGGTCTTCATCACGAAGGTGAAGGACTTGTCGGCGAACGCGGTGATCACGACCGGGATCGGCATGCCTGGCTCGAAACCTTGGGTCTGGGCGTTGAACGCCTTGCAGAATTCCATGATGTTCAGGCCGCGCTGACCGAGTGCAGGACCGATCGGTGGGGATGGGTTTGCCTTACCAGCCGGAACTTGCAGCTTGATAAAGCCAATAATTTTCTTTGCCATGAATGGCTCCTAGATTGGCATTGAGTAGTAGCGCCCCACCACTACCACTCGGCGGGGCTCCTCTTACCGGATTCCGCCTTGCTGCTGCGACGCTCCGATTAAAGCGTTTTAGACTTTCTCTACCTGCCCGAACTCCAGCTCCACCGGAGTCGCGCGGCCGAAGATGGTGACAGTGACACGCACCTTCGATTTTTCGTAGTTGACTTCCTCGACGTTGCCGTTGAAGTCAGTGAACGGGCCTTCCTTGATGCGGACCTGCTCGCCCACTTCGTACAGCACTTTCGGCCTTGGCTTCTCGACGCCTTCCTGGACCTGCTGCATGATCTTGTCGATCTCGCGCGCCGGAATCGGGGTAGGCTTGTTCGATTTGCCGCCGATGAAGCCGGTGACCTTGCTGGTGTTCTTCACCAGGTGCCAGGTCTCGTCGGTCATTTCCATCTCGACCAGCACGTAGCCAGGGAAGAAGCGGCGCTCGGAAACCGATTTGCTGCCATTCTTGACTTCGACGACTTCTTCGGTCGGGACCAGGATGCGTCCGAACTGTTCCTGCATGCCCGCGCGCTCGATGCGCTCGGTGAGAGCGCGCATGACGCTCTTTTCCATGCCGGAGTAGACGTGTACGACGTACCAGCGCTTGTTGCTGACCGGGACACTCAGCGGCGCACCAGCGTCTTGTGCCGGGGCGTCGCCCGGCACGTTGTCTTGTACGTTTTCGCTCATTATTGTTTCCACCCCAGGATCAGGTCGTACAACAGGAATTCCAGAATCTTATCCGTGCCCCAGAGGAAGATCGCCATCACGACGACGAAGGCAAACACGATCATGGTGATCATGCGCGCTTCCTTATGGCTCGGCCAAACAACCTTCTTGGTTTCGCGAACGGACTCTTTGGCGAAGTTCAGGAACTCGCGTCCGGTGGTGGACGTCCACAAAAGCAGGACAGCAAAAACTAAACCAGCCACGAGGGCGCCGGCGGCGACCAAGGCTGGTTTGTTCTGGCCTTTCAGGTAAAAGAACCCGACTACGCCTGCAATCGCAGCAACCACCGCCAGGGCTACCTTGAACTTGTCATTCGAGGTGCTAACGGTTTGCACGGATTGATTAGACATTCTTCTTTACTTTCGGTGCTGCGCACCAGAATTCGGTGGCAGGGGCGGAGGGAATCGAACCCGCGACCTTCGGTTTTGGAGACCGACGCTCTGCCAATTGAGCTACACCCCTACGAAGACTTCAGCTGAATCACACATTCTACACCATGCGCGCGCATGGCGGGGAATGTTTTTTGAAGAGGCGAAACATTTCGCCTCTTCGGTACTACATATTGCTTATCGCTTAGGCGATGATCTTGGCAACCACGCCGGCGCCGACGGTACGGCCGCCTTCGCGGATTGCGAAGCGCAGACCTTCTTCCATCGCGATCGGGTTGATCAGCTTGACGGTGATCGACACGTTATCGCCTGGCATGACCATTTCCTTGTCCG
>JBFLZJ010000003.1:409324-475914 GCA_040755875.1 Pseudomonadota bacterium | reverse complement strand
TCCCCAACGTGTTGCTGCCGGCCGCCCCGTCCAGGTATTCCTGGACAATTTTGAGCTTGAACTGCTCATTGTACTTCGTCATGAAAAAACCCCAAAAGTTGGTGTCCAACTTTTGGGGTTCAGTTCACTTGCGGGGCGTTTTTGTTGGTGGACAAACCTGCCATCGGCAAACGACACGTAGGGTGGGCGCCCCTGTGCCCACGCGTGAACGATGAACATTGTTGGCCCGCCCTGATGCGCCAACACCATGCGAGTATCACGCGTGGGCACAGGGGCGCCCACCCTACGCCTGCGTGAAGCACCACGAATAGCGGCCGCCGCGGTCAGACAAACGCGCTCGACAGGGCCCCGACCGAGGCATCCTTGACGATCTCGTAGCAGGTGCAGGCCGCCGCCGCCAGCCCGGCCGCGTCGAGGATCTCGATGTTGCCGCGGCTGTAGATGATCAGCCCCTGCTGCTGCAGGGCGCTGGCCGCCTTGGTGACGCCGACCCGGCGCACGCCCAGGGCATGGGCCAGGAACTCGTGGGTCAGGTGGAATTTGTCGGACTGCAGGCGGTCGCGCGTGATCAGGAGCGAGCGCGCCAGGCGCGCCTCGAGCACGTGGAAGCGGCTGCACACGGCGATCTGGATCGCCTGCGCCAGCAGGGTGTCGGTGTAGCGGTACAGCACCCGCTGCAGCGCCGGATTGCGCGCGAACTCGGCGCGAAAATCGCTGCTCCGCATGCGGCTGGCGCTGCCCGGACGCTGCACCACGGCGCGCACCTGGGCCGTCTGGTGGCCCAGCGCCACGGTGGCGCCGAGCATGCCCTCGCGTCCGACCAGGCCGACCTCGAGCGTCATGCGCCCGCCGGCCACGCCGAGCAGGGAGATCAGGCAATCGTGCGGGAAATAGATGTGGTGGAAGGGTTCGCCCGCCTCGGACAGCACCTCTCCGGCCTCGACCTTGACCTGGTCGAGCATAGGCAATACTTGGGCCAGCTCCTGCGGCGGGAGCGCGGCCAGCAGCAGATTGGCGTTGTGCTCGGCGACCTCGGGGGAAGCGGCGTAATTCATCGGACCCTCGCAGTGAGCCGCACGGATCGCCCCTCGAAAAGCGGCGGCGCGTGCGGCGGATACATTTGCAAACAATTTCGATCAGAGTAAAGCGGACGATAGGGGGAAGTATGTTCGGTGACGCACGGAATACCTTGTTGTTCCTAGGGACAATCCTGGCGTCGACCGGGCGAGCCCGCCTGGCCGGCGCAGGCCGCAGATGCGGCTTGCAACCAGCCAAGGACAAGCCATGAACAATATTCCTACTCCACCGGCGCGCACCCAGCACCATCCGCTGCTGCTGATCGCGGCGCTCGCCGTTGTGTTGTTCTGCCTGGTCGGTACCGCAGCCATCATGGGCTGGATCCCGTCTTCGATCGGCGGCAACGCCAGCCGCCAGCTCAGCGAGGCCGACCGCGCCGCGCTCGCCGCCAGCCTGCCGTCGGCCACGCAAAACGCCCCCGCCCTGCCGGCGGCCGGCGTCGACCCGCTGGCCCAGCAGGGCCTTGTGGCCGCCGCACCGGGTGCTCCCGCCTATCCGGCCCAGCAGGCCGCCCAGGCGTATGCTCCCGCCGCGCCGGCGCCTGCGCCCGTTGCCGAGCCTGCTCCTGAGCCTGCCCCGCGCACTGTCGCCAAGTCGAAGCCGGTGCAGGTGGCCGCCAACGACACGCCGAAATGGTGCTCGAACTGCGGCAACGTCGAGTCGGTCCGCGCGATCAAGCAGCGCGCCCAGGGCAGCGGCCTGGGCGCGGCCGGCGGCGCCGTCGTCGGCGGCCTGCTCGGCAACCAGATCGGCGGCGGCCACGGCCGTCAACTGGCGACCGTCGCCGGCGCCATCGGCGGCGCCGTGGTCGGCAACCAGGTCGAAGGCAACATGAAGGCGACGACCAGCTACGAGATCCGGGTGCGCCTGGACGACGGCACGCTGCGCACCTTCCATCAGAACAGCGAGCCGCAATGGCGCAGCGGCGACCGCGTGCGCATCGTCAAGGGTCATCTGCGCGCCGCCTGAGCCCCTTCCCCTTTGTCCCGATTCCGGGATTGCGAGGCCGGTCGTCCCCCGTGGACGCCCGGCCTTGTTATTTTCTTCAGCGCAATGTGCGCCAACGCACGGAAATACTGCTGAGCTAACCGGACAATGGCTTGCGCGAAATCAATAATGCGTACGTGGACAAGACCATCGATAAAAGAGGATCAGCATGAACAGCCTTGCGTGGATCGGCATCATCGTTTGGGGATTGGTTGTGACGGCCTTCGGCCTGGTGTCGGCGAGTCCGCCGCTCGAACAGGGACAGGAACTGGCGCCGCACGATGTCATTTTCCTGGTCACCGGCGGCCTCCTGACCTGCCTGATCGGCATCGTCGGCCTGCTCGGTTTCATGGGCTGGATACCCGGATTGCGAAGCGAACAAAAATCTGGCGCATAATGTACGCCATCGAACGGTGATGCTGAGCAGGTCGCCTCATACTGAATCTACCGCGCCACCCACGGCGCGTTGAATGAGGAGACACATCATGCTCTATACCATTGCCATCATTTTGATCGTTCTGTGGCTGCTTGGCCTGGTCACCTCGTACACGATTGGCGGCTTCATCCACATCCTGCTGGTGGTTGCCGTGATCATGATCCTGGTGCGCCTGATCAGTGGGCGAGGCATATAGCCGCAGCCGGTCGACTGACGCCTCAGTGTTATTATTGATGCGCCAACAAGAAGTTGTTTGACCAATCCGTTTCGCGGACGTGCCCGCAGGGTGCGCCTACGAAACGGATTTTTTCTAGGAGAGCGAAATGCATACTAACCTGACCAAATCCGCCATCGCAGCAACCGTCCTCGCCCTCGGCGTGAGCGGCTGCGCCGACATGAGCGCAACCCAGCGCGGCACCGCGACCGGCGCCGGCGCCGGCGCGGCCCTCGGCGCCCTGATCGGCGGCACCACCGGCGGTGGCGGCGGCAGCCGCGCCGCCAAGGGCGCCGTCATCGGCGGCGCAGCCGGCGCCGTCATCGGCAACATCTGGTCCAAGCGCATGGAACAGCAGAAGCAGGCGATGGAACAGGCCACCCAGGGCACCGGCGTACAGGTGTCCCAGACCTCGGACAACCGCCTGAAGCTGGAAATCCCGAGCGACATCTCGTTCGACACGGGCCGCTCGGACATCAAGTCGAACTTCCAGCCCATCCTCGAGCGCTTCGCCACCACGCTGAACGAGAACCCGGCGACCAACGTCGTGATCATCGGCCACACCGACAACACCGGAAGCGCCGCGATCAACCAGCCGCTGTCGGTCGACCGCGCCGCCCGCACCCGCGACTACCTCGCTGGCCGCGGCGTGAACCCGAGCCGCATCACCATCGAAGGCCGCGCCGACCGTGAGCCGATCGCCTCGAATACCGATCCGGCAGGCCGCGCACGCAACCGCCGCGTCGAGATCTACGTCGCCGAGCCCGCACGCGGCTAAGTAATCTTCGCTGCATCTGCGGCCCATGCATAAGATTAACTTATGCATGGGCCGTTTCTATTTATATGGCCGAGAGCCTTGTTGGGTGATACGCCTATCACCACAGCTCATGCATGTTGCATTTATCAAACAAATGACCAATCAGATTTGACTTTTGTTTATCCGAAATGCTTTTATGTTGCTCTCAAGCGCATTTTGCCGCTTGAGCAATTTATCTAAACCGCAACAGACGAAACATCGATGCCGTCAGGGCCAGCCACAAGCGGGCGCCAACGCGGCAAGGACGCTTCGTTCAAGAAGTATCGGAGAGTTTTTTGACTAAGCAGCATCTGGCAGTAAAGCGCAGCGTTATCGCTGTCGCCCTGACCCTGGCTTCGTCCAGCGTCGTTTTCGCGCAGCAGGAAGCTGCCGCGCCAGTCACCAAGGTGTACGTGACCGGTTCCAACATCAAGCGCGCCGACAAGGAAGGCTCCTCGCCGGTCGGCGTGATGAACGCCAAGCAGATCGAAGCGACCGGCGCCAACACCGTCGCCGAACTGCTGCACTCGATCCCGGCATTCGGCTCGGGCACCTCGAACGACATCACCGACGGTTCCTTCTCGAAGGGCACCTCGACCGCGTCGCTGCGCGGCCTGGGCTCGTCGTCGACCCTGATCCTGCTGAACGGCCGCCGCATCACCGCTTCGGCCTACGCCGATCCGAACCAAGGCAAGTCGGCCGTCTATGACCTGAACAGCATCCCGGTCTCGGCCATCGAACGCGTCGAGATCTTCAAGGACGGCGCGTCGGCCGTCTACGGCTCGGACGCCATCGCCGGCGTCATCAACTTCATCACCAAGAACGACTACCAGGGCGCCGAGATCAAGGTCTCGACCAGCGCCAACGACGACGGCGAGTTCGCTCGCAACAACGTCAACGGCGTATTCGGCTTCGGCGACCTGGACAAGGACCGCTACAACGCCTTCGTCTCCTTCGACCTGGCGCAGCGCGACCGCACCGGCATCAAGGATGTCAAGGACATCAAGGCGCACATGTACTCGGACATCAACGCGCGTCTGAACCCGTACTCGAGCTACCTGTCCAACCAGGCCTTCTTCTTCCGCGAGAAGACCCCGGGCGCGCGCGACTTCGCCACCACCCTGAAGGATGGCGCCAACATCATCAACCGCACCGACGGTTGCGATCCTTCGCAGCTGATCACCGGTGACCGCGTCGCGCACAACCTGACCGCGACCTCGATGCTGAACGGCCGCACCTTCTGCAACTACGACGCGAACAACAACGCCGAAGCGCAGAGCAAGGGCAAGGACGCCAACCTGCTGGGCAAGCTGACCGTCCAGATCACCCCGGACATCACCTCGTTTACCGAATTCGGCTACAGCCGCGTCGACCGCGAATACACCGGCAACCCGTCGGGCATCAACTCGACCTCGCCGAGCACCGTGTTCCGCACCGACGGCCTGCCGAGCGACTACCAGGTCATCCTGCCGGCCGGCCATCCGGACAATCCATGGGCTGACTCGCGCGCCGCAGTCGGCTACCGCTTCACCAACACCACCGGCGGCTCGCGCAACGTCAACGAGGCCTACCGCCTGCTGACTGGCCTGAAGGGCACCACCGGCAACTTCGACTGGGAAACCGGCCTGCTGCTGAACCGCAGCGAGCGCACCGAGACCATGCGCGGCATGCTGTACCGTCCGACCATCGACCGTATCGTGAACGAAGGCCGCACCCTGGCCGAGACCGCGGCCGATCCGTCGGTCGTGCGTGACGTGGTCAACGAAGGCTACGCCCAGGTCGCCCAGTTCGACGCGAAAGCCTCGACCACCATCGGCACCCTGGCCGGCGGCGACATCGGCCTGGCCTTCGGCGGCGAAATCCGCCAGGAAAAGCTGTCGATGACCCCGGACATCCAGACCCAGACTGGCAACATCGTCGGCCTGGCCAACTCGCTGATCGATGCCCAGCGCATGGTCAAGTCGGCCTTCGTCGAACTGCGCACCCCGTTCACCAAGAACTTCGAGATGGACTTCGCCGGCCGCTACGACAAGTACCCGACCGAGTCGAGCTTCGTCCCGAAAGTCGGCGCCAAGCTGACCGTCAACGACAAGCTGACCTTCCGTTCGTCGTACGCCGAAGGCTTCCGCGCCCCGGCCCTGTCGCAGATCGCCAAGGGCGGCGTGCAGTCGTTCTCGACCATCGCCGACACCGTGCGCTGCCCGAACGGCGAAGATCCGCTGCCAGGCGCATCGGACGCCGACTGCTCGCGCCGCATCTCGAGCATGTCGAGCGCCAACCCGGACCTGAAGCCGGAAACCTCGAAGAGCTTCTCGTTCGGCGCGATCATCAACCCGACCCGCAACCTCGACATCCTGATCGACTACTACAAGATCCGCAAGGAAGACGAGACCGCGCTGCTGTCGGCTGGCTTCGTCGTCGACCACCCGGAGCTGTACCCGACCCTGGCGATCCGCGACAACAACCCGGCCAACCTGCTGCGTGACGAAAACGGCAACGTGATCCCGAACAGCGGCCCGCTGAGCGCCGTCAACCGCTACTACGTGAACCAGGGTTCGACCACCGTGTCGGGCCTGGACTTCGAAGTGGCGCACCGCCTGTCGCTGGGCGACAAGGGCCGCCTGTCGACCAAGCTGGACTACAACTACGCGATCTCGTACAAGCGCGCAGAGCGTCCGGGCGAGCAGGAAAACAACCTGGTCGGCACCAACGGCGGCCTGGCCGACTGGGCAACCTCGGTGGGCGATATCCCGCGCCACCGCGCCACCCTGTCGACCGCCTGGACCATGGGCGTGCACACCGTGACCGGTTCGATCGACTACGTGTCGCCGGTCTCGCTGTACCGTCGCTACGACGACAAGGTCGTCTTCGACCCGCCGTTCTGCTACTACGGCAGCGGCGCTCGTCCGGCCGGCCAGCAAGTCGGCGGCCTGCCGAAGTTCACCAACTGGGTGAGCGACTGCTCGGTGCCTGAGTGGACCACCGTCAACGTCGGCTACACCTACACGGGCTTCAAGAACTGGACCCTGTCGGCGAACATCCGCAACCTGTTCGACACCGCGGCGCCGTACGATCCGCGTTACCCGAGCGAAGGCTTCAACCCGCAGCTGCACAACGGCATGGGTCGTTACTTCCGCCTGACCGCTGGCTACAAGTTCTGATCGAACTGTTCGCCTGACCAAGAACGCCCGGCCTTTGCGCCGGGCGTTTTTTTCGTGCGTAGCATCGGCACGCCCTCGTGTAAGCTGGCTCCGAACCCACCGGAGCGCCCATGCACAAGGATTCCGTCCGCATCGTCGACCAGCACGTCCTGTCCGACGACTACTATCCCCTCAAGAAGATCACCTACGAGCAGCGCCGCCGCGACGGCGCCGTGCAGCGCGAGACCCGCGAGGTGTATGCCAGCGCCGACGGCGCCACCGCCCTGCTCTACGACCCCGAGCGCCGCACCGTGCTCCTGACGCGCCAGTTCCGCATCGGCGCCCACCTGTCGGGCCACCACGGCTACCTGTTCGAGACCGCCGCCGGCGTGCTCGAGGGCGCCGACCCCGCCGAGCGCGTGCGCGCCGAGATCCGCGAGGAAACCGGCTACGACGTGGAACAGGTGGAACACGTGATGACGCTCTTCGCCAGCCCCGGCGTGTCCACCGAGCGCGTGCATTACTTCGTCGCCCGCTATACGCCGGCCCAGCGCCGCGACGGCGGCGGCGGCAAGGAGGACGAAGGCGAGGACATCGAGGTGCTGGAACTCGGCTACGACGAGGTGTTCGCGCGGCTGGCCCGGGGCGAGATCGAGGACGTCAAGACGGTGGTCCTGCTGCAGCACCTGCAACTGCACCTGATGGACCGCGCCGCCTGAGCCGGGCGCAGCGGGGCCTTCGGTGGCTTGACCCAGCTCGTGCGCCGCTTCGACGCCGCGCAAGGATTGCCTTCCTCAAGCGCGCGATAGTGTTGCTTCACTTGGGCAACATTTCCTATCGCCATCATGCGCGACACCTGCCAGGCTTCCGACCTCGACCACGCCAGCATTCCCGTCCGCGACCACGGCGCGCTGTGGCGGCCTTCGGCCGTCGCGGCCTGGAGCCTGGTGTTCACGCCGGCCTTCGGTTCCTGGCTCCTGATGCACAACTGGCGCATCCTCGGCGACGCGCACGCGGCGGCCAGCGCGCGCCGCTGGTTCCGCGCCAGCCTCGCCATGCTGGCGTTGCAACTGCTGGCCGCGGGCATCAACCGGCGCCTGAACGGCGATTCCCCGCTGTTCCACTGGTTGGCGCTGGCCTGGCTGCTGCTCTGGCTGCTGGGCGCGGCCTGGCCGCAATGGGCGGCCGTGCGCCGCCGCTATGGCCGGCGCTATCCGCGCCGCGCCTGGAACAGCGCGCTCGCCCTGGCGGCGGCCTGCGGTTTCGGCTGCTGGGCCGCCGGCTTCCTGTTCACCGCCTTCCTGCTCTCCTTCACCTGAACCCCGCTCTCCACGGCGGCGGCCACGATCGGTTATAGTGCCCCCGCGGCCGGGCTGCCCCGCGCAGCCCGGCCGCTTCTTTCCCGGTGATCGCCATCACCTGTTCAGTCTGTTCGTTGCCGTACCAATTTTCCGGCGGCCCCACGCGTACACTGTCTATCCCGGAGACCGGACTACTTATGCTCGCCATTCTCGAACGCATCGACCCGCACAGCGACCGCATCGACCTGCTGGTCGAACTGGTCTGCTGCCTGCGCCCGCGCCGGCGCGACCGCGGACATGCGCGCGCCGCCGTGCGCACCCTCACCCAGTTATTGAAAGGGAACCCGCAGCAGGCCTGGGCCCTGCGCAGCTACATCGTCACCCTGCTCGAGAAGCGCCGCCACACCAGCCTGTACAGCGATGTCGGCATCCTGTCCAACGACGGTTTCTTCACCGAGCTCAAGCGCCGCATTTCCTACCGCCTGCTGCCGCCGGCGCTCGACGACATCTACCTCTCCGACGCCCTCGACCGCGTGCTCTACGCCGAGGATGACCACGAGTGGATCCGGATGGTGCCCGACGCCGACTGGCTGGCCCTGTTCGACGTCGTCGCCGACGCGCCGCCGCCGCGCGACGCCGCGCCCGACCGCGCGCGCTACGTCACGGTGATCGGCATGCTCGACGCCGTCCGCACCCTGTCCTGCCGCATCTGCGCGCTCGGCCTCGAGCCGCGCCTGGTGCACAGCTACAGCGAGATCGAGGATTTCGATTCGCCCTTCCTGATGCAGAACATCGAGGTCAACGCCTACCTCGACGCCTATGGGCGCTTTCTCGACGGCACTGTGGAGCGCCCGGACGACGCCCGCCACCTGATCGTGATGCTGGACCAGTGCGAGGACGTGGTGGCCAAGATCCGCCGCAATTCCCTGTCCTTCGGCACCAGTGTCGCCCTGACCTATGTGCTGGTGGCGATCACCCAGAGCATCGGCCGCCTGCGCAAGCTGCTGTTCCTGGTCGACGTCAGCGAGGCGGCCCAGCCGCGCGCGCTGCCCGCGCCCGTGGCGGCCCCGATCGAAACCTCGGAGCAGGACAGCGTCGAATACAGCGGCACCCTGCTGCCCGCCACGACCTCGCCGCACGGGCCGCCGGTGGTCAGCGAACGCCGCGCCGCCGCCCTGGCGCTGGCCCAGGAGCTGGTCGAGGCGCACAACACCAAGTACCAGGTGAGCGGGCTGTTCCGCGATAACATCGACCTGCTGGCGCGCAATGTCACGGAGAACGCCAGCCGCACCGGCGAGCACTACATCGCCGAAAGCCGCGGCGGCCTGCGCCGCATGTTCGGCGCCTCGGCCGGGGCCGGCTTCATCGTCGGCTTCATGGCGACCTTCAAGATCCTGCTGAGCTACCTGCGCGCCGCGCCCCTGGTCGAGTCCTTCCTGTTCAGCATGAACTATTCGCTGGGCTTCATGCTGGTGCACATGCTGCACTGGACCATCGCGACCAAGCAGCCGGCCATGACGGCCCAGCGCATCGCGGCCGGCCTGCACAGCCGCGACGGACGCGACATCGACTTCGACAGCATGGCCGAGCTGGTCAACAAGGTGTTCCGCACCCAGATCGTCTCGGTGCTGGGCAACGTCGTGGTCGCCTTCCCCACCGCGCTGGTGATCGCCATCGCCTACCAGCAGATGATGGGCCACCATCTGGTCACGCCCGAGAAGGCCCACCACCTGCTGCACGACATCGACCCGATCCACACGCCGGCGCTGTTCTACGCGGCCATTGCCGGGGTCTGGCTGTTCGTCGCCGGGCTGATCTCCGGCTACTACGACAACAAGGCGCTCTACACCCGCATGGGCCAGCGCGTGCGCCAGCTGCGCTGGCTCGGCTGGGTGCTGGGCAGCGAGCGCCGCGCGCGCCTGTCGGTGTACATCGAGGACAACCTGGGCGGCCTGATGGGTAACTTCTTCTTCGGCATCCTGCTCGGCACCACCGGCACCGTCGGCTACCTGCTCGGCCTGCCGCTCGACATCCGCCACGTCACCTTCTCGACCGCCAACTTCGCCACCGCCCTGGTCGGCCTCGACTACCAGATGAGCTGGCCGATGATCGCGAATGCCGCGCTGGGCGTGGCCCTGATCGGCGCCGTCAACCTGATCGTCAGCTTCCACCTGGCGCTGTCGGTGGCGCTGCGGGCGCGCAAGATCCGCTTCACGCGCGGCATCCTGCTGCTGCGCGCCCTCGGCCGGCGCTTCCTGCACGCGCCGCTCGACTTCTTCTTCGGCCCCAAGGACGTGGACGTCATCGACGCCGCGCCGACGGCCACAAAGGGATCCAAATGAACAAGCATCGTGTCTCGATCTGGGCCGCCGCCTTCGCCTTCCTGTGCGCCGTCGCTTCCTGCAAGACCCTGCCGGACGCCGAACAACTGCCGGACACCCCGGCCAAGTCGGCGCCCACGGTCGCCACCGCCAAGGGGCCGATGCCGCAGGCCCAGGCATCGAAGCTGCTGGCGCGGCGCTGGGCCAATGCCACGTCCGACCTGAAGCAGCTGGCCGTGCTCGAGGAGCAGGCCACCGGCGTGCCCCTGATCGCCGGCAACAACGTCCAGCTCCTGTTCGACGGTCCGGCCACCCTGCGCGCCATGATCGACGCGGTCAGGAACGCCAAGACCTCGATCAACCTCGAGACCTATATCTTCGACCAGGACCCGATCGGCCTGCAGTTCGCCGAGCTGCTGATGGAAAAGCGGCGCCAGGGCGTGGTCGTGAACGTGATGTACGACAGCGTCGGCACCATCGGCACGCCCCAGGCCTTCTTCGACAACATGCGCGCGGCCGGCGTGAACATGCTCGCCTTTAATCCCATCAATCCGGCCAAGGCCAAGGGCAACTGGTCGATCAACAACCGCGACCACCGCAAGATCCTGGTGGTCGACGGCAGCGTCGGCTTCACGGGCGGCATCAACATCAGCAGCGACTACGCCAACAGCTCGCTGTTCCGCTCGCGCCGCAAGCCGGACAGCGTCGACAAGGACAAGGTCGGCTGGCGCGACACCCACATCAAGATCGAGGGACCGGCGGTGGCGACGCTGCAGTGGGCCTTCATCAACAACTGGGTGCGCCAGGAGGCGGGCGAACTGCCGGCGGTCGACTACTTCCCGCGCCTCGCGCCGGCGGGCGACAAGTTCGTGCGGGTGCTGGCCACCGAGCCGGGCCGGCATTCGGAAATCTACAAGTCCCTGCTGGTGGCGATCAACGAGGCGAAGAAGTCGGTGCACGTCACCTCGGCCTATTTCGTGCCCGACCAGCAGACCGTGGACGCCCTGATCGGCGCCGCCAAGCGCGGCGTCGACGTGAAGCTGGTGCTGCCGGGCGTGTCCGACCACGGTCTGGTGATGCACGCCGGGCGCGCCTTCTACGACCAGCTGCTTGCCGGCGGCGTGCGCATCTACCAGTTGCAGGTGGCCGTGCTGCATGCCAAGACGGCCGTCATCGACGGCGCCTGGTCGACCATCGGTTCGGCCAACATCGACCGCCGCAGCTTCATCCACAACTACGAACTGAATGTCGTGGTGATCGACCCGGGCTTCGGGCGCGACATGGAGAATGCCTTCAACGAGGACCTGCGCTCCTCGAAAGAGATCACGCTCGAGGAGTGGCGCGACCGTCCCTGGGCCGACCGCGTGAAGGAATGGGCGGCGCGCCTGACCGAATACTGGATCTGAAGCCCGGGGGCGTTGCCTCGAGTCTCAGCCGCCGGCGCGCTTCGGGTTATGGCCCTGCTTCCTGAGCGTTTCCATCACCAGATCGCAGTGGTCGCCCTGGATTTCGATCACGCCATCCTTCACGGTGCCGCCCGAACCGCAGGCCGTGCGCAGCTGCTTGCCCAGCACCGCCAGGGCGGCGGCATCGAGCGCCAGCCCCTTGACGAGGGTGACGCTCTTGCCGCCCCGGCCCTTCGTCTGGCGCGACACGCGCACCACGCCGTCGCCGACGGGCGCGGCCTTGGTCTTGCACGCGCACTGCACGAGGGGTTGCCGGCATGCGGGGCACATGCGCCCGCAATCGGTGGAATAGACGAGGCCGCCGTTCGAACTGCTCTTCATGTTTTACTCGTGTCTGTTGCGCTGTGAAAGGCGCGAGTGTAGCAGCCCGCGGTCACGTGCTCTATAGCCCAGCCGCGAGCATGCCCTCGCTGGCCGGCGCCCACACGCTCCCGCTGCGCACGAACTTCTCGGTGACGACGATGCGGTACACGCCCTCCAGCACATCCCAGCCGTAGCGGTCGACCTCCACGCGCTCATGCTCGACGCGCAGGACGTTGAAGGAATTCGTTTCGCCCCGGCCGCGGGTCGAGGTCGCGGTCCCGGCCTGCACCACCAGCGCCGCGTAGGCGTCGATCTGGTAGCGCATCGCCGTGCTGGCCGCATGGCTCACGTGCATGTGGCCGGCCAGCAGCACGTCGACCCCGCATTCCGCGAATACCTCCATCGCCATCGGCGCGCGGTTGACCAGGTCGCGCTGTTCGAAGGTTTCCGGCAGGTCGAAGGGATGGTGGGTGACGACGATGCGGGTGATGCGCGGGTCGAGCCCGGCCAGCTGCTCGCGGATGCGCCCCACCTGCTCGCGGTTGACGCGCCCGTCCTTGATCGTCAGCGAGCGCGCCGTGTTGACGCCGACCACGGCGATCTCGTCGTCGACGAAAACCGGGTCGAGGTCGTCCGTGATGTAGCGCTTGTAGCGGTCCAGCGGCTTCACGAAGCGGCGGAACACGTTGTACAGCGAGATGTCGTGGTTGCCCGGCACCACGATCTGCGGCCCCGGCAAGGTGTCGAGGAAGGCGCGCGCCTCCTCGAACTGTTCGCTGCGGGCGCGCTGGGTCAGGTCGCCCGAGACCACCAGCACGTCGGGCGCGACGTTGTGGATCAGGTCGCGCAGCGGCCCCAGCAGCGCTCCATCGACGCGGCCGAAATGCAGGTCGGACAAATGCACAAGTGTACGCATCAGGTTTCCTCGTTCAGGTTCGTTGCGCTGCGCCGCGCGCGCGCGGCCTGGCGCCGGCGCAGGGTCGCCACGCCGGTCACGCAGATCGACAGCCAGGCGCAGCCCTCGGCGATGGCCGCCAGCACGTCGGACAGGTAATGGGCGCCCAGGTAGAGGCGCGAGCCGGCCACCAGCGCCACCATCAGGCAGGCCAGCAGCACGATGCCGGCGCGGCGCGCCCAACCGTGCGCGTGGCGCGTCAGGTAGCAGGCCAGGAGGCCGTAGAACAGGGTCGCGGCTACCGTGTGCCCGCTGGGGAAACTGTAGGTGGAGAGCGTCAGCAGCGGCTCGTCGAAATGCGGTCGCGCGCGCTCGAAGGTGTGCTTCATCAGGACGTTCAGCACCATCCCGCCGGGCACCGTCGCCAGCAGGGTGAGCATCCAGTGGCGCGCCCCGCGGCTGTAGAACCACCACCCCGCCAGCGCCGTGAGCGCCAGCATGCCCGGCGTGCTGTGCAGGTGGGTGACGCCCATCATGAAGTTGCGCAGCAGGAGGCTTTCATGCGCATGCGCATGCAGCCAGTTCGCCAGCTCGACGTCGAGCTGGGTAATCGGCGCGCCCGCCACCACCGCGCCGGCGATGCGGGCAAAGCCGGCCATCGCCAGCAGCAGCACCAGCACGCCGACGGTCAGGTGCAGGCCGAATTCTTCCTCGGGCGAGACGCGGGCGGCGGCGAAGCGGTGCAGGCGGGCGGTGAGCGATTTGTCCATGCTGCGGCAAATGGGGGTGGATGGCAAAAAAACCACAGTTAAAAAAATTTACTGGTTATTTGTACAGTACCTGTAGATTTATACAGTGGTTGTGCTATTCTGTACTCACTTGACCAACACAACAAACCAACAAGGGATCCGTCAATGACCACTCTGAACAACTCCTTCGGCCTGGAATACGCTCCTGCTCCTTTCATGATGCGCTTCGGCCGCCGCGAACTCTCGCTCACGCGTGACTTCCGCAAGCGCTTCTACCCGGTCAATCCGATCATCGAATGCGATACCGGCATCGAGGCGGGGCACGTCGAAGTACTGCTGTTCGGCCGCTGGCTGCTGATCCTCTCGAAAGCCCACTGAATCTTCCTTCGCCCTCGGCCGGCGCCCTTGCGCACCGGCCGGGACGCGGTTTGCGGCCCTGCCTGGGACCGCGGCCATCGCATCACGGCAGCCATCGCGGCTGCCGTTTGTGTTTCGGGCCGCGGCCCATCGTTCCCTCTGCCGCCGCGCTTCGATCCTATCAGCGAACGCGACCCTTTCGCGCACAACTGGGCCGCCCCTCCCCCGATACGCGTCGCCTGCAAGAACCGTCCTCTTCCCCTACGGCGCGCCAGCCCGGCAAAAAATGGCTTGAAATACAGCCCATGATCACGACCATGGCTAGTTCGACTATCCAGTTCGGCAAGACAGGCAGTGGCCCGGCCGCGATGGCGCGGGCTATCCGACTCCAACCAGAGGAAAGGAAAGCGACATGTCCGTAAAACTTCGCAACATCAATGAACAGGTGATGGTGATTACCGGCGCCAGCAGCGGCATTGGCCTGACGACCGCACGCATGGCCGCCGAGCAAGGCGCCAAGCTGGTGCTGGCGGCCCGCAACGGCGACGCCCTCGACCAGCTGGCAAGCGAGCTGCGCCGCCAGGGCTGCCAGGTGGCCACCGTCGCCGCCGACGTCGGCAACCAGGCCGACGTCGAGCGCATCGGCCACACGGCAATGGAACGCTTCGGGCGCATCGATACCTGGGTCAACAATGCCGGCGTGGGCACCTTCGGGCGTCTGGAGGAAGTGGCGCTGGAAGACCACATGCGCCTGTTCCAGACCAACTTCTGGGGCGTGGTGCATGGTTCGCTGGAAGCGGTCAAGCGCATGAAGCTGCGCGGCGGCGGCGCCCTCATCAACGTCGGCAGCGAAGTCTCGGACCGCGCCGCGCCGCTGCAGGGCATGTATTCGGCCTCGAAGCACGCGGTGAAGGCGTTCACGGACGCGCTGCGCATGGAGCTGGAAAAGGAAGAGGCGCCGATCTCGGTCACCTTGGTGAAACCGGCCGCGATCGACACCATGTTCGCGCTGCACGCGAAGAACTACATGGACAAGGAAGCGGCCCTGCCGCCGCCCGTGTACGCGCCGGAGATCGTGGCCAAGGCCATCCTCTACTGCGCCCAGCATCCGAAGCGCGATATCTTCGTCGGCGGCGCCTCGAAGATGATCTCGTCGGGCAACGCCTACATGCCGCGCATGCTCGACCACTTCATGAACGCCTCCATGTTCAGGCAGCAGAAGTCGAAATACGACAAGGCGCCGGGCCGGCGCGACGCACTCCACGCACCCGACCCGGGCCTGGCGCTGCGCCAGCGCCAGGGCATGACCGAGCGCCACGTGGCGGAGCGCTCGGCCTATACGGCCGTGGCGCTGCGCTCCAGGCCGCTCACCACCGCCCTGCTGGGCGGCGGCGCACTGGTCGGGGCCTTATTCGCGGCCCGTGGACTGTCCCGGCGGTTTGCTCGATAGGAAGTCGGTATCCTCTTCGGTGAGGGGCAGGTCGGGGATGGATTCGATGCGGTCGGTATCGATATCGGCGCCATCCTCGACCACCGTGTCGCGCCCGGCGCTGGCGCGCTCGCCGGTGCCGCCGACGTCGCTGTCGGACGAGAAGTTGGCGTCGCCCACGTCGGGCCCCGCGGTGCCGCCGGCGGAGCTTTCTTCCTCCTCGTTGGTGCCGCGGTCGAGATGAACCAGCTGGTCGTCGTCGAGGTTGGACGCAAAGCCCGGTCCGCCCATCACGTCGCTGCCGGTGTCGGACAGGTCGCTCGGACCGAGGGCGTCGGTGCCGTGGCCTTTGCCAAGGCTGCGGTCTGGTCGTTCCGGAAAGTTGTCCGGATCAAGAGTGCTGGCTCCAGTCATGATGCCTCCATACAGATTGTTAGCGGATAGTGTCAGGCTACAGAATTTCCTGCGCGTGCGTCGCAGCGCAGGGCTCCCTGGCCCCGGATGGGAAGCTTCTCAAAACGCGTGGCGCATGCCGATGTTGAAGGCCTTGTTGCCGCTGCCGGGCGCGCTCGCATTGCCGACCGTGTAGCCGGCGCCATTGCGGTTCCTGATGTGCGAGTACGCCGCGTAGAAGTCGGTGCGGCGCGACAATGCATAGCTGGCTCCGATGGCCATCTGGTTGGCGTCCTGGTTGGCAAGGTCGCGGTCGTTCTTGCGGATATACGAAGTGAGCAGCGTGATCGAATGGTCGACCGGCACCGCCAATCCGAACAGCACGTCGCGGCTGCTGTTCGAGGGCGTGCGGGCCAGGCCGACGGCGTAAGGATTGTCCGGATTGAACAGGGGCGAACTGGCCAGGCCGCGGCTCATGCTGTAGGCGGCGTAGGCGGTGCCCCAGCCGAGGCGCAGGTTGGCTGCCAGGATCGAATTCTTGGAATTGGTGTCGTTGCTGGTCTTGCTGTTGAGATTCACACGCACGGCATTCTGGTTACGGTGCGCCGCCCGTATCGTCAAGGGTCCGCTGGACAGCCCGACCGTCATGCCCCAGGCGCGCCCGGCCGGCGACGTGTCGAGGTCGCGCGCGGCCCAGGAAACGCCGCCCGAGAAACCGTTCGGGAAAGTCTTGTAGTACTGGACGCTGTTGTCGGTGCGGCGCGGTCCGCCGATCAGGTTGGTTGCGCTGCCCGCGGTGCCGCCCTTGAAGGGGTCGGCGACATCGGTCAGCGCCAGGTATTGCAGGTTGTACTGGCGTCCGATCGTGATCGCGCCGAATTCCCCGGAGAGGCCGACCCAGGCCTGGTGTTCCAGCCGATCATCCCCGTGGCGTTCGCGCCCGGCGGCGTGGCCGGTATCGAGCCGCATCTCGGTCTCGACGCCGAAGATCGCCGAGGTAGTCGGGCCGACCGCCTCGCTGCCGTGGATGCCGATGCGCGAGGTCGATGCGATGCCGCTGCCGACGCGTGTCGTGCAGCCCTTGCCGCAACCGCCCTCGCCGACCACGCCGGCGTCGAGCACACCATACGTCGTGACACCGCTTTGCGCGCAGGCAGCGGCGGCACTTCCTCCCAGCACAGCAATCGTGACAAGCGACTTCAGCATGGCGTATCCCCTCTACGCCTCTACATTACGCCTGTTCAGGCCGCTTCATCTGTCGAATAGCCCACATACAGCTCACCAGAACGGCTTGTGTTTTTGTAGGGGTAATCTGACGTTATTGAGCGATGGAATTCATCGCCCACAAGCCGAGTGCAAAAAAAGCGTGGTCCAGGGTGGTGTTTTTAGTCACTTATGTTGATACACTGCAATACTAATTCGCGACGCGCCAAACGAGGCTTCCCATGCAAGAGAACCAGCTCACCCCGTCAGCCACAGGGAATCACGACTCCGACAGGACACACGAGGACCTGCGCGTCCGCCTGTTGCGGACTCTGTATATCCGCAGTGACATCACGGCGGCGACGGCGCTTCCCCTTACCAGAAGCAAGCCGGAAAAACTGTCCGCGCTCAAGCAGAAGGTGGCGCAACTCACCGACCAACTGGTCGCGGCGAAGCAGGAGATCGCGGAGAAAAATGCCGAAATCGACGCCCTGGACGGCAGGCTCGGCCGTGTGACGCAAGCCTGGGCCGAGCTCGACGAGCAGGCCGAGGACCTGCAGGAAAGGCTGGCGCTGAGCGAACAACGCACCCGGGCGCACGCCGACGACTACCTGAGCGCAGCCGCGGAAAATGGCGAGCTGCGGACGCAACTCGCGGCGGCGCAGGAGGAACTGGCGGCAATCCGGGCCAGGGAAGCACATCGCGATGAAGTCGACCATGCCAACATGTCGATCCTGCTCAAGAAGGTCCTCAAGACATGGGAAGAGGCCGATCTCGAGGACGAAGGCCTGGCCGCCGCAAAACGCCTGGTCGAGGCCGGACCGGACTCGCGCGACACCGCGATGGCCGTCAAGCAGGCGCTGCAGGGCATCATCGACGCATGGGCGCTCGACATGAAACAACTGCAGGAGGACATCGGCTTTTTCGAGCGGGTGATGCTACCGGGCCTGGACGCACGCATCGGAAACATCGGGCAGCACAAAAAGGTGATCGAACAGCTGAGCGAACCCGACCTCAAGGACTGGCACGCCGCCTTGAGCGGCCGAGCCGAGCTGAACCGCCTGAAACACGCCGTCGTCCTGCATCGCGAGCGCGCACTTGATGCCCTGGAGACCGCACGCCTTGCCCTGAAAAAGCAGAGCAGCGTTTTCGTCATCGACAGCAGCTTCTGGCTGGCTCATCACCTGGTGACGTACGCGCGCGACCAGGCCTACTACCTGAGCGGCTCCGACTACCACGATGTGGATAGCGACCTGGGCCGAACCTTCGAGTCGGTACAGTACGCCATCAGGAAACTGGTTACCTCGGGGAAAACGTATAGCGCGCCTCCCGAAGAGAGCGTTTCCTACAGCACAAGCAACTTACCGGAGGAATGGCGCCTGACGATACCGGAGCCCAGCGCGCCGGACTATTTCAGCTCGCCAGTACACGACTACACCAACGATTTCGCCATCAATCCCGCGAATGGCGTACCCATGAACGGCGGCATGGGAGGGACGGACTGGTATGGCAACCTCTACGGTTCGAACATGAACGATCCGTGGTAGCTCGGCTTGCCCGATGGGAGGATGCGGGTGACGGACGCGCGCTATCGCATCCATCGGAATCGCCGTAGGGCTCCAAGCTGTGCGCTTGCCCTACGGCAGCCTGCTTCGGCTTACAATTGATGAGCCGACAGAACAAACCATAGGTCACGTGCAGAGCATTCCCCATTACGATCAGAACGCCGAGCAGCTCGTCTCCCAGTACGAATCGCTGACGTTCGAACACGTGCACCCTGCCCTGCTGGACATGCTGCCGCCGCCCGGCGCGACAATCCTCGACGTCGGCGCCGGTTCCGGAAGGGATGCCGCCTGGCTTGCTTCCAAAGGATACGATGTCGTCGCCGTTGAGCCCTCGGAAGCAATGCGCACGCTCGCGCGTAAGCATCATCCTTCGCCGCGCATTCACTGGGTGGCCGACAGTCTGCCGGACCTGGCCCAGGTGCGCCGCCTGGGCATCACCTTCGACCTGATCCTGCTCTCAGCGGTCTGGATGCACGTGCCGCCGGCCTCGCGCCAGCGTGCCCTGCGAAAGCTGGCAATGCTGCTGTCGCCAAATGGACGTATCGCCATCAGCCTTCGCATCGGCCAACCCGATACCGGTCGGGCCATGTACGAGGTGACGCTCGCGGAGCTCACGGCGATGGCCCAGCAGTTCGGTCTCAGGCTGGTGCGCGCCGACGACAGCCCGGACCGGCTGGGCCGGCCGGGCATTTCGTGGACGACTGCCGTTCTCGGGCTGCCCGACGATGGCCTGGGCACGCTTCCGCTGCTGCGCCACCTGATTCTCACGGACGGGAAGTCATCGACTTACAAGATCGCGCTGCTGCGCATCCTTGCCAGGATCGCCGATACCGCGGCGGGCGCGGCGCGCCATGAGCAGGAATGCGTCGTCCTGCCGATGGGCCTGGTCGCGCTGTTCTGGCTGCGCATGTACAAGCCGCTCATCGAGGGCGGCCTTCCGCAGATGCCGCCCAACCGGGCCGGCAATGCGCCAGGCTTCGTGACCGAAAACTTCACCGCGTTGCGCCCCGTTCGCCCCGTAGATCTGCGTACAGGGATGGCGTTCTGTGACGACACCGCGCGACACCTGCACGGCAGCCTGTGGGAGATCTCCAGGCTGATCCGCGAGATGCCGGTCAAATACTTGCGCTGGCCAGCGAGCGATGAACACATCTTCCATATCAAGCACCAGCGCCGCACGCCGACGCCGTCGAGCCTGCGGATCGACGATGCGTTCCTGTGGAGCTACGGCGAGTTCCACCTGCCTTTCCAGATCTGGGACGCGCTCAGCCACTATAACGTGTGGGTCGAGCCGGTTCTCGTTGCGGAGTGGGTGCGCCTGATGGAGTCGTATGCGGGACAACTCGGCCCGACGATCAGCCAGACCGCGTATTCGCTGCTTGCATGGGCCGACCCCGAGCGCGACACCAGATTCGCGCGCGCCGCGGTCGAACGGCTTCGTACCCAGGGCAAGGCCATCTACTGCGTCTGGTCGGGCCAGCGCCTGCGCGATGACTATGACATCGACCATTGTTTCCCCTTCGCCGCCTGGCCCTGCGGGGACGCCTGGAACCTGATGCCCGCATCGCGGCGGATCAATAACGAGAAGTCGAACCGACTGGTCACGCACACCGCCCTGGAACGGGCCAGCGGGCGGATTACCGAATGGTGGGAAGAGGCCTTCCTGTCGGCGGGGACGGATGCGCGTCACCGCTTCTTCCTCGAGGCCGGGCAAACGCTTCCGATGCTGGAGGCTGCCGCTACGCCAGCGGACCTGATCGACGCGATGAAGGTGCAGCGCATCCGCCTGGCGAAGGACCAGGGTTTGCGCCCATGGGAACCGGCGGCGACGAGCCGGCGTCCCGTGCTCGATGCGGCGCCTGGTTGAACGACGCGCGACTGAACGGAAGGCGAATCCTTGCCGCATCAGCGCCGGCGACATGAGGCGTGTGCCCAGGTTGCGGCATCATTTCAACAACCTGGCACGTCAGGATGCCGGCCAAACATCGCCAAGTCCGACCACCGGAAATGAAAAAGCCCTTGCTGTACAAGGGCTGGTCTGTGAATTCTGGCGGAAGCGGTGAGATTCGAACTCACGAACGGGTTCCCCCGTCGGCAGTTTTCAAGACTGCTGCCTTCAACCACTCGGCCACGCTTCCTGTAAGGAACCGGCATTATACATAAATCATCCCGGCCCGGGCAGTAGCGCCGCGTTGCACGGCGTTAGGCGGCGTCCGGCTCCACCAGCAGCCAGTTCTCGCGCAGTCCCTGCTCGAAGCGCGCGGCCGGCAGCGGGGCGGCGTACAGGTAGCCCTGCACCTCGTCGCAGCCGTTCTCGCGCAGGAAGGCGAGCTGTTCGAGGGTCTCCACGCCCTCGGCGATCACGCGGTGGCCGAGCTGGCGGCCGATACTGATGATGGTGCTGGCGATCGCGCAGTCGCTGGCGTCGTGCGGGATGCCGGTCGTGAAGGAGCGGTCGATCTTCAGCGTATGGATCGGGAAGCGCTTCAGGTAGGAGAGGCTGGAGTAGCCGGTGCCGAAGTCGTCGAGCGAGAGCGCGACGCCCAGGGCGTTGATGCGGTCCATGATGCCGATCACGCGGTCGATGTCGTGCATCAGGGTGCTCTCGGTGATCTCCAGCTCCAGCCAGCAGGGTTCGAGCCCATAGCGCGCCAGGGTCTGGGCGACGCGGTTCGGCAGCGACTCGGTGAACTCGCGCGCCGACACGTTCACGGCCAGGCGGAAGGGCCGCATGCCGGCGCGCTGCCAGACGGCGGCCTGGGCGCAGGCCTGCTCGAGCACCCACTCGCCCACCTGGACGATGAGGCCCGTCGTTTCGGCCAGCGGGATGAACTCCGACGGCGGCACCATGCCGCGCTCCGGATGGACCCAGCGCACCAGGGCTTCGGCGCCGACGATCCTGTCGGTGCCGATCTCGAATTTCGGCTGGTAGCAGAGCATCAGTTCGCCGTGTCCGAGCGCGTGGCGCAGGCCGGACTCGATGCGCATGCGCTCGTGCATGCCCTTGTTCATGTCCAGGCTGTAGAAGGCGACGCTGTTGTCGGGGTTGGCGTGGATCTCCTTGGCGCGCTCCATCGCGATGTCGGCCGCGCGCAGGAGGGTGTCGGCATCCGCGCCGTCCTGCGGATAGACGCTGATGCCCACGCTCGCGCCCACGCCCAGGTCGTGGCCTTCGATCAGGAAAGGCGCCTCGAGCGCGGCCTGGAGCTTTTGCGCCACCGTGGTGGCCTCGAAATGCTGGCGGATGTCGAACAGGCCGACCGCGAACTCGTCGCCGGCCAGGTGGGCCACCACGTCCTCCTCGCGCAGCGCAGCGCGGAAGCGCGCCGCGACCTGGCGCAGCAGTTCGTCGCCGATGCGGCGTCCCAGCGTGTCGTTGACCAGCTTGAAGCGGTTCAGGTCGATGAACAGCACGCAGCCCGAGAGCTCGTTGCGCTGGGCGACCATCAGGGCCTGGTCGACCAGGCGCGTGAACAGGGTGCGGTTCGGCAGGCCGGTCAGCTCGTTGTAATAGGCCAGGTGGTGCAGGCGCTCTTCGGCCAGCTTGCGCTCGGTGATGTCGGTCAGGTAGGCGATCAGGCCGATCAGGCGTTCCTCGAGGTCGCGCAGCGGCGACAGCGACAGGCTGGCCCAGAAGATCTCGCCCGACTTCTTCCGCCGCCGCACCTCCATCATGCGCCCGCCCTGCTCGGCGAAGACGTCGGGAACACGCTTGTCCTCGTCCTTGTCCTCGTCGGCGTACAGGAAGAGAATATTGCGCCCCACCGCTTCCAGCGCGGTGTAACCGAACAGGCGCTCGGCGCCCTGGTTCCAGCTGGTGATGTAGCCCATCTGGTCGAGCGTGAGGACGGACTCGTGGATCTGGTCGAGGATCTGCGACTGGTGCGCCAGCTGGGCTTCGACCTGGGCGTAGGCGTGGGTGGCGCGCTGGGCCAGCGAATGCACCTGCAGCAGGGTGCCGGTGAGCGCGGCCAGGCTGGCGAGCTGGCGCCGGTCCTCGCCGTCGTAGTCGGTGCGCCCCGCCACCTCGTAGCAGCCATAGACATTGCCGTCGACGCGGATCTCCTGGTACAGCGCATCGCTCGTGCCGGCGGCGCGCGGCGCGGGAATCGCCAGCGCCAGCGGATCGGCGGCGACGAAGCAGCCCTGCGGGCTGGCCAACAGGGCGCGCGCGATGCGGCCGAGCTCCTCGGCCAGGGCCTCGCCGCGCAGGCGCATGACGGCCTCGCCGAGCGCGGCGCTGCAGGCCGCGAAGTCGTGGGTGCGCAAGGCCAGCAGCTCAGACATTGCGGCCCACCTGGATCGCCCAGTGGAAGGCGTGCAGCTGGCTGCGCCACCAGGAAGCGGCGTCGACGCCGGCCTGCGCCAGCGCGTCGGCATCGGGCGCCTCGCCCGCTTCGATCAGGCGCAGGCGCGCGCCGAGCACGCCCGCGCGGTGCAGCAGCGCGCCTTCGACATGCCCGGGCAGGCGCAGGTCGCCGACGATTTCCGCCATGTGCATGCCGAGCAGCGGCTCGAGCAGCGAGAAGGCGCCGGTCATGAAGGCCAGGTCCTGCTCGTCGCGCTCGCCGCCGTCGATCTTGCACAGCATTTCGAGCTGGGCCGCGCGCAGCGCCGCCAGCGGCAGCAGGGGATTGCGCGGGCCGTCGGCCTCGACGCGGGCGTACAGCAGCAGTTGCAGCCAGCGCTGCAGCTGGCGCCGGCCCAGCAGGGCGATGGCCTGGGCAAAGCTGGTGATCTGGGTGCTGACCGCGAAGGCGGCGGAGTTGACCAGCTTGAGCAAATGGTAGGACAGGACCGTGTCCTGCTTGAGCAGTTGTTCGAGTTCGCGCGAATCGGCGTCGCGCGCGAGCAGGGCCAGCAGGGCGAGCAGACGGCGCCGCGAAGGGCCCTCTTCCACGCCGTCGGCGGCGCAGGGAAGCAGGGGATAGTCGCCGCTGAACCAGTCGAAGCCGGCCTGGGCGCAGGCGCGCAGGCGGCGCGTGTCGCCGATGTTGTAGGCAAGATGGGGGCCGAACAGCGCCACCTGGCTGCCGGGCGCGGGCGAGGCCGTCCCGCAGTCGAGCGCCACGCCGCGCAGCGTGGCCGGGCGCGCGACGCCTTCGGGCAGCGCGCCGTCGAGCAGGATGCGGTAGCCCTGCTCCTGCAGGGCGGCGAACTGGCGCGCGGCGCCGTCGACGGCCAGCGCGCCCGCATCGATCGCCAGCACCACGCGCTGGGGCGGCAGTTGCGCCAGCAGCGGCGGCGTGAGCTGGGCCGGCGTGTCGAGCAGGAGCACGCAGTCGAGCGGCGCGCTCGCCGCCAGCAGGTCTGCCGTTTCCGGCAACAGGGCCGCGCCCCGGCCTGCGCCGCGGGCACGCGCGTCCGTACGCACATCGAGGCTGAGCGCCACCCACTCGTTCCGCCCATTGGCGATCGGGCGCATCTGCACCAGCGGGAACGGGTTCAAGTCCAATGCGGCCATCGGAAATCTCTGAGTAGGTGATCGATGCATATTAGACTAGCAATTAGCTGAAAGCAACTAATTTTGTTTCCTGATGGATACATCGGCTACGTGATAATACGTAGGCGAACGGGTGGGGCCAGAGGTTAGAATCATGCGCTTGCCATTTGCATAATGGTGCAAGATAGATGTGCATACCGGATCGGAGACAGCCGGCCGCGCCGCCGCTCGCGGCGACGCGCCGGACGCATCGCATCCTCACGAAAAAAAACTGAAGGAGCCACCAATGAAAAGCCTCGGAAACAAACTCGGCTGGGCGGCGCTCTCACTCCTCGGCGCATTCGCGCTCGCTTACGTGGCCCTGCGCCGCGGCGAGTCGATCAACGCCGTGTGGGTGGTCGCCGCGGCCGTCTGCGTTTACCTCATCGCCTACCGTTTCTACAGCCTCTACATCGCCACCAAGGTGATGGGGCTGGACGCGCGCCGCCAGACGCCGGCCTATAAGTACAACGACGGCCTCGATTACGTGCCGACCAACCAGTACGTGCTGTTCGGCCACCACTTCGCCGCCATCGCAGGCGCCGGACCGCTCGTCGGCCCCGTCCTGGCCGCCCAGATGGGCTATCTTCCGGGCATGATGTGGATCCTGGCCGGCGTCGTGTTCGCCGGCGCGGTCCAGGACTTCATCGTCCTGTTCATGTCGATGCGCCGCGACGGCCGCTCGCTGGGCGACCTGATCAAGTCGGAAATGGGCGAGATCCCGGGCGTGATCGCGCTCTTCGGCACCTTCATGATCATGGTCATCATCCTCGCCGTGCTGGCCCTCATCGTCGTCAAGGCGCTGACCGGCTCGCCATGGGGCACCTTCACCGTGATGGCGACGATTCCGATCGCGCTCTTCATGGGTATCTACTCGCGTTACTTCCGCGTCGGCCGCATCGGCGAGATCTCGCTGATCGGCTTCGTGCTGCTGATGCTCGCGATCGTCGGCGGCCAGTGGGTGCACGACTCGCCGACCTTCGGCCCGATGTTCACCTTCACCGGCGTCGAGCTGACCTGGATGCTGATCGGCTACGGCTTCGTCGCCTCGGTCATTCCGGTGTGGCTGCTGCTGGCCCCGCGCGACTACCTGTCGACCTTCCTGAAGATCGGCACCATCGTGGCGCTGGCCATCGGCATCCTGCTGGTCGCCCCGCACATGCAGATGCCGGCCGTGACCCGTTTCATCGACGGCACCGGCCCGGTCTGGTCGGGCAACCTCTTCCCCTTCCTGTTCATCACCATCGCCTGCGGCGCCGTCTCCGGCTTCCACGCGCTGATCTCCTCGGGCACCACGCCGAAGATGATCGAGAACGAAACCCACGCCCGCTTCATCGGCTACGGCGCGATGTTGATGGAATCCTTCGTCGCCATCATGGCGCTGGTCGCCGCCTCGACCATCGATCCGGGCATCTATTTCGCGATGAACGCGCCGGCCGCCGTGCTCGGCACCACCGCGCAGTCGGCCGCGGCCGCCGTATCGAACTGGGGCTTCGTGATCACCCCTGACGCCCTGACCCAGATGGCCAAGGACGTTGGCGAGCACACCATCATTTCGCGCGCCGGCGGCGCGCCGACCCTGGCGGTGGGCATGGCCAACATCCTGTCGAACGTCATCGGCGGCAAGACGATGATGGCCTTCTGGTACCACTTCGCGATCCTGTTCGAAGCCCTGTTCATCCTGACCGCGGTGGACGCGGGCACCCGCGCCGGCCGCTTCATGCTGCAGGACCTGCTGGGCGCCTTCGTGCCCTCGCTCAAGCGCACCGAGTCGCTGCCGGCCAACCTGCTGGCGACCGGCCTGTGCGTGGCCGCCTGGGGTTACTTCCTGTACCAGGGCGTGGTCGATCCGCTGGGCGGCATCAACACCCTGTGGCCGCTGTTCGGCATCGCCAACCAGATGCTGGCCGGTATCGCGCTGATGCTCGGCACCGTGGTGCTGTTCAAGATGAAGCGCGGCCAGTATGCCTGGGTCACGATCGTGCCGACCATCTGGCTGCTGATCTGCACCCTGACCGCCGGCTGGCAGAAGATCTTCGACGAGAACGTCAAGGTCGGATTCGTCGCCCACGCACAGAAGTTCCAGGCGGCGCTCGACCAGGGCCAGATCCTGGCGCCGGCCAAGTCGCTCGACGAAATGCGCCGCATCGTCTTCAACGACTACGTCGACGCCACGTTGGCCGGCTTCTTCATGGTCGTGGTCCTCGCCGTGCTGTTCTACGGCATCAAGACGGTGATCAATGCGCGCAACAGCAGCAGCCCGACGGTGAAGGAATCGCCGTTCGTGGCCGCACCCACCCCACAGGTGCAGTGATGCTGTCCGCCCTCGCCCAGGCCGGCCGCTACCTCGGGCAAAGCATGCGCCTGATGGTGGGCCTGCCCGAGTACGACACCTACCTCGCGCACATGGAGCGCGAGCATCCGGGGAAGACTCCGATGACCTACGAGGAGTTCTTCCGCGAGCGCCAGGAAGCGCGCTACGGCTCCGGGCGCAGCGGCGGCTGCTGTTAAGAAGTAATACGTAAGCACGAAGTAAATCAACAAGATGTACCCAGGCGGGAAGAATGCCGGTGAATGCCGGCAGTCTTTCCGCCTTTCTTCTTCTCCGCCTTTTCCCTGTCTTCCCACTCTTGCGCCTTTGCGTTCGCGCAAAGCCACCCCCTCCCCTACAACGTATATTTTTTCTTGCAGGAATTTGCATTTCTGCAAGGAGGGCTTGCGCGCGTGACGCCGGGTCCGCGTCCCAACGGCCCCTGCGACCACCATGGCGAACTTCGAGCGCTCCAGCCTGAACCGGAAGTTGACGATGATGTCGCTGCTCTCGACCGGCAGCGCCCTCGTCATTGTCTTTATCGCCTTCGCCCTGGCCTCGGTCCACAACGGGCGCAAGGACGAGTTCATGCAACTGTCCTCGCTGGCCGGGGTGGTTGCCACCAACAGCGCCGACGCCCTGGTGTTCAACGACCGCAGCCTGGCCGGCGCCCTGCTCGCCGCGCTCAAGGCCAAGGAGGAAATCTCCAGCGCCGCGCTGTACGACCGCAAGGGCAAGCTGTTCGCCGCCTACCGCTCGCCGTCCCACGCCAACGAGGAGCCGGCGCCCGCGCTCGAGGCCTTCGACGACGCGGCCCTGGCGCAGGCCAACCTGGTCGGCGCGCGCCTGTGGTCGCCGCGCATGCGCCTGTACCGGCCCGTGACCAGCGGCCAGGCCCAGGTCGGCGTCATCGTCATCGAGGTCGACCTGGTCGCAATGTGGCTCGACATCGCCAGCAGCGTGGCCGTCATCGGCGCCGCCATGTGCGTCTCGCTGCTCGTGTCGCAGGTGGCGGCGCGCCGTTTCACGCGCTCGATCACCGATCCGGTCACGAAGCTGATCCAGACGGCGCGCAAGGTCTCGGAAAGCCAGAACTACACCCTGCGCGTGGCCCACCAGCGCAGCGACGAACTGGGGGCCCTGATCGACAGCTTCAACGACATGCTGGCCCAGATCGAGGGACGCGGCGCGGCCCTGGTCAACCACCGCGACGAGCTCGAACGCCAGGTGTCGGTGCGCACCGAGCAGCTCGAGCGCGCCAAGAACGCCGCCGAGGCGGCCAGCCGCGCCAAGAGCGCTTTTCTCGCCACCATGAGCCACGAGATCCGCACGCCCATGAACGGGGTGCTGGGCATGGCCGAGATGCTGCTCGGCACCGAGCTGTCCGAGGCCCAGCGCAACTACACGCGCCTGGTCAAGCGCTCGGGCGAACACCTCCTCGTGATCATCAACGACATCCTCGACTTCTCGAAAATCGAGGCCGGCAAGCTCACCATCGAGTACATCAACTTCAACCTCTGGGACCTGCTGGAAGACATCCACACCGTCTACACCCCGCAGGCGCAGGCCAAGGGCATCGCGCTCGACTTCGACATCGCCAACGACATCCCGGTGGCGATCTGCGGCGACCCGAACCGGCTGCGCCAGATCATGGCCAACCTGCTGGGCAACGCGATCAAGTTCACCGAACAGGGGCGGATCGACGCCCGCGTGCGCATCGCCAGCGAAGACAGCCAGGCCGTGATGCTGCGCTTCGAGGTGCGCGACACCGGCATCGGCATCTCGCGCGAAGCGCGCAGCCGCATCTTCGAGGCCTTCTCGCAGGCCGACGACTCGACCACCCGCAAGTACGGCGGCACCGGCCTGGGCCTGGCGATCTCGAAGCAGCTCGTCGAACTGATGGGCGGCACCATCGGCGTCGAGAACGGCAAGCAGGGAGGCTCGGTGTTCTGGTTTACGGTCGGCTTCGACAAGCGCCGCGTCGACCCCGACGCGCCGGGCGAGCAGCAGCACACCATCGACGAGCTGCGCGTGCTGGTGGTGGACGAGGACAGCGCCAGCCGGGTCGGCCTGGAGCGGCACCTGGCGGCCTGGCGCGTCAGTTGCGAGGGCGCCGCCGGCGCCGCCGAGGCCCTGGACAAGCTCGACGCGGCCGCGCGCGCCGGCCAGCCCTTCGACGCGGCGCTGCTCGACATGGAACTGAAGCACTCGAGCGGGCTGCTGCTGGGCGCCACCATCAAGACCAATCCGGCCACCCGTGCGACGCGCCTCATCCTGCTCAGTCCCGAGCGCCTGGCGGCCGACCAGGTGCAGCGGCGCGCCGCCGGCGTGGCCTACCAGCTCATCAAGCCGGCGCGCGCGGCCGACCTGTTCGCCTGCCTGGCCACGCGCCCGCGCGGCAGCACGGCGCCGGCGCCGCAGTTCCTGCCGCCGCCGGCCATCCCGCGTCCGGCGGGCGTGGCGCGCGTGCGGCGCGTGCTGCTGGCCGAGGACAATCCGGTCAACGTCGAGGTGGCCAAGGCCATGCTCGAAAGCCTGGGCCTGCGGGCCCACGTGGCCCGCAACGGCGCCGAGGCGCTGGAGGCGGTGCGCGCCGGCGACTACGAGGCGGTGCTGATGGATTGCCAGATGCCGGTGATGGACGGCTTCGCGGCCACCAGCGCGATCCGGCGCGACGAACGCGAATCGGATGCGATGCGCGGCCGCCCGCACACCCTGCCGATTATCGCGATCACCGCCAATGCGCTGCAGGGCGACCGCGAAGCCTGCCTGGCCGCCGGCATGGACGACTACCTGTCCAAGCCCTTCACCCAGCAGCAGCTGGCGGCCGTGATCGGGCGCTGGATCGCGCTGCCGATCGCCGGCAGCGTGCACCACGGCGACGCGCCGCCGGCGCTGCCGGAGGAAGCCCGCGAAGTCATCCACCGCGACGTCATCAATACCGCGGCCCTCGAGAAGATCCGCGCGCTCAGCCGCGACGGCGGCGACGCCCTGGTGCAGAAAGTGGTCAACGCCTATGTCGGCGACGTGCCCCAGCACCTGCGCACGCTGCACCAGGCGATCGGCGCGACCGACGCCGGCACCGTCAAGCGCGTCGCGCACAGCCTGAAGTCGGCCAGTGCGAACGTCGGCGCCGAGACCCTGGCCGGGCTGTGCAAGGACCTGGAACACCTCGGCCGCGCCGATACCGTCGAGGGCGCGGACACGCTCCTCGCCGACATGGAACACGAATTCCAGGCGGTCCGGCATTCGCTGACCGCCATGCTAGAGAAGGAAACATGACATGCCCGCTACTCCCTCCTCCCAACGCGGTGTCGTGCTGGTCGCCGACGACGATCCGGTGATGCGGCTGCTGATGCTCGAGATGCTCGCCCAGGTCGGCCTGGACGCGATCGAGGCCGAGGACGGCCGCCAGGCGGTGCAGCTCGCGCGCGAGCGCCGCCCCGACCTGATCCTGATGGACGTCGAGATGCCGCACATGGACGGCTTCGCCGCCTGCCGCGCGATCCGCCAGGAAGAAGCCGGCGGCGCGTTGGTGCCGATCGTGATGGTCACCGGCGGCGACGACGTCGAGGCCGTCACCAGCGCCTACGAGGCCGGCGCCACCGACTTCGTCTCCAAGCCGATCAACTGGCCCATCCTCGGCCACCGCGTGCTCTACGTGCTGCGCGCCAGCGACGCCATCGCCCGCCTGCGCATCGCCGACGCCCAGAACCGCGCGGTGCTGGCGGCCATCCCCGACACTTTCTTCCGCATGGACCGCGACGGCTTCTATCTCGACTACGAGCCGGGCCACGAACGGCCGGGCCACGAGCGGCCGGCCCAGGCGCGCGCCCTGCTCGAGGCGCCCGGCAACGGCCGGCTCAGCCTCGAGCGCCCGGCGCGCCCCGCGCGCAGCCAGGACAACGCCCCCTTCTCGAGCGAGCGCTGCATCGGGCGCCACATCAGCGAAGTGCTGCCGCCGCCGATCGCCGCGCGCGTCCTCGACAAGCTGGGCGAAGTCCTGCGCACCCAGGAGATCCGCTCGGTCGAGTACGAGCTGATCCGCTTCGGCGCGGCCCAGCACTTCGAGGCGCGCCTGGTGGCCACCGGTCCCTCCGAGGTGCTCGGCCTGGTGCGCGACATCAGCGAGCGCAAGCGCACCGAGGAGCAGATCCGGCGCCTGGCCTATTGCGACAGCCTGACCGGCATCCCGAACCGCCAGGCCTTCCTGGAAAACCTGGAACGCGAGCTGCAGCGCTCGAAGATCGGCAACAAGAAGTTCGCCGTGCTGTTCATGGACCTGGACGCCTTCAAGCGCATCAACGACACGCTCGGCCACAATGTCGGCGACCACCTGCTGAAGATCGTCTCCGAGCGCCTGCGCGAGACGATCCGCCCGAGCGACCTGGTCTCGCGCGGCGACGCCGCGCCGGACGAGAGCAACCACGATCCGGCGACCAACCTGGCGCGCCTGGGCGGCGACGAGTTCACGATCCTGATCCCCGACCTGGAACGGGTCGAGCATGCGCTCAACGTCGCCCACCGCGTCAAGGAAGCGATGCGCCGCCCCTTCCTCATCGAGGGCAACGAGATCTTCGTCACCGCCAGCATCGGCATCTCGCTGTTCCCGGAAGACGGCGACGACTGCAACTCGCTGCTGAAGTATGCGGACACGGCGATGTACCACGCCAAGAACTGCGGCAAGAACAACGCCAAGCTGTACAGCTCCTCGCTGACCATGCAGATCATGAGCCACGTGAAGCTGGAGGTGGGCCTGCGCCGCGCCCTGCAGAACGACGAGCTCTATTTGCTGTACCAGCCGCAGCTCGACGTGCGCTCGTCCGAGATCGTGGGCGTGGAAGCGCTGGTGCGCTGGCGCCACCCTGAACGCGGCGTGATCTCGCCGACCGAGTTCATCCCGCTGGCCGAGGAAACCGGCCTGATCGTCCCGATCGGCGAATGGGTGCTGCGCACCGCCTGCAACCAGGCGCGCGCCTGGCAGGGCCAGAACCGGCGCGCGCTGCGCATGGCGGTGAACCTCTCGGCCAAGCAGTTCAAGGACGAGAACCTGTCGCAGATCGTGCTCTCGGCGCTCGACGAGACCGGACTCGATCCGAAGCTGCTGGAACTGGAACTGACCGAAGGCACGCTGATGGACGACGCCAAGGCGACCCTGTCCACGCTGGAGCGCCTGCGGGCGATCGGCGTCTACCTGTCGATCGACGACTTCGGCACCGGCTACTCGTCGATGAACTACCTGAAGCGCTTCGACGTGCGCGCGCTGAAGATCGACCGCAGCTTCATCTGCGGCCTGCCCCAGGACTCGGAGAACGCGGCGATCACGCGCGCCATCATCGCGATGGCGCACGGCCTGAAGATGGCGGTGGTGGCCGAAGGCGTCGAAACCGACGAACAGCTGGTGCTGCTCGAGGAGTATGGCTGCGACATGGTGCAGGGCTACTTCCTGGGCCGCCCCTCGACCGCCGAGGCGATCACCCAGATGCTGGGCAAGCTGCGCCTCGTGCTGCCGGTGCGCTGACGCCGCACTGGCGGCGTTCATGCGGCCTGGCCGCGTCGCAGGGTGGACGCCCAGTGCCCACGCGTGAAGTCTACGGCGTGTTGGCGCTCATGAAGCGCTGCGTCTGCTCACCGTTCCCGCGTGGGCACAGGGGCGCCCACCCTACGGCTTCAGAACCAACGTATGTTTTGCCGCCCCCGGCAGCAGCGGCGTCGGCGTCCCCTTCACCCATTGCTCGTGCCCGCGCAGGAAGAAGGGCGACAGCGGATGGCCGCTCTGCCCGCCCGGCATGTTGTACAGGCCCTCTTCCTCGCGTCCCGGCGACACCGTCAGGCGTTCGGACTGGCCGAACTTCGGTCCGGCCACGCGCGGCATGTGGGCGTCGCCCGGCAGGCGGTCGGCGGGCGCACCCAGCAAGGGGCCAAGGGCCGGCACCGCGAGCGCGATCGGATGCGATATCGCCGCGGTGTTGCGCTGGCCCCAGGTGGCTTTCGCCAGCGGCACGCCTTCGCGGTCCAGGTCCGCGATCACCCGGTCGATCGCGGCCAGCTGCAGCTCCCGATAGTCTTTCGCCCCCGGCGGCAGCCAGCCGGGCGGCTGGGCGTCGAGCAGGCGCACCAGCACGGCCGGCCAGCGCGGATTGGCGCTCCCGATCGAGGCCTTCGGGTCGAGCTTGGCCAGTTCCTCGTTCACGCCGGCGAACACCAGGTCGTGCAGCGCCCACATGAAGTTGCGGGCCAGCCGGTAGCCGACCGAGTCGACGTCGGCGCGGCCATTCCAGCTCGTCTCCAGCAGGCGCCGGAACTCGGCGCGGCGCGGCTGGCCGTTTGTCGCGGCCGGATCGAGCACGCTCAGCGCACGTTCGCGCCACAGGCCGATGAAGCGCGCGCGGTCGTCGAGCGCCACCTGGAAGGCGGCCGGCACGTCGGTGCGCGGTCCCAGCCGGTGCAGGCGGTCGGCCAGCTGGCCATTGCGGGCGCCCAGGTCGAAGCCGCCGTCGCCCAGCAGGCTGGCGCCGGGCCCGAGCAGCTGGCGGCTGTTCGCGGTCGACAACTGGCCGTCGCGCGGATTGAGCACGCGCGGATAGTCCTGGGGCGCCAGCAGTCCCTGCCAGGTCGGCATAGCCGAGCCGGCGGCCAGCGGGAAGGTGGTCTCGACGCCGGCCTGCGCGCGGCGCGGCAGCATGCCGGCGATGGTCCAGCCAATATTGCCGGCGCTGTCGCCGCCGACGAAGTTCTGGGCCGGGATGCCGTCGGTGTTGGCGATGGCGAGGGCCTGCTCGAGCGTGGCGGCGTCTTCCAGCTTCAGGTGGTTCAGGTTGACCGCCTGGGCATCGTGGGCGACCCAGTGCACCGCGAACTGCCGGCCGCCGGCTGCGCGCAGCGGGCCGAGCGAAGTCTCGCGCACGCTCAGGCGTTCGGCGGGCGCGCCCTTCACCGCGATCGGCTCGATGTGTTCGGTCACGCGCTCCCAGCCGGCCGCGGTGCGCACTTCGCCCGGGCGCGCCGGATCGGTCGCGACTTCCACCAGGTCCAGGTAGTCGCCGTAGCTGTTGGTGAAGCCCCAGGCCACGCGGCCGTTGCTGCCCGCGATGATGAGCGGCGGCGCGCCCGGCAGCGTGACCCCGACCAGGCGGCGCTGGCCGCCCTGCGGGTCCGGGTAGGTCAGGGCCAGGCGGTACCAGATGTTGGGCAACTGCAGGCCCAGGTGCATGTCGTCGGCGACGATCGCCGCGCCGGTGGTGCTGCGGCTGCCGGCGATCGCATAGTTGTTGCTGCCGACCGAGTCGACGAAGTCGGCCGAGGCCAGTTTCGCCGGCGCCGCCGGCGCGTCGCCCCACCAGGCCGGCGCGCGCGCCGGAATCGGGGCGTCCGTCGGCGCGGCGTGGGTGCCGCCATCGAGGGCCGCGTCCCAGCGCGTCGCCTGGGGCAGCAGGAAGGCCAGCTGGGCCGCGTCGCTGTGCTCGCGCAGCCAGCCGCGCGCCAGTTCGCGCCCTTCCAGGTTGCCCTGCAAATCGATGTACATGGCCCACACGGCCAGCAGCGAATCCTCGGCGCGCCAGGCGCTCGGCGCCGCGCCGGCCAGCAGATATTCGAAAGGACGCGCCTTCAGGGCGTTCAGGCCATCGTTGACGCCGGCGACATAACGGTCGACGAAGGCGCGCTCCGCGGGGGAAAAGCCTGCCAGCACGCGCTGGGCGCGGGCGCGGAAGCGGTGCAGGCGACGCGAACGGTCCAGCGGCAAGGCGCGCGGCCCGAACAGCTCGGCCAGTTCGCCGGCGGCGGTACGGCGCAGCAGGTCCATCTGGAAGTAGCGCTCTTGGGCGTGCACGAAACCGGTCGCGTAGGCCAGGTCGAGCCGGTTCTCGCCGCGCAGCATCGGCACGCCCATCTCGTCGCGCTCGATCGTCACCGCCGCGCGCAGCCCGGGCGCCCCGCGCTCGCCGTCGAGCTGGGCCAGGCTGGCGCGCAGGAAGAGCCAGATGCCGAGGGCGGCCAGCAGCACCAGCAGCAGCACGCCCGCCCCGATGCGTGAGGTCCAATGCTTCCAGCTCCGCTTGCGCATACCCTTACCTTTGTTCATTTAAAATTGAATTCCAGCATCTTGCCAGAAAAGCCATTCTTGAGAAAGCGCCGCCTGCTCCCATCTGCTTTCCAGGCGGGCTCGGGGGGCGCGCGCGATTGGGGCGGATCGAGCGACGCGCCGGCGATTGCGCTAAGCTGAAACCGAGTCCGGATTCAGGACAACCGCAAGAATGGAGTGAATCATGCGTACTCTCATCGTACTGTCGGCGGCGCTGTTGCTGGGCGCCTGCGCCACCCCGCAGGAGCGGGCCGCGCGCAAGCAGGCCGAAATGCAGGAACTGATGGTGGTCTATGGACCCGCCTGCGACCGGCTCGGCTATGCGCAGCAAACCGACCAGTGGCGCAACTGTATCCTCAGCCTGAGCACCCGCGACGAAGTCCAGCGCGCCGGCAACTACGGCCCCTATTACGGCGGCGCCTGGGGTCCGGGCTGGCGCGGCGGGTTCTGGGGCCGCGGCTGGTAAATCCGCGCGCAGGTCTCCTTCGTCACCGCCTGGCGCGTGAGCAGCAAGCGCTCGACGAGATCCTGGGCATGCGCCAGCAGGCGCGGATGGCGCACGTCCGGCGGATGCAGGCTCAGGCGCACCAGCGGCGAGCGCGCCTGCCAGCGCGCGGCCAGGTCCGCCGCGACCGGGGACAGGGCGCGCCCGGTGCGGTTGCGCGCCGCGTACACCAGCGAGGGCGCGAACAGGGCGTGGTCCCGCCCCCTGTCCAGCAGGTGGAAACGGGTGAAGGTCGTCGTGTAGGCGAAGGGGAAATCCTTCAGGGCCGCCCAGGCCCCCTGCCCCAATAGCCAGGCCGGCGCCACGAAGCCGGCCGCCGGCCAGCCGCGTTCGCGGAACCAGTCCAGCCCGAGCTCGATGCGGCGCCGCGCCTCGCCTGCGTCCAGCGCCGCGAACTCGCCTTCGCGCTGGGTGTAGACCCCGCGCAGGAAGCGCTGGCGCAGGCCATGGCCGCGATCCGCGGTATCGAGATGGGTGTAGCCATGCAGGACCAGTTCGTCGCCGCGCGCCAGGGCCGCGTCCAGGCCGGCGCGCAGCGCCGTGTCGTCGTCGGCGCGCTCGTGGTAGCGCGGCACCACCAGCCAGCTCAGGGGAAGATCGGCGACCTCGCGCAGCGCCGCCGCCAGCCGGGCGCAATCGTCCCAGGTGCCGGGGGCGACATCGTGGATCGAGACGCACAGCAGCGGCGCGGGCACGGCGTGCGGCGGAATCGGCGTCAACGTCGGTGGCGTGGATTCCTGCACGGTGGGCGGCTCAGTCGGTGACACAGATCGGCTCCGCTCCCGGCTCGTCGCGCTCGCGGGCGCCGAGCACCGCCTGGTAGCGCCGCATCACCTGGGGCAGGATCTCGTCCCAGTCGTAGTATTCGGCGGCCTTGCGGCGCGCGTTGGCGCCGAGCTCGGCAAAGTTGCGCTCGTAGACCGCCTCGATCGCCCCGGCCAGGCTGTCGACGCTGTTCGGCGCCGCCAGGATGCCGGTTTTCTCGTCGACCAGTTCGGCCACGCCGCCGCCGGTGGTCGCCACCACCGGCAGGCCGCAGGCCATCGCTTCCAGCACGATCAGGCCGAAGGTTTCGCAATCCCCCGGATGGACCAGCACGTCGCAACTGGCCAGCAGGCGGGCGAGCTGGCGCTGGTTGCGCTTGAACGGGATGTAGGTGATCTGCGGGTAGCGCGGCAGCTCGGCGCCGCCGCCGATCATGACCAGGTGGTAGGGCCGGCCCAGCTTGCGCACCGCTTCGATCAGCAGGGGCAGTTTCTTCTCCTGCGTGAAGCGCCCGGCATAGACCAGCAGGCGGGCATTCGCCGGCAGGCGCAGGTGGGCGCGCAGGGTCTCGACCCGGCGCGAAGGGTGGAACACGCTGCTGTCGATGCCCAGCGGCTGGTGGCGCGCATCGTGCACGCCGATGGCCTGCAGCTGCTCGACCATCGCGCGGCTGGGCGCGAGCACGAGGTCGAACTGGCGGTAGAGATGGGCCAGGTATTTGCAGGTGGCCTGTTCGGCGGTCTGGCCGAAGCGCGGACGCACCAGGCGCGGCAGGTCGGAATGGTAGAAGGCGATCGCCGGCACGCCGAGGCGGCGCCGCAGGCGCAGCGCGGCCCAGGCGCTGTGGCCGGCGTCGCCGACCTCGATCAGGTCGGGGCGGGCCTGGTGCAGCAGGCGCACCGGCGCGCGCACCGAGGTCGGCATGCGAAAGCCGTTGATGCCGGGCAGCGCCACGGCGGGCACCCGCACCAGTGCCGGGGCCTCGCCGCCGCTGTCGACGTTCGGACTGAGGATGGTGTGCCTGACACGGCTGTGGCGCGCCAGCCAGCGCGCCTTGGCGTTCAGGTAGGTGCTCACGCCGTTGCCTTCGGCGGCGTAGAACATCGTGATGTCGACGAGATGCATGCTCGGGGTCCGCTGAAAGTGTGCCCACGATAGCAGCGGACCGAAGGTCTCGATTGCGCGCACTCAAACGTGCAAGCGCCGCTCCCGGGCTAATCGGTTGTTGTTGGACCCATTATGCGGTACGGCGGTCGAGCATGGCGCGCGCTATCGTTCCGGCATCGACGTACTCGAGCTCGCCCCCGACCGGCACCCCGCGCGCCAGCCGGCTGACCTTCAGCCCGCGCGCCTTGAGCATCTCGCTGATGTAGTGGGCGGTGGCCTCGCCCTCGTTGGTGAAGTTGGTGGCAAGCACCACCTCCTCGACCACGCCGTCGGCCGCGCGGCCGACCAGCTTTTCCAGGTGCAAATCCTTGGGGCCGATGCCGTCGAGCGGCGAGAGACGGCCCATCAGCACGAAATACAGGCCCTTGTAGGTCAGGGTCTGCTCGATCATCATCTGGTCGGCCGGCGTCTCGACCACGCACAGCAGCGCGCGGTCGCGCGCCTCGTCGGCGCACATCTCGCACACCTCGGTGTCGGCGAAGGTATTGCACATCGCGCAGTGGTGGACCGTGTCGACGGCCTGGTAGAGCGCGCGAGAGAGCATGGCTGCGCCCTCGCGGTCATGTTGCAGCAAATGGAAAGCCATGCGCTGGGCCGATTTCGGCCCGACGCCGGGCAGGCGGCGCAGCGCCTCGGTCAGGAAGTCGAGCGACTTGGACATGTGGGCGCGGCGCTCCCGGATCAGAACGGCATCTTGAAGCCGGGCGGCAGCGGCATGCCGGCGGTCAGGCCGCTCATCTTCTCGGCGGCGGTGGCTTCGGCCTTGCGCACGGCGTCGTTGAAGGCGGCGGCGACCAGGTCTTCCAGCATGTCCTTGTCGTCGGCCAGCAGCGACGGATCGATCTGGACGCGCTTGACGTCGTTCTTGCAGGTCATCGTGACCTTCACCAGGCCGGCGCCGGACTGGCCTTCGACTTCGATGAGGGCCAGCTGCTCTTGCGCCTTCTTCATGTTGTCCTGCATGGCTTGCGCCTGTTTCATCAAGCCTGCGAGCTGGTTTTTCATCATGATGTGGTTCTCCAATAAGTCGGATGGTGAGAAAGGATATTCGGGTCAGGCGGCCGGCGGCTTGACCGAGCCAGGCACCACGAAGGCGTTGAAGGTGCGCTCCATGTCCTGCACGAAAGCATCGGCCGCCACGGTGGCCTCGGCCTGGCGCTGGCGCTCCTCGCGCGCGGCCTTCGCTTCGGCGCTGGCGGTGTACCAGGTCGGACCGAGTTCGGTCTCCAGATTGACGCGCACGGCGGGAAAACGTTCCTGCAAGGCGGCCTGCAGCTTTTCGCTGTTGCCGCTGGCGCGCAGCGTGTCGACCGGCACGCGCAGGCGGAAGTTCGCCGAGCCGGCGTCGGCGTGGCAGGACACCAGCTCGGTCTGCAGGGCCAGCTGCTGGGACACCCCGCGCAGCGGCAGCGAAGCGGCCAGGGCCGGCCAGTTGCCGTCCCAGCCGATCGTCGGCACCGGCGTGATGACATAGGCATGCGGCGGCGCGGCCGGCGCGCGCACGGCCGGGGCCGGCGCGACCACGGCGGTCGCCTCGGCGGCGACTGCCGTGTCGTCGGAAAATTCGGTGACCCAGGACGGCGGCTCATCGTCGCCCGGCGCGTTCTCGTACTGGGCGCGCGCCTGGGGCTGCGGACGGGCTTCAGCCTGGGCCGGGGCCTGGGGGCGGTCCCAGGGCGGCGGCGCGGCGCCGGGGCGCGCCTGCGGGGCCATGCCGGCCGTCGGCGCCGATGGGGCGGACGGCGCGGCGGGCGGCGCCATGCGTGGAGCAGGACCTGCGGCCGGACCCGATGCCGGGTTTGCCGAAGCTGGGCCGGACGGACCGACGTTGATCGGGCGTGCCGGCGGCGCGGACGCCGGGGCGGCGGCAGGCGCCGCCGGGGCCGCTGCCGGAGCCGCGCCCGGCGCATCAGCGCCCGGGCGCTTCGGCGCGGTGCGCTGGCCGGAGGCGGCGCGCGCCGCTTCGAGCGCGGCGTTGATCGCCGCACGCGCGGAATTCATGGCCGGCGCCGGATTGGCGGCCGGATGCGCGGCCGGATGCGCGGGTGCGGGCGCCGCTGCCGGGCGCGGCGGCGCACTGCCGGCAGCCGGTCCCGGCGCAGGCGCGGCGGCCGCGGCGGCCGCAGCTGCCCTTCCCGCCGGCGCCGCTGCACGCGGCGCCGCGGCGGCCGCCGGCGCGGCGATGCGTTCGGCGCCGCCCTGTCCCGGGCGGAAGGCCAGCATGCGCAGCAGCGTCATCGTGAAGCCGGCGTACTCGTCCGGCGCCAGGCCGATCTCGTTACGGCCGTGCACGGCGATCTGGTAATAGAGCTGGACTTCCTGCGGATCGAAGAGTCCGGCCAGGCGCAGGATGTCAGCCAGCTCCGGCAGGTCCTGGGGCACGGCGGCCGGGACCGACTGCGCCAGCGCGATGCGGTGCAGCAGCGTGCCGAGGTCCTGCAGCGCGCCGTTGTAGGACAGGCTGCGGCTGGCCATCTCGTCGGCCACGGCCAACAGGTCGGCGCCGTTTTCCTGGGCCAGGGCGTCGAGCAGGCGCACGAGATACGACTGGTCGAGGGCGCCGAGCATGCCCTGCACGGCGTCGAGCGTGACCGCGCCGGCGGCATAGGCGATCGCCTGGTCGGTCAGCGACAGCGCGTCGCGCATGGACCCGTGGGCGCCCTGCGCCAGCAGGCGCAGCGCCGGCTGCTCGAAGCTGACGCCTTCCTGCCCCAGGATGTTCTCGAGGTGGCCGACGATGTGGCCGGGCGGCATCTGCTTCAGGTTGAACTGCAGGCAGCGCGACAACACCGTCACGGGGATCTTCTGCGGATCGGTGGTCGCAAGGATGAACTTGACGTGCTCGGGCGGTTCCTCGAGCGTTTTCAGCATCGCGTTGAAGGCGTGGTTGGTCAGCATGTGCACTTCGTCGATCATGTAGACCTTGAAGCGGGCATTGCTGGGCGCATACACGGCCTGCTCGAGCAGCTGGGCCATTTCGTCGACGCCGCGGTTCGAGGCGGCGTCCATCTCTATATAATCGACGAAGCGTCCGGCGTCGATCGCGCGGCATGCTTCGCATACGCCGCACGGCTCGGCCGTGATCCCGCCCTGCCCATCCGGGCCGGTGCAGTTGAGCGACTTGGCAAGAATACGCGACAGCGTGGTCTTGCCGACGCCGCGGGTGCCCGTGAACAGGTAGGCGTGGTGCAGGCGGCCCGTGTGCAGCGCATGGGTAAGCGCGCGCACGACGTGCTCCTGGCCGACCAGCGTTTCGAAGTTCTTGGGGCGGTATTTGCGGGCGAGGACTTGATAGGACATGCTGCGATTTTACCGCAGTTGGGCGTTGCCGCGAACATTAGCGGCTGAGGCACTGCCGGATAGGCTTATCGAAATTACAACAAATGTTTTAGCGACCGAACAATTGTTCAATGCGAAGAGCGAACCTGGGACAAACAGCGGGGAGAGAGACAGCGGAGGAGACAGCAGGAAGGAAAACGAAGGAGGCGAGCCTGATCTGCGGCACTTGCGGTGAACGGCTTTGGCTGCTTCGTTCCCGACCTGACCAGGTAAACCATGCCACAATGCGCAGGGGCCCGCCAGCCCTCATTATACCCGACCCCACCGTTTTTGGGGGACCGGGTTGCACTGCCCTTCAGGAGCGGTTTTTCAGCAGGGCCAGCAGGGCCTCGGCGCCCGGCTCGGACGAGGCCGGATTCTGTCCCGTCACCAGCAGCCCATCGGTCACGACATAGGGCGCCCAGTCCCCGGCCTTGCTGTATTGGCCGCCATTCTTGACCAGCATGTCCTCGACCAGGAAAGGCACGACATCCGTCAGCCCGACCGCGGCCTCCTCGGTATTCGTGAAGCCCGTCACGCGCTTGCCCTTGACCAGCGGCGCGCCATCGGGACCCTTCACCTGCCCCAGCACGCCCGGCGCATGGCAGACCGCGGCGACCGGCTTGCCATCGGCGATCATGGTCTCGATCAGGCGGATCGAATCGGCGTCCCGCGCCAGGTCCCAGAGCGGGCCGTGGCCGCCCGGATAAAAGACGGCGTCGAACTCCCGGGCGTTCACGCTCGAGAGTTTCACGGTATTGGCCAGGGCCTGCTGCGCGGCCGGGTCGCCCTGGTAGCGGCGGGTGGCCTCGGTCTGGGCGTCCGGCTCGTCGCTCTTCGGATCGAGCGGCGGCTGCCCACCCTTGGGCGAGGCCAGCGTGAGCGTGGCGCCGGCATCCTTGAACACATAATAGGGAGCGGCAAACTCTTCCAGCCAGAAACCGGTTTTCTTGCCGGTGTCGCCGAGCTGGTCGTGCGAAGTCAGCACCATCAGGATGTTCATCGAGCCTCCATGTGCGTCGTGTTCAAAACCCGAGTCTAGCCCGACCCGGCCCGGCACGACGCACGGAAGTCGATGCGAACGACAGGCGGGGTTACAGGCCCAGCTGCTGCCAGATCGCGTCGACCCGGGTCTTCACCTCCGGCGTCATCGCGATCGGGGTGCCCCATTCGCGGTTGGTCTCGCCCGGCCACTTGTTGGTGGCGTCGATCCCCATCTTGCTGCCGAGTCCGCTAATGGGGGAAGCGAAGTCGAGGTAGTCGATCGGCGTGTTGTCGACCAATACCGTGTCGCGGGTGGGGTCGACCCGGGTCGTGATCGCCCAGATCACTTCCTTCCAGTCGCGCACGTCGACATCCTCGTCGACCACGACGATGAACTTCGTATACATGAACTGGCGCAGGAAACTCCAGACCCCGAACATCACGCGCTTGGCGTGGCCGGCGTACTGCTTCTTCATCTGCACCACGGCCATGCGGTAGCTGCAGCCTTCCGGCGGCAGGTAGAAGTCGGTGATCTCGCTGAACTGCTTCTGCAGCAGCGGGATGAAGACCTCGTTCAGCGCCACGCCCAGCACGGCCGGTTCGTCCGGCGGTTTGCCGGTATAGGTCGAATGGTAGATCGGATCGCGCCGCATGGTGATGCGGTCGATCGTGAACACCGGGAAGCTGTCCTGCTCATTGTAATAACCGGTATGGTCGCCGTAGGGACCTTCGACCGCGTGCTCGAAACCTGAAGGGTGGTTCGCATCCGGATAGATATGCCCTTCCAGCACGATCTCGGCGGAGGCCGGCACCCGCAGCTCGCTGCCGATGGCCTTGGTGAGCGCCGTGCGCTGGCCGCGCAGCAGGCCGGCGAACTGGTATTCCGACAGGCTGTCCGGCACCGGCGTCACCGCGCCCAGGATGGTGGCCGGGTCCGCGCCCAGGGCGACCGCCACCGGATAGGGCTTGCCCGGATTGGCGATGGCGTGCTCGCGGAAATCCAGCGCGCCGCCGCGGTGGGCCAGCCAGCGCATGATGACCTTGTTGCGGCCCAGGACCTGCTGGCGGTAGATGCCCAGGTTCTGCCGCTTCTTGTTCGGGCCCTTGGTGATCACCAGGCCCCAGGTGATCAGGGGAGCGATGTCGCCCGGCCAGCAATGCTGGATCGGCAGGCGGCCGAGATCCACGTCGTCGCCCTCCCAGACGATTTCCTGGCAGGGAGCGCCCTTCACTTCCTTCGGGGCCATGTCCCATACCGCCTTCACGAGGGAACCCAGGCCCATGATGTCCTTGAAGCCGCGCGGCGGCTCCGGCTCCTTCAGGCGCGCCAGGACGTGGCCGATGCGGCGCAGTTCGCCCACGTCGTCGGCGCCCATGCCCAGCGCCACCCGCTGCGGCGTGCCGAACAGGTTGGCCAGCACCGGCATCGCATGCGCGGCGCCCCGCGCATCCGTCGGATTCTGGAACAGCAGGGCCGGCCCGGCGGCGCGCAGCGTGCGGTCGGCCACTTCGGTCATCTCGAGGTGGGTCGAGACCGGCAAGGCGACCTGCTTTAATTCGCCGATTTGTTGTAGTTGGGAAATAAAATCCCTGAGATCCGAATATTTCATCAAGTTTTACTTGTTTTTCCGATTGCTTGAGGTTAATCAAATACCGCCGCCAAGTGATTGATTTGCCACGGTATTGCTGAGCTCGCTCGGCAAAATTAAGATTTAAAAGTTATAAAGGTGAGTCGTGCTAGTATTGACTTGGTATATGCGACCTCCTACAATCTGCCCTACTTGATGAGGCGGCCACGTTTTTAAGCTGATTGTAGCCGTTCTCATAACTTCACGGGGTCGGGGCCCCACATGACATTTTGAGGAGTGTTTTCACAAGGCGTCTGCCTTAACCCCCGAGACAGTTGTTGAGCCACTGGTACGTCACCCGCCCTGGGTTCCTCGTCCAGCTGTAGCAAAGCAATGACGGCGTTTTGGCCAGCCCGCGAATGGGTGGCCTGACGATTTTTCTGATGCACGGCATTGGTAACCCCACGTAGCGCTTCGAGCGCCGCGACGGGATGGCTTTTGCCGCGACAAAGGGGACTTCGATGATTAATCGTTTGTTCGGTACGAGCGCAAGGCTCGTCCAAACCATGGCCAGCCAGCCAGTCACGTGGACTTCCGTGAGCAAATCGGCGCGTGGTCTGTTGACCACCATGCAGCACACCCTGACCGTCTTCGGTCTCTCGGCAGTGGCGGTACTGGCCCTGCTCTATACGAATCCTGACGCGGCAAAGAAAGTATCGCAGTTGCTGCACCCGGAAACCGCAGCGCCCGCTCCTGTCGCCACCGTGGCCGCAGCGCCGGCGCAACCCGTGGCCCAGGCCGTGGCCGTCAACCACGTCGAGGAAGTCCACGACGCCAAGTTGCTGGGCACCACCAAGCAGCAGCAGAACGTGACCTCCTGGCTGGCCAAGCGCTACCGCGTGGCCGGCGACGCCGCCAACATGCTGGTGTCGACCGCCTACATGACGGCGCACGAGATCAAGCTCGACCCGCTCCTGATCCTGGCGGTGATGGCGATCGAATCGGGCCTGAACCCCTTCGCGGAAAGTCCGATGGGCGCCAAGGGCCTGATGCAGGTGATGGCCAAGGTCCACCACGACAAATTCGAGGAAGTCGGCGGCGCCGAGGCAGCCTTGAATCCCGTCGCCAACATCCGTGTCGGCGCCCAGATCCTCAAGGATTACGTCAAGCGCACCGGTTCGGTCGAAGGCGGGCTGAAGACCTATGTCGGCGCGGCCGACTTCGAGTCCGACTCCGGCTACGGCGCCAAGGTGCTGGCCGAGTACAACCGCCTGAAGCAGGTCGCACGCGGCAAGCACGTGCCGACCCGCACGCCTCCCGCACCCGCGCAGATGGTCGTCAAGCAGGCCGCGCCCGCCACCCCGGCGCCGAAAGCCGAGGAACCCGAGGTCGTTGCGCCCCAGGCGCCGGCGCTGGCGAACCTGTAAGCGCGCGAAAAGCACTCCTCACGGCCACCCTCGCGGTGGCTTTTTTTATTGCGCGGGGGCGACGGGCTTGCGGCCTGCGGTCGTGGCAAAGGCGTAGGGTGGACACCTGTGTCCACGCGGTACGGTGTGTGCGATCCGGATGCTCTGCAAAAGCCAGGGCGCACGCGCAATTGGCTTTGCGCCGCAGGTTGGTGCGCCGCGGCAAGACAGCGTGGACACTGGTGTCCACCCTACCAAGAGCAACCTACCGACCCAGCCGGATTTGCGGCCAACAAAAAAGCCACCGCGCCGCGAGGCAACGGTGGCTTTCAAGCCGGCACTACTAATATAGATTAGCGACGCGCGTCAGCGACCACTTCTTCCGGGCGCAGCTTGCCCGCCAGCTTGTCCAGCACGCCGTTGACGTACTTGTGGCCGTCGATGCCGCCGAAGGACTTGGCCAGCTCGACCGCTTCGTTGATGACGACGCGGTAAGGGATTTCCGGGTGGTTCTTCAGCTCGTAGGCGCCCAGCAGCAGCACGCCGTGCTCGATCGGCGACAGTTCGGCGATGCCGCGGTCGATCAGCGGCGAAATGGTTTCGCGCAGTTCGAGCGAAGTGCTGATGGTGCCGTTAAGCAAAGCCGAGAAGAACTCGCCGTCGGCCTTGTCGAAACCGTGGGCGTTGCGGATGTTGTTGGCCACCGTGCTCGACGGCTCGTTGTTCAGCAGCCATTGGTACAGGCCCTGCAGCGCGAACTCGCGCGCGCGGTGGCGCGGGGTGCGGTTCTTGCTCGGGTTGGCGTGGGTGGTCTTGTCAGTCATGTCAGTCCTTCTATTACTCTTCTTCTTCCGGATGCAGCTCTTCGAGCGCCATCAGGAGGTTGGCCATCTCGACCGCGACCTTTGCCGCGTCGCTGCCCTTCTCGGCCATGCGTGCTTCGGCCTGGGCGTCGTTCTCGGTGGTCAGGATGGCGTTGGCGATCGGGATGCCGTAGTCCAGGCCGATGCGGGTGATGCCGGCGCCCGACTCGTTCGAGACCAGCTCGAAGTGGTAGGTCTCGCCGCGGATCACCGCGCCCAGCGCGATCAGCGCGTCGAACTGCTGGGTCTCGGCCATCTTCTGCAGGGCCAGCGGCACTTCCAGGGCGCCCGGCACGGTCACGTGCAGGATGTCCTCGTCGGCCACGCCCAGGCGCTTCAGCTCGGCCAGGCAGGACGACAGCAGGCCATGGCCGACGTCGGCGTTGAAACGCGCCTGCACGATACCGATACGCAGGTCTTCGCCTGTCAAATTGCTTTCATAAGTTCCTACCGTCATGGCTGACCTCTTCTTGTTTGTCGTATTAATGGATAGTGAAATAGTACCGCGTCAGGCCGTCGGATTCGCGATATAGCCGGTCACTTCGAGATCGAAGCCCGTCATCGACGGCATCTTGCGCGGGTTGGCGAGCAGCTTCATCTTGCCCACGCCCAGTTCCTTCAGGATCTGGGCGCCGATGCCGTAGGTGCGCAGGTCCATCGTCGCGGCGCGGCCGCTCGGGCGCGCGCCCGGCGCGTCCATCGAGGCGAACTGGGCAAAGAGCTGCTCGGCGGTCTCGCCGCAGTTGAGCAGGACCAGCACGCCGGCCTCGCTCTTCTTGATCGCTTCCATCGCCGAGACCATGGTCCAGGAGTGGGTGGTGGCCTTGTGTTCCAGGATGTCGAGGATGGACACCGGCTGGTGCACGCGCACCAGGGTCTCCACGTCGCGCTCGATGTCGCCGTGGACCATCGCCAGGTGGGCGCAGCCGCTCGGCTTGTCGCGCCAGGCGATCAGCTTGAAGTCGCCGTGGGCGGTGGACAGCGTGCGCTCGGCCACGCGCTCGACCAGGCTCTCGTTCTGGCTGCGGTAGTGGATCAGGTCGGCGATGGTGCCGATCTTCAGGTTGTGCTCCTTCGCGAACTCGATCAGGTCCGGCAGGCGCGCCATGGTGCCGTCTTCCTTGATGATCTCGCAGATGACCGAGGCCGGGGTCAGGCCCGCCATCTCGGTGAGGTCGCAGCCCGCTTCGGTGTGGCCGGCGCGCATCAGGACGCCGCCCTTCACCGCGCGCAGCGGGAAGATGTGGCCCGGCTGCACCAGGTCGTCGGGCCTGGCGTTCTTCGCCACCGCCACCTGGATGGTGCGGGCGCGGTCGGCCGCCGAGATGCCGGTGGTGACGCCCTCGGCCGCCTCGATCGAGACGGTGAAGTTGGTGCCGAAGGAGGTGCCGTTACGGGTGGTCATCATCGGCAGCGCCAGCCGGTCGCAGATTTCCTCCGCAAGGGTGAGGCAGACCAGGCCGCGCGCGTGGCGGATCATGAAATTGATCGCTTCGGGCGTGACGAAGTCCGCCGCCAGCACCAGGTCGCCCTCGTTCTCGCGGTCTTCCTCGTCGACCAGAATGACCATGCGCCCGGCGCGCAGTTCGGCAACGATTTCCTGGGTGCTGGAGATAGACATCTTGAATTCCTCGAATACGTGACGCGTCGTGCGTAATCCGCTATTTTAAAGGATTTACCAGCTTCCGGCCGCCTCCGCCGCCTCTCCCGACTCGACAATTTAATAAGCGCCGCATTCCGGTCGCATATTCACGTTGCACCACTGCAACAAATATCCATTTGTTCAAATACAATTGTTAAAGATTATGTTTTACTCTGCAACTTTGTGGTGTTTGCGACATCGGCTGGATTATGATGGATAGCGATCTGGTCTAACGCGCCGACGTGCTGCCGCCGGCGTTTTTTTGGAGCGCATTCTTGGAGCGCATTTTTGGAATAGTCATGCTGGTACCGACAACCGACCGTCAGTTCACCGCCGCAGCCCGGGAGAGTCACTGATGGCCACCATCCTCATCGTCGACGACCGTCCGAGCAACCGGGCCTACCTGCTGGCCCTGCTCGGCTTCACCGAGCACCGCCTGCTCGAAGCGGACGACGGCGCCAGGGCGCTCGAGCTGGTGCGCGAGCACCGGCCCGACCTGATCATCACCGACATCCTGATGCCGAAGATGGACGGCTACGAGTTCGTGCAGCGCCTGCGCGCCGACCGCGAGCTGGCCGCGATCCGCGTCATCTTCTATTCCGCCGTGTATGCCGAGCGCGAGACGCTGGCCATGGCGCGCAGCTGCGGCGTCGAGCGCGTGCTGAGCAAACCCTCCGACCCGCAGGCCATCATGGAGGCCGTCAGCGCCGAACTGGGCCTGTCGGCGGCCACCGCTCCGGCGCCGGCGCCCCAGGCCGCGCCCGTCCCGCCGGCCGCCCCGGCCGCCCCCTCCCCGGCGCCGGTGGGCATGCAAGCGGCGCGCCTGGCCGCGCTCGAGGACATGTGCCTGCACCTGGCCGGCGAACGCGAAGCCGAGGGCCTGGTCGCGGTCTTCCTGCAGGCCGCCGGCCGCATCCTCGGCGCCGACCAGCTCGCGCTCTGCCTGTACGAGCACGACGAGCGCAGCGTGCGCCACCTGAGCACCCAGGGCCTCGACGCCGCGCTGGTAGCGCCCTTCGCCGCCGACGGCCTGCGCCTGCCCGGCACGCTGGCGCAGGCGCGCGCGCCGCTGCGGCTGACGGAACCCGACCCGCTGCTTGCCAGCCTGCCGCCCGGGCATCCGCGCTGCGGCGCCTTCCTCGGCCTGGCGGTGCGCGACCTGCAGCACCTGCACGGCTGGATGTACTTCGTGCGCGCGGCGGGCGCGGCGCCCTTCGACGCCGACGACGAGCGCTGGGCCGCGGCCCTCGGCGCCCACCTGGCGGTCGCCTACGAGAACCTGAACCTGTATGGCGTCGTGCAGCGCCACGCCGCCCAGCTGCAGCTGGAAGCGACCGCGCGCGCCCGCGCCGACGCCGCCCTGCGCGAGAGCGAACACCGGCTGGAACTGGCGCGCCAGGTCTTCGACTGCACGCAGGAAAGCATCGTCATGACCGACTCCTGCGCCAACATCGTCGCCGTCAATCCCGCCTTCGAAAAGATCACGGGTTACAGCGAAGCCGAGGTGATGGGCATGAATCCGCGCCTGCTGCGCTCGGGCCGCCACGACGCCGGCTTCTACCGCGCGCTCTGGGCCAGCCTGGCGCAGCACGGCCAGTGGCGCGGCGAAATCTGGAACCGGCGCAAGAACGGCGAGGTCTACCCCGAGCGCATCAGCATCAGCGCGGTGCGCGACGAACATGGCGCGCTCACCGCCTACGTCTCGGTATCGACCGACATGTCGGCCCTGATCGCCGCCCACAACCAGCTCGACTTCCTGTCGAACCACGACGCGCTCACGCAGCTGCCGAACCGCTCGCTGTTCCACGACCGCCTGCAGCAGGCTATCGCCGCCGCCCGCCGCAGCGGCCGCCAGCTGGCGCTGTTGCTGGTGAACGTCGACCGCCTCTCGCGCATCAACGACAGCCTCGGCCACGCCGCTGGCGACGCCCTGCTGCGCGAAGTGGCGAAGCGCGCCAGCGAGATCGCCGGTCCCGCCGACACGGTCGCGCGCCTGTCCGGCGACGAATTCGTGCTGCTCCTGACCGGCTGCGAGGACACCGAGGACATCATCTTCTCCGCGCGCCGCCTGATCGACGCGATCGCCCAGCCGCATTCGGTGGGCGGCCACGACGTCGTCGTCACCGGCAGTATCGGGATCAGCGTGTTCCCGCGCGACGGCGACGTCCCGGGCGACCTGCTGAAGGCGGCCGACGCCGCGCTGGCGCACCAGAAGGACGCCGGGCGCAACGGCTTCCGCTTCTTCAAGGGCGAAATGAACGCGCAGGCGCTGCGCTGGCTGGCCCTGGAGACGCGCCTGCGGCGTGCGATCGGGCGCGCCGAACTGGCGCTGCACTTCCAGCCCCAGGTCGCGACCCAGGATGGGCGCGTGCTCGGCATGGAAGCGCTGCTGCGCTGGCACAGCCCGGAGCTGGGCCGCATCTCGCCGGCCGACTTCATCCCACTGGCCGAGGACACCGGCCTGATCCTGCCGATCGGCGACTGGGTGATCCGCCAGGCCTGCCTGCAGAACAAGGCCTGGCAGGACGCGGGCCTGCCGCGCGTGCCGGTCGCGGTGAACGTCTCGGCGCACCAGTTCAAGGCCGGCACGGTGCCGAGCGTCGTGCGCGCGGCGCTGCTCGAATCGGGCCTGGAGCCCCGCTATCTCGAAGTCGAGCTGACCGAAAGCGTGATGCTGGGCGACACCACCGCCGCCGAGGCCCAGCTCGCCGAGCTGCGCGCCATGGGCGTGTCGCTCTCGCTGGACGACTTCGGCACCGGCTATTCCTCGCTCGGCTACCTGTCGCGCTTCTCGCTCGACAAGCTGAAGATCGACCAGGCCTTTGTGCGCAACATCACGACCGATCCGCGCAGCGCGGCGATCGCCCAGGCCACGCTGGCCCTGGCCGAAGGCCTGTCGCTGCGCGTGGTGGCCGAAGGCGTGGAGACGATCGCGCAACGCGACTTCCTGGGACGGATCGGCTGCGAAGTCCTGCAGGGCTACCTGTACAGCCCGCCGCTGCCGGCGCGCGAGATGCAGGCATTGCTGGAGGCCGGACACGTCGGCGTCTGAGCCCGGCGGCAGGCAGCCCTTACAATGGTCCTTCGACGTACACTCAACGGAACCTCGATGCTCACCCAATTCGCCAGAAGCACCTGCCTCGCCGCCGTCTTCCTGTTCCAGCCCCTTCTCGCCAGCGTTGCCGGCGCCGCCATCCAGCTCGACGCGCCGATCCCGGTCGGCCCCCAAGTCAAGGTCGGCAAGCTGCCCAATGGCCTGCGCTATTACATCCAGAAGAATGCGCGTCCCGAGCGCCGCCTCGAACTGCGCCTGGTGATCAAGGCCGGCTCCATCCTCGAGGACGAGGACCAGCAGGGCCTGGCGCACTTCGTGGAGCACATGGCCTTCAACGGCACCGCGCATTTCAAAAAGCACGAGCTGATCGACTACCTGCAGTCGATCGGGGTCAAGTTCGGCGCCGACCTGAACGCCTACACCTCCTTCGACGAGACCGTCTACATCCTGCCGATCCCGACCGACCGGCCGGAGAACGTGCAGCGCGCCTTCCAGGTGCTGGAAGACTGGGCCCACGGCCTGGCCTTCGACGACGAGGAGATCGAGAAGGAGCGCGGCATCGTGCTCGAGGAACTCAGGCTGGGCAAGGGCGCGGGCGACCGCATCGGCAAGAAGGTCTGGCCGAAGATGTTCAACGGCTCGCGCTACGCCGAGCGCCTGCCCATCGGGAAGGAAGAAGTGCTGCGCAGCTTCCATCCCGACACCCTGCGCCGCTTCTACCGCGACTGGTACCGCCCCGACCTGATGGCCGTGGTGGCGGTCGGCGACATCGAGCCGCAGGCGGCCGAGAAGCTGATCCGCGCCCACTTCGGCAAGCTGAAGAATCCGAGCCCGTCGCGCCCACGCACCTATGCCGAGATTCCGCGCCGCGAGGACACCGAGGCCCTGGTCGTGACCGACAAGGAAGCCGGCGGCAACAGCGTCCTGATCCGCTATCCGGTGCAGCGCGTGCGCGAGCCCGACACCGTGCGCGGCTACCGCGAGCAGCTGGTCGAAAGCCTGTTCACGGGCATGCTCGGCGGCCGTCTGCAGGAGCTGGCCCAGCAGGCCGAGCCGCCTTTCCTGCGCGGCGGCAGCGCGCTGGGCAAGCTCACGCCCTTCTATAAATCCTTCAACTCCAGCGCCTCCATCGGGCCAGGTGGCGCGCCGAAGGCGATCGACGCCCTGGTGCGCGAGAACGAGCGCGCGCGCCAGTTCGGTTTTTCCGCCGCCGAACTCGAACGCGCGAAAAAGGACATGATGCGCAGCTTCGAGCGCGCCTATGCCGAGCGCGACAAGACCGACTCGGCGGCCTACGTCGGCGAATACATGCGCAACTTCCTGCAGCAGGAACCGATTCCCGGCATCGCCGCCGAATACGGCTACGCCACCGAGCTGCTGCCCGGGATTACCCTCGACGAGATGAATGCCTATGCCCGCCGCACCATTCCCGCCAACTCGGGCAAGCTGGTGATCTACAGCGGCATCGAGCGCGCCGACATGCCGCCGCCCGAGGGCGCCGCCCTGCTCGCGGCGGTCGCCGCCGCCGAGAAGGCCGAGCTCAAGCCGCGCGAGGAAAAGGCGCTGGGCACGACGCTGATGGACACCCCGCCGAAAGCCGGCAGCATCGTCGCCGAGTCCGAGGACAAGGCGCTCGGCCTGACCCACCTGACGCTGTCGAACGGCGTGAAGGTCATCCTCAAGCCGACCGACTTCCGCAACGACCAGGTCGTGATGAGCGCCGCCCGCTTCGGCGGCCAGAGCCTCTACGGCGACGCCGACATCCTGAACGCGCGCTACGCCAACGCCATCGTCGCTTCCATGGGCCTGAAGGACTATTCCCCGCTCGACCTGTCGCGCGTCCTGGCCGGCAAGGCGGCCGCGGTGACGATGGGCCTGTCCGGCTACAGCGAAATCGTCGGCGCCTCCTCGGGCGCCACCGACATCGAGACCATGCTGCAGATGCTGTGGCTGCGCTTCCATGGCGTGCGCCGCGACGAGGACCTGTTCAAGTCCTTCATCGGCAAGCAGGTCGAGGCCGCGCGCAACCGCCTGGCCCAGCCGGGCGCACGCTTCGGCGACACCCTGATCGCAACGCTCTACAACAACCATCCGCGCGCGCCGCGTCCGCTGCGTCCGGAAGAATTCGCGCAGATCAGCCTGGACCGCAGCATCGCCATCTACCGCGAGCGCTTCTCCAGCGCCAAGGACCTCACCTTCGTGCTGGTCGGCAGTTTCGACCTCCAGGCCATCAAGCCGCTGCTGGCGACCTACCTCGGCAGCCTGCCCACGCCGGACATCCCGACGGCCTACCGCGACGTCGGCCTGCGCCCGGTGCAGGGCGTGGTCAAGCGCGCCGTCTACAGCGGCGCCGAGCCGAAGAGCACGGTCTCGCTGACCTTCACCGGCGAGGCCGCGTTCTCGGAAGCCGAGCAAATGCGCCTGCAGGCCCTGGTCGAGGTGCTCAACATCCGCATCATCGAGGTGCTGCGCGAGAAGCTGTCGCTGATCTACGGCGGCAGCGCCAGCGCCTCGCTCGGCCGCATCCCCTACCAGAACTACACGCTGTCGGTCACCCTCCCGACCGGACCCGAGAACGTCGACAAGGTCCTGGCCGCCACCTTCGAGGAATTCGAGCGCCTCAAGCGCGAAGGCCCGACGGCCGCCGACCTGGCCAAGGTCAAGCAGAACTGGATCCAGAACCACCGCAAGGCGCTGCGCGAGAACGGCTACTGGCTGGGCCGCCTGCAGTCGGCCCTGATCGACGGCACCGACCCGGCCGCGATCCTGACGCACGAGCAGCGCGTCGAGGCGCTCACTCCTGCCGAGGTGCAGGACGCGGCGCGGCGTTACCTGAACACGGGGAATTACGTGCAGGTGGTGCTGTATCCGGAAAAGGGAACTAGCGCCAAGGAAGAGTCTCCGAAATCGGCGAACTGACCCGTAGGGTGGGCACCCCGTGCCCACGCGTTGCCGGCGCATCCACTTCCGCTGGCCGCGCCGTCATCGCCACCCGGCGCCGGCAAACACCGGAAACGTCACTGATGGCGGCTCCCGGTAACGCCGGCGAGCGACTTGTCACCTCCACAGGTGCAATCACGCACACGTAGCGCGTGGGCACGGAGTGCCCACCCTACGAATACCGCCGCGTCTGTACTTGGCTTACGGCTCCAGGTACTTCTCGAACCACTCCACCGTCCGCCTGCGCTGGTCGAGCTGATGCGCCGGCTTGCGGATCGCATGCCCTTCCCCCTCGTAGATCACGAGCGTGGTCGGCACCTTCATCGCCTTCAGGCCGTGCCAGAACTCCATCGACTGCACCGCCGGCGTCTCGACATCGCGCTCGCCCACGTAGATCAGGGTCGGTGTCCGCGCGTTCCTGATGGACTCGATCGGCGAGGCCTTGCGGTACACCTCCGGGTCCTCGTACATGGTGGCGCCGAAGAAGGGCACCATCCACTGGTCGATGCCGTTCTGGCCGTAATAGCTGATCCAGTTGGCGATCCCCGCCCCCGCCACCGCGGCCTTGAAACGGGTGCTGTGGGTGACGCCCCACATCGTCATGAAGCCGCCGTAGGAGTGGCCCATCAGGCCCAGGCGCTTGCCGTCGATGGGCGCCTGGGCGATGGCCGCGTCGACGCCGGCCAGGATGTCGCGCCAGTCGCCGCCGCCGAAGTCGCGCCGGTTGGCCGCCGTGAAGGCCAGGCCCTGGCCATAGCTGCCGCGCGGGTTGGGCTGGAATATGTAGTAGCCGCGCTCGACCAGTTCGCGCAGCAGCGGGTTGGCGGATTCGCCCTCGCCCACGTAGCGCGGCGTGGCCGCCGAGGCCGGGCCGCCGTGCACGATCACGACCATCGGGTGCTTGCGGCCGGCCTGCGCGTTGCGCGGCCCGACCAGCCAGCCCTGGCTGCGCAAGCCCTCGTTGGTCCAGACGATGCTGCGCGCCGAGACCTGGGGCGCGAGGTCGGCGTTCTCGCGCGTGATGCGGACCAGTTCGTTCAAGCGGCCGGCGGCGATCCACGGCGCCTGCTCCCAGGTTTCGAACACGGACACCGCCGCGCCGCCGTCCTGGCTGAACACGATGCGCCCGTCGCGCGAGCCGCTCGCCGTCACGGCGCGCGAGAACAGGGTCTTCACGTTCGGCCGCGACGGCGCGGCGGCCGGATCGATGGCCACCACGGCCATCTCGGCGCCCTGCAAGGCGGAGGCCACCAGGGTCGTCCCCTTCCACGCCAGGCCGTTGAACGAGCCGGCGTAGTCCGGCGTCACGTCGCTTGGTGCGCCGCCGGCGAGCGGCACCGTGAACACGTCGCCGCCGACCGAGCCGAAGTCGCTCATCAGGCCGCCGACGAAAGCGACCGTGCGCCCGTCCGGCGAGACGTGCGGCAGGCTCATCTGCATCTTCGGGGCGGCGACGATGCGCAGCGCGCCGCTGGCGAGGTCGACGTGGCCCAGGGTCGCCACCCACCAGTTGTTGTCGCCGTTGCCCTTGGCGCTGGTGGCGACGAAGCCACGGCCGTCGGGCGTCCAGTCGTATTCGTAGACGAAGGTGTCGGGCGGCGACACCAGGCGCGCCTCCCCGCCCTGCACGGGCACGACGGCGATACGCTGGGCGTCCTCGTTCACGCCGATCTCGCCCACCAGGCGCTCGCCGGCCTCGACCGCGCCGGTCTGCTTTCTGGCGCCGACGGTGGCCAGCAGCGCGATCCGGCTTCCGTCGGGCGACCAGCGCGCGGTGTTGGCCACGCCGCGGATCGTCGCCGCGGCCTGCGGCTGTCCGCCGCGCACCACCCAGAGCGTGGCGCTGCCGGCCGCCGCATCGGCGGCGATGAAGGCCAGGCTGCCGCGGTCGGGCGACCAGCTCGGGAAATCGTAGGAACAGGCGGCGCAAGGATCGTACTCGGCCAGCACCTTGCCGTGCAGCGCGTCGCGCACCACGATGCGCGCATGCGCTCGCTGGCCCGGCCCGGCGGCGTCGGTCTCGATGGCGACGACGCGCTCGCCGCCGGGGCTGATGGCCACCGAGCGGTAGTCGCGCAACTGCGCGGCCGCGGCGCCGCCGCTCCCCAGCGTGGCGCAGGCAAGTGCGGCGCAGCTCAGCGAAGCGCCGAGGGCCTCGGATAATCGCATGGTCTCCTCCTGATCGGCCGCCTCGCCACAGGGTTTGTGTACGGGCTGGCTCATGTGTGATTGATATCGCTCAGTCTACGCGGATTCGACTGAGTTCGCCGCGCAACAAATTCCGATAGGCATGCATGATTTTGCCTTGAAGCAAGGAAATATCATGATCGAACTCGGGTGCCGCCGCTACACTTTTTGGGTGAACAAGCAGGAGGCAAGCGTGATCTACAAGGATATCGACAACAAGGAACCCTTCCTCGCGGTCCTCGAGAAGATGCTGGCGCTGGCCGGCCCCGACAAGAAAGCGCAGATCGAGCGGGCGCTGCGCATCATGCGCGCGGGAATCAAGGGCGAGCGAACATCAGGCCAGCTCATTGACGCTTTCCTGAAGGATTCGACGCGCACGGCCGTGATCCACGACCTGCGCCTGGTGGCGGACGATGGCGAGGTGGCGCAGATCGACCACCTGCTGGTTCACCGCATGGGGCGCTTCACCGTCCTCAACACCAGGCTGTTCGCCGACGGCGTGAGAATCAGCGAAAGGGGCGAATTCCTGCGCTGGAACGACACGGAAAACACGTTCGAAGGCATGCCTTCGCCGCTGGGCCAGAACGAGCGCCATGCCCGGGTGCTGCGCCAGGCGCTGGAGACGATCGGCCAGGGCGCGGCGGCGATCGAATCGCTGGTCCTGGTGGCGCCCGATGCGCGCGTCGAGCGGCCGCGCCGGTTCGACACCTCCATGGTCATGAAACCCGAGCAGTTCATGGAAAGACTGAACAGGTCCCTGGAAGGAGCGCCCATCGTCAGTGCGCTCGGCGGCCTGCTGAAGAGCGGGACGGCGGATTCGATCGGCGACATCGCGAAAAAGCTCGTGCAGTTGCACCAGCCCTCGGCGGCCGATTTCCTGGCGCGCTACGGCATCCGGCGCGAGGCGGCGCAGCGCGCGGCGCCGGCCGGCGGCGCCCCGCTATGCTTCGCGCAGCCGGAGTGATGCGGTCCGCCAGCCCCTGGCAGCCGGCGGAAAATGAAGAAAACCCGAGCGAAACTCAGGCCTTGGCGGCCGACAGCATGCGCTCGACGTAGCGCGCGATCAGGTCGATCTCGAGGTTGACCTTCGATCCGGCGCGCAGGTGCTTCAGGGTCGTGACCTCGATGGTGTGCGGGATCAGGTTGATCGAGAAGCGGCAGACCTTGTTTCCTTCCACTTCCAGGTCTTCCACGCGGTTGACGGTCAGCGACACGCCGTTGACCACGACCGACCCTTTATAGGCCAGGAACTTCGCCAGCTCCTGGGGCGCGTCGATCACGAGTTCGTGCGATTCGCCTACGGGCTGGAAGCTGTGCACCGTGCCCAGGCCGTCGACGTGGCCCGACACCAGGTGCCCGCCCAGGCGCTCGGCCAGGGTCAGCGCCTTTTCCAGGTTGACCTCGCCGACAGCGTCCAGGCCGGCCGTCTTGCTCAGGCTTTCGCGCGAGACGTCCACGGCAAACGCATTGCCGGTCTTTTCGACCACGGTCATGCAGGCGCCGTTGATGGCGATCGAGTCGCCCAGGGCGACGTCGGCCAGCGGCAGGCCGCCGGCATCGATTTCCAGGCGCACGCCCGCATCCAGGCCACCCGCCAGCGGCGAGACCGAAGTGATGTTGCCGACGGCGGCGACGATTCCAGTAAACATAAAGCTTTATTCCTCAGGTGTAGTCGTGGTGGTGCTTAGTGATTGCTTAGTTTTATCAAAGCGCGCCAGGATGCGCAGGTCGGCGCCGACCTGGCTGCATTCATGGAAACGCAGTTGGTGCTTGTCCGCCAGGCGCGCGGGGGCGTCCAGCGCGAACATCCCCTGGCCCGCGCCGATCAGGCTCGGGGCCAGGTAGACCAGCAATTCGTCGACGCAGCCTTCGCGCACCAGCGAGGCGTTCAGTTTCGAACCCGCCTCGACGTGCACTTCGTTGATCTCGCGCCGGCCCAGCTCCCGCATCAGGGCCGGCAGGTCGACCTTGCCGCTCGCATTCGGCAGCAGGATGACTTCATGGCCGGCCGCACGCAGGCGCGCCGCCTTGTCCTCGGCCGCACCGCCATCGAGCGCGGCCGCGACGATCCAGCAAGGCTCGCCCTGCAGGATGCGCGCGTCGAGCGCAATCTCGAGCCGGCTGTCGACGATCACGCGGCGCGGCTGGCGCGGGGTGTCGATGCCGCGCACGGTCAGCTGCGGGTCGTCGATCTTCACCGTGCCGATGCCGGTCAGGATGGCGCAGGCGCGGGCGCGCCAGGCGTGGCCGTCGGCGCGCGCATCCGGGCCGGTGATCCACTGGCTTTCGCCGCTCTCCAGCGCCGTGAAGCCGTCCAGGCTGGCGGCGGTCTTCAGGCGCACCCAAGGCAGCCCGCGGCGCATGCGCGAGAAGAAACCGATGTTCAGCTCGTAGGCCTCGTCGGCCAGGACGCCGATCGCGACCGCGATGCCGGCCGCGTCGAGCTGGGCCATGCCGCGCCCCGAGACCAGGGGATTCGGGTCGCCCATCGCCGCGACCACGCGCCCCAGGCCGGCCTGCACCAGCGCGTTCGAGCACGGCGGCGTGCGGCCGTAGTGGCTGCAGGGCTCGAGCGTGACGTAGGCGGTGGCGCCGCGCACGTCCATGCCGCGCGCGGCGGCGTCGCGCAGGGCCTGGATCTCGGCATGGGCCTGGCCCGCCGGCTGGGTGTGGCCGGCGCCGATCACCTCGCCGTCCTTCACGATCACGCAGCCGATGCGCGGGTTCGGCGCGGTGATGTACATGCCTTTCGCGGCCCATTCCAGGGCCAGCGCCATGCCTTCGGTATCGGTCTTGATCTGCACTGTCATCGATGATGTGTTCAATTCGGGGGCGGCGCCTGCGCCCCGTCGCAGTTGTCGTCGTGCGCCGGGTCGCACACGCGGGCGCGGCCCAGCATGTTGATTTTAATACGCCGGATCGCGCCGCCGTGAAACAGCGACAGCGTGCCCCAGCGCGCAGCGCCGCTGCTTGTGTCGCTGCAACTGCGCCCGGCGCCATTGTAGGCGATGTAATACGGCGGCGCTGAACTGGTGAAGGCGAAGGTCGAGGCGACGCCGTCCGGCAAGGGCCCGTGCACGGCGATGATGTCGTCGCCGGGGCCGGGATCGCCGTCGCCGTCGCGGTCGAGGAAGACGGTCCAGCCCTGCGACCAGCGCAGGCCCTCGGGGTCGCGCGGCGCCAGCTTGACGCGCTCGTTGCGCGCGATCGCCTGCGAGCGCGCCAGGTTGATGGCGCCGAACAGGTCGCCGCTGGCGGCGCGCAACTGCTGGGCATGGATCATGGCCTGCAGGTTGGGAATACCGATGGCCAGCAGGATCGCCGCGATCGCGCTCGTCGCCGCCAGCTCGGGCAGGGTGAGGCCCTGCGCGTGACGCCCGCGCATCACGGCCAGCACTGGCTCGCGGCGCCGCTCGCGCCCTGCTCGCCCGTGCTGCTCATCGTGAGCGTGCCGCATTCGCTGTCGCTGTAGCTGGCGTCGACGTTCACCGTGCCGGGCCGGGCATGGACCTCGACGCAGTCGCGCAGTTCGCCGCCGGCGCAGGCCTGGGCCTCCAGTTCGTAGGCGCTCTCGGCGGCGCGGCTGCCCGACCACCAGCGCAGGCCCTCGACCGGCTCGGCGGCCGAGAAGGCGACGTAGGTGTGGTGCAGGGCGTGGTGGCGCTCCTGCTGCTGCATGGCCTCGATCAGCGCCACCTGCCCTTCGATCCTGCGCATCTTCGCCACGTGGCCGGCATAGCCGGGATAGGCCAGCGCCGCCAGCACGGCCAGGATCAAGAGCACGACCATCAATTCGATCAGGGTGAAGCCGGAACCGCGGTGCATCATCGTTCTCCTTGTGGGTGGGAAAGCCGCCTCAGTCGGCGGCGGCATGCAGCTCGGGCCAGTTGGCGATCTCGCGCCAGCCCAGGCGCTTGGCCGGCGCGCTGCTGCTGGCGCGCCGGTAATAGCTCTGCAGGACGACGCGCGTGGATGGGTAGGCGCCGAAGCCGATGGCGGTGATGCGGTAGGCCGGCGCGGCGCCCGGACTGGCGAGCAGCTCGACGATGTAGCGCGGCGCCCTGGCCGGCAGCAGCGCGGCGCCCAGCGGCATGACCGCGCCGGTGTAGCGCCCGTATTCGACGGCCGCGTCGCTGTCGAGGTCCACCGCCTGCCATGCCGGCGCGCCCGGCGCCGGCGCCAGGCGGCACAGCCCGGTGCGCTCGCCGCCGCCCGTGCAGCGGTTGGCGAAAGCGCCCGCGTCCGCGGCAACGAAGATGGCGGTGCGCGGCGACGCCGGTCCGGCGGCGCCGGCGATATCGCGCTCGGCGTCGATCAGGGCTGCCTGGGCGGCCTGGTGAGCAATGTGGCGGTCGCGCTCGTGGCGCGCCGACTTCACGGCCGCGAGCGAGGCGCGCGTGCTCGAGACCGACATCATCAGGACGGCGAGCGTCAGGAACAGCACGGTCACGAGGGCGGCGCCCCGCTCGCCCGCGTGGCGGCGACGGTGGAAACGGCTGGCCATCGCCGACTCAGGGCAAGGCCGGGCCGGCCGGGTACACGGCCGTGAACAGGCGGCGCGCGCGACTGCGCCCGCCGCCCCGATCCCCGTCCGACAGCGCGGTCTCGAGCAGGATGACGCCCGGGTCGGCGGCGCCGTGCAGGCGGCCGTATTCCTCCCCGAACAGCGCGTAGCGCGCGAGCGGGACCGGCGCCGTGGCCGGCCGTTCCCCATGCAGGAGCAGCGCGACCTGCACGCTCACGACGCGCTTCCACCAGGTTTTCTCGTTGCGCTCGCTCGCCAGTGCGGCCGGGGTCGCCGCGCTCAGTACGAGTGCGGCATCGAGCGCGGCGAGCGCGCCGGCGTTCACATAGCGGTTGGCGACGCCGTCGCGCGGGGTGTCGGTGTCGATTCCGTACAGGACCTGGAAGCCGTCGACGCCGGACACGACCGCGTCCGCGCTCCAGTTGCTGGCGCCGCGGTACTTGCAGCGCAGCTCGGCCAGGCCGTCGGCATTGCGCGCCACGTAGAAGATGCTCCAGCCATCCTCGCTCCGGTGCACGGGAAAGCCCGCGCAGTTGAGCACGCTGCCATCGCCGTCCGGCGCGGCGCCCGCGCCGGCGTAGCGCACGGCCAGCACGTCGCTGCCGTTGACCGCCGCGGGCAGCGGATTGTCGATGCCGAAGCTGGTCTTGCTGAGCGAGCGGTTATCCAGGCCCGACAGTGCCGCCGGGGCGCCCGGCGCGGGCCCTGCAGCGCCCAGCTGCTCGAGGTCCGCGTAGGCGCCCTGGCGCACCGCGCGCCCGATGACTTCGAGCGCGTAGCGCCCGCCGTCGTCGACGCCGACCGCGTCCGCATGGCCGATATAGGAAGCGTTGGCGCCGGTCAGCAGCGTCGAGCCGGCCAGCAGCACGCCCAGGCCCAGGGACATTGCCACCAGCAGCTCGGCCATGCTCATGCCCCGCTGGCGAGGACAGGCGCTCATCCCGGCACCACCAGCGTGACGAGGGCCGCCGCCTCGGGCGCCGGCTGGCCCGCCTCGGCGCGCAGGCGCCAGCCGAGCTTGATCACGATCGGGGCCGAGGGGCTGCTGACGCATTCCCAGTCGGGCGCCTGCAATGCCGCGTTCCAGACGGTGGCGTCGCGGCAGACCGCGATGCGCCCGCCGGGAAAGGCCGAGCGCAGCAGGCGCTGCGTCTCGTAGAGGTCGAAGCGCGCCATGCCCGCGCTGTCGCAGTCGGTCGCGCCGAAGCAGTGCGCGGGCGGCGCGCCAGGCTCGCCGGCGGCGGCATCGTAGTCGAGCTGGAGGTAGGAATTGGCGGCGTCGGGCAGCGCCATCTGGGCGGGATTGGCGTGCATGCGCGCCGCCAGCGAGGCTGCCAGCTGCACGGCTTCGGACTCGAGCGCGGCCTGCTCGCGCAGGCGCGCCACCTGCGACTGCGTCGCCGCCGCGCCCACGGCGCCGACCGCCAGCACGAACATCGCGACCAGCACTTCGACGAGCGTAAAGCCACCTGAAACACACCGCCGCACAGCCACCTCCACAGGTTGAACGCGCGGGAATTCGCGCGAGCTGAGAAGGTATCAGCGCACCCTTGCGCGCCGATGAGTTGCCTCAAGCGTGCGCGCTTGCGTAGGGTGGGCGGCTATACCCGGGCACGTGCGCACCTGCGGCGGTGGCGCCGCCCACGCGTTCAAACAGAGGACACAAAGCCGCGTCGTATCCAGCACGGGTTGAACGCGTGGGCGGCGCGCACGCAGCCTTATAGCAACGGGAGGGGCGGAGCCGCCCACCCTACGTTTATTTGCGGGGGTGACCGACTTCGGCCAGGGCCTGCTGGAATTCCGCCAGGTCCTTGAAGTCCTTGTACACGGAGGCGAAGCGGATATAGGCGATCTCGTCGAGCCGCTTGAGTTCCTGCATGACGAGTTCGCCGACATAGCCGGTGTCGACTTCGCGCCGTCCGCTGGTGAGCAGCTTTTCCTCGATCGAGGCGACGGCGGCGTCGATGGCCTCGGCCGAGACCGGGCGCTTGCGCAGGGCCAGCATCAGGCTGCCGCGCAGTTTGCTGGAGGCGAATTCGGTACGGCTGCCGTTCTTCTTGACGATGATCGGCATCGACAGTTCGATGCGTTCGTAGGTGGTGAAGCGCTTGTCGCACTGCACGCAGCGGCGCCGCCGGCGAATGGCGTCGCCTTCCTCGGATACGCGCGTATCGAGGACCTGGGTATCTTCATGCTGGCAGAACGGACATTTCATGGGGCGCCGGGATATTACAAGGGACGACAACCCGACTTCAAGCTGCCGTCCCCGATTTCACTTACTGATTACTGTACTACTTATTACCGCGTCATTGCTGCTTCATGCCGCGTAGACCGGATACTTGTCGGTCAGGACCTTCACTTCCGCCTTCACGCGCTCGATGGTCGCGGCGTCGTGCGGGTTGTCCAGCACGTCGGCGATCAGGTGGCCGACCTTGGCGGCGTCCTCTTCCTTGAAGCCGCGGGTGGTGAAGGCCGGGCTGCCCAGGCGGATGCCCGAGGTCACGAAAGGCTTCTGCGGGTCGTTCGGGATGCCGTTCTTGTTGCAGGTCATGTGCGCCTGGCCCAAGATGGCTTCGGCTTCCTTGCCGGTGAGGCCCTTCGAGCGCAGGTCGACCAGCATCACGTGCGATTGGGTGGTGCCCGAGACGATGCGCAGGCCGCGCGCGATCAGCGCATCGGCCAGGGCCTTGGCGTTCTTCACGACTTGCTGCTGGTATTGCTTGAACTCGGGCGACAGCGCTTCCTTGAAGGCGACGGCCTTGCCCGCGATCACGTGCATCAGCGGACCGCCCTGGATGCCCGGGAAGATCGCCGAGTTGATGGCTTTCTCGTGCTCGGCCTTCATCAGGATGATGCCGCCGCGCGGGCCGCGCAGCGACTTGTGCGTGGTCGAGGTGACGAAGTCGGCGTAAGGCACCGGGTTCGGGTATTCGCCCGCGGCGATCAGGCCGGCGTAGTGGGCCATGTCGACCATGAAGTAGGCGCCGACTTCCTTGGCCACCTTGGCGAAGCGCTCGAAGTCGATGCGCAGCGAGAACGCCGAGGCGCCCGCGATGATCATCTTCGGCTTGTGCTCGCGCGCCAGGCGCTCCATTTGCTCGTAGTCGATGTCTTCCTGCTCGGTCAGGCCGTAGGAAATCACGTTGAACCACTTGCCCGACATGTTCAGCGCCATGCCATGGGTCAGGTGGCCGCCTTCGGCCAGGGACATGCCCATGATGGTGTCGCCGGGTTTCAGCATGGCGAAGAACACGCCCTGGTTGGCCTGCGAGCCCGAGTTCGGCTGCACGTTGGCGGCCTCGGCGCCGAACAGTTGCTTGACGCGGTCGATCGCCAGCTGCTCGGCGACGTCGACGTATTCGCAGCCGCCGTAATAGCGCTTGCCCGGATAGCCTTCGGCGTACTTGTTGGTCAGCTGGGAACCCTGGGCCTGCATCACGGCCGGCGAGGTGTAGTTTTCCGAAGCGATCAGCTCGATGTGATCCTGCTGACGGGTGTTTTCCTTCTGAATCGCGTCCCACAGTTCCGGGTCAACGTTGGCCAGCGTGTGATCTTTTGCAAACATGAACAAAACTCCAATCGATAAGAGAACCAGACAAGTGCGTGCGGAATCGGCAGGAAGCCAGGAAGCAGCCAAGGCAACGCGTACCCTTGTCGGCTGCCCAGGCGAACGGCGGATGAAATCTCACGTTCCCCGGTGGTTGACCACCTTGCCGCCGGCTCGGAGCGCGCGCGGGTTTCGCCAGTTACGTGAGATGCAAAGGACTCCAGATTGTATTTGATGTGTCCCTTTAGGGCAAGGAAACCGCCCCGGCGGCGGCATCTGCCGCCAAGAGGCGGGCAACATGGTCAATTCGGCTACAATCATGGGCCTTGTCCCAACCCGAGGAAGCTCATCATGATCGTTTTCATCACCGGCGCATCGGCCGGATTCGGCGCCGAAATGGCGCGCACCTTCGTTCGCAACGGCCACCAGGTCGTGATGGCGGCGCGCCGCAAGGAGCGTCTGGATGCCCTCGCCGCCGAGCTGGGCGACTCGGCGCTGCCGGTGGAAATGGACGTGACGAGCAAGGCCTCGATCGAGGAAGCGCTGGCGCTGCTGCCGCAATCCTGGCGCCAGATCGACGTGCTGATCAACAATGCCGGCCTGGCCCTGGGCACCTCGCCGGCCCAGGAAGCGCCGCTCGAGGACTGGGAAACCATGATCGCCACCAACTGCCAGGGACTGGTGACCATGACCCGCGCCGTCCTGCCGGCCATGGTCGAGCGCGGCAGCGGCCTGATCATCAACCTGGGCTCGGTCGCCGGCCACTACCCCTACCCGGGCGGCAACGTCTACGGCGCGACCAAAGCTTTTGTCGAGCAGTTCACCCTGAACCTGCGCGCCGACCTGGTCGGCACCGGCGTGCGCGCCACCAACCTGGCGCCGGGCCTGTGCGGCGGCACCGAATTCTCGAACGTGCGCTTCAAGGGCGACGACGCGGCCGCCGCCAAAGTCTACGAAGGCACGACGCCCCTGACCGCGGGCGACATCGCCGAGACCGCCTACTGGATCGCCACCCTGCCGCCGCATGTGAACGTCAACCTGATCGAGCTGATGCCGACTTGCCAGGGGTTCTCGCCGTTCAATATCAAGCGCGGCTGAACGGTCCTGTTTTCGTAGTTTCGTAGGGTGGGCACCTGTGCCCACGCGGTATAGGACCATCGCACGCCACCGCGTCCGGTTTCTACCGCCGCGCCAAAGTCCCGTTACTTGCTTGCTGTGCCTCTACTCAACCGGTGAGACAGCGTGGGCACAGGTGCCCACCCTACGAAAAACCGCGATTCCGCATCGTGCGCCCCGACTTCGATAATTGTGAGAAAGTGTTACAGTTGTTGTCTTGACAGCCTTGTCTCTCGTCTACTACGGCCGCACCTTTGGCAGACACAGCATGCACCGCGGTCGCGCTTTCCCATCCGACATGTTCGCTAGAATACATATGCGGAGTCGAATAGCGTAAAATGTTTCCTATTATCATTTATGGCTTGTAGCATGCCCTCCGTTTTCACCTGGACAGTCCGGGTCTATTACGAAGACACCGACGCCGGCGGCATCGTGTTCTACGCGAATTACCTGAAGTTCTTCGAACGTGCGCGCACCGAATGGTTGCGCGCCGCCGGCATCAATCAGCAGGAGCTGATCGACACCGACAACGCCGGCTTCGTGGTGAAGAGCGCCACGATCGACTACCACGCCCCTGCCCGCCTGGACGATGAACTGACCCTGACGCTCACCATCGAAAAGCTCGGCCGCGCTTCGGTGCAGTTTGCCCAGAAAGCCTACAAGGGCGATGCCCTGCTGGTCGAGGCGAGCGTGAAAGTGGGCTGCGTCGACCTTGCCTCGGTCCGTCCGCGCTCGCTCCCGGAGCATGTCGCTGATAAAATGCGTGCCGCTTGAATAAATCAACAATATTGCCTAACCGATGACCCCGACCCACGACCTTTCCTTTGTTGCCCTGATCAGTAACGCGCACATCCTCGTGCAGCTCATCATGCTGCTGTTGCTGCTCCTGTCGGTGTTCTCGTGGTCCTATATTTTCCGCAAGCTGTTCGCGATCCGCGCGGCGCGCCGCCAAACCGAGCAGTTCGAACGCAGCTTCTGGGCCGGCGGCAACCTGCACACCCTGCACCAGAGCGCCAGCGCCCAGCGTGACCAGAGCGGCGCCCTGGCCCGCATCTTCGAAGCCGGCATGGGCGAATTCATCAAGGGCAAGCAGGCCTCGCGCGACGCCCTCGACATGAACTCGGTCCTCGACGGCGCCCGCCGCGCGATGCGCGCCGCCTTCCAGCGCGAACTCGACGCCCTCGACCTGCACCTGAACTTCCTGGCCTCGGTCGGCTCGGTCTCGCCCTACATCGGCCTGCTCGGCACCGTCTGGGGCATCATGAACGCCTTCCGCGGCCTGGCCAACGTGCAGCAGGCAACGCTGGCCGTCGTCGCGCCCGGCATCGCCGAAGCGCTGATCGCCACCGCGATCGGCCTGTTCGCCGCGATTCCCGCCGTGGTTGCGTACAACCGCTTCACCCACGACATCGACCGCCTGGCGATCCGCTTCGAAAGCTTCGTCGAGGAATTCTCGAACATCCTGCAGCGCCAGTCGCGCTGATCCACGGGAGGAACCGACATGGCCTTATCCAGCAGCCTGCGCAGCGGACGCCGCAGCAAACTGAAATCCGAAATCAACGTCGTGCCCTACATCGACGTGATGCTGGTGCTGCTCATCATCTTCATGGCGGTGCCGGCGAACGAAGCGCCCAGCGTAGTCAACCTGCCGCGCGCCGAGAAATCGACGCTGCCGCCGGACACCTACATCCAGATCTCGATCAAGCCGAACGCCGAGCTGGCTATCGGCGTGCACGGCAAGGCCTCGACGCCCGCCGAGACGATGGACACCCGCGCCGCCCTCCTCACCCGCCTGCGCGAACTGCACCAGGACAATCCGGACTATCCGGTCCTGATCGCGGGCGACCGCGAAAGCAAGTACGAGGAAGTGATCGAGATGATCTCGGAAGCGAAGAAGATGGGCATCGCCCGCGTTGGCCTTGCCACCCAGTAAAGAGTACCGCCAGTAATGAAGCCAGCTTCCCCCGGCGCCCCGTACACGGTGCCGCCCGAACCGAGCCGCATCCCAGCCATCCTGCTGGCCGTGGCCGTGCACGCCCTGCTGCTGGCCTTCCTCTACTTCGGCATCAGCTGGCAGAGCAAGCAGCCGATCTCGGTCGAGGCCGAAGTATGGGACATGAAGGTCGAGTCGGCCGCGCCGCCGCCACCGCCGGCGCCCGAACCGGAACCCCAGCCCGAGCCGGAGCCGGCCCCTGTCACCCCTCCGCCGGCGCCGCCGGTGCCGAAGGTGGTCGAGCCCGAGCCGGTGAAGCCGGCCGCGCCCGACATCGCCCTCGAGCGCGAGAAGCAGCGCAAGCTGGAGCTGGCCAAGAAGGAGCGCGAGCAGCGTGAACTGGCCGAGAAGAAGGAACGCGAAGAACTGAAGCGCAAGGAACTGGCCGAGCAGAAGCAGCGCGAAGACCAGAAGAAGAAGGAACTCGAAGAGCAGAAGAAGAAAGAACTCGCCGAGAAGAAGGAAGCCGAGAAGAAGAAGGAAGAGGCCGAGAAGAAGCTC
>JBFLZJ010000003.1:0-409314 GCA_040755875.1 Pseudomonadota bacterium | reverse complement strand
TCGCCGCCGAAAAGGCCGCCGCCGACAAGAAGAAGCTCGCCGACGCGAAAGCCAAGGCCGCCGCCGAAAAGGCCCAGCTCGACAAGCTGCGCGACCTCGAACTGAAGCGCATCACGGGCGCCGCCGGCACGGCCGGCAACGCCGAGAAGTCGAGCGCGCCGAAGATCGACGCCGGCTATGTCGCGCGCCTCACGGCCCTCATCAAGAGCAACACGACGTACGCGGGCAGCACCGACCAGCCGGGCAACCCGAAGGTCACCTTCCGGGTCGAGCTGCTGCCGACGGGCGAGATCCTGTCGGTGCGCCTGGCCAAGAGCAGCGGCGTGCCGCAGTTCGACGATGCCGTGGAACGCGGCATTAACAAATCGTCACCGCTTCCGAAGAAGAAAGATGGTACGGTAGAGCGCAATCTCGTGGTCAATTTCTCAATGAAAGACCTCGACTAAACGACCACCCTTTTTGCCGAGAAAACGCATGAAAAAACAACTTCATTACCTGCTGTTCAGCGCCACCCTCCTGATCGGGTCGGCAGCGAACGCCCAGCTGCAAGTGGAAATCGCCGGCGTGGGCAGCAACCAGATTCCGGTGGCCGTGGCCGCTTTCGCCGACGAAGGCGTGGCGCCGGCCCAGGTGTCGGCCGTGATCCGCGCCGACCTCGAGCGCAGCGGCGTCTTCAAGGTCATCGACGCCGGCCAGGTCATCAGCGACAGCGCCAACATCGACGTCAACGCCTGGAAGGCGCGCGGCGCCGACGCCTTGGTGGTCGGCAGCGTGACGCGCCAGCCGGACGGCCGTTTCGCCGTGCGCTATAAACTGCTCGACACCGTCAAGGGCGGCCAGCTGTCCTCGCTCGGCGGCGAAGTGCAGCCGCGCTACACCCGCCTGCAGGCCCACCGCATCGCCGACGACGTGTACGAAAAGCTGACCGGCGTGCGCGGCATCTTCTCGACCCGCATCGCCTACGTGAAGGAAAACCGCGCCGGCCGCAACTACGCGCTGGCCGTGGCCGATGCCGACGGCGAGAACGAGATCGTCGCCGTGCAGGGCAAGGAGCCGATCATCTCCCCGTCCTGGTCGCCGGACGGCGGCAAGGTCGCCTACGTTTCCTTCGAAGACCGCAAGCCGGTCATCTACATGCAGGACCTGGTCACCGGCAAGCGCCGCGTGATCGCCAACGAAAAAGGCAGCAACTCGGCGCCCTCGTGGTCGCCGGACGGCAGCAAGCTGGCGATCGCCCTGTCGAAGTCGGGCAGCTACCAGGTCTACATCGTCAACGCCGACGGCTCGGGCCTGCGTCGCCTGACCACCGGCAACGGCATCGACACCGAACCGCAGTTCTCGGCCGACGGCCAAAGCATCTATTTCACCAGCGACCGCAGCGGCGGTCCGCAGATCTACAAGATGAGCGTCAACGGCGGCAACGCCCAGCGTGTGACGTTCAACGGCAGCTATAACATCAGCCCGCGCGTATCTCCAGACGGCAAGACCCTGGCCTGGATCTCGCAGCGCGACGGCGGTTTCTCTCTTTACGCGATGGACCTGGCAAGCGGCCAGGAGCTTCGCCTGGCCGATGGGGCCACCGAACCGAGTTTTTCGCCTAACGGCAAGTACATCATGTATGCGAACAAAGGCGGCGGGCGTACTTCGCTGGCCGTGGTTTCGGTGGATGGACGGGTCAAGCAACGCCTGACCACCAAAGCGGGAAACATTCGGGAGCCCAGCTGGGGTCCCTTCATGAAGTAAATGAAGTAAATCACTAACCAAGACCAGGAGAAAAACCATGCGCAATGTAAAGAGCCTCGGCTTCATCATCGCAACCGCTGCCCTGCTCGCAGCTTGCAAAACCCCAGTGCCGGCAGAAGCCCCGGCCGTCGTCGAGAAGTCGCCGGCCCCAGCCCCGGCCGCCGCTGACCCGCGCGACATCCAGCCGGTGGAAACCGCTGTCGTCGATCCGCTGAACGATCCGAAAGGCGTGCTGGCCAACCGCAGCGTCTACTTCGACTTCGACAGCTATGTCGTCCGCGAAGACGGCAAGCCGGTCGTCCAGAACCACTCGGCTTACCTGAACCAGAACAAGGGCCGCAAGGTCCTGATCCAGGGCAACACCGACGAACGCGGCGGCACCGAGTACAACCTGGCCCTGGGCCAGAAGCGCGCCGAAGCCGTCCGTCGCTCGATGGCATCGCTGGGCGTTGCCGAGAACCAGATGGAAGCCGTCTCGCTGGGCGAAGAAAAGCCGAAGGCAACCGGTTCGGGCGAATCGGCCTGGGCTGAAAACCGTCGCGCAGACATCGTTTATCAGTAATCTTGTCTGATTAATCCCGCAGAGCGATTGCGAAGCACCCGGAAACGGGGGCTGCGCCAGGCGCTCTAAGCCGGGATTAATTGACAGCGGGGCGGGTGGCAGTGCAGACTGCAACCCGCCCCGCTTTCCTTTGCAACACTGGTTTAGAAAGAGCTACGACATGATGAAACTGGTTCCGTCCCGTCTTGCCTGCCTGCTGATCGCCGCCTGGCTGCCGCTGCAGGCCCATGCCGGCCTGCTCGACGACGACGAAGCGCGCAAGGCCATCCTCGACCTGCGCGCCAAAGTCGACAACATCGCGCGCGACCTGAGCAGCCGCCTCGACAACAAGGCGGACAAGAACGTCACCCTCGACATGCTGAACCAGCGCGAGCAGACGATGTCCGAGATCGCCAAGCTGCGCGGCCAGATCGAAGTGCTGGCCAACGAAGTCGCCAAGGCGCAGAACGCCCAGCGCACCCTGTACGCCGACCTCGACGCCCGCATCAAGAAACTTGAACCGCAGCAGACGACCATCGACGGCCAGACCGCCGACGTCCTGCCGTCCGAAAAGCAGGCCTACGACACGGCCATGACCACCTTCCAGTCCGGCGACTACAAGGCGGCGGCCGCCGCCCTGCAGGACTTCGTGAAGCGTTACCCGGATTCGGCCTATGCCGCCAACGCCCAGTACTGGCTGGGCAACGCCTACTACGCCCAGCGCGACTACAAGAAGGCCATTGCCGCCCAGGAAGTCGTCACCACCACCTACGGCAGCAGCCCGAAGGCCGCCGATGCCATGCTGAACATGGCCACCAGCTATGCCGAACTGAAGGACCTGCCGAAGGCCAAGAAAACGCTGCAGCAACTGGTGTCGAAGTTCCCCGGCACCCCGGCCGCGCAGTCCGCCAAGGACCGCCTGGCGGTGCTGAAATAAGGTTTCAAGGCAAGATTGTGGCGTGAACGTTTGACAGCACAGCGCTCCGCCCCTATAATCTTGCTTCTTTCGGGTCGTTAGCTCAGCTGGTAGAGCAGCGGACTTTTAATCCGTTGGTCGCAGGTTCGAATCCCGCACGGCCTACCACGAATACGCAGTAAGCAAGAAAGCCAACCTTCGGGTTGGCTTTTTTGTTTTGGCGCCGTCTTATCGCATAGGCGGTCATGCGTAAGGGCCATTTGTTCGAAGTTCACTTCGCTATAGATAGAAGGGCCGCCATCTTGCAGAGGACCTTCCGAATCGCCGACACACTATTTATTCCAATCCAAGACCCTCTCACATCATGACCTCCGATATGAAGCCACAGAATCCAATCTCCGCAATCAATTTGCTGGAAAACTTTCTGGTGTTTTGTGGATATGGCGTTCTTATCGGTTTCGGAACCGGTGTCATGTCCATGTTCGACATGGACTTGGAATTACCCCAAAAACTGATGATGGAGCCGCTCTCCTACTACTCCTTCATGCTGCTTTCCATTGTCGGCCTGACAGGCTTGGCACTCATCAACATGACGAGCGCACGCACTGCCGCGCAAATGCATGCGTCCTGGCCTGTTCGGCGCATCTTCGTACCGATATCGAATGCGGGTCTCTGCTGTGGCGCAATCATTTCGGGCACGATGCTCGGAACAGCGCTCGGCCTGTCGCCGTGGTTCTTCTGTGACCGCGGCGCCGCCACAGTCGTGCGATTGTCGTTTCTGATCGCGGCCTATTTCATCGCAGTGCTCGTTCCGCTCGCGATGATGAAACGCTCGATGTTCGATCTGTCGAAAGAGGATGAGCGCGTCACGTCGATCGTGGGTGCCATCTATTGCATCGTGGTCGGCGTCGCATACTGGCAAATCAATCAAGAAATATTCTGGAATGTGGTACTGACAATCTTGCTGCTCGGTAGCCTGGTCACCGCAATGATCTGGCACATGCATCGCAAGAAACGCAAAACGGAAATGCAGCCATCCGACTAGGATCCGTTCGCTTCGACCAAGGTATATGTATTGTCTTCCATGAGGCGCTGTTTCCTGGGTAATTGGCCTGGGCCGGAACGCTACCAAAAGAAAATCTGATACATATGTGAAGCATTGCCCGAAACGGCTTTGTCAAATCATCGAGAGGATCGCCCCGTTCAACTTTCGATGAAGGAGACAGCCATGCGTGCCCTGCTTTGCCTTGCCTTCGTTTCATCCACCGCCTTTGCCGCCACGCCGATGGACCGCGGCGAGGCGCGCGACATGATGGACGCCGCCGCCGGCCTGTACCGGCTCGACACGGGCCTGGACGTGCGACTGCGGATGGTCGATGAGCAGTTGTACGTCGACCTCAACCGCCATTACCGCAAGCGCGTTTTCCCGGTTGCGGAAAACCAGTTCAGCTCGCTCGACGGCAGCCTGACGGTCGAGTATCTGCCGGACGGTCCGGAAGAGCGCATCGTGATCCACCACACGGGGCTGTCCCCGAAGCAGCGCCTGGGCGAACACAGCTGGCTTGGGAAGTAGGCGCGGCAACTTATCGGCTTTGCCGATGCAACAAGCTCATCTATAAGTCCGGCTTATCGTCCGCCGCGGCGCGGTTGCCGCGCACCTCGAAGCGGCTGGTGGCGAGCACCTGGCCGGCGGCGTCGAGCAGGTCGAGGCGGTGTGCGCCGACGCGCGGGCGCCAGGACAGCGCGGCGTCGGCCGGGCCCAGGGTTTCGTCGTCCAGGCGCCAGCGCAGGCCGCGGCCGGCCTGGGCCTGGAACAGCACGCGCTCGCGCGACGCCGGGATGTCCGGGTCGACGGCGAGGATGCTGCCGTCGACCGGATACACGATCTTCGGCGCGCGCGCTTCCTGGGCCACGGCTTCGATCAGCGCCGTCTCGGTGCCGCGCAGGAACCACTCCTGGCGCGCCGCCTCGTGCGCCGGGGCGTAGCGCAGCTCGCGCCGCACCAGGTCCTTCGGCGCCGCTTCCTGGTGCGCCGCCTGCGCGCGGTGCAGGTAATCCATGACGTCGCGCCAGACCGGGGCCGCGCCCGACACGCCCGACACGTCCCACATCGGCTGGCCGTCGAAGTTGCCGACCCAGACCCCGACCGTGTAGCGGTTCGAATAGCCCACGCACCAGTTGTCGCGCATGTCCTTGCTGGTGCCGGTCTTGACCGCGCTCCAGTAGGCGGTGGCGAGGTCGCTGCGCAGGCCGAAGGTCGGGCTGCGCGCGCCGCGGTCGGACAGGATGTCGCCGACGATCCAGGCGCTGCCCGCTTCCAGCACGCGCCGCTTCGCTTCAGGCGCGCGCGGGCGCAGGGTCAGGCTGCCGGCCAGGCCGCCGTTGGCCAGCGTGCGGTAGGCGTTCGTCAGCTCGAGCAGCGAGACGTCGGCCGAGCCGAGCGCCAGCGAGGGACCGTAGAAACCGGCGTCTTCTTTCAGGGATGTGATGCCGAGCTCCTGCAGGCGGCCGTGGAAGCGCTCGGGGCCCAGCAGCAGCAGGGTCCGCACCGCCGGGATGTTGAGCGAGCTGGCGAGACTGGTGCGCACGCTGGCATAGCCCTTGTACTGCCGGTCGTAGTTCTGCGGCACGTAGAGGCCCGCCTCCCCCGCCACGTCGATCGGGCTGTCGTCGAGCAGCGAAGCGGCCGTCAGCAGGCGCCGCTCGAGCGCGAGCTGGTAGAGGAAGGGCTTGAGCGTGGAGCCGGCCTGGCGCAGCGCCGCCACGCCGTCGACCTCGCCGCGGCCGGCGTTGCCGACATAGGCCAGCAGTTCGCCGCTGGCGTTGTCGATCACGACGACGGCGCCATCGCCCACGTTGCGCTCGTTCAGTTCGCGCAGGTGGCGGCGCAGCGAATCGAGCGCGAAGCGCTGCACGCCGGCGTCGAGCGTGCTGCGCACATCCTGTCCGCCGCTGCCGAGCAGCTTGCGCGCGACCTGGGGCGCGCTCTCCCTGAGCGCGGCCGCGGCCGGCCGCCCGAGCGCGACCTCGGTCTGCCACTCGATCGATGGGCAAGCGGCGCGCAGCTTCAGTTCCTGGGCCAGTGCGCAAGCGCGGCGCGCCACCGCCCTGGGCGCCGCGCCGGGCCCGCGCAGGAGCGCCGCCAGGATGCTCGATTCGCTCGCGTCCAGTCCGGACGGCGCCTTGCCGAACAAGGCATGCGAGGCGGCCGCCACGCCCTGCAGCTCGCCGCGGAAGGTCGCCAGGTTCAGGTAGGCTTCCAGGATCTGCGCCTTGCTCCAGCCGGCCTCGATCTCGCGCGCGGCCAGCGCCTGGTTGAACTTCTGGCTCCAGCTGCGTCCGCCCGCGCCGGCGCGCAGTTCGGCGTCGAGCAGGCCGGCAAGCTGCATCGTGATGGTCGAGGCGCCCCGGGGGCGGTCGCGGAACAGATTGTCCCAGGCCGCCTGGCCGACCGCGCGCAGGTCGATGCCGCCGTGCGCCATGAAGCGCTGGTCCTCGGCCTGCAGCACCGCCACGCCCAGGGCCGGCGAGATATCGGCCAGCGGCGTCCAGGCCAGGCGCCGTGTGCGCATGTCGATGCGCACCGATTCGATGGGCTCGCCGTGACGGTCGAGCAAGCGGGCGCTCGAGGGCTTGTACGCGGCCTTCACCTGGGCCGGCGTCGGCACCGCGGCATCGGCGCCGGCGAGCACAAAGGCCAGCAGCAGGAAGGCAAAGCGCCGCATCACCGCCCCACGACGACGGCCGCGTTGGGCAGCTCCCCGAACATCTCGGGGTTGTACATCGCCTCGACCCGCGTCGGCGGCAGGCTGAAGCTGCCCGCGTTATTCAGGCGCACCGTGTACTCGATGCTCCACTGCCCTTTCGGCACGAAGGAATAATAGGCGCGGAAGGCACCCTGGGTGCGCTCCTCGAATTCGGGCCAGACCCAGCCGCGCTGGCGCTCGCCGCTCGTGGCGATACCGGAATCGCGGCCGAGACCCGTGCCCAGGATGCTGGCGCTGGCCGGGATCGGATCGTCCACCACCACCCAGTTCATGTCGGCCTGGGCGTCGATCGTGAGTTTCACGCGGTAGACGTCGCCGCGCATCCACACGCCCTGTTTCGCCTGCTCGACCGGCGTCACGCTGCGCACGATACGGTAGCCCGCGCTGAGCGGCGCCTTGAGCGGCACGGCGGCCAGGCTCTGCACCGTGGCCCAGGGCTTGCCTGCGCCCTCGTGGCGCAGCGTCAGCTGGCCGCTGCCGGACTGCGGCCAGCCTTGCAGGGTCGCGGCCGGCACAGTGCCGCTCCAGCTGGCGCTGGTGCCGCTCCCCGAGAGGATGGCGACGCTCTTGCCGCTCACCGGCGTGGCCTCGAATTGGTTCGAGAACTTCTCCATCGCCAGCACGCCCCATGCATTGGCCAGCGTCGTGTCCCAGTGCCCGCGCTGCTGGCGGCCGAGCGCGCCGCGCGCCAGGCGGCCCATGTCGCCCTGCCAGGCCGGGTTGTCGAGCATGGCCAGCAGCAGGCGGTTGGCATTGCCGTCGGGCGTGGCCATCAGCCACCACCAGTCGTCGCTGCGCTCGGTCGAGAAGCCCATGCTTGTGCCCTGCAGGTTCAGGCGCGAACGCAGGACGCGCTCGGCCTGGGCCAGCCGGGCGGCGTGCTCGCCCAGCCCCGGTGCGCGCCGCAGCACCATGTACCAGTCGATGACGGCCGAGGTCGGCCAGAGGTCGGGCTCGATGCGGATCGATTGCAGCCATTCCTCGCGCACGTCGCGGCTGCGCGAGAGCGCCTCGAGCGCCGCCAGCTTGCGCACCGCCAGCTCGCCGCTGCGCAAGGAGCCGCCGCGGGTCACGCGTCCTTCGACGAAGGCGACCAGGCCGTCCTCCATGCGAGCGCGCGCTTCCTCGTCGATGTCGTAGCCGGCTTCGTGGGTGACCGACAGCACATAGGCTGTCAGGCTGTCGCTGCCGTGGTCCATCGAGGCGAAATACTTGAGCAGCCCGTCGTCGTCCAGGTGGGCCGGCAGCGTCGCCGCCAGGCCCTGCCACATCTTCTCGTCGCGCAGCGCCACCGCGCGCGAGGTGAGCTGCTCGAAGCAGGTGTAGGGATAGGCGCGCATGTAGTCGCGCACCCCGGCCATGCTGCCGGCCAGGCGGTCACTGAAGGTGGTGCGCACGCCACCGTGGCCGGGCAGCGCGTCGGGCGGGCGCGCGACCTGCATGGTTTTCGGCGCATCGAGCTGCAGCAGCGTCGCCTGCAGGGTGCGCACCGGGACCGCCGCGCCGACCTTCTGCGTCACGCGCAGGCTGTCGTTCGCTCCTTCGCTCGCGCCTTCCATGCGGGCCTCGACCTGCCAGCGCAGGCTCTGCGCCTGCGGCACCTGGTAATCCCAACCGACTTCGCGCGCCGCGCCGGGTTCGAGCGTCACGCTCTGCGCCGTCAAGGACGGCGCCGCGCCGCCGTCGGCGCCGACGCTGGCGTTCAGCCGCACCTGCAGGCTGCGCGCCGAGGCATTCCTCAGCGTGAAGCCGGCGCGCAGGCGGTCGCCCTCGCGCACCAGCTGCGGCAGGCCGGACATCAGCATCAGGTCCTGGGTCGTGCGGATCTCCGTGGAGCCGGTGCCGAACAGCGCGGCGCCGGCGCTGGCCACCGCGACGATCCGGAAGCTGGTCAGCGAGTCGTTCAGCGGCACCGGGAGCGCGGCTTCGCCATTCGCATCGAGCTTCACTTTCCCCTGCCACAGCAGCAGGGTCTCGAACAGTTCGCGGCTGGCGCCGCGCCCACCGCCGCCGCCGTGGGCCACGGCCTTGCGCCCGAAGTGGCGCTTGCCGACCACCTGCATCTGGGCGGTCGAGGTCTGCACCTGCAGGCTGCGCTGGCGCATCATCGCCTCCAGCAGCTTCCAGCTCTCGTTGGGCATCAGCTCCAGCAGGCCGGCGTCGACCGCCGCCAGCGCCACCTCCGCGCCTGCTGGCAGCGCTTTGCCGTCAGCGCGCGTCACCTTCACGCGCACGCCGGCCTGCTCGCGCACCCTGTAGACCTGCCTGTCGGCCGCGACCTGCACCTTCAGCTCGTGCGCCGCCCAGCCGACCGGCACCTGGGCGATGCCGAGCTTGTAGGCCGGCTTGCCGAGGTCGACCAGCGCGGTCGGCTGCACGCCGGCCACGCGGCCGCGCACGACCATCGCCGACACGTAGACGTTGGGCGCGTAATGCGCCTTCATCGGGATCGTGACGGTCGGCTCCTTGCCTGAAAAGCGCCGCACGTACGTGTCGAGGATGCCCTCGCGCTCCACCGTCACCAGGATGGTCCCGGCGCGAAAAGGCGCGCGCACCTGGAAAGTCGCCTCCTCGCCCGGCTCGTAGCGCGGTTTGGCGGGAAGCAGGTCGATGCGGTCGTTGTCCGAGGCCTCGAACCAGCCGTCCTCCTCGCCGCCCACCCAGATGCTGGCCTGGGTGACCGCGGGGCGGCCGTCCGCGTCGACGCTGCGCGCGCGCAGGAGCAGGTTGCCCTGGGTGGGAGCCTTCAGGGAACAGGCCAGCAGGCCGCCGGCGTCGGTGCGCCCGCTGCAGGCCTGGCCGACGCGCCTGACCTCGCTGGTGTTCTCGTAGGCATAGAAGCCGCCGACCAGGCGGCGCCGGTGCGCATAGCTCACCCGCTCGAACAGGTCGACCTCGACCTGGCTGTCCGCCACCGGCTTGCCGCGCACGTCCACGACCGCCACCTGGAACTTGATGTCCTGGCCGGCGATCCAGCCGCCGGTCTTGATGCCGACCACGAGATGCGAGGGCCAGAGCGGCGCGCGGGTCGAGGCGGTCAGGGTCTCGCCGTTCGCGTCCTGGTAGCTCAGTTCGGCCAGCAGGCTGCGCGGGCGGTCCAGCTCCGGCAGGTCGGGCACGACGATGCGCGCGCCGCCGTTGCGGTCCAGCGCGAGGGTCTGGGTGCGCGCCGCTTCGGCGCCCTGCCGCCCGCCCTCGCCCTGGTCCTCCACGCCTTCTTCGTCACCATCCCAATAGCCGCCTTCTTCGCCCGTCCCTTCGCGCTCGACGCCTTCCTTCACGTCGCCGGCCGCGAAGGAGAAACCCTCGAAGTCGTCGAAGTGAATGTAGGCGTCGCCGAGCACGGTGCGCAGCTTGACCGGCGCCAGTCCCGCCGGGCCGCCCGACAGGTAGTTCACCTGGGCGTCGATGGTCACGCTGCGCGGCGCCACCAGCGGCGTGTCCGGGCCCTTCAGGACCGCCTTCATGGTCGGCACGCGGAACTGCTCGACGCGGAAGCTGCCCGCGATCTGGCCGCCGATGACGACCTGGTACTGCCCCAGCTTGGCTTCGACCGGGATCTTCCATTCGCCCAAGGAGGCGCCGCCCTCCCAGCGCAGCGCGAACGCGGTCTTGTCGCCGCTGCCGGTGTGCACCAGCCAGCCCTTGGCCGGCAGCGGCGCCTTGTCCTCGGCCGCCTCCTCCACCGGCCAGCCGGGCACGCTGCGCGGCGGCTTGTCGCCGGCGCGCACCAGCGCGATCCCTTTCGTGGTCCGGCGGCGCAGGAAGTGCTTCATGTGGACGGTTTCGCCGGCGCGCAGCAGGCTGCGGTCGAACACGGTCGCCACCAGGCGGCTGTCCTGGTCCACGCTGGACGTGGGCAGGTTGAAGCGCCAGGACTCGATGCCGCGCTGCCAGTCCGACAGGGTGAAGGTGAAATCCTCGCCGCTGCGGGCGCTCACAAAAAAGCCGCCCCCGCCGCGGCAGTGACTGGCGATCAGTTCCGCGCCGATGCGGGCGATGCCGCTGGCGTCGGTCCTGCCGCTCCAGAGCAGCTTGCCGGCGCAGTTGCGCACGGCGACATCGGCGCGCGCCACCGGCCGTCCCTTGTCGAGCGAGGTCACCCACACCAGCGAGGACTGCGCGCCATGCTTGAAGTGGGCCGCCAGGTTGGTCACCAGCGCCCCGGCGTGGACGTAGGCGGTCTTGCCCTTCTGGTTGATGGCCGCGCCCAGCTGCGGGCTGCTGACTTCGACCACGTAGAAACCGGGCTTGCGCAGCGGGATGCCGATCACTTCGAAGGCGCGCCGTCCGTTCGGCCTGGGCAGCGCGAAGCGCTCGATCTCGCCGCCGGCGTTCTTGCCGAGCACCGGCCTGGCGAGGCTGGCGCCGGACTGGTCGTGCGGCTCCCAGTCGGCGTTGCGCGAGCCGTTCAGGCGGCGCATCCAGGCGATGACGTCTTCGTCGCCGCGCACGCGCAGCGACGCGCCGCTCGAGCGCACGGCCGTGGCCAGCGCCGCCTCGACATTGCGCACCGTGACCGGCAGCATGCGGTCGCCCTTCGCCTCGATGATGCCGAAGGGCGCGGCGAACTTGACCAGCGGCGGCTGGCGGTCGGTGCGCAGCGCCAGTTTCGCTTTCGCGGGCAGCACCAGCGTGCGGCCGGCGTCGTCCTTCAGGCCGGGCGGGAGCAGCAGGCGCAGGTCGCTGCGCTCGGGGAAAGGCCCGGGGAAGGACAGGCTGTCGACGAAGCCCCGCTTCATCTCGTCCTTGCCGATGTCGGGGAGGAAGCGCTTGCCGCCCGGCCCCTCGAGCGCGATGGCCTGCGCATCCTTCAATGCCACCGGCGCGCTGAAGCGCACGCGCACCGGCAGGAAGGGCACGCAGCCGGCGCGGGCGTTGACCCGGTCGCAGCCGGCGAAGACGGTGAAGTCGGGCCGGGTGCGGAAATCGAGATGCTGGTCGGCGCTGGTGGCGACGCCGTTCGGCGCCGCGATGCCCTTGCCCCAGACGAGGGCGATCTTCTGGTTGGCCGGCAGCGTGCGCCGGCACTGGGCCACGGCCAGCGGCAGCGCGGCGCCCAGGGTGTCGAGCGCGGCGCCCGCGCGCCAGGTCCGGCCGTTCGCCTTCGCCCACGCCGCGAGATGGCGGTCAACGAACTCGCGCCGCAGGGCGACGATGCGCGCGCGCTCCTCGCCTTCGAGCACGCGCAGCGGGATTTTCTCGTTGATGCCTTCGGCGCGGCACCAGGCCGCGCGCTCGATGCTGTCGCGGCGCGCCGGGGCATCGAGCGCCAGCACGAAGACCTGGTGCTCGTCGATGCCGCCGTCGCCGTTGTAGGGCAGCGAGCGCAGCACCGCCGGGCCGCCGGTCGTGAACCCGAACCGGCGCTGCCCAGCCAGGGGCTGGCCGGCAAGATCGCGGCTGTCCTCGCGCAGCGTGAAGCGGCAGGCCGCGGCGCCCGGCAGGTCGGTCTCGAAGTCGTAGCTCCAGGTGCTGGCATCGACCCAGCGGCCCTTGCCTGCCGGGGCGCAGTCGACCATGAACGGATCAGGCGCGCGCGGGTCGCCGAACGCCACCATCGGCTGCGAGAAACGCGCCGTCACCTGGCGCACCCGCTTGACCTCGCCTTCGGGGGAAAACGACGCGACCCGTGTCTCGGCGGCGGCCAGGCTCGCGCACAGGGTCCATGCAAGGGCGAACAACACTCGGGGCAAGGCGCGCATCGGCTCTCCGGCAGCGTCAAAACTGCCAACCTAGAACGGCACGCGGGGCGCGGGCTTGGTTTAAGTCAACAGCCAGCTGAGTGTTGCAAAAAGGTGCGAAAGTGTCAATGTAGGGTGGGCACCCTGCCTCGCAATAAAAAAAGGGCGACCGGGTCGCCCTTGCGTCATGAACCCGCGCTCGCGCGTCAGAACTCTTCCCAGCCGTCGCCGGCGGTGGCCGCAGCCTTTGCCGAACCGGCGGGCTTCGCGGACCTGGCGGCCGGCTTCGCCGCCGCCGGACGCGCCGCCGGCTTGGCCAGTTGCGGCGCCGTCACCTTCGGCGCCGCAACGCCGGCGCGCTGTGCAGCCTCGGCGATGCGGAAGGCGCCCACGGTGCGCGCCAGCGTCGCCGCTTCCTGCTGCAGCGACTGCGCCGCCGCCGAGGCCTCTTCGACCAGGGCCGCGTTCTGCTGGGTGGTCTGGTCCATCTGGGTGATCGCCGAGTTGACCTGCTCGATACCGGCGGTCTGCTCCTGGCTGGCGGCGGTGATCTCGGCCATGATGTCGGTCACGCGGCTGACGCTCTGGACGATCTCGGTCATCGTCGCGCCGGCCTGGTCGACCAGGGCCGCGCCATGGTGCACCTTCTCGACCGAGTCGTCGATCAGCAGCTTGATTTCCTTGGCCGCCGCCGCGCTGCGCTGGGCCAGGCTGCGCACCTCGCCGGCCACGACCGCGAAGCCGCGGCCCTGCTCGCCGGCGCGCGCCGCTTCCACGGCCGCGTTCAGCGCCAGGATATTGGTCTGGAAGGCGATGCCGTCGATCACCGAGATAATCTCGACGATCTTGCTGGCCGAGGCGTTGATCGCGCCCATGGTCTCGACCACCTGGGACACCACCACGCCGCCCTTGCCCGCCACCTCCGAAGCCGAGCCGGCCAGCACATTGGCCTGGCGCGCGTTGTCGGCGTTCTGCTTCACGGTCGAGGTCAGCTCTTCCATCGACGACGCGGTTTCCTCGAGCGCGCCGGCCTGTTGCTCGGTGCGCGAAGACAGGTCGAGGTTGCCGTCGGCGATCTCGTTCGAGGCGGTGGCGATGTTATCGGTGCCGGCGCGCACCCGCGTCACGATCTCGACCAGCGAATCGTTCATGTCCTTCAGCGCGGCCATCAGGCGGCCGGTCTCGTCGTTCGAACGCACCTCGATGGTCTGGGTCAGGTCGCCCTGGGCCACGCCGCCGGCGATCTTCACGGCCGCCTGCAGCGGACCGACGATGGCGCGCACCAGCATCCAGCCGAGCACGGTCGCCACCACGACGCCGAACACCAGGCCGGCGACGCACACCGCCAGCACCAGCTGGTAGATGCGCTGCGACTCGTCGAAGTCGGCCTTGGCGGCCTTTTGCTGCATGTCCACCAGTTCGGTGATGGTCTTGTTCATCGGCTCGAACAGGCGCTGGGCGTCGCCGTTGACGATCCCGGCGGCGCCCGCGATGTCCTGCGCGCGGATCGCCGCGACCGCGGGTTGCAGGCCCTGCTCCAGGAAGGCCTTGCGCTCGGCGGCGAAGCGCTCGGCCAGCGCCTTTTCCTGAGGCAGCATGTCGGTCGCCATGTAGTCGGCCCAGCTCGCCGCGATGCGCTTGGCATTGGCTTCCACCAAGTCCATCCGCGCGCCGCTGTCCTGGGCGTCCGGCAGGATCGCCTTGGCCAGGTTGAGCTGGTTCAGCGTGACCAGGCGGCCGACCTCGTCGAGCTCGGCCAGCGCCTGCAGGCGGTCGCTGTACATCAGCTCGAGCGCGCCGTTGGCCTTGTTCAGGTTGAGGATGCCGATGGCAAAACCGACGATCAGCTCGAAGACGAGGAAGGCAAGCACGACAATCAGGCGCGTCTTGATGGTGAGGTTCTTGAACATGTGGGAGACCCGTGCAAGGGGTAACAGGTTGGTGGGCGGCGGGTCTTGTCCCGCCAGGCTCCCCCGATTATAGGAAGAAGTGAATCCTTACGGAAACTTTCTGCCTAATACCCTACTGCTTTCATGGGTTTCTCGTCTCCCTCGCACAACAGGCATTGACAACTTCGCCACGCCCCTGCCCCGCCCCGCGCACTGCGGCCAGGCCGGTTTGCCTATAAAATGCTGCGATTCAATTTCAGCATGACAGCCGGTGCGCCGGCTGCTCGAAAACAAGAGGCAAGCATGACCCTTCCCATCCTCCTGAACCTGGCCGTCGCGCTGGCGGTATGCTTCCTGCTCTGGCGCATGCAGGCCAGCCACCAGTCCTTCACGCGCCGCGTGTTCACCGGCCTCGGCCTGGGCGTGCTGCTCGGCGCCGCGCTGCAGGCGATCTACGGCGCCGCCTCGCCCGAGGTGAGCGGCACGAATGCCTGGCTGGATGTGATCGGCAGCGGCTACGTCAAGCTGCTGCAGATGATCGTGATCCCGCTGATCATGGTCTCGATCGTCGGCGCCATCCTCAAGTTGCGCGACGCCGCCTCGCTCGGCAAGATCAGCGCGCTCACCATCGGCATCCTGATCGCCACCACCGCGGTGGCCGCCGTGATCGGCATCGCGATGGCCAAGCTGTTCGGCCTGTCCGCGGTCGGCCTGACCGCATCGGCGGCGGAAGTGGCGCGCGGCGAATACCTGCAGGGTTCGCTCTCGACGGCCAAGGAGATCTCCCTGCCCTCGATGATCCTGTCCTTCATCCCGGCCAATCCCTTCCTCGACATGACCGGCGCGCGCAAGACCTCGACCATCGCGGTGGTGCTGTTCTCGGTCTTCGTCGGCATCGCCGCGACCGGCATCGCGGCCAAGAAGCCGAACGAGTTCGCCTCCTTCAGCCACTTCGTGCACGTGGCCCACACCATCGTGATGCGGATGGTGACCCTGGTGCTGCGCCTGACGCCCTTCGGCGTATTCGCCCTGATGACGAAAGTCGTCGCCGGCTCCAGCCTGCAGGACATCCTGAACCTGCTGAACTTCGTGCTGGCGTCCTACAGCGCCCTGTTCCTGATGTTCGGCGTGCACCTGCTGCTGGTCGCCCTGGCCGGCTTCAACCCGGCGCGCTTCGTGAAGAAGGTCCTGCCCGTGCTGCTGTTCGCTTTCACTTCCCGCACCAGCGCCGGCGCCATCCCGATGAACGTGGCCACCCAGACGCGCCGCCTCGGCACGCCCGAGGGCATCGCCAACTTCGCCGCCTCCTTCGGCGCCACCATCGGCCAGAACGGCTGCGCCGGCATCTACCCGGCGATGCTGGCGGTGATGATCGCGCCCACCGTCGGCATCGACCCGTGGAGCCTGTCCTTCCTGCTGCCTCTGGTGGCGATCGTGATGTTCGGCTCGATCGGCGTGGCCGGCGTCGGCGGCGGCGCCACCTTCGCCGCGCTGATCGTGCTGTCCGCGCTCGACCTGCCGGTGGCGCTGGCGGGCCTCCTGATCTCGATCGAACCGCTGATCGACATGGGCCGCACCGCATTGAACGTGAGCGGCTCCATCACGGCCGGCACGCTGACCTCGCGCGCCCTCGGCGCCAGCAACATGGCCGTCTTTAATAGCGACGCGGAAACCAATCTGGACGGGGAAGAACAGGCGGCCTGAGCCGCATTTTTCCCTACCTGTTAGCGAAAAGTATCGTGCGCTGACCCGCTGCCGAATCCGTCTATGATGACGGCATGTCAATATCAACGACGGGCAGCTCATGGAACAGAAGTGGCCACAGGAAATCTGGCTGGTCAGGCACGGGCAAAGCGCGGGCAACGTCGCACGTGACGTTGCCGAGGCCGCGGCCGGGCACATGATCGACATCGCCGAGCGCGACGTCGACGTGCCCCTGTCCGAGCTCGGCGTCCGCCAGTCCCAGGCCCTCGCTTCCTGGTTCGTCGCGCTGCCGCCGAACGAGCGTCCGACCGTGGTCCTGCACTCGCCCTACGTGCGCGCCGCCGAAACCGCGAACATCCTGCTGCGCCGCCTCGAGCGCGAATCCATGCTGGCCGTGGTGGCCGACGAGCGCCTGCGCGAAAAGGAGTTCGGCATCCTCGACCGCCTCACCACGCACGGCATCGCGCACAAGTATCCCGAGCTCTACGCCCAGCGCCAGCACGTCGGCAAATTCTATTTCCGCCCGCCCGGCGGCGAGAGCTGGTGCGACGTCATCCTGCGCCTGCGCAGCGTGCTCGACACCATCACCCGCGAATACTGCGGCGAGCGCGTGCTGATCGTCGCCCACCAGGTCATCGTCAACTGCTTCCGCTACCTGATCGAGCGCCTCGACGAAGCCAGCATCCTCGCCTTCGACCGCGCCGGCGACGTGCCGAACTGCTCGGTCACCTCCTACGCCTTCGACCCGGCCGCCGGCAAGCGCGGCAAGCTGATGGTGCGTCTCGTCAACTTCGTCGCGCCGCTCGAGGCGAGCGGCACGCCGGTCACGGTCGGCAAGGACGTGCCGACGGCGCCGAAGGCCTGACGCCGAACATGCACACCCACCCATGAACGCCATCCACAGCGCACCCGCCATGCACGACGTCACCACCGACCTGCTGCGTGCCTGGCCCCTGCCGATGCCCGGCGAGGACAGCGACAAGGAAGTGCGCGGCCACGTGCTGGTGCTGGGCGGCTCGCGCGAGATGCCGGGCGCCGTCATCCTTGCCGCCACCGCCGCGCTGCGCGCCGGCGCCGGCAAGCTCACCATCGCCACCGGGGCCAGCGTCGCCCAGCTGGTGGCGCTGGCGATGCCCGAGGCGCGCGTGATCGGCCTGGCCGAGACCGAAGCCGGCGGCTTCCAGCGCGAGGCCATCGCCCGCCTCGATCCGCTGGCCGACCGCGTCAGCGCGGTGCTGATCGGACCCGGCATGCAGGACGAGGCGGCCGCCGCCGAGCTGGTGCACGGCCTGCTCGAGCGCCTGCAGGGGAGCAATACCGCCGTGGTGCTCGACGCCTGCGCCATGGGCACGCTGCTGCACGCGCCGCCCGGCTGGGACCCGAACCAGGCCTACCGCTTCGAGCAGCCCGTCATCGTCACGCCGCACTGCGGGGAAATGGCCCACCTGACCGGCATCGCCAAGCCCGAGATCGTGTCCGGACCGGACGCGCGGGCCCTGGCCTCGGCCGCCGAATGGAACGCGGTTGTCGCGCTCAAGGGCGCACGCACCGTCATCGCCTCGCCCAATGGCGAGCTGTGGCAGCACGAAGGCGGCAACGTCGGCCTGGGCATATCCGGCTCGGGCGACACGCTGGCCGGCATCATCACCGGCCTGGCGGCGCGCGGGGCCACGCTCGAACAGGCGGCCTGCTGGGGCGTCGCACTGCATGCGCGCGCCGGCGAACGCCTGGCCGAACGCATGGGCGTACTCGGTTACCTGGCGCGGGAGATCCCCAACGAGATCCCCGCCCTGCTCGAATCTGTCGCCGGCTCGCGGGCCGGCGGCGCAACGACCATCCGGCAAACGCCGGGGGAAACGGTTGGACGGGAATCCGTTTGACTGGCATCAAACTCCGCTAGTGGTATCGCGGAATAAAGCAAGATGTGCACAATGCGACGAACTGGCGGTAACAATGCCAGTCTAATTTTTACAGTCGGATTCGTGCACCGAACGGGGCCGCGTGTTGCGTCGGTTCCCTGAGCGTTTCGCCAATGGGCCCAACGAGGCTCCATGGTGGGACTGAACTGGCGCCGTTACCCCTCCAGCGCCTCACCTGGAGACGACGGCACAAGATAGACGTGAACGAGGAGTATAAACAATGAGCGCAATGACCAAAGCACCAAAAATCCTGCTGACCGCAGCCCTCCTGGCAACCATGCTGGGTGCATGCAAGAAGGACGACACCGCCGGCACCGGCGGCGCCGGCGACACCTCGGCAACCTCGCCGAGCTCGACGTCGGGCACCAGCGGCACCACCGGCACCACGGGTGATACCGGCACCGGCGCGACCGGCACCGGCACCACCGGCGACACCACCGGCACCGGCGCGACCGGCACCGGCACTGGCGCTACCGGCACCACGGGTGACACCACCGGCACCGGCGCAACCGGCACCGGCACTGGCGCTACGGGCACCGGCACCAGCGGCACCTCGGGCACGACCGGCACCACCGGTTCGAGCGGCACGACCGGCAGCACCGACTCGTCGGGCACCGGCACCGGCACGTCGGGCACCACCGGCCGTTAATCCGGCCTCGCTTCACCGATCCGCAGGGCCCGCTTCCACGGGCTCTGCCGTTTCTCGGCACTACGTCGCCGGCATCCGCCGGCGCGGCGTGTCAAATCGTGCGCTGTGCTGGCTGCGGCGCCGGTTCTTCACCACGTCTTTCCTGATTCGCGTTACTGATCGACGCTACGATCGACGTTTCTGATTGGCCCTACTGCTCCACGTTTCTGATCGCCCCTACCGAGCGACGCTACTGAGCGTCATCAGTTACACAATTTTCCGCTGCACGATTTTTCCGCTGCACGATTTTTCCGCCTCGCGACTTTCCCGCTGCACGATGCTCTGCCGCACTGTTCGTGTTGCACTGTTCTTCCGCGCCGTTTCATTTACGTCAACTTCTTCGTGTCTCCTACCTTCGCGCCTGGTTGGGCCCGCACGGAAGCGCCTTGCCCCACTCCGGGCTATTTCCCATCGAAGACTTCTCCCTGGCAGCCACTTTGCACCGAACGTTGGACCGCGCACGGACCGGAGCACCGTCCCGATCCAGAATGACAACAAGCGCGGCATAACCGCGATCCCCACTCCCACATTGAAAAAGGAAAACATCATGAACCGCAAACCCATGCTGACGAAGGCCATCCTGGCCACCACGATCCTCGCCGCCCTGCTCGGTGGCTGCCGCAAGGACGACGCCGAACCGGCCGCGGGCACCACGCCCGTGATCGAGGGCGCAAGCACCAGCAGCAGCGCCGGCCTGAGCGGCAGCACCGGCAGCACCGCCAGCGGCGCCGGCGATGTCACGGCCAGCCAGAATGGCGGCATGAGCTCGACCGGCGGCGACACGACGAATGCCGGCATGCAAGGGACCACCACGGGCGCGACCGGCGACAGCGCCGGCATGGCGGGCAGCACCGGCACCGGCATGGCGGGCAGCACCGGCACCGGCACGACCGCCGCCGGCAACACCGGCACGGGCGTTGCAACCGGTACCGGCACGGGCACCGGCGCCAACACCCGCGACACCGGCGCTGGCACCACGACCACCGGCCAGTAAGCAAAGCCAGGGCCGCCCGGCTCGTCGAAGCTCCAGCAGCGGCCCAGCCGAATCATCAGTCAAGGACAAGGAAACACCATGAAGAAGACACGCACTTTCCCCACCATCGTACTCTCCACCCTGCTGCTCGCCGCCGTGCTCGGCGGTTGCAAGAAGGAAGATTCGGGCCAGGGTGGCGCCGGTGACGGCGCCCAGGTCACCAACCGCGTGGAAGGCCAGGGCCAGGGCGGCGCCGAAGGCGTTGCCGGCGCAACCAGCAACTCGGGCGCACCCGGCCTTCCTGGCGGAGAATACAACAACAACATCACCCCGCGCACCGTCGGCGAGCACGAACGCGGCGCACGTGAAAACGTGCCGGGCGCCATCGGCGGCGCCAGCGGCTTCAGCGGCGGCGAAGCAGTCGGCCCCGGCGGCTCGACCACCGGCGGCGCCAACCCGGGCGGCGCGCCGATGGCGCCGGCGCCGCAGGAAGGCACGAAGGCCACCGGCCACACCGGCGACAGCACCGGCACCGGTCCGACCGCTACCCGCAAGGGCGAAGGCGACGCCGAGCGTACGCGCTGACCATCGGCCGGGCTCCGGCTTGCGCAGGCCGGCCGCGAGCGCAAAGCCGGGCCGAGGTTGACGTTGGTGGGCGATCAGTGCCAGCCGACGCAGAAAGGATGCGCACGTAAGGCGTGGGCACGGAGCGCCCACCCTATGACTGCCCCGCACGCGCAAAAAAGAGCCCGCATCAAGCGGGCTCTTTTTTGTGGCTCTTTCTTCGGCCTCTGCAGGCCGCGCCCGGCATCAGGCGCCTTCGGTCACCTTGGCCGGCGGCATCTTCGTCAGCGGCACAGCCTTGTCCGCGCCCGCACCCGGACCGCGGCCGCGGCCGGTGGCGAAGCCGACCAGGCGCATGATCATGCGGAACACGAAACGCACCAGCACGATGGTCAGGATGGCCTCGACGAAGGTGACGAGGAAGGCCGGCAGCACGTGCCAGCGCTCGGCGCGGCGATGGAACTTGGCGGCCATGCGTTCGCGTGCGATCTCGATGCTGTCGTAGAAGGTCGGCACGACCAGCAGGGTCAGCAGCGTCGAGGTGATGGTGCCGCCGATGATCGCCACCGCCAGCGGCTGGTAGAACTTGCCGTCCGGCCCCAGGGCCAGGGCCACCGGCAGCATGCCGGCGATCAGGGCGAAGGTCGTCATCAGGATGGGGCGCAGACGCACGCGGCCGGCCTTCATCAGCGCTTCCTCGCGGTCATAGCCCTCATGTTCGAGGGCGCGCGCCGCTTCCAGCAGCAGGATCGCGTTCTTCGCCACCAGGCCCATCAGCATGATGATGCCGATAAAGCTCATCAGGTTGAGGGTGCCGCGGGTCACCAGCAGGGCCACGACCACGCCGATCAGGGACAGCGGCAGCGACAGCATCACGCCCAGCGGCGCGGTGAAGGAACCGAACTGCATCACCAGGATCAGGTACATGAGGCCGATGCCGCCGAACAGGGCGATCGTCATCTCGCGGAACAGCTCGGCCTGGTCCTTGCCGGCGCCGCCCAGCGCCAGGCCATAGCCCGGCGGGAACTCGAAGCTTTGCGCCAGCTTCATCGCGTCGGCCGTCACTTCGCCGTTCGAGCGGCCCTGGGCATTCGCCGAGACCGTGATCACGCGCTTGCCGTCCTTGTGCACGATTTCCGACGGTCCCTTGCCCATGCTGATGCGTGCGATCTGCTCCAGCGGCACCATGGTGTTGGTACCGGCGATCGCGATTGGCAGGCGCTCGATGTTCTCGATGCTGACGCGGTCTTCCGGATGCAGGCGCACGGCGACGTCGCGCGTCTCGCCGGTCGGGTCGACCCAGTCGCCGACCTCGATGCCGGCAAAGGCCACGCGCAGGGCGGTGGCGGCGTCGCCGACCGAGACGCCCATCGAATTGGCGAGACCCCGGTCGAGCTCAATCTGCAGCTCGTCCTTCGGGTCCTGCTGCGACAGCGTGACGTCGACCGCGCCCGGCACCTGGCGCAGCTTTTCCATGTAGGCCGATGTCAGCTCCATCAGCTTGCGCGAATCGGCGCCGGTGAATTCGATCTGCACCGGCTTGCCATCGCCGTGCAGGTCGTCGAGCACGGTGTACTCGGCGCCCACCAGGCGGCCGACCTTCTCGCGCAGCTCGGCGCCGATCTCGGACGCGCTGCGGCTACGCGTGTTGCGCTTGCCGATCTCGATGTAGACCGAGCCGCCGCTCGGGCGGACAACGACGTCGGTTGCACGGGTTTCCGGCAGGGTGTGCGCCAGCTGGGCCGCCTGCTCCATCTTCAGGCGCGCGAATTCCAGGCTCGACGAGGCTGGGGTGCGCACCTCGATCATGATCTTGTTGCCGTCGCCTTTGGGCAGGAAGCTGGTGCCGCCGAAAGTGCTCTGCAGGAAGATCGCGGCGGCGAAGCTGGCGAAGGCGATCACGCCCATCCAGCGGCGGTGATGCAGCGCCCAGGCAATCACGTTGCCGTAACGACCGGCCAGGCGGTCGAACCAGGCATTGAAGCGGCCCAGCACTTTCGACAGGCCCTTCTTCGGCTCCAGGTGATGACCCGGCGGGTCGCCCCAGTAGGCCGACAGCATCGGGTCGAGCGTGAAGGAGATGAAGAGCGACACCAGCACCGAGCAGGTCACGGTCAGTGCGAACGGACGGAACCATTCGCCGGCGATGCCCGGCATGAAGGCCACCGGGATGAACACGGCCATGATCGAGAAGGTCGTGGCGGCCACCGCCATGCCGATCTCGGAGGTGCCGACCAGGGCCGCGGTGCGGCGGTCGGCGCCCGCTTCCATGTGGCGCACGATGTTTTCCCGCACCACGATGGCGTCGTCGATCAGCACGCCGATCGCCAGCGACAGGCCGAGCAGGGTCATGAAGTTCAGGGTGAAGCCGCACAGCCAGACCGCGATGAAGGCAGCCAGCACCGAGGTCGGCAGCGACAGCGCCGTGATCAGGGTCGAGCGCCAGGAATTGAGGAAAGCATAGACCACGAACACGGTCAGCACCGCGCCGAAGACCAGCGACTCGATCACATTGTTCAGGCTGCTCTGCGCTTCCTCGCCGCCGTCGCGGGTGATGGTGAGCGTGGTGCCCTTCGGCAGTTCCTTGTTGATCTCCTCGACCAGTTCGCGCACGCGCTTGGCGATCGACACGGTCGAGGCGTCGCGGGTACGCACGATCGAGATGCCGACGTTCGGGCTGCCGCTGTGGATCGAGGCGCTGTCGACGTCGGCGAAGCCGTCCTGGATCTCTGCCACCTGGTTCAGGCGCACGATGGTGTCGCCGTTGCGCTTGACGACGATCTGCGAAAAGTCTTCGGGACGCTCGATGCGGCCGATCAGGCGGATGCCCTTCTCGTCGAGCACGCCGCGCACCTTGCCGACCGGGGCATTGGTGTTCTGGTTGCGCAGGGCATTGGTGACCTCGGTCACCGAGACGTTGTACTCGCGCAGCTTGTCGGCGCGCAGCAGCACCGACAGTTCGCGGCGCAGCGAACCGTTCACGTTGACGGTGGACACGCCGTCGATGGCGCGGAAGCGGTCGGCCAGCTCGTCCTCGGCCTTGCGCGAAATCGTCGCGTGGCTCTGGCTGCTGGAGGACAGCGCCAGCTGCATGATGGGCTGGGCTGCCGGGTCGACACGGCGCAGGATGGGCTCGCGCATCTCCGTCGGCAGCTTGTAGCGCACCGCCGAGATGGCGTTGCGCACGTCGTCCGACGCTTCGATCAGGTTGCGCTTGAAGTCGAACTCGAGCACCAGGGTGGCGCTGCCTTCGTTGGCGTAGGAAGTGACTTCGGTCACGCCCTGCACGCTCTGCATCTGCTTTTCCAGGCGGTCGATGATCTCGCGCTCGGCCGTCTCCGGCGAGGCGCCCGGATACGGAACGTTGACCACGATCACCGGGATGTCGACGTCGGGATTCTGGTTGACCCGCAGCTTGGACAGGGCCAGCAAGCCGATGCACATCATGCCCACGATCAGCACGATCGTCGCGATCGGCTTCTTGACACTGAAATTGGACAGGAACATGGCTTATTTCCCTTTGGGCTGGCCGACGGCGCTCGAACCTGCGCTGGCCACGCGGGCGGTCGCCATTTCGACCTGTTGTCCATCCTTCAGGTTCGAGCTCGGGCTGCGCAGCACGGTGTCGCCGGCGACCAGGCCGGTCTTGATCTCGAAGTTGCCGGTGCGCTGGTCGCGCATGCCGACCTGCAGGTTCACCTTCGACAACTTGGCGTCCTTGACGCGCCAGGTATAGGTTTCGTCGCCGCTGCGCACGATGGCGCTTTCCGGCAGCATCAGGGCGTCCGAGGTTTCGGCGTCGATGCGCCCTTCCGCGTACAAGCCCGCGACGCGCGGTTGTTCGCCAGTCAGGCCAACGAGCACCTCGACCTGGCGCGTGATGTCGTTGGCGGACGGGTCGATGCGCTTGACCGTGCCGGCGAACTGCTGGTCGCCATAGCCGTTGATGTGGAACTTGACCGGCTGGCCGACCTTGACCAGGCTGATCTTGTCGGTCGAGACGCGCCCTTCGAAGCGCATGCTGTTCGGATCGATGACCTTCACCAGCTCCTTGCCGATGGTCGCGGTGTCGCCGGCGGACACCTTGCGGTCGCTGACGATGCCGTCGAAGGGCGCGCGCACCTGGGTGCGGGCAATTTGCTGGCGCGCAGTGGCGGCACGGCTCCTGGCGGCCGACAATTCGCTCTGGGCGCTGTTACGGCGCACTTCGGCTTCGTCGAAGGCCGCGGCCGAGGTCATGCCCGAGGCGCGCAGGGTCTTGAGGCGTTCGAGCTGGCGGTTCGCCTGGTCGAGCGCCTGTTCGGCGGCCCGCACGCCGGCATCGGCCGACAGCAGGGAATCGCGGATCGCCGTCTCGTCCAGCTTCACCAGCAGGTCGCCGCGCTTGACCGGCTCGCCGTTTTCCTTCAACACCTGCAGCACCACGGCCGAGACTTCCGCGCGCAGGTCGGCGCGGCGTTCCGGCTGGATCGAGCCGGTGATCACCGGCCCCGAGGCCAGCGCATCGCTGCGCACCGTCAGCAGGTCCTCGGGCGCGACCAACAGCTGGCTGGGCTTGCCGTCGTTCTGCTTGGCCTGGGCGGTGGCGTTCGAACCGGACTTGGCCGGGTCCTTCGCCTCCTTGCCGCAGGCAGCCAGGGCCGACGCGATGGCAAGGACGAGTAGAGTGTTGCGCAGCATGTTAAGTCTCTCCAATGGACGCTGATGTGTTAGCGCGCCTGACAACCCCTCCATGGCTGCGTTGCATCGTCTCGCCGTACACACGTACTGTTCGACGCTGCCCCTTGCCACGAAGGAGTTGTCAGGCGCTCTTATTTGTTTTAGAGCGGGATTTCACCAGCGCGCAGTATCCGGGAGCCGGCCCCACCAGTCAATTGACGATCCTGCGCACTGTGGTTTTCGATGGATGAACTGCGTTCTGGCGCGATGAGCTGCATTTCTGTCGGATGAACGCAGCGCCCGGCGGACAGCCCGCGGATGTCCGTGGACGGGTGCCGCAGGCCGCGCCGCCCGGCCCCCTCCGGCAGCGCGGCGACGCGGTCTTACGCGACGAACAGGTGGTAGACCAGGAAGCCCATGCCGATGCCGGTGACGATGCCGCCGGCGATCTCGACCAGGGTGTGGCCCATGCGCTCGCGCAGGATCTGGTGCCCGGTGACATCGACCGCCAGGCGGTTGATGGCGGCGGCCTGGCGGCCGACGTGCTGGCGCAGGCTGTTGGCGTCGATCATCACGATGAAGGCCAGGGTGACGGCCACGCCGAAGGCCGGGTGCCCCATCCCCTCGCGCAGCGCGATCAGGGTCGCCATGCTGGTGACGACCGAGCTGTGGTTGCTCGGGAAGCCGCCGTTGCCGACCAGGTTGAAGGCCCAGCGCCGCTGGCGCGCGCTGTTGATCAGGAACTTGATCGGACCGACGACGAGCCAGGTCAGGAATGGCGTGATGAGGTAAGTGAAGTCCATGTATATTCCAAAAAATTAATGCCGGGCGGAATTATGGCAGAAGCCATGGGCGCGGGCGACCTGCGCTGCGCCGTCCTCCCCCTCCATCCGGGTAAGATGCCTGAAAACTGTGGCATTTCAACCAATTTCCAGAAAAGAAAGAGGACACCATGCGTCATTTCCGACTGTCTTTTGCAGTCACTGTCGTGCTGATGGGGCTGGCGGGCTGGTGGGGTTACGAACACGGCGGCGTCTCGGGCATGCTGACCGCGCTGTGGATCACGGCGGTGCTGGGCGTGCTCGAAGTATCGCTGTCCTTCGACAACGCTGTCGTGAATGCGTCCGTGCTGCGGCACTGGAACGAATTCTGGCGCAAGTTGTTCCTGACCGTGGGCATCCTGGTCGCGGTGTTCGGCATGCGCCTGCTGTTCCCCCTGGTGATCGTCTCGGTCGCCACCGGACTCGGCCTGGTCGACGTGTGGAACATGGCGATCGAGACCCCGAAGGAGTATTCGCGCCACCTGACCGAACACCACGCCGAGGTCTCGGCCTTCGGCGGCGCCTTCCTGATGCTGGTCTTCCTGAACTTCCTGTTCGACGAGGAGAAGGAATTGCACTGGCTGGGCTGGCTCGAGGAAAAGGTCGGCAAGTACGGGACCGAGGGCCTGGCGGTGCTGCTCACCCTGCTCGCCGTGTTCTTCGCGATGTCGCTGATGCCGCCGGAGCGCAAGCTGGCCGTGCTCATCTCCGGCGTGGTCGGGGTGCTGATCTACATCGGCGTTAACTGGATCAGCGGCCTGCTCGAGGAGGAGGAAGCCGATCCGACGGTCGGCAAGATGATCTCCCAGGGCAGTATCGGCGGCTTCCTCTACCTGGAGGTGCTGGACGCTTCGTTCAGCTTCGACGGCGTGATCGGCGCCTTCGCCATCACCAACGACGTGGTCATCATCATGCTCGGCCTGGCGATCGGCGCCATGTTCGTGCGCTCGATGACGGTGTTCCTGGTCTACAAGGGCACGCTGCAGGAATTCGTCTTCCTCGAGCACGGCGCCCACTACGCGATCGGCATCCTGGCCCTGATCATGTTCGCCAGCGTGCATTTCCACATCCCGGAATGGTTCACCGGCCTGTCGGGCCTGGCCTTCATCCTGGTGTCGCTGTGGTCTTCCGTACGTTACCGCAAGCGCATGGAAGCCGAAGAGGAAAGGGATAGCGTGGGCGTGGCCTAAGGAAGGCTTAAGCCTGCCGTTTTGACAATCCGCGCGGCCATGGCAGAATGGGCGCCGCGCGGATATCCCGCGCCTTCGTTCACTCAAACCAGACTATCAAGCACACCATGCCGACTGCCCTGCCCCGCCGTGTTTTCCCCATCCTGCTGGCCGTGATCGCCGCCCTGGTCGTGATCGCCGCTCTATATACCTGGTTCACCCTGACCTGGTCGTATTCCGAGGGCACGCGCGCCGGCTACCTGCAGAAGTTCTCGAAGAAGGGCTGGCTGTGCAAGACCTGGGAAGGCGAGATCCTGCTCTCGAGCATGCCGGGCGCGATTCCCGAGCGCTTCGCCTTCACCGTGCGCGACGACGGCCTGGTCCAGAAGCTGCAGTCGACCATGGGCCAGCGCGTGGAGATCAGCTACGAACAGCACCGCGGCGTGCCGACCAGCTGCTTCGGCGAAACCGAGTACTTCGTGACCTCGGTGAACACGGGCCCGGTGAATCCGGTGGCGCCGAGCGAGGCGCCGGCCGTAGCGCAGTGATACGTTTTACGTATCATCGACGATGAATTGAGACGCAACGCATATTAGCGCCGCTGCGTTGACCGTAGGGTGGGCGGCTCCACCCGGCTTCCCGAATTGATGTGACATATGCGCCGCCCACGCGTTCAACCGCCGGATGAAACACCGCGACGGTTCACATTGTCGTTGAACGCGTGGGCGGCATTCAGGATGCAGGCCCCGCACACTCACGGGTGGAGCCGCCCACCCTACTCCTTACAACGGCAATCCCGCCCCTTCGTTACTCGCCGTTCGAGCGCCGCTGCGCCATGATCACCTCGGCCAACCGCGCCGCCGCCTGCTGCGCGGACGGCTGCTTCTTCAGGCGACCCAGCACCTCGCGGGTGATGTTCTCGGACGCCGCGCGCTGACGGGCTTCGGCCTTGCGCTCGTTGACCGCGTCCTCGGTCGCCGACAGCTCGGCGGCCTGCTCTTCCAGGCGCTTCGTTTCCAGCTCCAGCAGTTCGCGGCGCGCGTCGGCCATCTGCTGGGTGGTCGCGGCGGTGCGGCGCTGCATCTCGGCGTGGGCCTGGGCGTGTTCCAGCAGCGCGCGCTGGGCCTCGCGTTTTTCGAGGGCCGACTGGGCCGCCGCGCGTTCGGCCGCTTCCCGTTCGGCGGCAAGGCGCGCTGCCTCTTCCTCGGCCTCGGCGCGCAGGCGCGCGCTTTCCGCCGCAGCCTGCTCGGAGGCCAGGCGCGCGGCCGCCGCCGCATTCGCGCGCGTCTCGGCCTCGGCCTGCTGGCGTTGGGCCGCCAGCTTCTGCTCCAGCAGCGCCAGCGACGCGCGCGCCGCCTCGGCCGCCTCGTGTTCGGCCTGGGCGGCAGCTTCAGTCGCCGCCAGCCTTGCCTGTTCCGCCGCCGCACGCTCGGCCTGCACGCGGGCCAGTTCCGCAGCGGCAACGGCCTCGGCCTGTGCCGCGGCGGCGGCCGCCTCCTCGTTGGCGGCCTGCTCGAATGCCTTGTTCGCCGCTTCGCGCTGGGCTTCCAGGGTGGCGCGCTGCGCTTCCAGCGCCCGGTTCTCGAAGGCGAGCTGGTCGCGCAGGAGCGCCGCCTGGGCGTGCTCCGCGTCGATGCGCGCCTGGGCCGTGGCGGCCAGTTCGCGCTCGGCGTCCAGCTTTTCCTGCAGGCTGGCCAGGGCTGCTTCCTCGGCCTGGGCGCGTTCGCGCTCGGCCGCCGCCAGGCGCTCGGCTTCCTGCTGGCGGCGCGCAGCCAGGCTGGCGGCTTCGCGCTGCAGCGTCGCCTGCTCGGCCGCCAGGGCGACGGCCGCTTCTTCGGCCGCATTCTCGGCCGCACGCGCTTCAAGCAGGGCCTGGGCCTGGGCTGCGCGTTCCTCGGCCAGCGCGCGGGCGCGCTGCTCTTCCTCGGCCTGGCGCTGGGCCGCTTCCACGGCCGCGCGGTCGGCGGCGGCGCGTTCCTCGGCATCGCGGGCCGCCTTGGCCTCGGCCTGCAGGCGCGCCTCGACCTGCATCCCCGCCTCTTCCTCGGCGTGGGCGCGCGCCAGGGCCGTTTCGCGCAGCTTGCGATCGGCCTCGATGCGCGCCTCGGTCGCGGCGACGATCTTCGCCTCCGCTTCGCGCCGCGCCTCGGCGGTGGCGGCGGCCATCTGTTCCAGGCGCTCGCGGTGCACGGCGGCGTCGCGCAATTCCTTTTCCAGTTGCAGGCGGGTGCGCAGGGTGTCGGCCGCGACCCGTTGCGAGTCGGCCTGGGCCTGGGCGATGGATTCGCGCTCGTGCTCGACGTGCGCCAGGGCGCGCGCTTCTTCCAGGGCGCGCGCCTCGGCGGCGGCGCGCGAGAAGGCCGAGGCCAGCGCGATCTGGTCGGCGCGTTCGCGCTGCAGGGCCAGTTCGAGCGCCTCGGCTTCGGCCTGGGCCAGCTTCTCGGCGGTCTGGCGCGCGGCCTTCTCGGCCCGCTCGCGCTCGCGCGCCAGCACGGCGACGCGCGCGTCGGCGGTGGCGCTGTGCAGCACCTCTTCGCGCGCCGCGTGCACCGCGGCGACGCGCTCGGCGGCCTGGCGGCGCGCCTCCTCGGCCTGAGCCAGTAACTCCTCGGCGGCGCGCGCGGCTTCCAGCGCCATCGCCGCTTCCGCCTCGATCTGCTCGGCGGCGCGCCGGCGCGCCTCGTCGGCCGCACGCGAGCGCGCCTCGGTGGCGAGGCGGCTTTCGGTATCCTGCTGCACGCGGGCGCGCAGCTCGGTGGTTTCCTGGCGCAGCGCTTCCAGGCGCTCGGCCGTGGCCTGGGCCGCGGCGCGCAGGGTTTCCAGGCGGTCGCGGTTGGCCTCGATCGCCTCTTCCGACGCCTGGACATTGGCCAACGCGGCAGCCGCCGCGGCCGCATCCATGGCCGCCCGTTCCTCGGCCAGCGCGCGCGCATGGGCCTCGGCGGCGGCGCGGCTTTCCGCCGCCACGTTGGCCTTGGCCTCCGCCTCGACCCGCGCGATCGCTTCCTTGATCGCGGCCTGTTCGAGCTGGCCGCGGTCCGGCGCCACCGCAGGCGGCACGTGCTCGGCCGACGCCGGCGGCAGGTCGATCGTGAAGTCGGTATCGTCGTGGGAGGCTGGGTCTCGTTCCATGCTGGTTCTCGGGTTCCGGGCGGAATATCGCGCTTGACCATTATCCGCGATACGGCCGGATCGTGTCACGCCGAGCTGCGCGGCAAAAGTGGCGCAATTCCTGCGTTCGAAAGACAAGAACAGCTGGGGTCAAGAACAGCTGGGGTCAGGTCTGACATTTAGACACGAGCTCTACCGTAACAGGCATGCCAGGCCGGTATCACATCCTGTAATTGAGGCGACGCTCAACGTACAGTTGAGCTTGTGTCCGATTGTCAGACCTGACCCCAGCTTTTTTGCGGCGCTCGACGTAGGCAAGAACAGCTGGGGTCAGGTCTGACATTTAGACACGAGCTCTACCGTAACAGGCATGCCAGGCCGGTATCACCTCCTGGAATTAACGCGGCGCTCGACGTATAGCTGAGCCCGTGTCCGATTGTCAGACCTGACCCCAGCTTTCGTGTCCGATTGTCAGACCTGACCCCAGCTTTTTCGTTGCAGTTCTACACGGGCCATAGCGGCGGCTCATCCATCAAGGCCACCTGCTCGCGCAGTTCCAGGATGCGGTCCTGCCAGTAGCGCTGGGTATTGAACCAGGGGAAAGCCGCCGGGAAGGCCGGGTCGTCCCAGCGCATCGCCAGCCAGGCCGAGTAATGGATCAGGCGCAGGGTGCGCAGGGCTTCGACCAGGTAGAGCTGGCGCGGGTCGAATTCGCAGAAGTCCTCGTAGCCGGCCAGGACGTCGCTCATCTGGCGCACCATCTCGTGGCGCTCGCCCGACAAGAGCATCCACAGGTCCTGCACCGCCGGGCCCATGCGGCTGTCGTCGAAGTCGACGAAGTGCGGACCGTCGTCGGTCCAGAGGACGTTGCCGCCGTGGCAGTCGCCGTGCAGGCGCAGGAGCGGCAGGTCGCCGGCGCGCTCGTAGCAGCGCGCCACGCCGGCCAGGGCCTGCTCGGCCACGCTGGCGTACGTCGCGCGCAGCTCGCGGGGCAGGATGTCCTGCCGCAGCAGGTAGTCGACAGGCTCGCGCCCAAACGTCTGCTGGTCCAGCGCCGGACGCAGCCGGTAGGGAGCGAGCGCGCCGACCGCGTGGATGCGGCCGATGAAGCGCCCGATCCATTCCAGGGTGGCGGCGTCGCCCAGCTCGGGCGCGCGTCCGCCCCGGCGCGGGAAGACGGCGAAACGGAAACCGCCGAATTCGTGCAGCGTCCGGCCGTCGATCGTCATGGCCGGCACCACCGGCACTTCGCGCTCGGCCAGCTCGGCCACGAAAGCGTGCTCCTCGAGGATGGCCTCGTCCGTCCAGCGCTGCGGCCGGTAGAACTTGGCGACCACGGGCGGGCCGTCCTCGCACCCGACCTGGTAGACGCGGTTCTCGTAGCTGTTCAGGGCCAGCAGGCGGCCGTCGCCGTGGATGCCGACGCTTTGCAGGGCGTCGAGCACGCGGTCCGGGTCGAGGCCCGAGAAGGGATGCGCGCCCGAAGGCGGGGAAGAAGATGACAGATGATCCATGGCGCCATTGTAAGGCGGCGCGCTTTTTTTCGTGCGCTCCCCGCCGCAGGCGTTACACTGGCGACTTCACCGCAACAAGAGCATCCCATGCAACTCGACCAGCCCCTCACCGAAAAAGAATTCAACGAACTCGACCAGTTCCTCCTCTCCGAGCGCAGCCCGGAAGATGCGATGACGATGGACACCCTGCACGGCTACCTGACGGCCATCGCCATCGGTCCGGAAACCATCATGCCGGCCGAGTGGCTGCCGCGCGTCTGGGGCGAGGACGGCAAGCAGGCGCCGAAGTGGAAGAACGCCAAGGAAGAGGAACGCATCGTCAACCTGATCATGCGCTTCATGAACGAAGTGCTGATCACCTTCGAGGTCGCGCCCAAGGAATTCGAGCCGCTGTACTGTGAACACGAGCACAAGGGCCAGACCCTGATCGACGCCGAAGCCTGGTGCTGGGGCTTCTGGGAAGGCATGGAGCTGCGCCCGGGCTCCTGGGACCCGATCTGGGATTCCGAAGTCGCCGACCTGATGCGCCCGCTCTACCTGCTGGGCGCCGACGAGATCGAGGAAGAAGAACTGCCGCTGGTCGAAGACCCGGTCAAGGCCCACCAGCTCGCGCTCGAGGTCGAGGCCAACCTGCCGGCCATCCACCGCTACTGGCTGCCGCTGAGGAAGCCGGCCGTCGAAACCGTGCGCAACGAGGCGCCGAAGGTCGGCCGCAACGATGACTGCCCTTGCGGCAGCGGCAAGAAGTACAAGAAGTGCTGCGGGGCCGAGCAGGCCTGAACACGGAACCGGGGCCTGCCCCGGTTTTTTTTCGCCTGCCCACCTCAGGCCAGGGTCGGCGCGTTGCAGAAGGGACGGCAATCGACCGGGATGTCGATGACGAAGGTGGTGCCGCGCCCGTGCGCACTGTCGACCCCGACGCTGCCGCCGTGGCTTTCCGCCACCGCGCGCACATAGGGCAGGCCGATGCCCCAGCCGCCCTTCACGCCCTGGCGCGCGGCCTCGGCGCGCCGGTACATCTGGAAGATGCTCTCCTGCTCTTCCTGGGGAATCGGCTCGCCGTGGTTGTGCACCGTCAGCAGCAGGCGCTCGTGCACCTCGTCGACCCTGATCGCGATCGGCGTGCCGGGTGTGCCGTACTTGCCGGCGTTCGAGACCATGTTTTCGAGCGCGCGGCGCAGCGCCTTGCGGTCCCACCAGCCGCGCACCGAATGCAGCGTCAGCTGGAGCTGCATGCCGTGGGCGCCGACCGCCTCGAGCTGCACTTCGCGCACCAGTTCGCTGATGTCGAACTCGCTCAGTTCGAGCTGCACCTGCTGGCCGCCGTGGAAGGCCATCGAATCGAGCAGTTCGCCGACCATGCCGCCCATCCGCTCCACGCTCGCCAGGGCCTTGGCCGCCATCGCGCGGATGCGCGCCGGATCGTCCGTCATCAGGATCAGCTCGAGCGCCATCGAGGTGGCCTGCAGCGGGCCGCGCAGGTCGTGGGTCAGCGCCGCGGTGAAGCGCTCGCGCAGGCCGCGGTGCACCAGGCTGAAGGCATTCACGGCCTCCTTGATGCCGGCGTCGATCGAACTGTCGATGACGAGCACCTCGGCATGGCTGAGCGAGACGCCGTCGCGGTGCAGGGCTTGGAGGATGCAGCGGCGGAAAATCTGGTACTCGTCGATCAGGGCGACGTGGTCGTAGTCCGTGACGCGGGCGCGCTCGCCGCCGTGTTCGGCCGCCACGGTGGTGCCGTCGCCGCCGCCCTGGCGGCCGTAGCCGGGCGTGAGGCTTTCGGCGATGTTGTCGTAGAAGACAGGCAGCGTATCGATCAGCACCGGATGGCGCAGGACGGCCGCCTGGCCGACGTCGGCCCGCACCGCGCGCTCCCAGTCCGCGAACACCTGCTCGCGCAGCGCCAGCATGCGGCGCGAGGCGTGCGACAGGTTGGTGGCGTCGGGTTTCTGGTCACTGGCATAGGTCACGCTGGGCCTCTTCGTGTCTCGGGTCTATTCCGCCTGCATGTTACCCGGGTTGGCAGGCCCATGTCGCCCGCCAGTCAACCGTTTGCCGGCCTCAGGCCGCCGTCGCGAGCGCCTGCTCGCACAGCGCCGCCATCAGGTCGGAGCGGCTGACGATGCCGACCACCGCGCCATCCTTGCCGGTGATCGCGACCTGGTGGTAGCCGCCGTCGCCCAGCAGCGGCACCAGTTGCGCGAGCGGCGCGTCGGCCTCGAGCGCCGCGACGCGCTGGCGCATGGCGTCGGCCACGCGCGGCGCGGCGCCCGGCACCAGGCGGCGCAGGCTGGCGCCCCAGCCGCCGTGGCGCAGCAGGTCTTCCTGGCCGAGGATGCCGAGCACGTAGCGGCGCTCGTCGAGCACCGGCACCGACTGCAGGCGGTGGCGCAGCAGCAGCTCGCGCGCATGCTCCAGCGTGTCGCGCGGGCCGACCGACACCACGTGGCTCGACATCAGTTCCGCGCAGCTGCGTTCGCGGAAGCGGCGGTGCAGCGCGAGCTGGCGGGCGTCGTCGACGATGGCCAGCAGGTCGTCGTGGCTGACGTCGAGCACCTCGCCGTAGCGCGCCAGCGCCGCTTCCAGGTCAGCCTCGGTGATCCCCAGGCGCGCGGCCGGGCCCGGGTCGCCGGTCGCGTGCACGTTGCGGTCGGCCGCGTGCGGGACGTGCGGATAGCGGCGCCGGGTCAGGTTGTTGTACAGGATGGCCGCGCCGACGATCAGCGCCGAGTTCAGGGCCACCGGCACGAAGGCGAACAGGAAGCCGGCCTCGCGCACGGCCGCGCCGCCCAGCACCGTGGTCAGGGCGACGGCGCCGCCCGGCGGATGCAGGCAGCGCAGCGCGAACATCGCGGCGATCGCCAGGCAGCCGGCCAGCGGCGCGGCCAGCAGCGGATCGGGCACCAGGTGGGCGCAGGCGACGCCGACCAGGGCCGAGAGGGTATTGCCGCCGACGACGGACCAGGGCTGGGCCAGGGGACTGGCCGGCACGCAGAACAGCAGCACGGCCGAGGCGCCCATGGGCGCGATCAGGAAGGCGGACAGGCCGGGAGCCAGCACGTGGCTGAGCAGGGCGGTGACGAACAGGCCGATGCAGGCCCCGATGGCGGCGCGCAGGCGTTCGGTGCGGCCGGCGGCAAGCGGCTGCGGCAGGAAGCCGTGCAGCCACTGGATGAATTGACCTTGCATGAGAGAGGAACGGGATGGTGGCGGTTCAGGCAAAGACCGCTATTACACCATAAGCGCGACGCCGCTGCAGTCATCCGGCCCGCAAGCACGCGCCGCCCGCGCTTGATGTACGATTCGCAATGTTCTTACAAGCGCAACCGCGCGCCCAACCACTGGAGAAAACATGACCGGCCCATTCAACAAGACCGTCCTGCGCACCCTGGCCGCCGCCAGCCTCGCCGCCTGCATCGCCGCCCCATCCTTCGCCGCCGCCCCGATGGCCAAGACCCCTGCTCCCGGCTACTACCGCGTGATGCTGGGCGAATTCGAGATCACCCCGCTGTCCGACGGCACCGTCGACCTCCCGGTCGACAAACTGCTGAACGACAAGGCCGACAAGACCAATGCCGCCCTGGCCAAAGCCTTCCTGAAAAGCCCGCTCGAAACCTCGGACAACGCTTTCCTGGTCAATACCGGCAAGAAGCTGATTCTGATCGACACCGGCGCCGGCGTGCTGTTCGGGCCGACCCTGGGCAAGCTGCTGGCGAACATGAAGGCCGCCGGCTACACGCCCGAGCAGGTCGACGAGGTCTACCTGACCCACATGCACAGCGACCACCTGGGCGGCCTGCTGGTCCAGGCCAAGCCGGCGTTCCCGAACGCGCTCGTGCGCGCCGCCAAGCGCGAGGCCGACCACTGGCTGAGCCAGGCGAACATGGACAAGGCTCCGGAAGACGCGAAGGGTTCGTTCAAGAACGCCATGGCCGCGCTCGACCCTTACGTCAAGGCCGGCCGCTTCAAGACCTTCGACGGCGATGTCGAAGTCTCGCCGGGCATCCGCGCGCTGGGCGGCCATGGTCACACGCCGGGCCACACCACCTTCGTCGTCGAGAGCGGCGGCCAGAAGATGATGGTGATCGGCGACCTGATCCACGTCGCGGCGGTGCAGTTCGAGAATCCGGCGGTGACGATCGGCTTCGACGGCGACCAGAAGGCCGCGGCCGCCGCGCGCAAGAAGCTGTTCGACCTCGCCGCCAAGGACGGCGCGCTGATCGGCGGCGCCTACCTGCAGTTCCCGGGCATGGGCCACCTGCGCACCGAGGGCAAGGGCTACCGCTTCGTGCCGGTGAATTACACGCAGATGCGCTGATCGGTTCGCTGGCGATCGGTGGGCACGCATGTCATTGAGGGCGCTGCCCTCAATGTCCCCACCCTGCAGGATGGTCGCAGTTGTAGGGTGGACGCCCGAGTCCACGCGGTGCAGCGCACGCACGTCGAAATACCACGCCGTGCCGCACGACGCGAACCGGATTTCGAGAAGCGTCCGGGTACAGACCCGCACGAAAGACAGCGTGGACTCGGGAGTCCACCCTACAACACCGCGGTCCCGCGCACTTCCGCCAGCAACTCCGCCAACTGCTCGAAATCCACCGGCTTGACCAGGTGGTGCGAAAATCCCGCCTCCATCGCGCGGCGCCGGTCCTGTTCCTGGCCGTAGCCCGAGACCGCGATCAGCACGCAGTCGGCGGTCTCGGCCTGGGCGCGCAGGCGGCGCGCCAGTTCGTTGCCGTCGATTTCGGGCAGGCCGATGTCGAGCAGGCAGGCGTCCGGCGGCGCCAGGCGCGCGCGCTCGATGGCGCGCCGCGAATCGTGCTCCACCACCACCTCGTGCCCGGCCGCCTCCAGCAGCATGGCCAGGGTCTCGGCGGCATCGACATTGTCGTCCACCACCATCAGCTTGAGCCGCTCGCCGCGCGCCGGCGCACCGGCGCCCTGCCCTTGCGGCTGCGGCGCCGCCGCCAGCGGCAGGCGCACCGTGAAGGTGCTGCCGCGTCCCGGGCCGGGACTGGCGCAGCCCACCGAGCCGCCATGCAGTTCGACCAGGTTGCGCACCAGCGCCAGCCCCAGCCCCAACCCGCCCTGGGAACGGTCGTTCGAGCGCTTGCCCTGGGCGAACAGGTCGAAGGCGCTTTCGGTCAGGTCCGGCTCCATGCCGATGCCGTCGTCGCTCACGTCCAGCCTCAGGAAGCCGTCGGCCTGCTGCACATGCACGTCGATGGCGCCCTCTTCCGGCGTGTACTTGACGGCGTTGCCGAGCAGGTTGGAGATCACCTGGACCAGGCGGGCGCGGTCGCCCTCGACGCTGACCGGGGCGCCGGGCAGGTGCAGGCCGAGGCGCTGGCGCCGCGCCAGCAGCGCCGGGCGCACCTGCTCGACCGCCTCGTCGACGATGCCGCGCACGTCGAGCAGCGTCTTGTCGAGCACGATCAGGCCGCGCGTCACCCGCGACACGTCCAGCAGGTCGTCCACCAGGCGCGTCATGTGGCGCACCTGGCGGCCGATAATGGCGCTGCTCTGGCGCACCCGCGTGTCGTTCAGCACGCCCATGTCGAGAAGAAGCGCGGCGGCCTTGATCGGCGCCAGCGGATTGCGCAGTTCGTGCGCCAGCATGGCCAGGAACTCGTCCTTGCGCTGGTCGGCCGCCCTCAGCTTTTCCTCGGCCAGCTTGCGGTCGGTGATGTCGCGGAAGAAAATCGCGATGCCGCCGTCGCGCATGGGGAAGGCGCGGATCTCGTTCCAGCCGCCGCGCCCGCCGCCCCGGGGCAGGTGGTATTCGGCCTGGCCGGCGCTGCGCTCGCGCATCACGCGGCGCAGCATGCGGCCGGCCTCGCTGCCGTCCACTTCCGGGAACAGTTCCCAATGGTCTTGCCCGATCACCTGTTCCGCCGCCATGTTGCAGATGCGCAGGCCCTCGGCGTTCATCTCGACGATGCGCCAGCGCGCGTCCAGCAGGGAAAAACCTTCGGCGATGGTGTCGAAGATGTAGCGGCTGCGGTCGCGCTCGGCGCGCAGCTCGGCCTGCGCGCGCGCGCCGTCGAGCGCGGCCCAGGTGCGCTCGGCGGTGTCGCGCGCGAAGCGGATGTCGTCGTGGCTCCAGCGGTGCGGTTCGCTGTGGTTGATGCTGAGGAAGGCCGTCAGGCGTCCGGCCCGCACCAGCGGCACCGTGACCAGCGCGCCGATGGCTTCCTCGCGGTAGCGCGCCGGCCAGGCCAGGGTGCGCGGATCGCGCGCGGCGTCCTCGATGACGACGGTCTTGCCGGCGCGCAGGGCGGCGCCGATCTCGGGGCCGAAATCGTCGAGCCGGAAGCGTTCGCGCGACAGCGCGGCCGTGCCCGGACGCAGCCACTGGCGCCTCGTCGCAAAGCTGCCGTCGGCGGCATCGACCTCGCAGTAGAGCACCCGGGCCAGGCGCAGCTCCTCGCCCAGCAGCGCGCTGGCGGTGTCCAGCACCGCGGCCGGCGCGTGCAGCGGACGCAGGGCGTCGGACAGCTTCAGCTCGAGCGCGGCGCGGCGTTCGGCGCGCAGGCGTTCGGTGGTCTCGACCGCGGTGCAGTACATGCCGGCCACGCTCCCGGCGCCGTCGTGCAGCGGGGCATACGAGAAGGTGAAATAGGCTTCCTCGCGCGCGCCATTGCGCACGATGGGCACCAGCAGGTCTTCGAAGTGCACGCGCTTGCCCGAGAGCGCGCGGTCGACGAAGGGCACCACCTGCGCCCAGGCGTCGGCCCAGACCTGCCGGAGCGGCTCGCCCAGCGCCCGCGGGTGCCGCTCGCCGAGGATGGGCACGTAGGCATCGTTGTAGAGCATGCGCAGGTCCGGCCCCCAGGCGATGAACATCGGCAGCGCCGAGTCGAGCGCCATCGCGACCGCGGTCGCCAGTTGGGGCGGCCAGTCGTCCGGGTGTCCGAGGGGAGAGTCACGCCAGTCGTGCGCGCCGATCAGGGCACGCAGGCTGGCGGGGGCCGCGTTCAGGCCGCCACGCAGAATTCCGTGCATCTTGCCATTTTCGCACAAGGCCAAAATGCACGGAGCACGGATGCGGGGGGAGGGTTACAGCTTGATGAAGTGCTCGCGGTAGTACTTGAGTTCTTCGATCGACTCGACGATATCGGCCAGCGCGGTGTGCTTCTGGTGCTTCTTGAAGCCGGAAGCCAGCTCGGGTTTCCAGCGGCGGCACAGTTCCTTGAGCGTGGACACGTCGAGGTTACGGTAGTGGAAGAAAGCTTCCAGCTTGGGCATGCCGCGCGCCATGAAGCGGCGGTCCTGGCAGATCGAGTTGCCGCACATCGGCGACTTGTTCGCGGGGACGTATTTCTTCAGGAAGGCGATCAGTTCGGCCTCGGCCTGCTCTTCGCTGACGGTGGAAGCGCGCACGCGGTCGATCAGGCCCGAGCGGCCGTGGGTGCCCTTGTTCCAGTTGTCCATCTTGTCCAGGGTTTCGTCGGACTGGTGGATGGCGAACACGGGACCTTCGGCGATCACGTTCAGTTCGGCGTCGGTGACGACGACGGCGACCTCGATGATGCGGTCGTTGTCCGGATCGAGTCCGGTCATTTCCATGTCAACCCAGACCAGGTTGAACTCGTTCGGACGCGCGACGGCGCCCGTGGGGCTTGCCGCAGGGTTGACCAATGCAGCGGTTTCGGTGGCTTGTGACATAATTCTCTCTTTGCCTAAACAATCCTGCATTTTCTCACAGGCACAGAATGTCTTCACTCGCGTTTTCGGTGTTATTCGTCGTTTTCTTCGTGCTGACGCTCGGTCTGCGCTTCTGGCTGGCCAACCGCCAGATCCGCCACGTGCTGGCCAACCGCGGGGCGGTGCCCGGCGAATTCGCGCACAAGATCTCGCTCGAGACCCACCAGAAGGCGGCCGACTACACCGTCGCCAAGACCCGCTTCGGCGTCGCCGCCCTGCTCTGGGGAGGACTGACCCTGATCGGCCTGACGCTGCTGGGCGGCCTGCAGGCCATCTCCAGCGCCCTGCTGTCGCTCGCCGGTCCGGGCATGCTACATCAGATCCTGCTGGTGGTCGCGTTCGCCGTCGTCTCCGGTGTGCTCGATCTTCCCTTCGATTACTACCGCCAGTTCGTGCTCGAGGAACGCTTCGGCTTCAACAAGATGTCGCGCCGCCTGTGGCTGGCCGACATGTTCAAGGGCGCCCTGCTCGGCGCCGTCATCGGCCTGCCGCTCCTCTGGGTCGTCCTGAAGCTCATGGAAACCACCGGCTCGCTCTGGTGGCTGTGGACCTGGTGCGTCTGGAGCGGTTTCCAGATCCTGATGATGGTGCTCTACCCGACCGTGATCGCGCCGCTGTTCAACAAGTTCACCCCGCTGGCCGACGAAAGCCTCAAGAGCCGCATCGAGGGCCTGATGGCGCGCGTCGGCTTCGCCTCCAAGGGCCTGTTCGTGATGGACGGCAGCCGCCGCAGCGCCCACGGCAACGCCTATTTCTCCGGTTTCGGCGCGGCCAAGCGCATCGTCTTCTTCGACACCCTGATCGAGCGCCTGGCGCCGCAGGAGATCGAGGCCGTGCTGGCCCACGAACTGGGCCACTTCAAGCTGCGCCACATCGTCAAGCGCATGGTCGTGATGTTCGCGCTGTCGCTGGCCTTCCTGGCCCTGCTCGGCTACCTCAAGGAGCAGAGCTGGTTCTACACCGGCCTGGGCGTGATGCCGCTGCTCGACGGCCCGAACGACGCCATGGCCCTGCTGCTGTTCGCGCTGGTGCTGCCGATCTTCACTTTCGTGCTCGGCCCCCTGAACGCGATCACCTCGCGCAAGCACGAGTTCGAGGCCGACGCCTTCGCCGCGAAGCACAGCAATGCGAACGACCTGGTCTCGGCCCTGGTCAAGATGTACGAGGACAATGCCTCGACCCTGACGCCGGATCCGCTGCACTCGGCCTTCTACGATTCGCACCCGCCGGCCTCGGTGCGCATCGCACACTTGAACGCGGCCCAATCGAAGGCGGCGCATGCGCAGGTGCCCGCATGAAGCTGGCGGATCGGCATTGCGTGCATGGCGCGCCGGCGCTCGATGAAGCCGCACTGGCGGCGGCGCTGGCCGCCCTGCCCGCGTGGCGCCGCATCGACACTACGGGCGGCGACCGGATCGAACGCGAATACGCCTTCAAGGACTACCACGAGACCATCGCTTTCGTGAATCTTCTCGCCGCCATGGTCCACGGCGAGGACCACCACCCCGAACTGCGCGTGCGCTACCGCCATTGCCTGGTCGCCTGGACCACCCACTCGGCCGGCAACCGCATTTCGGACAACGACATCATCTGCGCTGCGAAAGCCGACGCAATCTACGAGGAACGCAGCGCATGAGCATGAGCGGCACCATCATCGCGGCCCACGGCCGCCACTACCTGGCCGACGTCGACGGCGTGAAATACCAATGCGTCACGCGCGGCAAGAAGACCAATGTGGCGGTGGGGGACGTGGTCCACCTGAAGCAGACCTCGAACGACCAGGCGGTCATCGAGGACATCGCCGAGCGCACCACCCTGCTCTACCGCTCGGATCAGTACAAATCGAAACTGCTGGCGGCGAACATCTCGCGCCTGTTCATCGTGGTCGCCACCGAACCGGGCTTCGCCGACGACCTGGTCTCGCGCTCGCTCGTCGCGGCGGAGGCAGCCGGCATCGAGGCCCACCTGATCCTGAACAAGACCGACGTGGTCGAGCTGCTGCCGCGCGCGCGCGAACGCGCCGCCGTCTACGGCTCGCTCGGCTACCCGGTGCACGAGGTGTCGGCGAAGGCCGATCCGGAACATGCCCTCGCCACGCTGCGCCCGCTGCTGGCCGGCCAGTCCTCGATCTTCATCGGCCAGTCTGGCATGGGCAAGTCTTCCCTGATCAACCTGCTGGTGCCGGACGCCGATATCGCCGTGCGCGAGATCTCGGCGGCGCTCGACACCGGCAAGCACACGACCACCTTCACCCGGCTCTACTGGCTGCCGGACGGCGCCGCCATCATCGATTCGCCGGGCTTCCAGGAATTCGGCCTGTATCACCTGAGCGAAGGCATGCTGGAGCGGGCTTTCGTCGAGTTCAAGCCCTACCTGGGCGGCTGCAAGTACTACAACTGCCGCCACCTGGCCGAGCCGCAATGCGCGGTGCTCGACGCGGTCCGGGACGGCAAGATCGCGAAGATGCGCCACGAGCTGTATGCCCAGCTGCTGCACGAGTCGGCGCAAACGCTTTATTGATACGGAAAATACTCTTCAGCAGGCATATTGACGCAGTGAATAAACCTGCGCCCGCCTGCTTTCCCTAGCGTCAAGAAAAAGCCCTTATAATCGAAGGGATACCAGACAAGCGGACACGATATGCCAGTTTCACAACCTATCAAGCACTTCCTGCAGTTCTCCGACTTCTCGCTCGACGAATTCGAATACGTGATCGAGCGCGCGAAGGTCATCAAGCGCAAGTTCAAGGCCTACGAGGTCTACCACCCGCTGGTCGACCGCACGCTGGTGATGGTGTTCGAGAAGAGCTCGACCCGCACCCGCCTGTCCTTTGAGGCCGGCATGCACCAGCTGGGCGGCGCCGCGATCTACCTGAACACGCGCGACAGCCAGCTCGGACGCGGCGAGCCGGTCGAGGACGCGGGCCAGGTGATGAGCCGCATGTGCGACATCATCATGGTGCGCACCTTCGGCCAGGACATCATCGAGCGCTTCGCCGCCAACTCGCGCGTCCCGGTGATCAACGGCCTGACCAACGAGCACCACCCCTGCCAGGTGCTGGCCGACGTCTTCACCTTCTACGAGCACCGTGGCCCGATCGCCGGCAAGACGGTGGCCTGGATCGGCGACGCCAACAACATGCTCTACTCCTGGCTGCAGGCCGCCGAGGTGTTCGGCTTCCACCTGAACATCGCCACCCCGAAGGGCTACGAACTGGACCCGGCCCTGGTCTCGACCAAGCGCTACACCCTGTTCGACAACCCGTCGGACGCCTGCGAAGGCGCGCACCTGGTCAGCACCGACGTCTGGACCAGCATGGGCTTCGAGAAGGAAAACGCCGAGCGCCTGAAAGCCTTCGACGGCTTCATCGTCGATGGCGCCAAGATGGCGCGCGCGACCCCGGACGCCCTGTTCATGCACTGCCTGCCTGCCCACCGCGGCGAGGAAGTGGCCGCCGAAGTCATCGACGGGCCGCAGTCGGTGGTCTGGGACGAGGCCGAGAACCGCCTGCACGTGCAGAAGGCCCTGATCGAATACCTGCTGCTGGGCCGCATCGAGGACAAGTAATGATCGACCACACCGGCATCATCGTCGCCGACATCCAGCGCAGCCGCGCCTTCTTCGAGGCCGCGCTGGCGCCGATCGGCTACCGCTTGCTGGCCGAGATTCCGGCCGCGGTCACGCAGGGCGCCGATGTTGCCGGTTTCGGCGAGCCGCCCAAGCCGGACTTCTGGATCTCCGGCGCGACCGCGGCCAGGCCGGTGAACCACCCGCCGCTGCACGTGGCCTTCCGCGTCAAGAGCCGCGCCGAGGTCGACGCGTTCTATCATGCTGCCCTGGCCGCCGGCGGGCGCGACAATGGCGCGCCGGGTCCGCGCATGCATTACCACCCGAATTACTATGGCGCCTTCGTGCTGGACCCGGATGGGCACAACATCGAAGCGGTCTGCCACGAACCCGTTTGAAGTCCTTTTTTTATCAACCCACCCACAACCTTATGTTTGATCGTTGGCCCTCCGCCCCGCTTGCACAGGACGGCGCTCCCCTGGGCCGGCTGACCATTTAGTCCCCTCTCCACGTCACACCATCACTGGAACATCCATGAGCGACATTAAAAAAGTAGTTCTCGCCTACTCCGGCGGCCTCGATACCTCCGTCATCCTGAAGTGGCTGCAAGACCACTACGGCTGCGAAATCGTCACCTTCACCGCCGACCTCGGCCAGGGCGAAGAGCTGGAACCTGCGCGCGCCAAGGCGATCAAGTTCGGCATCAAGCCGGAAAACATCTACATCGACGACGTGCGCGAAGAATTCGTGCGCGACTTCGTCTACCCGATGTTCCGCGCGAACACCGTGTATGAAGGCGAATACCTGCTGGGCACCTCGATCGCGCGTCCGCTGATCGCCAAGCGCCTGATCGAGATCGCCAACGAAACCGGCGCCGACGCCATCTCGCACGGCGCGACCGGCAAGGGCAACGACCAGGTGCGTTTCGAACTGGGCGCCTACGCGCTCAAGCCGGACGTCAAGATCATCGCTCCGTGGCGTGAATGGGACCTGCTCTCGCGCGAGAAGCTGCTGAAGTACGCGGAAGACGCCGGCATCGAGATCGACATGAAGCACAAGAACGGCGGCGCGCCCTACTCGATGGACGCCAACCTGCTGCACATCTCCTTCGAAGGCCGCCACCTGGAAAACCCGAGCGCCGAAGCCGAGGAATCGATGTGGCGCTGGACCGTGAGCCCGGAACAGGCGCCGGACCAGCCCGAGTACCTCGACATCGAGTTCGAGAAGGGCGACATCGTCGGCCTGAACGGCCAGCGCATGACCCCGGCACAGGTGCTGACCGAGCTGAACCGCCTGGGCGGCAAGCACGGCATCGGCCGCCTCGACCTGGTGGAAAACCGCTATGTCGGCATGAAGTCGCGCGGCTGCTACGAAACCCCGGGCGGCACCATCATGCTCAAGGCCCACCGCGCGATCGAATCGATCACCCTGGACCGCGAAGTGGCGCACCTGAAGGACGACCTGATGCCGCGCTATGCTTCGCTGATCTATAACGGCTACTGGTGGGCCCCGGAGCGCGTCGCGCTGCAGACCCTGATCGACCACACCCAGCAGACCGTGAACGGCTGGGTGCGCGTCAAGCTCTACAAGGGCAACGTGATCGTGGTGTCGCGCGATTCGAAGACCGATTCGCTGTTCGACATGAACATCGCGACCTTCGACGAAGACGGCGGCGCCTACAACCAGGCCGACGCCGGCGGCTTCATCAAGCTCAACGCCCTGCGCATGCGCATCGCCGCCAAGGCGCGCGCAAAACGTGGTCAGTAAGCCGGTCGTTGATGCGTAAGGAAGCCGCCCTCGGGCGGCTTTTTTGTTTTCGTAGGGTGGACACCTGTGTCCACGCGGTGCAACGCAGGCGGATCGATCATTCCGGGCTCGCAAGCACGCTCGACATTTCGTGCTGTGCGGCTGCTCGCCTGCCCTACCGCGTGGACACAGGTGTCCACCCTACAAAATCATCAGCCGAACGTGCTTCAGGCGCTGCGCAAATCGTCCACCGGCTTGCGACCGAAGCCCGGCGCCAGCAGATACTCCACCAGCTTGCGCGCGCAGTCCTCGGGCGAGCTCAGGCCGCCCTGCTCCTTGAGCTGGACGAAGCGCTCGCGCATCGGGAAGCGGTTTTCGGAGGTGGCGCGGATCTCGGCCTGCATGCCGGTATCGATCACGCCCGGCGCCAGGCTGCATGCGCGCACGGTGGCGTCGCCATCGAGCGCCACCGCTTCGGCATGGCGGTCGAGCGCGGCCTTGGTGGCGCAGTAGACGCTCCAGCCCGGATAGGCCGAGCGCCCCGCCCCGCTCGACACGTGCAGGATGCGCCGCTCGGCGCCCGGGCTGGCGCGCACCACGGCGGCGGCCAGCGCCAGCGGCGCCGCCACGTTGAGCGTGGCGGCGCGGATCGCCTGGAGCGGGTCCTGCTCGGCCAGCGGCCCGACCGGCCACACGACGCCGGCATTATTGACGAGCAAGGCGGCGCCGCAACCGGCCAGCCAGGCGGCCAGCTCGCCCTTGCCGAGCCAGGCCGACAGCGCCGCGCCGTCCGACAGGTCGAGCTCGATCTCGCTGAGCAGGCCCGCATGGCGCTCGGCGGCGCCGGGCGCCCGGCCGCGCGCCAGCCCCAGTACCGGGATTCCGCGCGCGAGCAATTCCTGGGCAATGGCGGCGCCCAGGCCCTTGGTGTGTCCGGTAACGATGGCTTTCATGGCGTTCTCCCTTCCTGTTCCCTTTTGTCGATCCTGCAAGGATAGTCGATCGCCTTGCCAAGTGCGCACTGTTGGGCCGAACCGACGCCACTGGCCCAAATGCAACAAAATGTAAGTGCCTCACGGTAAAATGAAATCGTCCAGATCAACCCCTGCCTTCGATGACATCCGACCGCGTGTTTCCCTCCCAGATTCCTTGCCGCGTGCTGCTGGTCGGCACGGCCCCGTCCGTTGTTGCCGCGCTGCGCGAAACGCTCGCGTACGTGGACGACATCGAGCTGCACCAGGTGGAGGAAGCCGGAGCGCCCGAGCGCGCCGCCGCGCTCGAGCCCGCCGTGGTCGTGCGGGCCCTCGGGCCGGGCGAGGACGGCTGCGCCTTCCTGCGCTCCTGCCGTGCCGGCGAGGCGCTGAAAGCGCTGCCGCTGCTGGTGCTCGCGCCCCATGGCGACGATGCGGGGCGCGATGCGGCCTTTGCCGCCGGCGCCACCGATTACCTGGGCTACCAGCCGGCGCGCACCGAACTGCTGGCGCGCCTGCGCTACCATGCCGCCGCCAACCTTGCCCGTCAACAATGCGACGTCGCCCTGCGCCTCCTGCGCGAGAGCGAGGCAGCGCTGGCCCGCGCCCATGCCGAGCTCGACCAGCTGGCGGGCCTGGACGGGCTGACCGGGGTGCCCGGCCGGCGCCGCTTCGAACACGTGGCCCAGACCGAATGGCAGCGTGCGCGCCGCAGCGGCCAGCCGCTGTCGGTGCTGGTCTGCGACCTCGACCAGTTCGACGAGTACAACCAGCGTTTCGGCCGCCCTGCCGGCGACCTTTGCCTGAAGAAGCTGGCCGGGGTGCTGACCGGCCAGTTGAAGCGCCCGTCCGACCTGGTCGCGCGCTACGGCGCCGAGCGCTTCGCCATCGTGCTGCCAGACACCGGCCTGGACGGTGCGGTGCGCGTGGCCGAGGCCTGCCGCCATTCGCTCGAGCACCTGGGCATGTCGCATCCCTCGCCGGAACGGCGCGTGGTGACGATGTCGATCGGCGTGGCGGCCAACGTCCCGGGCGAGGAGGACACCCTCGAGACTCTCCTGGGGCGCGCGGACGAGGCGCTGCAGGCGGCCAAGGCGCGCGGGCGGAATCGGGTGATGGCCTTGCGGGCTTGAGCGGACCGGAATCATCATCTCCGCTTGCCGTTGCGATGGTTCAGGCGTGGGTTGAACGCGTGGGCGGCGCGCAGGGGGCGTGGATGCATCGTTGCGAGGTCTAGCCGCCCACCCTACGTCCCTTGCAATGCCGACGTAGGGTGGGCGGCTATATCGCGAACGGTCGATTTGTCGCGGCGCATGCGCCGCCCACGCGTTCAAGCGGCCGCAGCAAGCCGCGGCGCCAATCCTGCCGCGCTCAGACGAACACCGGCTCCGGCTCCAGCCGCACGCCGAAGCGTTCGAACACATCCTGCTGGATCGCCCGCGCCAGGGCGATGACCTCCGCCCCGCTGGCCCCGCCATTGTTCACCAGCACCAGCGCCTGTTTCGGATAGACCCCGGCCGCGCCCATGCTGCGGCCCTTCCAGCCGCACTGGTCGATCAGCCAGCCGGCCGCGAGCTTCTCGGTGCCGTCCGGCTGGGCATGGTGCACCAGCTTCGGGAACTGTTCCAGCAATGAAGCGCAATGCGCGCGCGTGACCACCGGATTCTTGAAGAAGCTGCCGGCGTTGCCGATCTCGGCCGGGTCGGGCAGCTTGCGGCGGCGGATCGCGATCACGGTCTCGCTCACCTGGCGCGGCGTCGGGGCCGCGATCCCGGCCTCGGTTAGCGCATTGGCCAGCTCGGCATAGCGCAGGTTGGGCTGCCAGGCGCGCGGCAGCGCGAAGGTGACGTCGAGCACCACCAGGTGCGCGCCCTCGGGATGCTTGAAGATGCTGTCGCGGTAGCCGAAGCGGCATTCCGGGCCGGTGAGCGTGCGCCGCTCGCCGCTCGCCAGGTCGTGGACGCTGAGCGAATGGAACACATCCTTGATTTCGAGACCATACGCCCCGATGTTCTGGATGGGCGCCGCGCCCACGGTGCCGGGAATCAGGGACAGGTTTTCCAGTCCGCCCAGGCCCTGGGCCAGGGTGTACTCGACAAAGCCATGCCAGTTCTCGCCGGCGCCGGCGCGCACCAGCACGGCATCGTCCGTTTCGCCGACGATGGCGCGCCCGGGGATGGCCATGTGCAGCACCAGGGCCTCGACGTCGTGCGCCAGCAGCACGTTGCTGCCGCCGCCGAGGACGAAGCGCGGCACCCCGGCCAGGGGCGCATGGCCGCGCAGCAGGTCGAGCTGGGCGGCGTCGATGACGCGCAGGTAGTGGCGGGCGCGCGCCGCCAGTCCGAAGGTGTTGAAGGGCTGGAGCGGGAAATCGGAAGCGATGGGCAGGTCTGGATGCATGGAGCGGTCTGATGAGGCGGCCGGAAACCGGTCGATTATAGAGGCAACATGGGGCAAAAGCTGTCACTCCGGCAAAAAGCACGGTCGTCCTGCGAGCTTGTCCGTTAAAATACCGCCACTCATAAATTCAGCAGTACTAAGGAATAAGGAAAACACCATGCCATCGTTTGACGTGGTCTGCGAAGCAGACATGGTCGAAGTGAAGAACGCCGTCGAGCAATCGAACAAGGAAATCACCACCCGCTTCGACTTCAAGGGCAGCTCGGCCAAGGTCGAGCAGAAGGAACGCGAACTGACCCTGTTCGCCGACTCCGACTTCCAGCTCGGCCAGGTGCGCGACGTGCTCGTGGGCAAGATGACCAAGCGTAAGGTCGATGTGCGCTTCCTCGACGAAGGCAAGGTCGAGAAGATCGGCGGCGACAAGGTCAAGCAGGTCATCAAGGTGCGCAACGGCATCGAGACCGAGGACGCGAAGAAGATTACCAAGGTCATCAAGGAAAGCAAGATGAAGGTGCAGGCCAGCATCCAGGGCGAATCGGTGCGCGTCACCGGCGCCAAGCGCGACGACCTGCAGGCCGCCATGGCCCTGCTGCGCAAGGACGTGCAGGAACTGCCGCTCGCGTTCAACAATTTCCGCGACTGAAGTCCCCGGGCCGCGGCCGCGCCGCGGCGCCCCGTACACACCTTCCCCGCCATCTGGCTTGGGGTAGAATGGAGGCCGTTTAAACTCGATTCGATACTGGCGTCGCCACGTTGAACGAGAGCAAATCGGTAGTTTAAGGATAGCAATGAAACGTGTTGATGATTTCCGCCTGCGTCTGGGCAACAAGGAATATGTGCCCATCATGATCGGCGGAATGGGCGTGGACATCTCGACGTCCGAGCTCGCGCTGGAAGCGGCGCGCCTGGGCGGTATCGGCCACATCTCGGATGCGATGGTGCCGGACGTGTCGGACCGCAAGTTCGACACCACCTTCGTCAAGGACAAGACCAAGCTCTACAAGTTCAACATCAACAACATGGACAAGTCCGTGGTGCAGTTCGACCTCGAGCGACTGGCCGAGGCGACCCGCCTGCACGTGGGCGCCACCATGGCGGCGAAGAAGGGCGATGGCCTGATCTTCGTGAACTGCATGGAAAAGCTGACCATGAACGCGCCGAAGGAAACCCTGCGCACCCGCCTGTCGGCGGCGCTGGACGCGGGCATCGACGGCATCACCATGTCGGCCGGCCTGCACCTCGGTTCGTTCGAGCTGATCAAGGACCACCCGCGCTTCCGCGACGCCAAGCTGGGCATCATCGTGTCCTCGGTGCGCGCGCTGCAGCTCTTCCTGCGCAAGGTCTCGAAGCTGAACCGCCTGCCCGACTACATCATCGTCGAAGGCCCGCTGGCCGGCGGCCACCTGGGCTTCGGCTTCGACTGGAGCGAGTACGACCTGCACACGATCATCGACGAGATCCTGGCCTACATGCGCGCCGAGCAGATCGACATCCCGCTGATCGCCGCCGGCGGCGTGTTCACGGGTTCGGACGCCGTCGCCTTCCTGGAAAAAGGCGTGGGCGGCGTACAGGTGGCGACCCGTTTCACCGTCACCCACGAGTGCGGCATGCCCGACAGCGTCAAGCAGGAATACTTCCGCGCCAGCGAGGAAGACATCATCGTCAACGGCATCTCGCCGACCGGCTACCCGATGCGCATGCTGAAAAGCACCCCGGCGATCGGCTCGGGCATCCGTCCGGGCTGCGAGTCCTACGGCTACCTGCTCGACGCCACCGGCAACTGCGCCTACATCAACTCGTACAACCGCGAGGTGCAGGCCAACCCGGACCTGAAGACCGTGTCGGTGATGGACAAGACCTGCCTGTGTACGCACATGCGCAACTACAACTGCTGGACCTGCGGCCACTACACCTACCGCCTGAAGGACACCACGCACAAGCTGGCGGACGGCAACTACCAGATCCTGTCGGCCGAGCACGTGTTCAAGGACTACCAGTTCAGCGTGAACAACGAGATCGCCCTGCCGCCGAAGCAGGAAAGCGCGGCGGCCTGAGCGGTTTTGCAGCAGGAAAGCCAGCCACGGCCGCGCCGTGGCTTTTTGCTTTCCGAGCGCTCCCCGACCTTTACTGGCCCGAGCCTGTGACAAGAGTTAGGGAACAGGTGTAGTCTAGACCAGTCCAAAGGAGGCGGGATTTCCCACCGAAAGGCGCTGAGCATGTACACGTCCATTGCGACAGAAAACGCAGCCTTCCTGGTTGACGACACCGGCCGGATCGCGAGCTGGAACGCGGGGTGCGAGCACCTGTTGCAACTGTCTGCCGAAGCCGCGATCGGCAAGCCCATGGTCGACCTGCTGGACGAAGGCGAGGCAATCGCCGCGCCCGACCCCGGCTCCCCCTCCGATGCCGCCCTCGCAGCGCACCGCACTTACTGGCGCGGCCTGGCCGCCAACCACGGGCACACGAATGCCGTCATGCTGCGGCGCGCGCACGCCGGGCCGCTGAAGGTCCACCTGACGCTGTCGCCGCAGCACGACCTGGGCGGCGCGGTGCAGTCCTGGGTCGTCGCGATCGACAATGTGCAGGACGAAAACACACCGGAATCGGTCATCGTCGGGCGCACGCCGCTCTCGACCATCGTCGACGTCCTGCCCGGCACCTTCTACGCGATCAACCGGGAGGGCCGCTTCGTGCTGTGGAACCGCAACCACGAGCGCCTGACCGGCCTGACGACGGAGGAGACCGCCGCCACCCGGGCGGTCGAACTGTTCGACCTCAAGATCCGCCCCATGATCGCCGAGAACATGCGCCGCGTGTTCGAGAACGGCGAGGAGGTCGAGGTCGAGGCCGACGTCCTGGCCCGCGACGGGCGCGAGACCCCGATGCTGCTGTGCGGCGCGCGCCTGACCTGCGACGGCGACGACTACCTGTTCGGCATGGGCCTGGACATCAGCCGCCTGCGCAAGCAGGAACGCGAACTGCGCCTGCGCGAGCGGGCCCTGCACGCGGCCAGCAACGGCATCGTCATCACCCGCATCGACGGCAGCGACAGCCCGATCGAATACGTCAACCCGGCCTTCGAGCACATCACCGGCTACCGGGCCGACGAAGTGATCGGGCGCGATTCGCGCTTCATGGCCGCGCCCGGCATGGACACGGGCGAGCGCACCCGGGTGCGCCAGGCGCTGGCGGCGCGCCAGCCGGTGCACGTGGTGCTGCGCAACCTGCGCAAGAACGGCGAGCTGTTCTGGAACGACCTGAGCATCACGCCCGTCACCGACGAACACGGCGTCGCCACCCACTTCATCGGCGTCATCCTCGACGTGACCGCCAGCCAGCAGCGCACCGCCCACCTCGAGCACGAGGTCAACCACGACGCCCTCACCGGCCTGGCCAACCGCAACCTGCTGTGGGACCGCCTCGAGCACGCCCTGCACCTGGCGCAGCGCCAGAAATCGCTGGTGGCGATCGTGCTGATCGACCTGAACAACTTCAAGACCATCAACGACACCCACGGCCACGAGGCCGGCGACGTGGTGCTGAAGGTGGTCGCCAAGCGCCTGCTGGCCTCGGTGCGCGACAGCGACACGGTGGCGCGCATGTCGGGCGACGAGTTCGTGATGGTGCTGGTCAACCAGCCCTCGCTGCGCTTCACCCTGCGCATGATCGAGCGCCTGCGCCAGAGCCTGACCCAGCCGGTCTCCTTCATGCACAAGGAAATCGCGGTCGGCGCGAGCCTGGGAGTGGCCGTGTATCCGCACGACGGCCACACCGCCGCCGAGCTGGTGCGCGCCGCCGACGTGGCGATGTACCACGCCAAGGCGACCGGCCGCAACGAGATCTACTTCTTCTCGAGCGACATGAAGGCCACCACCGACGCCCGCCAGAAGCTCGACGCCGGCATGGCGCATGCGATCGAACGCAACGAACTGTTCATGCTGTACCAGCCCTGCATCGATGCGCACACCGGCACCGTCAAGAGTTTCGAGGCGCTGCTGCGCTGGCGCCACCCCGAGCATGGCGTGCTGCTGCCCGCGGCCTTCCTGCCCGAGGCCGAGGAAAACGGGCGCATCGTCCAGTTCGGCGCCTGGGTGCTGGACCAGGCCTGCCTGTTCCTGCGCGAGCTGAAGGAACTCGGGGTGACCGGCGTGCCGGTCTCGGTCAACGTCTCGGTGCGCGAATACATGCAACAGGATTTCGTCGCCAACATCGCGACCCGCCTGGCCAAGCATGGGCTGGCGCCGGACAGCCTGCAGATCGAACTGCGCGAGGAGGCGCTGATGCGCAACCCGGGCCAGGTGCGCGACCTGGCCGAGCAGCTGCGCCAGCTTGGCCTGACGCTGTCGGTGGACGAGTTCGGCCACGGCATGACCGACCTCGGCTTCCTGCGCGAGCTCTCGGTCGGCCAGTTGAAACTGTCGAAGGAGGCGGTGCACGCGATCGCCGACGACGAGGCGCGCGAAGGCTGCATCATGGCGCGCACCCTGATCGACATCGGCCACAACCTGCGCATGCCGGTGATCGGCGACGCCATCGAGACCCGTTCGCAGATGGAGTTCCTGAAGGCCCACGGCTGCGAGGGCCTGCAGGGCGCCTGGTTCAGCGAGCCGATGCCGCCGGACGCGGCGCGCGAGCTGGTGCGCAATCCGCTGCCGGCGTAGGGTGGGCGGCGCATCGGCCGCGGGCCAGTGTCTTCCCGGGCGTAGCCGCCACCCTACCCTTCTGTCGTGATGCGCTGCACCAGCGCCCCCAGCACGTCTTCCGCGATCTCGTTCGACACCTGGCAGGTGCCGGCATTCTCGTGCCCGCCGCCGCCGTATTCGAGCATCAGGGCGCCGATGTTCGTCTTCGAGGTCCGGTTCAGGATCGATTTGCCGGTGGCGAACACCGTGTTCTGGTTCTTCAGGCCCCAGAGCACGTGGATCGAGATGTTCGTTTCCGGGAACAGCGCATAGATGATGAAACGGTTGCCGGCAAAAATCGTTGGCTCGTCGCGCAGGTCGAGCACCACCAGGTTGCGGTGAACCTGGGAACAGCGCCGGATCTGCTCCTTGCAGCGCTCGCTGTGCTCGAAATACAGCGCGGTGCGCTCCTTCACGTCCGGCAAGGCCATGATCTGGTCGATCGACATGGTGCGGCAGGCCTCGATCAGGGCCATCATCAACTGGTAGTTCGAGATGCGGAAGTCGTGGAAGCGGCCCAGGCCGGTGCGTGCGTCCATCAGGAAGTTCAGCAGGTTCCAGCCGGCCGGCTCGAGCACCTCTTCGCGGCTGAAGCGGGCGGCGTCGGCCTTGTCGACGGCGGCCATCATCTCGCGCCAGGCCGGGGGAAAGACGCTGGCGCCGCCGTAGTAGTCCCACACCACGCGCGCCGCCGAGGGTGCCTCCGGCTGGATCACGTGGTTGGGGCGCACGCCGCTGTTGCGCATGGTTTCGGACAAATGGTGATCGAAGACCAGGTGGGCGCCACCGACATAGGGCAGGTTGGTGGTGATGTCGCGGCTGCTGATGGCGATCTTCCCGTCCTGCATGTCCTTGGGATGGACAAACAGGATGTCGTCGATCAGGTTCAGGTGCTTGAGCAGGACTGCGCAGACCAGTCCATCGAAATCGCTGCGAGTGACGAGGCGGTACTGTTTTGGAACGGCAGACATCGGCATACCCTTTCATTGAACGAAGATGGGCTGGCGCGGCCAGGACGTTATCCCATCATACCGCGCAAAATTTCCGATTGACAGGTTTTATATGTACCATTGGCAACTTACAACGTCCCGCCGGCGCCGCTTGTGCATCCCGGTTGCCTGTTTCTGCGCTCTGTCGCATAGCCCCTGCCCCGCGGCCCGAACCGGAGTAAGGTTGCGACATTCCAACACCCGGCGGCCGACAGCAACGTGTTGCTCAACATTAATATTTTGGCACCGGGCCGCGGCAACGCGGTACACTCGCACCCGCAATGACATTCGATAAACATCCGACCATGCAAGCCCGTAGCGCCATCCATTACTATTTTTCCGGCATCCTGTCGTGGCTCTACCGTGCCTTCGACGCGGTGGCCACCTGGGTGACGCAGCTCTCGTGGTGGAAGTTCTTCCTGTTCGCCGCGCTGACCCTGATCGCCGGCGCCATCCTCCAGGAAGAACTGTTCTCCGGGCCGGACGAAGACCTGCCGCGCGCCGAGCGCAGCGGACGCAGGGAAACGACCAGCATCCTGATCGACGACAGCGGCATCCGTTTCAGCCCGCGCAACAAGCCCAAGCCTGGCGCGGCCGAGGCGCCGCTGCCGCCGGCGCCCCCTGCTCCACCCTCCCCGGCCTCTCCCGCTTCCCCGGCCTCGCCAGCCTCTCCGGCCTCGCCCGACCTGAGCCTGCCCAAGGGCGTGCACCCGAACGGCGATTCGGTCCACATCGAACTGCCGCCGCAGATCGCCGAGGAACTGTCGGTGGCGATCGAAGGCGCGGTGGACGATGCGGCCGAAGCGAAAGTGTCGCGTTATCACAAGCAGGCCTCGACCTGGTTCACCAGTTTCGTCTGGCTGCTGGTGCTGGCCCTGTTCGGCACCAAGGCCCTGGTCGGCGGCAAGAAGCGCGCGGAACTGCAGACCCGGACGGCGAATGCCGCCGCCGAGCGCGAATCGATGCAGCGCCAGCTCTCGGAAGCGAAGATGCAGATGATGCAGGCCCAGGTCGAGCCCCATTTCCTCTTCAATACGCTCGCCTCGGTCGAGCACCTGATCGAGACCAATCCGCCGCGCGCCTCGGCCATGCAGCGCAGCCTGATCCAGTACCTGCGCGCCGTGCTGCCGCAAATGCGCGACAACACCCTGGTGACCAACCTCGGGCGCGAAGTCGACATGGTGACCGCCTACCTGAACCTCCTCAAGATGCGCATGGAGGAACGCCTGACCGTGGACATGCACATTCCCGAGGGCCTGCGCAACGCCGCCTTCCCGCCGATGATGCTGCAGTCGATGGTCGAGAACGCGATCAAGCACGGCCTCGAATGCAAGCCCGAGGGCGGCACCCTGAAGATCGTCGCCGACGTGGCCGACGGCAAGCTGCGCGTCACCGTCACCGACGACGGCGTGGGCTTCGGCGTGGTGCCGAGCAATGGCACCGGCCTGGGCCTGCCGACCATCCGCGAACGGCTGCGCCTGCTGCACGGCGACGCCGGCCAGCTCCATATCGCCGCCAACAGCCCGACCGGCGTCATCGCCATGGTCGAGGTCCCTTATCAGGTGTCGCGTTGATCCCCTGACCGGGCCGCCGGCCGGCAAGCCGATGGCTTGCCCTGCACGCCGTTTTCTTGAATAATTGTCACTCCCTTTTCCCGACCGGATAACAACATGCCAACCGCGATTATTGCCGACGACGAAAGATTGATGCGCGACCAGCTGCGCATGCGCCTGGAACAGGTGTGGCCGGAATTGGAGATCGTGGGCGAAGCGAAGAACGGCGAGGAAGCCGTGGAGCTGGTCGGCCAGCACCGGCCCGACCTGACCTTCCTCGACATCCGCATGCCCGGCAAGACCGGCATGGAAGCGGCGCGCGAGATCGGCGAGCGCAGCCAGATCGTGTTCGTCACCGCCTACGACCAGTACGCGGTCGAGGCCTTCGAGCGCGGCGCGGTCGACTACGTGCTCAAGCCCTCGGAACCGGAGCGCCTGAAGGTGACGGTGGAGCGCCTGAAGGCCCGCCTGGAGGCGAGCAAAGGCAAGCCGGGCGCGGCCGTGAACGACAGCGTCACCGCCATGCTCTCGCAACTGGCCGAGAAGATCGCCGCGCCCAAGCCGAAGCACCTGCAATGGATCCAGGCCAGCATCGGCCAGGACCTGCGCATGATCCCGGTCGAGGAAATCCTGTTCTTCCGCTCGGACGAAAAGTACACCTGCGTGCAGACCGAGAAGTTCGAGGCCCTGATCAGGAAGCCCGTGCGCGACCTGGCCGAGGAACTCGACCCTTCGCTGTTCTGGCAGATCCACCGCGCCACCCTGGTCAACGTGAATGCGATCGAAGGCGTCACCCGCGACATCCGCGGCCGCCACCTCGTCCTGATCAAGGGCCGGCCGGAAAAGCTGGAAGTGAGCCGCAGCTTCCTGCATCTGTTCAAGCAGATGTAAGCGAGACGGGTTTCTTCGTAGGGTGGGCTCTCGAGCCCACGCGGTTTGACCGGCTGAACTGCCGCACAATTGCCGCGCAGGGGGCGCTGCTTGTGCGGCAGTTCGCCAGTCTTGCTTCCCTGGATTCGAAGCACCGCACGTCGTTCGCTTGCATGGCTGTTCATCTCATGAGACAGCGTGGACTCGGGAGTCCACCCTACAACTGCCTTCCCCGCCGCGCCCGCGACCGCTTGTCCCTCCTCAAACCCACACCAGCCTTCGCGCCGTATCGTAACGGCTGGCCCGCGCCGCGGGCTTCACCCTGGAACGACCATGAAACGTCAGCGCTCCACGCGCCGGCGCGGGCGCAGCGCGGCGATGTTCGCGCTCGGTTTCCTCGGCGGCCACCTGGTTTCCCGCCTGGATACCGACAGCCACGGCGACGCCCCAGCCCGCCACAGCCGCCGCATCGTCGACAATGCCGGCGAGGCGATCATTTCCGCGGACGAGTTCAGCCGCGTGGTGCTGGCCAACCCGGCCGCGGCCGCCATGTTCGGCGTCAGCGTCGGCCAGATGCTCGGCCAGCCGCTGGCGAATTTCATCCGCGCCCCGGCCGAGGCCGGCCAGAGCCCGCTCGATTATTTCCAGGGCGGCGGACGCGCCGGGCGCCGCGCCACCGACTATGCGGGGATGGGCGTACGCGCCGGCGGCGACGCCTTCCCCATCGAAGGATCGATCACCGACGCCTTCCAGGACGGGGTCACGCTCTACACCATCATCCTGCGCGACGTTTCCGAGCGCCAGCGCGTGCAGCAGAAGCTGGCGCGTTCGCACGACCAGCTGCGCCAGTTGTCGGCGGCCCTGCAGACCATCCGCGAAGAGGAACGCACCCACATCTCGCGCGAGCTGCACGACGACCTGGGCCAGTTGCTGGCCTCGCTGCGCATGGATCTGACGCTGCTGCGCGAAACCTGCGCGAACGCGCCCGACTCCCTGCGCCTGATCGCCGGCATGGACGCCAACCTGCTCACCGCCATCACCTCGCTGCGCCGCATCGCCACCAACCTACGCCCGCGCGCGCTCGACGAGGGCGGCCTGTATTTTGCGCTGCAGGGCCTGCGCGACGACTTCGTCGAGCGCCACGGCATCGACTGCGAGCTGCTGGCCGACGAAGCCGAGCTGCGCCTGGACGACCAGGCCAGCACCGCGATCTTTCGCATCGTGCAGGAAGCGCTCACCAATGTCGCGCGCCATGCCCAGGCCACGCGCGTCACCCTCACCCTCTACCGCAGCAACAACGAACTCCTGATCACGATCCGCGACGACGGCCGCGGCATCCTCGACACCGACATGGAAAAGGCCGAGTCGCTCGGCCTGGTGGGCATGCGCGAGCGGGTCTGGGGCCTGAAGGGCGAGATCAGCATCGGCGCCGACGATGGGCCGGGCACCCGCATCGACATCGTGCTGCCGGTCGCCGACCATATCGTTTAGCCGGTTTCGCCTGGACCGCCTGCCCCCGGCAGCGGCATGCCGCCTTGTCATCAAGCCGACATATTGTTCCGATAAGATTCGCTCGACCTTGAGTTTGCCCCACGCCAACTCAATCCTTCGTTGAACCTTATTGGAGATCTTCATGCAATACAAAGCCCTGGCCGCAGCGCTGATCACGACCCTCCCGCTGTTCGCGCACGCGCAGACCAACGTCACCATCTACGGCGTCATGGACGCGGCGATCGCCGTCGAGGACACCGACGCGCCGGGCGAGAAGCGCCGCACCGTCATCAATTCGGGCAACCAGTCGAGCAGCCGCATCGGCTTCCGCGGCACCGAAGATCTGGGCAATGGCCTGAAAGCCATCTTCAACATCGAAGCCGGCGTGGCCCTCGACACCGGCGCGGCCGACTCGAGCCTGTTCGGCCGCCGCTCGGTGGTCGGCCTGCAAGGCAACTTCGGCCAACTGACCGTGGGCCGCGAATACAGCCCGATCGCCTCGGTCGCCGCCGCGTCCGACGTGTTCGGCCAGGGCTTCTACGGCAGCAACCTGTCCGCATTCACCAGCAACCGCCTGACCCGCCGCCTGAGCAACTCGGTCAACTACAAGAGCAACCCGATGTCGGGCTTCTCGGTCCTGGCCGCCTACTCGGCCGGCGAGCGCAGCGTCGACCCCTCGGGCGACCTGATGGGCGTGGCCCTGGAATACAAGAACGGCGGCCTGTACCTGGGCGCCGGCTACCACCAGCTCGAGCGCCTGGCGACCGGCGACGACAAGGAATACGCCTTCGGCGCCGGCTACAGCTTCGGCGCCTTCGACCTGAAGGGCAACTACATGGTTGCCGACCAGACCGGCAACAACAACAAGTTCGAGCAGATCAACGTCGGCGGCGCCTACACCGCCGGCCCGAACAAGTTCTTCGTGAACCTGCAGCGCAACGAGATCGACAACGGCGCCAAGGGCAACCTCTGGGCCGTCGCCTACAGCTATTCCCTGTCCAAGCGCACCAACCTGTACACGACCTACGGCACCATGCGCAACAACGAGCGCGGCGTGTTCGGCATCAACTCCTCGTCGACCAACGTGACGCCGCCGGCGACCGCCCTGGGCGCCGATCCGAGCGCGTTCACGGTGGGTGTGCGCCACTCGTTCTAAGTTAGCGGAGGGCGCACGGTGCGGGCGCCCTTTTTGGCCACGTACGTGCGTACGGGCGTAGGGTGGACTCCCGAGTCCACGCTGTACGGCGGTTGAAATAACGAGGCCGATGATCTCGCAATGGTGCGACGATCATCGGCCTTTGTCGTTGGCACGCGTTTCGATATTCATTGGTAGCACCGCGTGGACACAGGTGTCCACCCTACGCCCCCGTAAAAGTACGTGGCCCAAAAGGACCGTAGGGTGGGTTCTTGAACCCACGCGGTACAACGATTGAAACAACGAGGCCGATGATCTCGCAGCGATGCGATGATCATCGGCCTTTGTCGTTCGCAGGCATTTCGATATTCACATGTGGCACCGCGTGGGGTCGAGACCCCACCCTACGCCATGGCGAGCGCCGCGTGACCGAACGTGGGCAGCGGAGCCGCCACCGTAAGCCCGCGTTCTCTTACTTCAAGCGACAGGTCAGGATCCAGAAGAACTCGATCCGCTCGATCTTGATTTCCTTGCCGACCGCGCCGACGCGCTTGCGCAGGGCGCTGTCGGCCGGGTAGCTCTTGGGCAGCTCGAAGCGCTCGCCGTCGGAAGTGGTCAGGATTTCCCAGGTATTGCCCTCGGCATCGGTGCGGGCCGTGGTTTCGCTGAAGCCTTCCACGAAGGATTCGTCGAGGATCACCAGCAGCACGTCCTTGCCGAGGCGCTTCTTCAGCGTCGCCAGTAACTTGTCCTGCTCGCCTTTGGTGAGGTGCGACCACAGGAAACTCACCAGCACGGCCGAGAATTTGCCGATGTCCTCGGGCAGGTCGAGGGCGTCGGCCACGCGGAAGCTGACTTTGCCCTCGGGCATGCCGCGCTCGCGCGCGATGTCGACCAGGTTGGCGTTGATGTCCACGGCCAGCACCGAGGCGGCCGACTCGGCCACCACTTCGGTCCAGTAACCGGTGCCGCAGCCCAGTTCCAGCACGGTGTGGCCGGCCAGGACGTTGCCGAGGTGGATGCTCATGTCGTCGATGTCCTCGTCCATGTCGGGCTCGAGGTAGATGTCTTCGACCGCTTCGCCCAGCAGGGCATAGTATTTTGCTACTTGTTGATTGCTCATTTTCTTCTCTTACAGCTCGTAATTGTCGCCGCCTCGCATCGCCGCCTCGACCATCTTGCGGTTCAGGCTGGGCGCCAGCAGCTCGATGAAGGTATAGATGTAGCTGCGCAGGTAGGCGCCCTGCTTCACCGCCACCCGTGACACGTTCATGCCGAACAGGTGGCCGACGGGAATGGCGCGCAGGTTGCGGTCGCGTTCGGGATCGAAGGCCATGCCGGCGATGATGCCCACGCCCATGCCCAGTTCGACATAGGTCTTGATGACGTCGGCGTCGATGGCTTCGAGCAGCACGTCCGGCTTCAGCTCGCGCAGGCTGAAGGCGTGGTCGATCTTGCTGCGGCCGGCGAAGGCGGCGTCATAGGTAATTAATGGATAGGTGGCGATTTCTTCCAGCGACACCGCTTTCGAACGCAGCAGTTCGTGTTCCGGCGGCACCACCAGCACGTGCTCCCACTGGTAGCAGGGCAGCGTGATCAGCCCGTCGACGGCGGCGATCGACTCGGTGGCGATCGCCAGGTCGGCCTGGCCGTTCTTGACCATGTCGGCGATCTGCTTCGGATTCCCTTGCAATAACGACAACCTCACCTTGGGGAACTTGCCCATGAACGCCTGCACCACTTTCGGCAACATGTAGCGCGCCTGGGTGTGGGTGGTGGCGATGGTGAAGCTGCCGCTGTCATGGGCTGCGTATTCCTTGCCGATGCGTTTCAGGCTGTCAATTTCCTGCATGATCAGCTCGACCGAGGCAAGCACCAGCCGGCCCGGTTCGGTCAGGCCACGGATGCGCTTGCCATGGCGCGTGAAGATGTCGACCCCGAGCTCTTCTTCCAGCTCGATGATGGCCTTCGACACCCCGGGCTGGGACGTGAAGAGGGCCTTCGCCGCGTCGGTCAGGTTGTAGTTCTGGCGCACGGCTTCGCGTACGAAGCGCAATTGATGAAGGTTCATTCCTGTTGTTATGTAATTTGAGAAAACGCCAGCCGTTATTTTATGCGAATGCTTATGCCCCTACCGCATATAAGCAAATAAATTGTCAGTAGTTTGGAATAAAGCTCATCGCCCTTACTATTCCATCTAGCCAAAAGGGCCGTTGGGCCCGTCCCACATCAGGAAACTTATGTACCGTTACGACCAATACGACCATCTCATCGTCCGCGAGCGCATCGCGCAGTACCGCGACCAGGTGCAACGCCGCCTGAACGACGAGCTGACCGAAGAAGAGTTCCTGCCGCTGCGCTTGCAGAACGGCCTGTACATGCAGCGTCATGCCTACATGCTGCGCGTCGCCGTGCCTTATGGCCTGCTGTCGACCGCGCAGATGCGCATGTTCGCCCACATCGCACGCAAGTACGACCGCGGCTATGGCCACTTCACGACGCGCCAGAACATCCAGTACAACTGGATCGAGCTGGAGCAGACGCCGGACATCCTGACCGACCTGGCCTCGGTCGAGATGCACGCGATCCAGACTTCGGGCAATTGCATCCGTAACATTACCACTGACGAGTTCGCCGGCGTTGCCGCCGACGAGATCATGGATCCGCGCCCCTTCGCCGAGATCCTGCGCCAGTGGAGCACCTTCCACCCCGAGTTCATCGCCCTCCCGCGCAAGTTCAAGGTCGCCATCAACGGCGCCGTGGAAGACCGCGCCGCGATCGCGATCCACGACATCGGCCTGACCCTGGTGAAGAACGATGCGGGCGAAGTCGGCTTCAAGTTCATGGCGGGCGGCGGCATGGGCCGCACCCCGATCATCGGCAGCGTGATCCGCGACTTCCTGCCCTGGCAGCACCTGCTGACCTATACCGAAGCCGTGATGCGCGTGTACAACTCGTACGGCCGCCGCGACAACAAGTACAAGGCCCGCATCAAGATCCTGCTGAAGTCCCTGGGCGTCGAGGAATTCGCGCGCATGGTCGAGGAAGAGTGGCAAGACCTGAAGGATGGCCCGGAAACCCTGACCCGCGAGGAATACGACCGCGTGGCCGCCTACTTCCAGCCGCCGGCCTACGAGACCCTGCCGGACACCGATCCGGTCGCCGCGCATCCGGACAACCGGGCTTTCGCCAACTGGCTGAACCGCAACGTCAAGCCGCACAAGGTGCCGGGCTATGCCGCCGTCGTGCTGTCGCTGAAGAAAACCGGCGTGCCGCCGGGCGACGCCACCGCCGAGCAGATGGATTTCGTGGCCGACCTGGCCGACAAGTACAGCTTCGGCGAACTGCGCGTGACCCACGAGCAGAACCTGGTGCTGGCCGACGTCAAGCAATCAAGCCTGTTCGAACTCTGGCAGCTGGCGAAGTCGAAAGGCCTGGCGACCCCGAACATCGGCCTCCTGACCGACATCATTTCCTGCCCAGGCGGCGACTTCTGCTCGCTGGCGAATGCGAAGTCGATCCCGATCGCGGCTGCGATTGCCGAGCGTTTCGACGACCTCGACTTCCAGCACGACATCGGCGACATCGAGCTGAACATCTCGGGCTGCATCAACGCCTGCGGCCACCACCACGTCGGTTCGATCGGCGTGCTGGGCGTCGACAAGGACGGCAGCGAGTGGTACCAGGTCTCGATCGGCGGCGCCCAGGGCAACAACGCGGCCATCGGCAAGATCATCGGCCCGTCGTTCTCGGCCGGCCAGATGCCGGAAGTGATCGGACGCCTGCTCAACGTCTACGTCGAGAACCGCTTCGAAGGCGAGCGCTTCGCCGAGACCGCGCAGCGCCTGGGTATTACGCCATTCAAGGAACACGTGTATGCCACGCCGATCCCGGCGGGCGAACTGGTTGGGGAAGACCATGCTTGAAGTAGTCCACGAACAAATTATCCGCGGCCGTGAAGTAGTGGCCGACGACTGGCGCGTGCTGCGTCTCGAAGAAGGCGAAGCAGCTGAAACCGTCGTGATCCCGGAAGGCAAGGTCATCGTTCCGCTGAGCGTCTGGCTGGCGCAAAAAGAAATGCTGGGCCAGCGCGCCGACCTCGGCGTGTGGATCGCTGCCGACGAGCGCTTCGAAAGCCTCAAGGGCGAGTCGGACCGCTTCAAGGTGATCGCGGTCGACTTCCCGAAGTTCAGCGACGGCCGCGGCTACTCGATCGCCTACAACGTGCGCAAGCGCCTGGGCTATACCGGCGAACTGCGCGCGATCGGCGACGTGCTGCGCGACCAGCTGTTCTCGATGTCGCGCGTGGGCTTCAACGCCTATGCCACCCGCAAGGACCGTTCCATCCATGAAGCGCTGAAGGGCCTGACCGTGTTCTCGGAGACCTACCAGGCATCCGTCGACCAGCCGCTGCCGCTGTTCCGCCGCGCCGAGCGCGACGTGAAGCCCGAGCACAGCGACATTGGCGCAGGCATCTGAGGAAACCAGCATGAGCGATCTCGCCAACCGCGTGCAGGACACCCGCGCCATTCTCGAGCGTATCGCGACCGAGTTCACCCCGGCCGTATTCGCTTCCAGCCTGGCGGCCGAGGACATGGTGCTGACCGACCTGATCCTGAAGAACAAGCTGCCCATCGGCATCTTCTCCCTGGAAACCGGCCGCCTGCACAAGGAAACCCTGGCCGTACTGGACCAGGTGAAGGAGCATTACGGCTACGACATCGCGCTGTTCCGCCCGCAGGCCGAAGCTGTCGATGCCTATGTCGCCGCGAACGGCCTGAACGCCTTCTACGACAGCGTCGAGATGCGCCGCGAATGCTGCCGCGTGCGCAAGGTCGAGCCGCTGGGACGCGCCCTGCTCGGCAACAAGGCCTGGATCACCGGCCAGCGCCGCGCCCAGTCCGCGACCCGCTCCGACCTGCGCGTGGAAGAGGACGATCCGGCCCATTTCATGACCAAGTTCAATCCGCTGGCCGACTGGTCCGAAGAGAACGTCTGGGAATACATCCGCGCCAACAAGGTGCCCTACAACGCCCTGCACGACCGCGGCTACCCCTCGATCGGCTGCGAACCGTGCACCCGCGCGATCCAGCCGGGCGAGGACGTGCGCGCCGGCCGCTGGTGGTGGGAAAACCCGGAATCGAAGGAATGCGGCCTGCACGTGGTCGACGGTAAATTAATCCGCATTAAATCCGTGGCAGCTTGATTCAGTACGCCACTTCAAGAATACAAGGCTCAGTTCATGACGAATCTTTCTGACAGCAATCAGGTAGCCAACCCGGGCGTCCTGGCCGACGTCAATGCGCGCCACCTCGACGCCCTCGAATCCGAGGCGATCCACATCCTGCGCGAAGTGGCGGCAGAATGCAGCAACCCCGCCCTGCTGTTCTCGGGCGGCAAGGACTCGGTCGTGCTGCTGCGCCTGGCCGAAAAGGCCTTCCGTCCGGGCAAGTTCCCCTTCCCGCTGGTGCACATCGACACCGGCCACAACTTCGACGAGGTCATCGCCTTCCGCGACGCCCGTGTGCTTGAGTTGGGCGAACGCCTGATCGTCGGCTCGGTCGAGGACTCGATCAAGAAGGGCACCGTGCGCCTGCGTAATCCGCAGACCGACTCGCGCAACGCGGCCCAGGCCGTGACCCTGCTGGAAACCATCGCCGAGCACGGCTTCGACGCCTGCATCGGCGGCGCCCGCCGCGACGAGGAAAAGGCCCGCGCGAAAGAGCGCATCTTCTCCTTCCGCGACGAATTCGGCCAGTGGGACCCGAAGGCCCAGCGTCCGGAACTGTGGGACCTGTATAACACCCGCGTCCACCCGGGCGAGAACATGCGCGTGTTCCCGATCTCGAACTGGACCGAGCTGGATGTCTGGCAGTACATCGCCCGCGAAAAGCTGGCCCTGCCCTCGATCTATTTTGCCCACCAGCGCCAGGTGATCCCGCGCAATGGCCTGCTGGTGCCGCTGACCCCGCTGACCCCGGCCAAGGAAGGCGAGCTTGTGGAAACCCAGACCGTGCGCTTCCGTACCGTCGGCGACATCTCCTGCACCTGCCCGGTGTCGTCGGGCGCCGACACGGTCGAAGCCATCATCGCCGAAACCGCCGTCACGCAAGTGACCGAGCGCGGCGCCACCCGGATGGACGACCAGACCTCCGAAGCCTCGATGGAAAAACGCAAGAAGCAAGGATATTTCTGATGAACGCACGCATTGAAACCCACAGCGACGCATCTTTGACCCAACACAGCCTGCTGCGCTTCATCACCGCCGGTTCCGTCGACGACGGCAAGAGCACGCTGATCGGCCGCCTGCTGTACGACAGCAAGGGCATCTTCGCGGACCAGCTGGCCGCCGTTTCGCGCTCGAAGCACAAGCGCACCGTGGGCGACACGATCGACCTGTCGCTGCTGACCGACGGCCTGGAAGCCGAGCGCGAGCAGGGCATCACGATCGACGTGGCCTACCGCTACTTCGCCACCCCGAAGCGCAAGTTCATCATCGCCGACACTCCGGGCCACGAGCAGTACACCCGCAACATGGTGACCGGCGCCTCGACCGCCGACGCGGTGATCATCCTGGTCGACGTCTCGAAGGTGAAGCTCCGTGAAGACGGCGGTGTGGACCTGCTGATCCAGACCAAGCGCCACTCGACCATCGCCAAGCTGCTGCAGATCGAGCACGTGATCGTCGCCGTCAACAAGATGGACCTGGTGAACTACGACCAGTCCGTCTACGACCGTATCGTCGCTGCCTACCGCGAGTTCGCCGATTCGCTCGGCCTGAAGGACGTGACCGCGATCCCGCTGTCGGCCCTGGCCGGCGACAACGTCGTCGAGGCGAGCGAGAACATGGCCTGGTACCAGGGCCCGACCCTGATCGAGCTGCTCGAATCGCTCTCGGTCTACGACGAAGCCCACGACGCTCCCTTCCGCTTCCCCGTCCAGCTGGTCGCGCGCCACAACGGCCACGAAGCCAACGACTTCCGCGGCTACATGGGCCGCATCGAGTCGGGCAAGGTCGCGGTCGGCGACAAGCTCGTCGTCCAGCCGTCCGGCCAGAGCGCGACGGTGAAGGACATCGTCACCTTCGACGGCAGCCTGCAAAGCGCCAGCGCCGGCCAGTCGGTGACCCTGCTGCTGAACGAATACCTGGACATCTCGCGCGGCGACACGCTGGCCAGCGCGGACACGCCGGCGACCCTGCTCAAGCAGGTCGTGGCCGATGTCTGCTGGATGTCGGACGAGCCGATGGACCTGCGCCGCAAGTACTGGATCAAGCACGGCACGCGCCAGACCGCCGCCAAGGTCACCAAGGTGGACACCCTGCTGGACGTGAACACCCAGCAGCGCAAGGTCGTGGACAACCCGGCCGAAGGCCTGAAGCTGAACGACATCGCGCGCATCAACCTGACGGTCCAGCAGCCGCTGGCGGCCGATGCCTACGCCGACATCCGCGCGACCGGCGCCTTCATCCTGATCGACGAAGTCACGCACCAGACCGTCGCAGCGGGTATGATTCGCCTGGGCGAATAAAACAGGAGTCGTTTGATGGCGGAACTCGGGAAGGTCTACCTGATCGGCGCCGGCCCGGGTGCGGCCGACCTGATCACCGTGCGTGGCGCGCGCCTGCTGGCCCAGGCCGAGGTCGTGCTCTACGACGCGCTGGTGACGCCCGAGATGCTGGAACTGTGCGCCCAGGCCGAGCTGATCCCGGTCGGCAAGCGTTCCGGCCAGCGCTCCACGGCCCAGGAGGCGATCAATCGCCTGCTGGTCGAATGCGCGCAGAAGTACAGGATGGTGGTGCGCCTGAAGGGCGGCGACCCGATGCTGTTCGGCCGCGCCGACGAGGAATTGCGCGCGCTCGAAGCCCTGGGCATCGAGGTCGACATCGTTCCCGGCATCACCACCGCGGTGGCCGCCGCCGCCGCCACCCGTCAACCCCTCACCAAGCGCGGCGTTGCGCGCAGCGTCGCCTTCTTCACTTCCAGCACGGCGCCGGACCAGCCGGACCACCCCGCCCTGCCCCATACCGACACCATGATCCAGTACATGGGCGGACGCGAGGCCGCGGCCACCGCGGAACGCCTGCTGGCCCAGGGCCGCAGCATGGACACGCCGGTCGTCGTGGTCGAGAACTGCAGCCGCGCCGACGAACGCATAGAACGGTTGACGCTGGCCGACCTGGCGCGCGGCCTGCATGCCGCCCACGGTCCGGTGCTGGTGATGATCGGGGAAGCCCTGCGCCTGCGCGAGCATCAGCAGGTTCGCCAGGACGTCCACCAGGACGACGCCGCGGCTTCTTCGCGCCGCGCCTGAGACAAGCCTTCCCGCCCTGGCTCAGCCGGCCGCCGGCTTGCCTTCGTCCTCGCGCTTGTCCTGGCGTACCGTCGCCAGCCGGTCGACCAGAATCAGTCCCTCCGCCGCCGCATGCGAAGCGGCGAACACGCTGTCCGGCGCCAGCACCAGCTGGGTGCCGGTGGCGCTGACTTCCTCGATCAGCCGGTCGAGCGCGTCGATGCGCGCCGGGTCCGGATTGACGTTGCGGATGTAGATCATCCGCACCGACTTCGGATGGCGCCGCACCACCTCCGCATAGATCTCGGGATCGCGCTCGCCGCTGTCGCCGATCAGCACGAACTGCATGTCCGGATAGAAGCTCAGGATCAGCTCGATCTTGTCGAGCTTGTGGTTGCCGTGCTGGTTCAGCTTGAACACGTCGCGCAGGCCGATCTCGCGCAGCAGCAGCGGCCCGAGGGGAATGCCCTGGATGCGCAGGAAGTCGACGAGCGGCCCGAACAGGTGCCAGGGGCTGCTCGACACATAGAACACCGGATTGGCCTCGCTGCCGCCGGCGCCGTCGCGCAGCGCGCGGTAGAAGGCGGCCACGCCCTTGAAGGGCTTGCGCGTGTGCGCGTTGGTGCGGGCCAGCATCAGCGCCATGTTCAGCTTGTTGGTCACGTTGGTCCAGAGGACGGTGTCGTCGATGTCGCTGATGATGCCGAAGCGCGCCGTGGCCGCGGGCACGAGCGCCTCGGCCGCGGCGCGCACCGGTTCGCCGTCCTGGGTGCGGGCGTCGGGCAGCTCGAGTTCGACGCTGTGGGCGCCGCCGGGCAGCGGCGCGGCGGCCGCGATCTCGAACGCGAAGTAGCCGCCGTCGTCGGTGACCGCCTCGTAGCTGCGCCCCTGGAAACGCGCGACCACGCGCGCGCCGGCCACTTCGTCGGCTTCCAGCCGGCGGTAGAGGGCGACCAGGTTGCGCCAGCCGCTGTCCTCCTGGGCCTGTTCGCGGAAGGCGACTTCGTCCAGCACCCGGCCCTTGATCCACAGCTTGTCCGCATTGCCGAAGCCCAGGTAGGGAATCAGCATCAGTTGCCGGCCGAAGCCGGGCGCGCGCAGGCGGCGCACGGCCTGGCGCACGAACATGCCGGCGGTGTCGGCCAGCCGCTGGCGCAGCGCTTCGCGCCGCTCGGGGGAGATCGGTCGCGCGGCCGGCGCCGGCGCGCGCTCCTGCTCTTCAGGCGCAGGCCCAGGCGCGGGAGCGGATCGCGGCAGCACCGAAGCGCGTTCGATCCAGTGCGCGCCGGGGCCGAGCGCATCGAGCGCGGCCTCGATGTCGCCGGGACGGCCCGGGTCGATGGGCGCCGGCATCAGCGCGACGCTCGCGCCTTCCGCGCGCAGGCGGGCCAGTTCGGCGTCGGTGGCGATGCCCGGGTTCAGGTGGAAGCGCGCTCCGGCCGGCCGCACGCGCGCGACGAGGTCCTCGAATCCCTGGCGGGTGAGGACGAGAAACGGCATATCGGATGCTTCCATGGTCGGGCGGCGCGGGCTGTTGGACAGGCCCCCAGTATCGCGTATCCCGGCGCCTGGCCGACGCACGCTTCAGCCGCCCTGTGCCTTGCTCACCCCGGGCAATGCGCCCGCGCCCCGTCGTATTCCTCGATCTGGATCACGAGCCGGTCCGCCGCCGTCCAGGTATCGGCCGCGATGCGGTTCAACTGGGCGATCGCCGCCTCCAGCCGCGCGCCGGCGCGGCCGCGGCATTCCTTGACGTGCCACTGCGCCAGGTCGCGCCGCATCGCGTTCAGGTCGTCCTTCAGCTCGGCCAGCATGGCGCGCAGCTTGCGGTCGGCATCGACCCGCCCCGGAATGCTGCCCGCACTCAGGTGGCCGGACATGGCGGCGATCTTGGCGCGCATGGTCGCGATCCGGCGCGCCGCCGCATCGATACGCCGGGCGCAGCGCATTTCGACGACCAGCGCCGCCGGCAGGCGCGCGACGCGCCGGAACAGGGCCTGGACGGGCCGCAGCAGCGCGGCGACGAGGTGCTTCAGGAGCGGTGCAAGCATGGCGCGGGCGGTTGGTTGATGGGTCCGGAGCTCATCCGGAATAGCCCGAGCAGTGTGGGCGCATTCCCATGGGCTGTCAAACCGCCGGGCGAGAAGCGGCAATGATTCGGAACAATCCGTGGCAAGTTCGCCGCAGTCCTTATCAAGCCGCTATCGAAAGCTTTGTCAAAGCGGCAGCATTGCAAAGGGGGACGGGCCGTCTCAGCCCAGGACCTTGAGGCAGTAGTCGCTCATCGCCGCCAGCACGTCCGGGTCTTCGCCCACCGCGCCGGCGATGTTCAACTGGAGCTGGGGATGCGCCGCGCGCAGGTCCTCGGCCAGCAGCGGCAGGTCGCGCAGCAGGTGTCCGCCCTGCCCCAGGAAGACCGGCACCACGGTCACGTCAAGCACGCCGCGCTCGACCAGTCCCGCCACCACCGCCGGCAGGCGCGGCTCCATCAGCTCGAGGAAGGCCAGGCGCACGTCGCAATCGGGCAGGCGCGACTGCGTGAGGTCGCGCAGGCGCTCGAAGGGCGCGGCCCAGGCGGCTGCGCGCGCGCCGTGCGCGAACAGGACCAGGGCGCGCCGGTTCGTCGGACCGTTCATCAGTGCCGCTCCACCCAGCGCAAGGCGGCGATCGCCAGCGCCAGGAACAGCAAGCTCGGCGCGGCCGCCGTGAAGAAGGCGGGCCAGGTCGACAACAGGCCCAGGTGCGAGAACAGCGAGTTGATCAGGATGAAGCTCACCCCGATCATGATGCCGATGAAGATCTTCAGGCTGACGCCGCCGCTGCGGGTGTGCAGGTAGGCGAAGGGCAAGGCCAGCGCCATCAGGACGAAGATCGCGAGCGGATCGATGAGCTTTTTCCAGAACGCGATCTGGAAGCGTTCGCTCTCCTGGCGGTTCTCGACCAGGTGGCGCGAGTACACCGCCAGCTCGTTGGCCGACATGCGCTCGGGGTCGCGGCGCGACACCTGCAGGATCTTCGGCGTGATCTCGGAGACCAGGTCGAGGCTGCCGAGCTTGCGGGTGGCGACCGCGCTGGTGTCCTGGCCGAAGGTGCTCTGGATGCTCTGCCCGGCCGGCACCGGCGCGCCCGGTTCGGGCAGCGTGCGGCTGTTGGTGAACAGGGTCTCGGTGACGTCCTGCAGGCGCCAGGTGCCGTTGCCGCTGAAGCTGGCGCTGGCCGCGGTGATGATGGCGCGCATGCGCATCGAGGTGTCGAACTCGTACACGCGCACGTCGATCAGCTGGCCGTCCGGGCGGATCTGGCGCGCATTGAAGAAGCGCGAGCCGACGATCTGGCCGCGGGTGCCGTTCGGGCCGGGGGCGTGCACGTTATCCTTGGTCCACATCCCGGAGCGGAATTCGGAGGCGAGCGTGGAGCCCTTGGCGGTCAGGCGCACGCGCTCGGCCAGCGGCGCGGTGCGCGGCGTGATCAGCTCGCCGAAGATGAAGGTGACGACGACGAAGACGATGCCGATCTTGAACAGCATCCAGCCGGCCATGCGGGTCGACATCGAGGACGCGCGCATGATGGTGAACTCCGAGCTTTGCGCGAACTGCGCCATCGCATAGATGGTGCCGATCAGCGCCGCCACCGGCATCACCTCGTAGACGTGCCCGGGCAGCATCAGCGCCACGTAGAGCAGCGCATGCTGGAACTGGTAGTTGCCCTTGCCGACCGAGGGCAGCTCGCCCGTCAGGTCCATGAAGGCGATCAGGCCGAGGAAGGCGAACAGCACGAAGACGACGGCCTGCGTGATGTTCACCGCAAAATAGCGTTGCAGGACTTTCATCGGGACTCCACGCTGGCCAGCTCGGGCGACTTGCGCAGCAGGCGGCGGCGCTTCCAGGCATTGATGATCACCAGCGGGTGATAGCGGTGATTCACGTTCAGGCGCCAGGCGAACAGGCCCAGCACGATCAGGGCGGCAGCCAGGTGCAGCGGCCACCAGGCCATGGCGAAGGCGATCTTGTCCTGCCTGACGCTGGCCTCGGCCATCTTGACCAGGTTGTTATAGGTGAAGAAGATCAGGAGCGCAAGGATCAGGTTGGCGGAACTGCCGGCGCGCGGATTGACGAAACCGAGCGGGATCGCCAGCAGCACCAGCACCAGGCAGACGATGGGCGAGGAGATGCGCGACAGCAGCTCGGAGCGCGTGAACACGTTCTCCACCGCCAGCAGCATGGCCGTGGACTGGGCATCGAGCGGCACGTCGCCGCCGAGCACCGGCACCTGGGTCGCCACGCGCATCTTGTAGCGCTCGAACTCCATCGACTGGAAATCGGCCTGGCCGGGCACGCCCTGGTAGCGGCGGCCGTTCTTGAGCACCAGGTACTGGCCGCCCTTGCCGTCGGATTCGACCACGCCTTCCTTGGCCACGACAATCGAGCTACCCTTGTCCTGGTTGGTGCTGACGAAGACGTTCTGCACCACGGTGGAGCCGTTGGCGCTGCCCTCCACGAAGAACACGCGGTCGGCGGACGAGGACTCGCGGAACTGGCCGGGGGCCACGCGCTTGAGGTCCTCGCGCTTCTCGAAGCGCTGGATGAACTCCGTGCTTTTCATCTTGGCCCAGGGCGCCACGAACAGCGACAGCGCGCCCACCAGCAGCACCATCGGGATGCCGAAGACGAGCACCGGACGGATCCAGGCCAGCAGCGACTGGCCCGAGGCGAACCACACCACCATTTCGGAATCGCGGTAGGTGCGGGTGACGACGACCAGCACGGAAATAAAGCTGGTGAGGATCAGGACAGTTGGCAGATAATTCAGGGATTGAAACGCGATCAATGCGACGACGTCGCTGGACGCGACACGTCCGCCCGCGGCCCTGCCGAGGATGGCGATCAAAGTCCAGGTGATGCACACCGAGAAGAGCACCGTGAAGGTTGCTCCGGCCGCGCTGGCCAGTTCACGGTGCAAGGCGCGTGAAAAAATCATTCGATAGTTATAATTGCAGGTTGAGCAGTGTTTGCACTGCTGTTCGCATGCTGCGCACAATACGAAACGGGAGAATCAAATGGACTTTAGCATAAAAGCATTCGACACAAAAAACACCCTGGCCGCGGCCAAGACCGGCTGTGTGGCAGTGGCGGTGTTCGAAAACAAAAAACTGTCGCAGGCTGCGAAAGCCCTCGATCAAACCGGTGAAATCACCGCGGCGCTGAAGTCGGGCGACATTACCGGCAAGGCCGGCTCGACCCTGCTGCTGCGTGGCGTAGCGGGCGTGACCGCGGCGCGCGTTCTGCTGGTCGGCATGGGCGCCGACGAAGCGGTCAGCGAAAAGAATTTCGTTACCGCGGTCAACGCGACCCTGAAGGCCTTCGCATCGCTGGGCGCGGCGGACGCCATTATCGCATTTCCGATGACGGAAGTGAAAGAGCGCGAGCCGGAGTGGGCGCTGCGCACCGTGGTCGTCGCCGCCAACGAAGGCGAGTTCCGCACCGACGCGCAAAAGAGCAAGAAGGATCCGGCCCTCACCGGCGTGCGCAAGATCACCGTGTCGGTGCCGCTGGCCAGCCCGCAGCTGAAGACCGCCCTGGCGCAATCGATCGCGGTCGCCAACGGCATGGCCCTGACCAAGGAACTGGGCAACCTGTCGCCGAACATCTGCACCCCGACCTACCTCGCCAACGTCGCGCGCAAGCTGGCCGACGACTTCGGCTTCGACCTCGAAGTCCTCGAGCGCAAGCAGCTCGAAGCGCTGAAGATGGGCAGCTTCCTGTCGGTAGCCAAGGGCAGCGAGGAAGCGCCGAAGTTCATCGTCCTCAAGCACATGGGCGGCGGCAAGAAGGATGCACCCGTGGTCCTGGTCGGCAAGGGCATCACCTTCGACTCGGGCGGCATCTCGATCAAGCCGGGCCCCGGCATGGACGAAATGAAGTACGACATGTGCGGCGCCGGCTCGGTGCTGGGCACCTTCCGCGCCATCGGCGAAATGAACCTGAAGCTGAACGTGATCGGCATCGTCGCCGCCTGCGAGAACATGCCTTCGGGCCGCGCCACCAAGCCGGGCGACATCGTCACCTCGATGAACGGCCTGACCATCGAGATCCTGAACACCGACGCCGAAGGCCGCCTGATCCTGTGCGACGCCCTCACCTACGCCGAGCGCTTCAAGCCTGCCGCCGTGGTCGACATCGCCACCCTGACCGGCGCCTGCATCGTCTCGCTGGGCCACCACAACAGCGGCCTGTTCACCCGCCACGACGCCGCCCACGACGCCCTGGCCGAGGAACTGCTGCAGGCGGGCAAGGAGACCGGCGACGGCGCCTGGCGCCTGCCGATCGGCGAGCAGTACAACGAGCAGCTGAAGTCGAACTTCGCCGACCTGGCCAACATCGGCACCCCGGGCGGCGCCTCCATCACGGCGGCCTGCTTCCTGGAGAACTTCACCCGCAACTACACCTGGGCCCACCTGGACATCGCCGGCACCGCCTGGAAGAGCGGCGCGCAGAAAGGCGCCACTGGCCGTCCGGTGCCGCTGCTGACCAGCTTCCTGATGAACCGCGTGTGATTGGTTTGATGGGATGAAAAACGGGCCGCTGGAAAGCGGCCCGTTTTTTTATGGCTTGGCGCTTGTGCGACGAAACCGGCTACGAACGGTTTTTCGTAGGGTGGACACCTGTGTCCACGCGGTATGGCACGGCCGCGTCACGGCGGCACCAGCAGCACCGCTGGCGTCAATGTACGAAGTTCGTAGGGTGGGCACTTGTGCCCACGCGGTATGGTACGGCCGCGCGATTCCAGCGTCGATCAACATCGATACGTTTGCAAACAGGCGTTTGTGCATCCGCGCGTGTACGCGAACGGTGAGACAGCGTGGGCACAAGCGCCCACCCTGCAAGGTCAAAACCTCAAGTATGCGCGTCAGGACACCGGCGCGAAGCGCGGCACCATCGTGCCGTCGACTTCCACCAGTTCGAAGAACACCGATTTCGGCCGGACCCAGATCGTGCCGTCGGCCGCGCGGTAGATGATCATCGGCGTGAGGTCCGCCTCGAGCGTGGCCTCGCAGACCAGCTCGTACAGACCGCCTTTGTAGTGCCGATATTGCATCAGGCCTGTTCGGCCGTCGCTTTTTGCTTCTTCTTCAGGCCCTGGATGACCTTCAGCACGCCTTCCATGCCGGCGCTCTCGTCGAGGTCGCTGAAGGCGTCGAGCACTTCGTTGAGCACGCGGTTGCGCACCGCCGCCTCGTCCTGCTGCATCGCCTGCTCGCCGAACTTCGACGGGGTCTCGGCTGCGGCTTTCGCGCCGTGGGCCAGGGCGGCCTGCCAGATCACCCAGCGGCGCTGGGTTTCGTAGACGAGGTACTCCTCGGGCTTGTCCTCACGGCGTCGGGTAATGTGGCCATCGCGTTGGGCCCATGCTTCAAATGCACTGCGCATCTCTGTCCTTTTCATATGGGTACGGATACTCGCTATCGAAACAGCAATATTTCACCATAGTACCATTTTGTCTCGAAAACCCTTGCACGGCTGAATCACGAATCGTGCGGGCCTGCGGAACGGGCGCGACCTGAACATTTCAGGCCGACAAACGGCATACTACATCGCGAGTTATGCAAAAACAACTGAAAGTTCCTTATAAGTAACAATAAGGAAATGTGACTTTCCACGCCTTAATTGTTACACCTTGCAACAACTCTCAGGCCGCCGGGCTTTCGCAACGTGGGTATTTTATTACACAATCTTATCTTTTGATTATCTGGCTTGCATTTTAAGCAAAACGCATGCATTGCCGCTGGGTGCGGCCTGCGAAGCCTGGAAGTTGCAGGATTTGCGGAGAGCGCCGATACTGCGCACGAGCCGGGGCGGACGGTCCGCCCGGCATTTCACTTACCACGCGCATACATGAAAATAGCAACATGGAACGTCAACTCGCTGAAGGTGCGCCTGCCGCACCTGCTGCAATGGCTGGAGGCCAATCCGGTTGACGTGCTCTGCCTTCAAGAGACCAAGCTGACTGACGATAAGTTCCCGCTGGCAGAAATTAATTCCGCAGGTTATCAAGTCGCCTACACCGGCCAGAAGACCTACAACGGCGTGGCCATCCTGTCGAAATATCCGATCACCGAGGTCGTCAAGAACAATCCGCGCTTCGAGGACGAGCAGCAGCGCATCATCGCCGCCACCATCGAGGGCGTGCGCTTCGTCTGCGCCTACATCCCGAACGGCCAGGCGGTCGATTCGGACAAATATGTCTACAAGCTGGCCTGGCTGAAGGCCCTGCACGAGTGGCTGGCCGCCGAGATGCGCCAGTATCCGCAACTGGCCCTGCTGGGCGACTACAATATCGCTCCCGAGGACCGCGACGTGCACGACCCGGCCGAATGGGAAGGCAAGATCCACTTCTCGGAAAAGGAAAAGGCCGCGATGGCGGCGCTGGTCGACCTCGGCATGGTCGACGCCTTCCGCATGTTCGAGCAGCCCGAGAAGCAGTACAGCTGGTGGGACTACCGCATGATGGCCTTCCGCCGCAACCGCGGCCTGCGCATCGACCACATCCTGCTGTCGACCGACCTGTCGAAACGCTGCACGGCCTGCATCATCGACCGCGAGCCGCGCAAGTGGGAGCAGCCGTCGGATCATACGCCGGTGGTGGCGACGCTCGACTGACAGGCTCCGATGACAGGTGCGGTCTCGGCGCGCCGCGTGTCGCGCGTGGGCACAGGGGCGCCCGACCCTGCGTATGCGCCGGCCGTAGGGTGGGCGGCTTTGCCGCCCACGCGTTCGACCAATTATCGATACGTCGCGAACGTCTTGTAACCTGTTGAACGCGTGGGCGGGAGACCCGCCCACCCTACTGATATGCCGTCGCGGCGCGGCGCGTGTCACGCGTGGGCACAGGGCGCCCACCCTACGTGTGCGCCGGCCGTAGGGTGGGCGGCTTTGCCGCCCACGCGTTCGACCAATTATCGATACGTCGCGAACGTCTTGTAACCTGTTGAACGCGTGGGCGGGAGACCCGCCCACCCTACTGATGCGCGGTCGCGGCGCGGCGCGTGTCACGCGTGGGCACAGGGGCGCCCATCCTACGTGTGCATGGCCTGCGGCTTTGGATACTGTAGGGTGGGCGCTCCGTGCCCACGCGTTCTTTACGATCACGAACCGGCGTCGTTTGCCAGCAGCGCCCGTGTCGCCGCGCTGTCGAGGGCTTTCGCGAACAGCCAGCCCTGCACATACTGGCAGCCGTAGCCGCGAAGGAGGGCGAGCTGCTCCTCGGTCTCGACGCCTTCGGCCACCACCTGCAGCTGCAGGCTGTTCGCCAGCGCCATCACGGCGGCGACGATCGCCTGGTCTTCGCTGCTCGCTTCCAGCTCGCGGATGAAGGCGCGGTCGATCTTGATCTTGCGGACCGGGAAGCGCTTCAGGTAGGCCAGGCTGGAATAACCGGTGCCGAAGTCGTCGATCGACAGGCGCATGCCCATGCGGTTGATCTGGCCCAGGATCTCGAGGGTCTGCTCGCTGTGCTGCATCAGCGCCGACTCGGTGATCTCGAATTCGACCAGGGCCGGAGCGATGCCGGTCTCGTCGACGATGCGGCGGATCGAGGCCACCAGGGCCTTGTGCATGAACTGGCGCGCCGACAGGTTGATCGCCAGCGGGACCGCCGGCAGGCCCTGGCGCTGCCATTCCATGCTCTGTTCGCAGGCGCGCCGGATCACCCACTCCCCCACCGGGACGATCATGCCGTTCTCTTCCAGGATGGGGATGAAGTCGTCCGGCAGCGCCAGGCCGATGCCCGGCCGGCGCCAGCGCAGCAGCACTTCCAGCGCATGCACGCGGCGCGTGGCCATGTCCATGATGGGCTGGTAGAAGGGTTCGAACTCGCCGTTGGCGAGCGCCGTGCGCAGGTTCGATTCCAGCTCGAAGTGGCGCGCCGCGGCCTGGTTCATGCGCTGGTTGAAGAACTGGTAGGTGTTGCGCCCCGCTCCCTTGGCGTGGTACATCGCCGCGTCGGCGTGGCGCATCAGGGTCTCGACGTCGGCGCCGTCGTCCGGACACAGGCAGATCCCGATCGAGGGCGAGATGTGCAGCAGGTGGCCCTCGATCGGCACCGGCGCGGCCAGCGCCTCGATGATCTTCTCGGCCACGTGGTGGCACTCCTCGACCGCCGCCACGCTCGGCACCAGCACCACGAACTCGTCGCCGCCCAGGCGCGCCACCGTGTCGCTGGCGCGCACCGCGCGGCACAGGCGGTTCGCCACTTCCTTGAGCAGGTAGTCGCCGATCAGGTGGCCGAGCGAATCGTTGATGTTCTTGAAGCGGTCCAGGTCGATGAACATCACGGCCAGCATTTTGCCGTTGCGCCCCGCCGCCAGGATGGCCTGCTCCAGGCGGTCGGCCAGCAGGGCGCGGTTCGGCAGGCCGGTCAGGCTGTCGTGGTAGGCCATGTGGTGCACGCGCGCCTCGGCCTGGCGCCGCTCGACGATCTCTTCCTGCAGCAGCGCGTTCGCGCCCGCCAGTTCGGCGGTGCGCTCGGCCACCCGCACTTCGAGCTCGTCGCGCGCGCGCCGCACTTCCTCGGCCGCGGCGCGCTGCGCGGTGACGTCGTCGACCATCCAGACGCTGCGCCCGCCCGGATCGTCCAGGTCGAAGGGACGGCCCGACAGGCGAGCCCAGAACAGTTCGCCGTCGCGCCGGATCAGGCGGTGCTCGGCCACATGCACCCGCCCGGCGGCGAAGTCGCGCGCGGTGTCGACGCGCGCGGTATGCCAGCTGTCGGCGTCCGGGTACAGCGAACGCACGGTCGCCCCGGTGATGCCGCCGCTTTGTGCGCTCGGCGCGCAGCCGAACAGCTCTTCCATCTTGCGGTTGCAATGCAGCGTGCGCCCGTTCTCGACCACCGCGATGCCCAGCACCGCGCTGTCGAGGATGGCCTGGTTCTCCAGCAGCGCCTCGCGCAGCGACTGCTCGTCGCGCTTGTGGCGGGTGCGGTCCTCGATGATCCAGGCATTGCCGTAGCCCGGCTCCTCGGGGTTGACCATGAAGCCGATCAGCTGGACCCAGATCGGCGTGCCGTCGGCGCGGACCATCTCGGTCTCGGTGGTGTAGGACCGCCCGCGCGCGAACTGGCTGAAGGCCGCCTCGCCGATGGCGTCGCAGGCGGCGCCGTCGCGGTACAACTCGCGCACATCGGTGGGCGCGGGAGCGCCGTCGGCATAGCCGAACATCTCGCGAAAGCCGCCGTTGCAGCGCGTAATGCCGTGATTGCGGGTGAAGACGATGGCCAGCGCCGAGTTGGTCATCAAGGCCTCGACTTCGAGCTGCGCCCGGCGCGTCTCGGTGACGTCCTCGACGATCCAGATCGTGCCCGCCTCGCGCCGCCCCGGTTCGACCGCGTGCGCACGCACGCGCGACCAGAAGCGCGAGCCGTCGCGGCGCCGGAACGGCTGCCCGCTCCGCTCGAACACCTGCCCCTGCGCCAGGGCGGCGAAGGCCTCGTCCAGGAACTGGTGGAAGACGGCGGGCGAGTCGAACATGGTGGCCGGCTCGACCCCGGTCAGCTCGTCGGTGCGATAACCAAGCATCGCGGCCAGGCGCGGATTGCCGGCCAGCAGGCGGCCGCTGCGCGTGAACAGGATGCCGACCGGCGCGTTCTCGAAGATCGCGCGCTGCTCCAGCACCGTCGTGCGCAGCGCTTCGCGCCCAGCCTTGTAGTCGCTGACGTCGGCGAACACGAAGGTGGCGCCGGGCGCGCCGGCCCCTGCGGGCAGCGGCCGGGCGCGCACGTGCACCGGCAGCTCGCCTTCGGCCAGCGCCAGCGCGCCATGCCAGTCGCAGGGCTGCGTCACCGCCTCCGGCAGGCGCGCTTCCAACAGCGCCGCGTCGGCGCCGCAAAACAGGTCGGGCAGCGGGCGCCCGTGCGGCGGCTCGCCGAGCAGCGCGGTCAGCGCATCGTTGGCGGCAAAGATGACGCCCGCGGCGTCGCAGGCGCAGGCGGGCGCGCCGACCAGCCGCAATGCGTCGGCGACGAACGCCGGTTGACTCGAAATTCTGTCCATCTCAGGTGGATCCCCAGGCTGCAGCCTCTCGAACCGGGCCGCATGCGTTGCAAGATCATAAACCACGCTGGATGGAAGTTGCTAGCAATATGGAAACAAAAACGGCCCACTGTCGCTATATTGACGACAGTGGGCCGCGCGCGGCGATGCGGGCGTCTCAGAACGTGTCGCCCGGCACCCGCACCCAGCCTTCCATCAGGACGCGCGCGCTGCGGCTCATGACCGCCTTGGTGACCTGCCATTCGCCGCCCGCTTCCACCGCCTCGGCGCCCACGCGCAGGGTCCCCGAAGGATGGCCGAAGCGCACCGCGCTCGGACGGCCACCGCCGGCCGCGAGGTTGACCAGGGTGCCGGGAATCGCCGCCGCGGTGCCGATGGCGACCGCCGCCGTGCCCATCATCGCGTGGTGGAGTTTGCCCATCGAGAGCGCGCGCACCACCAGGTCGATGTCCTCCGCCGCGACCGGCTTGCCGCTCGAGGCGGTGTAGGCCAGCGGCGGCGCCACGAAGGCGACCTTCGGCGTGTGCTGGCGGCCGGCCGCTTCGTCCACATGCTTGATCAGGCCCATGCGCAGGGCGCCATGGCTGCGGATGGTCTCGAACAGGGCCAGCGCGCGCGGGTCGCCGTTGATGGCCTCCTGCAGCTCGGCGCCCGTATAGCCGATGTCGGCGGCGTTCACGAAAATGGTCGGGATGCCGGCGTTGATCATGGTGGCTTTCAGGACGCCGAGACCCGGCACCTCGAGATCGTCGACCAGGTTCCCGGTCGGGAACATCGAGCCGCCGGCGCCCTCCTCGTCCGCCGCCGGGTCCATGAATTCGAGCTGCACTTCGGCGGCCGGGAAGGTCACGCCGTCGAGCTCGAAGTCGCCGGTTTCCTGGACCTCGCCGTTCGTCATCGGGACGTGGGCAACGATGGTCTTGCCGATGTTGGCCTGCCAGATGCGCACGACGGCCATGCCGTCCCGCGGGGTGCGTTCGGGGTCGACCAGGCCGCTGGAGATGGCGAAGGAGCCGACCGCCGAGGACAGGTTGCCGCAGTTGCCGCTCCAGTCGACGAAAGGCTTGTCGATCGAGACCTGGCCGAACAGGTAGTCGACGTCGTGGTCCGGGCGCGCGCTCTTCGACACGATCACGGTCTTGCTGGTGCTCGAGGTGGCGCCGCCCATGCCGTCGATCTGCTTGCCGTAGGGGTCGGGGCTGCCGATCACGCGCAGCAGCAGCGCGTCGCGGGCCTTGCCCGGGACGCGGGCCGCTTCGGGGAGGTCCTGCAGGCGGAAGAAGACGCCCTTGCTGGTGCCGCCACGCATGTAGGTGGCGGGGATTTTGATTTGGGGTTGGTGTGCCATTGTTTGAACTTCCAATGAAGTGAACCGGAGGGACGTAGGGTGGGCGGGTCTCCCGCCCACGCGTTCAAACCCCGTATGATTCGCCCGAACATATGTCGCGGCCGCTCATCCGCCAGTTGAACGCGTGGGCGGCATAGCCGCCCACCCTACGGGTTCCCATACAAGCCGCAGGCGCCTTACGCCGCGACCTTCGACGAGGCCAGGAAGTCCTGCGCGAAGCGCTGCAGCACGCCGCCCGCTTCGTAGATCGACACCTCTTCCGCCGTATCGAGGCGGCAGGTGACCGGCACCTCGACCCGTTCGCCGTTGCGACGGTTGATGACCAGGGTCAGCGTCGCGCGCGGCGTGCGTTCGCCGATCACGTCGAAGGTCTCGGTCCCGTCGATGCCCAGGGTCAGGCGGTTCACGCCCGGCAGGAACTCCAGCGGCAGCACGCCCATGCCGACGAGGTTCGTGCGGTGGATGCGCTCGAAGCCTTCGGCCACGATCGCTTCCACGCCCGCCAGGCGCACGCCCTTGGCCGCCCAGTCGCGCGAGGAGCCCTGGCCGTAGTCGGCGCCGGCGATCACGATCAGGGGCTGCTTGCGCTCCATGTAGGTCTCGATGGCTTCCCACATGCGCGTGACCTGCCCTTCGGGCTCGATGCGCGCCAGCGAACCGGCACGCACTGTTCCATCCGGGTTGCGCACCATCTCGTTCTTGAGGGTCGGATTCGCGAAGGTCGCGCGCTGGGCCGTCAGGTGGTCGCCGCGGTGGGTCGCGTAGGAGTTGAAGTCTTCTTCCGGCAGGCCCATCTTCGCCAGGTATTCGCCGGCGGCCGAGTCCAGCAGGATGGCGTTCGAAGGCGACAGGTGGTCGGTCGTGATGTTGTCGCCCAGGACCGCCAGCGGACGCATGCCCGACAGCGAACGGGCGCCGGCCAGCGCGCCTTCCCAGTACGGCGGACGGCGGATGTAGGTGCTCTGCGGACGCCAGTCGTACAGCGGGCTCACCGCCTCGCCGGCTTCCTCGGTGCGCGCGAACATCGGCGTGTAGACCTTGCGGAACTGCTCGGGCTTGACGCTCCGTTCGATGACGGCGTCGATCTCCTCGTCGCTCGGCCAGATGTCGGCCAAGGTCACCGGCTGACCGTTCGCATCCGTGCCCAGCACGTCCTTCTCGATGTCGAAGCGGATGGTGCCGGCGATCGCGTAGGCGATGACCAGCGGCGGCGAGGCCAGGAAGGCCTGCTTGGCATACGGATGGATGCGGCCGTCGAAGTTGCGGTTGCCCGAGAGGACGGCGGTCGCGTACAGGTCGCGCTCGACGATCTCCTTCTGGATGACCGGGTCGAGCGCGCCGCTCATGCCGTTGCAGGTGGTGCAGGCAAAGGCGACCACGCCGAAGCCCAGCTTTTCCAGCTCCGGCATCAGGCCCGCTTCTTCCAGGTAGAGCGAGACCGCTTTCGAGCCCGGCGCGAGCGAGGACTTGACCCAGGGCTTGCGCAGCAGGCCTGCCTTGTTCGCGTTACGCGCCAGCAGGCCGGCGGCGATCATGTTGCGCGGATTGTTCGTGTTGGTGCAGCTCGTGATCGCCGCGATGATGACGGCGCCGTCGGGCATCAGGCCTGGCTCGTTCTCGACCACGCCTGCGATGCCGCGCGCGGCCAGTTCCGAAGTCGGCACGCGCTTGTGCGGGTTCGACGGTCCGGCGATGTTGCGCACCACGGAAGACAGGTCGAAGCGCAGCACGCGCTCGTACTCGGCGGTCCCGAGCGCGTCGGCCCAGAGGCCGGTTTCCTTCGCGTAGAGCTCGACCAGTTTGACGGTCTCGTCCTCGCGGCCGGTGAGCTTCAGGTACTTGATGGTCTGCTCGTCGATGTAGAACATCGCCGCGGTGGCGCCGAATTCCGGCGCCATGTTCGAGATCGTCGCGCGGTCGCCCAGGGTCAGGTTGGCGGCGCCCTCGCCGTAGAACTCGAGCCAGGTCGAGACGACCTTTTCCTTGCGCAGGAATTCGGTCAGCGCCAGCACCACGTCGGTGGCGGTGATGCCCGGCTGTGGCTTGCCGCTCAGCTCGACGCCGACGATGTCCGGCAGGCGCATGTAAGAGGCGCGGCCCAGCATGACGCTCTCGGCTTCCAGGCCGCCCACGCCGATGGCGATCACGCCGAGCGCGTCGACCATCGGGGTGTGCGAGTCGGTGCCGACCAGGGTGTCCGGGAAGGCGACGCCGTCCTTCACCTGGATCACCGGGGACATGCGCTCCAGGTTGATCTGGTGCAGGATGCCGTTCCCCGGCGGGATCACGTCGACGTTCTGGAAGGCCTTCTTGGTCCAGTTGATAAAGTCGAAGCGGTCCTCGTTGCGGCGGTCCTCGATGGCGCGGTTCTTGGCGAAGGCATCCGGATCGAAGCCGCCGCACTCGACGGCCAGCGAGTGGTCGACCACGAGCTGGGTCGGCACGACCGGGTTGACCAGGGCCGGGTTGCCGCCTTCGAGGGCGATGGCGTCGCGCAGGCCGGCCAGGTCGACCAGGGCGGTCTGGCCCAGGATGTCGTGGCAGACCACGCGCGCCGGGAACCAGGGGAAGTCGAGGTCGCGCTTGCGCTCGATGAGTTGCTTCAGCGATGGCACCAGGGCCATCGGTTCGCAGCGGCGCACGAGGTTTTCTGCCAGCACGCGCGAGGTATAGGGCAGCTTGTCCCAGGCCCCCGCTTCGATGCTGTCGACGGCTTCGCGCGCGTCGAAGAAGTGCAGGTTGGTCCCGTGCAGGGGTTTGCGGTATGCGTTGTTCATGGCGAAGTTAAAGCTTCATTATCCAGTGATAGTTGTCGGTGCTGCTTGGCGTAATACTGTCCGTCGTGCAGCAAGGCGTCCGGCTCCAGGCCGAACTGCCTGAAGCCGAAGCGCTCGTACAGGGCTTCGGCCGCCGTATTGCCGTCGTGGACGGTGAGCGTGATCTGACGGATGAAGCCGAGCGAACGGGCGAAGTCGATCAGGTGTGCCACCAGGGCGGCGCCGATGCCCTGGCGCTGGCGCTGCGGATCGACGACCAGCGCGTTCAGGCTGGCCGAGTGGCGGATCCTGGCGCCGTCCTGCGTACGCAGGCAGAGCGCGCCCACCAGCTCAGGGTCATCAAACCTCGCGTCGAAAGCGCCGAACCAGTATTCGCCTTTGGTGGCCAGGCGTTTTTCGGCCCAGGACAGCGGTTGCTCCAATGCCTCTTCCACAGCGGGACGGAACGCGTGCGGAAAGGCGCGCAAGCCCGCCAGCCGCAACGCACGGTACTGCGCGGCGTCGGCGGAACCGAGGCGACGCAGCGTGAACGGCGCGGCTGGCGGCTTAGTGGCCATACGGGATCATTTACGGTCGGCGATCGGCACGAACTGCAGGTCTTCCGGACCGACGTAGTTCGCGCTCGGGCGGATGATCTTGTTGTCGATGCGCTGTTCGATGATGTGCGCGGCCCAGCCCGAGGTGCGCGAAATCACGAACAGCGGGGTGAACATCGCGGTCGGCACGCCCATCATGTGGTACGAGACGGCCGAGAACCAGTCCAGGTTCGGGAACATCTTCTTGACTTCCCACATGACCGATTCCAGGCGCTCGGCGATGTCGAACATCTTCATCGAGCCGGCGCTCTGCGACAGCGAACGCGCGACTTCCTTGATGACGACGTTGCGCGGGTCCGAGATGGTGTAGACCGGGTGGCCGAAGCCGATCACGACTTCCTTGTTGGCCACGCGATTGCGGATGTCGGCTTCGGCTTCGTCGGCGTTCTCGTAGCGCTTCTGGATGTCCAGCGCCACTTCGTTGGCGCCGCCGTGCTTGGGTCCGCGCAGCGCGCCGATGGCGCCGGTGATGGCCGAGTGCATGTCCGAGCCGGTGCCGGCGATCACGCGCGCGGTGAAAGTCGAGGCATTGAACTCGTGTTCGGCGTAGAGGATCAGCGAGGTGTGCATCGCGCGCACCCACTCTTCCGGCGGGGTCGTGCCGTGCAGCAGGTGCAGGAAGTGGCCGCCGATCGAATCGTCGTCGGTCTCGGTTTCGATGCGCTTGCCGTTATGGCTGTAGTGGTACCAGTAGAGCAGCATCGAGCCGAAGGAGGCCATCAGGCGGTCGGCGATGTCGCGCGCGCCGGCGATGTTGTGGTCGTCCTTTTCCGGCAGCGCGCAGCCCAGGGCCGAGACACCGGTGCGCATCACGTCCATCGGGTGGCTGCCGGCCGGCAGGGCTTCCAGCGCCAGCTTGACGGCTTGCGGCAGGCCGCGCAGCGACTTCAGCTTGGCTTTATAACCCTTCAGTTCGGCGCTGGTCGGCAGCTTGCCGTGCACCAGCAGGTAGGCGATTTCTTCGAATTCGCAGGAGTTGGCGACATCGAGGATGTCGTAGCCGCGGTAGTGCAGGTCGTTGCCCGACTTGCCGACCGAGCAAAGGGCGGTGTTACCGGCGGCGACGCCCGACAGGGCCACGGATTTCTTCGGCTTGAAGGTGGGGGTTTGTTGTTCGCTCATCTTGGGTCTCCAATAGGTATCGGGTTATTTTTTCTGGGCGGCGAAGAGTGCGTCGAGTTTCTGCTCGAAGTCGTGGTAGTTGATGCGCTCGTACAGTTCGGCGCGGGTCTGCATGGTGTCGACCACGTTCTTCTGGGTGCCGTCGCGGCGAATCGCAGTGTAGACGTTTTCGGCCGCCTTGTTCATGGCGCGGAAGGCCGACAGCGGGTAGAGCACCAGGCCGACGTCGGCGGTCTTCAGCTCCTCGACGGTGAACAGCGGGGTCGAGCCGAACTCGGTGATGTTGGCCAGGACGGGCACGCCGACTGCCTTTGCGAACTGCGCGTACATCTTGAGGTCGGTCATCGCTTCCGGGAAGATCATGTCGGCGCCGGCTTCGACGCAGGCGACCGCGCGGTCGATGGCGGCATCGATGCCTTCCACGGCCAGCGCATCGGTGCGCGCCATGATCACGAAGTTCTCGTCGGTACGCGCGTCCACCGCCGCCTTGATGCGGTCGACCATCTCCTGCTTCGAGACAATTTCCTTGCCCGGACGGTGGCCGCAGCGCTTGGCGCCGACCTGGTCTTCGATGTGCATGGCGGCTGCGCCAAATTTGATCATCGATTTCACGGTGCGGGCAACGTTGAAGGCCGAGGAACCGAAGCCGGTGTCGACGTCGACCAGCAGCGGCAGGTCGCACACGTCGGTGATGCGGCGCACGTCGGTCAGCACGTCGTCCAGGTTCGAGATGCCCAGGTCCGGCAGGCCCAGCGAGCCGGCGGCGACGCCCCCGCCAGAGAGATAGATGGCCTTGAAGCCGGCGCGCTTGGCCAGCAGGGCGTGGTTGGCGTTGATGGCGCCGACGACCTGCAGCGGCGATTCTTCTTGCACGGCTTTGCGGAACGCGGCGCCTGCGGAATAGTGACTCATGTTCTGGCCTTTCGTGTGACGTGGTGACGAAGACCTTCCTTATGCAAGCGGCGTGCCAGCTGCTTCGCTCCTTTCATCCACGAACATTTGCGCTTGGATTTCAAGTACTTGGCGCGCTTCCGCCCTGTCGATATGGTCGAGCGGCCGAGGGTTGCCCCCTCCTTGCAACACATGGTGTTTCAGGATGAAACACCGATGAAACACTGCGGGCGGCAGACGGAAACAACCCCGCCGCAGCGGGGTTGTCGACGCAAGCTTCCGGCTTCAGTGCGCGGAAGCGCTCGATGCGCCGATACCAGTCTCCGAACGCAACTGCTGCGTCTCGAAGCCGGCGCGGTCCAGCCGTGCGCGCGGGCCCTTGTCGAGCAGCGAGATGAGCCAGATGCCGGCGAAGCCGACGAACATCGAGAACAGCGCCGGCGAAGCATAGGGGAAAGGCGCCTCGCCGTAGCCCAGCACGTCGGTCCAGACCGATTTCGACAGCAGGGTGAGCACCACGGCCGTGAACAGGCCGAGGAAGCCGCCGATCGTGGCGCCGCGCGTGGTGCAGTCCTTCCACAGCACCGACATGAACAGCACCGGGAAATTGGCCGAGGCCGCGATCGCGAAGGCCAGCGACACCATGAAGGCCACGTTCTGCTTCTCGAAGGCGATGCCCAGCAGCACGGCGATGATGCCCAGTGCGATCGTCGTCAGGCGCGAAACCTTCAGTTCCTTCGCGCTGCCCGCCCTGCCCTGCTTGATCACGGTCGCGTAGATGTCGTGCGAGACGGCCGAGGCGCCGGACAGGGTCAGGCCGGCCACCACCGCCAGGATGGTCGCGAAGGCGACGGCCGAGATGAAGCCGAGGAAGACGTCGCCGCCGACCGCCTGGGCCAGGTGCACGGCCGCCATGTTATTGCCGCCGAGGAGCTTGCCGGCCGCGTCCTTGAACGCGGGATTGGTGCCGACCAGGACGATCGCGCCGAAACCGATGATGAAGGTCAGGATATAGAAGTAGCCGATCCAGGTCGTGGCCCAGAACACCGACTTGCGCGCTTCCTTGGCGCTGGGCACGGTGAAGAAGCGCATCAGGATGTGCGGCAGACCGGCGGTGCCGAACATCAGCGCCATGCCGAAGGAAATCGCCGAGATCGGGTCCTTGATGAAGGTGCCCGGTCCCATGATCGCATCGCCCTTGGCATGCACCTCGACCGATTTGGCGAACAGCGCCTCGGGGCTGAAGTTGAACTGGGCCAGCACGGCGAAGGCCATGTAGGAAGCGCCCGACAGCAGCAGCACGGCCTTGATGATCTGCACCCAGGTGGTGGCGGTCATGCCGCCGAAGAGCACGTAGACCATCATCAGCACGCCGACGATGACGACCGCGATCCAGTATTCGAGGCCGAACAGCAGCTTGATCAGCTGGCCGGCGCCGACCATCTGGGCGATCAGGTAGAACGCGACCACGACCAGGGTGCCGGAGGCGGCGAACAGGCGGATCGGGGTCTGGGCGAAGCGGTAGGCGGCGACGTCGGCGAAGGTGAAGCGGCCCAGGTTGCGCAGCCGTTCGGCCATCAGGAAAGTGATCACCGGCCAGCCGACCAGGAAGCCGATCGCGTAGATCAGGCCGTCGTAGCCGTCGAGGAAGACGGCCGCCGAAATGCCGAGGAAGGAAGCGGCCGACATGTAGTCGCCGGCGATCGCCAGGCCGTTCTGGAAGCCGGTGATGCCGCCGCCGGCCGTGTAGAAGTCGGAAGCCGAACGGGTCTTGGCGGCGGCCCACTTGGTGATGAACAGGGTAAAGATCACGAAGGCCGCGAACATGCCGATCGCGGTCCAGTTGGTCGGCTGCTGCTGCGCTTCCTCGATGACGGGTGCGGCGACGGCGTGGCCGGCGCCCAGGGCGAGCGCGGTCACGGCGGCAATGGTGCGCAAGAGGTTCATCGGTGCGCTCCTCATGCCTTGGCGCGCGCACGGATGGCGGCGGTGAGTTCGTCGAATTCGCTGTTCGCGCGGCGCACGTAGACGCCGGTAATGACGACCGTGAACAGGATCACGGCCAGACCGACGGGCATCGCCCAGGTCATGACGCCTTCCCCCAGGCGCGTGCCCATCCATTCCTTGTTGAAGGCGACCAGCAGGATGAAGCCGTAGTACACGACCATCATGCTCCACGTGAGTGTCCAGCCGTAGCGCGACCGGGTCTTTACCAGCTTGTGGTAATTCGGGTCCGCCTTGATGAGTTGAGCAATGTCTTGGTCCACGTTGTGTCTCCTTGTTTCTGTCGTTGTGCCGTTTCGGCGGACTCATCATAAATCGCGCGCCCTACTGAAACCTTACAGTGCGCGCCCTACCCTGCCGCCGATGTTTCACTGAAACACAGGCGCAACATGCGTTACACTTGAAACATGAAACATTCCCCGCGTCTACCTGCGGACACGTCCGACAAGCCGGTCATCTGGACCGTCTCCGTGTCGCGCCTGTCCGACCTGCTGCGTGACATCACGCTCGAATACGATCACCTTGCTTTGATCGAGCCGATCCACCTCGGGTTCGACGAAGCTGCACGTCATATACGCGAACGCATGGCGAACGAGCGCTGCGACGTGGTGATTGCCGCCGGTTCGAACGGCGCCTACCTGAAAGGCCGGGTGTCGGCGCCGGTCGTGGTCGCCAAGGCCAGCGGCTACGACGTGATGCGGGCGCTGGCGCGGGCGCGCAAGATGTCCGAACGCATCGGCGTGATCAGCTACCAGCAGGCCTTGCCGGAACTGGCCGAATTCAGCGCCACCTTCGGGATCGAGGTGGCGCAGCGCACCTATGTCACGCGCGAGGACGCACGCGCCGCGATCCGCGAGCTGAAGGCGGCCGGGATCGAAGTCGTGGTCGGGGCCGGCCTGATCGCCGACCTGGCCGAGGAAGCGGGCCTGGCCAGCGTGTTCCTGTACTCGGCGGCGTCGATCCGCCAGGCATTCGACGACGCGCTCGAGGTGGCGCGCCTGACCCAGCTGGAAGCGAACCGCATCCGGCGCGGCGCCCCGCTGGACGCGCAGCGCGCGCGGCGCGGCCTGAACGACCTGCGCGGCGAATCCGAGGCCATGGAGCGCCTGCGCCAGATGGTGGTGCTGTATGCGCGCTCGCCGGCCACCGTCCTGATCCAGGGCGAGACCGGCAGCGGCAAGGAGCTCGTCGCCCAGGCCATCCACCGCGAAGGGCCGCGCAGCCTGGGCGCGAACCGGCCCTTCGTCGCCGTGAACTGCGGGGCGATCGCCGAATCGCTGCTGGAGTCGGAACTCTTCGGCCACGAGGAAGGCGCCTTCACCGGCGCCCGGCGCGGCGGGCATGCCGGGCTGTTCGAGGCGGCCAATCGCGGCACGCTCTTTCTGGACGAGATCGGCGAAATGCCGCTGGCCCTGCAGACCCGCCTGCTGCGCGTGCTGGAAGAGCGCGAGGTGATGCGGGTCGGCGGCACGCGGCCGGTGCCGATCGACGTGCGCGTGGTCAGCGCCACCCACTGCGACCTGGAGGCGCGGGTGCGCGAGGGACGCTTCCGCGCCGACCTGTTCTACCGGCTCGCGGTGTTGCGCCTGCCGCTGCCGCCGCTGCGCGCCCGCCTGCCCGACATCGCGCCGCTGGCCGAATGGTCGCTGAAGCAGGCGCTGGCCGCCCTCGGCGCGCGGCCGCATCCGAACCTGCATGCCGAGCTGGCGGCCTGCGCGCCCCTGCTCGAGCGCTATGCCTGGCCGGGCAACGTGCGCGAGCTGCGCAACCTGATGGAGCGCCTCGCCCTCTTCCTGGCGGCCGAGCCCCTGCAGTCCTTGAGCCCGAGCTTCCTGCTGACGGTGGCGCCGGAGCTGGGGCAAGTCCAGCCCCTTGCGGCGGCGCAGGCCGCCGCCGCGCCCCTGGCGCCGCCGCTCGAGACCGCGGCCGAGGTCGTCGCCCGCTTCGGCGGCGCGCGCGATGCGGCCGCGCGCCATCTCGGGATCAGCCGGACGACGCTGTGGCGGCGGCTGAAGTCGGGGACCTGAAACAAAGGAATTTCGACCAAGCTAAAGCCGGCACAGGCGCCCGCCGTCGACGACCAGCGCCGCCCCCTGGATGAAGCCGGCTTCGTCGGAAGCAAGGAAGGCGATCGCGGCGGCCAGCTCCCCGGGCTTGCCCACCTCGCCCGGATCGATGTGTTCGGCGCCCGACTGCACCTGGGGGTTATTCCACAGCATCGGCGTGTCGATGGCGCCGGGAACGACGGCATTGACCCGGATGACTTTGCCCACCCCCTCCAGCGCCGCCGAACGGGTCAGCGACAGCAGGGCGGCCTTGGCCGCCGCATAGGGTGCGACATGGGGCTCGGTTTCCAGGGCATGGACACTGGACACATTGACGATCGCCCCGCCCGGCTGCATGTGCAGGAAGGCCTGCTTGATGAAGAAGAAGGCGCCGAGCAGGTCGACCTGCAGCACCTTCGTCCAGTCGGCCGCGGTGAGCTCCGCGATGGGCTTGAAGATCATCAGACCGGCGTTGTTGACGACGACGTCGAGCCGGCCGAACTGCCCGAGCGCCTGGCCGACGGCATGGGCCACCTGGTCCTCGGCGCCGACGTCGCAGACGACTTCGAGGGCGTCGCCGTGACCGCGTTCGCGCACTGCCGCCGATGCCGCCGGCAAGGCGCCGGCGTCGCGGTCGACCAGCACGAGCTTGGCGCCCTCGGCGGCAAAGCGCAGCGCCGCCGCCAGGCCGATGCCGCCCGCCGCGCCGGTGACGAGCACGACCCTGTCCGAAAACCGCATGGAAGCTTCCTCCCTACTCCGCATTCCTGGGCGCGCCCGTGCCAGTGCCGGGGTCCTGGGCCGGATGCGCGGCGGGACCGGCAAGCTCGGGATAATCCTCGTCCAGCGCCACCGGCACCTGCAGGCAGACGCTCTGGGTCGGCAGCACTTCGGTCCAGTCTCCGATCAGGTCGCGGTAGGCCAGTCCCACGGGACGCAGGTTGCGGTCGAGGTCGGCCAGGCCCAGGGCGTTCACATGGCCATTGTCTTCGCGCAGGCCGGTGTCCCAATCGACCTGGTCGGTCAAGGAATACCAGGTGAACCCGACGATGGGCACGCCGTTGTTGCGTACCCGAAGCACGTTCGCCCACTCCTTGCGCAGCCACTTGACGGCCTCGTCGCCATGCGGCCCTGGCAGAGATTGGTTTCCGTATGCATCACGGGCAGGCGGTAGCGGTTGTAATACTGGTGGGTGATCACGGCGTAGCCGAAGATTTCCCCGGAGGCCCGGGTCGAACCGTCCGTCGCCACGTGGTGCTCGTTCGTCTGGTAGTAATCGTTGCCCATGAGGCAGTGATGCTTCAGGTTGTTGTTCAGGAAGAAGTGGTATTCGTCGCGCGTCATGCCGTTGTCGAGCAGGTACTCGTACATGGTGGAGTCCACGCGGCGGCCGTAGTTCAGGTCCAGCGACAGGAAGCGGCGCGCGTTCATGGTCTCCGCCGGGCCGATGGCCGCGGGCTTCACGGCGTGAAAGTACTCGGTGGATTCGCTCTGGATGAACAGGGCGTCGGGGCGCACTTTCAGGATCGCGCGCATGGCCAGCAGGTTGGCTTTCACCACGTGCTTCAGGGCCGTGACGAAGGCCTTGTCCTCATGCAGCTGTTCGTTCCACCAGCCGTAGAGGGCGGAAAACAGCGCGCAGATCGACATCTCGTTCACCGGCGTATACAGCTGGATCCAGGGATAGCGCTGGGCGAAGGCCAGGGCGTAGTCGGCGAAGATTGCGGGAAAGTCGGGATTCTGGAAGTCGCCGAGGAAATCGGGCAGGCCGAAATGGCAGAGGTCGACAATCGCCACCAGGTTGCGGCGGCGCAGGTCGGGAAAGACCTCGTCGGCAAACGACCAGTCGTAACGCCTGGGGCCGAGCAGCGTCGTATGCAGCGGTAGGCCGTAGCGCAGGAAACGGATGCCGATTTCCTGGACCAGGTCGAAGTCGCGGCGCCAGTGGCGGTAGTGCCCGCACTTCGCCATCTCGTCCATGCGGACCCGGCCGGCCTCGATGGTGGGGCTGCTGTTTTCTATGCCGGTTGCGAAGAGGAAACCGGGCTGGTTCGATACCATGTGCTGTCCCGTATGCCGGGTGCGCCACCGAAGGGAGCGATCGGAACCGGCATCGGTTTGACCGCGCGGCGGACCACACAGTTTCGGGTCGATGCGCGAGCGGATCGCCAGCCGCTCATCGGCTGCTCATCGGCCGCTCATCGGCCGGATCCTTCAGCGCGATCGTTCCCCAGCGATGCGCCGGCGCAGGCTGTAGACCATGAAGGCGACCACGGCCAGGTTCAGCGCCAGCAGGCCGGCAACGAGCCAGCTGGGCCGCTCATACAGTTCGCGCAATTCGAAGGGCAGGTAGATGGCGCCGCTGGCGGCCGCAAAACCTTCTCCCCATGCACGGTCGAACCACAGGCCATAGGCTTCGATCAGGCGCACGCCGGAGTAGGCAAGCGCCGCCGCCGCGAGCTGGAGCAGACGCGCGTCGTCCAGCTTGCCCGCGTACTCGAGGAAGATGCGGGGTGTATGGGAGGCGGGGTTCAGGTGCGCATGCCGCACCAGCGTCTCGGCGAAGTGCTGGACATCCTGGTGCACCAGCGCGAACAGGCCGAACCCGGTGAACAGGACCACGAGTCCTTTGGCCGCCTCGAGCGCGGCCACGGTGCGCAGGCCCTGGCTCAGGCGCATGGCCCTTTACTGCGCGCTGCTGCCCGGCGGCGGCTCCGGATTCAGGCGCATGGACCAGATCACCGACGCGATCTTCCAGCCCTCTTCCGTGCGCACCAGGTGCCAGGCTTCCTTGCCCCAGTTTTCCCGGTAGTCGCCCGCCATGAAGCTGTAGTCGAACCAGACCTGGGCCACGTCGCCGTCGGTGTCGATGCGCAGGTTCTCGAAGGTTTCGCGCAGCGGCGCCTCGGCCTTGGCGATGTCTTCGATGAATTCGCGCGGCGAGCCGTGGAAGGTTTTCTTCGGATCGGGCAGCGACTTGTCCTTCCGGCGCGCCTTGATCCGTGCCAGGCTGGCGTCGTCGAAGGCGGCGGCCCAGGTGATGTCCTCGCGCAGAAACAGCTTCATGAAGCTGTCCTTGTCCTTGTTGACGATGGCCGCGCGGAATTGTTCGACTACGCCTTCGATCCGCTGCCGGCTTTGCGCGGGCGTTTCGGCGTTGGCGGGCGCTGCGGCCGCCAGGAGCAGCGCAATGGCAAGACTGCCGGTCAACAGGAATTTCATCGTGTCCCCTGGGTTAAAAACCATGAGTGTACGCAACGCTCAAGCGCACAGGCTCACCAATTGTCACGCAGCGGCCGGGCTCAGCGTACAGGTGACGTAGGCCTTCTTGTCGGCCGCGAAATCGGTGACGGCGCGCGTGGAGGTGTTGATCACGACATGGGTATTCGTGCCGGCGCCGGCGTCCGCCGTCCAGGTGTCGCCGCCAACCCAGCCCTTGCCGTCGAGTTCGCCGGAAGCCACCAGCGCAGCCAGCTCGGCGCGGGTCGGCAGCTTCCATTTCTTCTTGCCGTCGATGGTCGTGTTCTTGCAGAAGGCGTCGGCCTTGGCCCAGTCCAGCACGAAGGAGGCCGGCATCCAGACGAGGTCGCCATGCGTGAGGTAGCCGGCGGTGGTCGACGGCGCCACGCAGACCCCGTTCACGTTCACCGAAGGCGCTTCGCACACGCGCGCCGCGATGGTCAGCGTGGTGCTGGTCGAGGTCGGGTTGTAGCTGCCGGTGCGCGGCTGCTGCGCCGTGATGGTCACGGCGCCGGCGCGATGGATCGTGACTGTCTTGCCGGCGATGGAAGCGATCGACGGGTCGCTGCTGCTGAAGCTGAACGTCCCTGGGCTGTCCGAACTCGGCGCGACCAGGTCGAAGGGCGGATCGCCTTCGGTCTTCGTCAGCGCCGGAAACTCGCCGAGCTGGACGCCGTTGTCGCCGCAGGCGGAGAGCAGGAGCAGCATGGTGGCTGCGATCAGGGAAAACAGGCGCTTGAAGCTCATCATGGGGTCAGGTCGTCCGAACAAAAGATGCGGCAGTATAGCACCCGCAGGCAACAAAGATTGACAAAATCGCATGCTCTTCGGGTAACACTTTTGCGTCTGCACAGGGCGCCTACGGGGCAAATCTGATTCAGAAGGCGAGCTCATGAATCGCATACCGATATGAGATTATCTTATTAAACAAACATGACTGGACAGGTTAAGCTTGGTGTCGCGAGACTTCGCGGCCTGTCGCGCTCACGCTTGGCGCCAGTTCAAACGGGCGGCTGCCGATCGCCGTAAGATGTCTTGTTCTTCACGATCGGGCGTGCACCTGCGCCCCCTTTTGGCGTTCGCGGCGCCCACAAGGCGCCTTCCTGGAGGCAACATGCAACGCAATCTGGAACACCCGCCGCAAGCAGCCACGCAGGCACCCGCCCAGCCAGCCACGCAGGCAGCGATCTTCTCCCTGATCGGCAACACCCCGCTGGTGCAGGTCACCCGGCTCGACACCGGCCCCTGCCAGCTCTTCCTGAAACTGGAATCGCAAAACCCCGGCGGCTCGATCAAGGACCGCATCGGCGTGGCGATGATAGCCGCGGCCGAGCGCGACGGCCGCCTGCGGCCCGGCGGCACCGTGGTCGAGGCCACCGCCGGCAACACCGGCCTGGGCCTGGCGCTGGTGGCGCGCATCAAGGGCTACCGCGTGGTGCTCGTGGTGCCCGACAAGATGGCCGCCGAAAAGATCCTGCACCTGAAGGCCCTGGGCGCCGAAATCCACCTGACCCGCTCCGACGTCGGCAAGGGCCACCCCGAGTACTACCAGGACTACGCCGCGCGCCTGGCGCGCGAGATCCCCGGCGCCTGGTTCGCCGACCAGTTCAACAATCCGGCCAACCCGCGCGCCCACGAAACCACGACCGGCCCCGAGATCTGGGAACAGACCGGGCACGAGCTCGACGCCATCGTGGTCGGCGTCGGTTCCTCCGGCACCCTCACCGGCCTGTCGCGCTACTTTGCCCAGGTGCAGCCGAACCTGGAATTCGTGCTGGCCGATCCGCAGGGCTCGATCCTGGCCGAGTACGTCCAGACCGGGCACCTCTCGAAGGAGGCCGGCTCCTGGGCCGTCGAGGGCATCGGCGAAGACTTCATCCCCGGCATCGCCGACCTGTCGCGGGTGCGCAGCGCCTACAGCATCAGCGACGAGGAAAGCTTCAACACCGCGCGTTCCCTGCTGCAGCACGAGGGCATCCTGGCCGGCTCGTCCACCGGCACCCTGCTCGCCGCCGCCCTGCGCTACTGCCGCGAGCAGACCACGCCCAAGCGCGTCGTCACCTTTGTCTGCGACACCGGCACGCGCTATCTCACCAAGGTCTACAGCGACGGCTGGATGGTCGACCAGGGCCTGCTGCACCGCCCGCAGCTGGGCGACCTGCGCGACCTGATCGGGCGCCGCTTCGATGCCGGCGAAGTGGTCACGGTGGCGCCGACCGACACCCTGCTCACCGCCTTCAACCGCATGCGCAGCAGCGACCTGGCCCAGTTGCCCGTGATCGACAACGGCCGCCTGGTGGGCATCATCGACGAATCCGACCTGCTGCTGCACGTGACCAGCGAACCCGGGCGCTTCAAGGCGCCGGTGTCGAGCACCATGACGGCGCAGCTGCAGACGCTCAGGCCAGCGGCGAGCATGGACCAGCTGCGCGAGATCCTCGACCGCGGCCTGACCGCCGTGATCTGCGAGGACGAGCGCTTCTACGGCCTGATCACCCGCTTCGACCTTCTCAACCATCTGCGCAGGACCTTATCGTGACCGAATCGACCAACAAGCCGGACACCAGGCTGCACCTCGCCACCCGCGTCATCCACGGCGGCCAGTCGCCCGAACCCGCGACCGGCGCGGTGATGCCGCCGATCTTCGCCACCTCGACCTTCGCCCAGGAGAGCCCGGGCGTGCACAAGGGCCTGGACTACGGCCGCTCGCACAACCCGACGCGCTGGGCCCTCGAGCGCTGCGTGGCCGACATCGAAAGCGGCAGCGCCGCCTTTGCCTTCGCCTCGGGCCTGGCCGCGATCTCGGCAGTGCTGGAACTGCTCCCCAGCGGCTCGCACATCGTCGCCGGCGACGACATGTACGGCGGCACCTACCGTCTGTTCGAGCGCGTGCGCAGGAAGAGCGCGGGGCATGACTTCAGCTACGTCAACCTGGCCGATCCCGAGGCGCTGGCCGCGGCCATCAAGCCGGAGACCAGGATGGTCTGGGTCGAGACCCCGACCAACCCGATGCTGAAGCTGGCCGACCTGGCGGCGATCGCGACCCTGTGCCGCGAGCGCGGCATCGTCAGCGTCTGCGACAACACCTTCGCCAGTCCCATCGTGCAAAGGCCGCTGGAGTCCGGCATCGACATCGTGGTGCACTCGACCACCAAGTACATGAACGGGCATTCGGACGTGATCGGGGGCGTGGCGGTGGTCGGCAACGAGCAGCATCACGCGGCGCTGCGCGAGCAGCTCGGCTTCATCCAGAACGCGGTGGGCGCGATCCAGGGGCCGTTCGACAGCTTCCTGGTGCTACGCGGGATCAAGACCTTGGCCCTGCGCGTCGAGCGCAGCAGCGCCAATGCCCTGGCGCTGGCCCAGTGGCTGGAGCGCGAACCCAAGGTCCGCAAAGTCCATTATCCGGGCCTGGAATCGCATCCCCAGCACGCGCTGGCGCGGCGGCAAATGGATGGCTACGGCGGCATCATCTCGATCGAGCTCGACACCGACCTGGCCGGGGCGCGCCGTTTCCTCGAGACCTGCTCGGTGTTCACCCTGGCGGAAAGCCTGGGCGGGGTCGAGAGCCTGATCGAGCATCCGGCCCTGATGACGCACGCGACCATTCCGCCGGCGCAGCGCGCGGAACTGGGCATCAGCGACACCCTGATCCGCCTGTCGGTCGGCATCGAACACCTGGAGGACCAGCGCGCCGACCTGGCGCGCGCGCTCGCGGCGGTCTAGTCAGGCCGCCAGCGCCAGCGGGCGCGATGCCGGCGCCGGCTGGCCCGGCGCGCCCTCAGCCGCGTTGTCAGCCGCATCGTCAGCCGCGTTCTCAGCGGCACTGTCAGCCGCATCGTCGGCCGCGCCGTTCGCCGAACCGCGCAGCCTGAAGGTGGCGACGAGACGCGACAGCTCGGCGGCCTGCCCGCGCATCGCGTCGGCGGCGGCCGCCGCCTGTTCCACCATCGCCGCGTTCTGCCGGGTCGACAGGTCCATCTCGGCGATCGCACGGCCGACCCGGGCGACGCCGCTGGCCTGGCCGGCGCTGGCGGTATCGATGGCATCCAGGATCGCGGCGACGTCGTGCACGTGCGCCAGCACCGCGCGCATGGTCGCGCCGGCCGCGTTGGCGATGCCGGTGCCGGCCTCGATCTCGCCGGCGGAGAGACCGATCAGGGTCTTGATCTCCTTTGCCGCCTGGGCCGAGTGCTGGGCCAGGTTACGCACCTCGGCGGCCACCACCGCGAAGCCGCGCCCTTCGGCGCCGGCGCGCGCGGCCTCCACCGCCGCGTTCAGGGCCAGGATATTCGTCTGGAAGGCGATGCTGTCGATCATGCCGGTGATGTCGACGATGCGCGCGGCCGAAGCCTTGATCGCGCCCATGCGCGCAACCAGCTGCTCGACCGCCGCCGCGCCCTCGGTCGCGACGCCTGATGCCGCCTGGGCCAGCGCATTGGCGCGCTGGGCGCTGGCGTTGTTCGCGGCAATCGCGCCCGTCAATTCCTCCATCGCGCTCACGGTCTGCCTGAGAAAGCCGGCCTGGCGCTCGGTGCGCTGCGACAGGTCGTGGTTGCCGTCGGCGATCTCGTTCGAGGCGCTGTCGATGGCGACCGCGCCGCGCAGCACCTGGGCCACGGTGCGCGATACGCCTCCCGTCATCCCGTTCAGGGCGTCGAACAGGCGGCCGATCTCGTCGCCGCGCGCGTGGGCGATGGTCGGGCGCAGGTCGCCGCGCGCGACCTGTTCGGCCAGCGTCACCGCCTGCTGCAGCGGACCGACGATGTTCCGGGTCAGCAGCCAGGCCAGCAGCGCGCCGATGCCGAGTGCGCCGGCGCCCAGCGCCAGCAGCAGGAACTTGCTGAAGCCCGAGGCGGCGGCCGATTCCGCAGCCAGGCGATGGGCCTCGCCGCTCTCGTGCCGCAGCAGGGCCTCGAGGGCCGCGACCTGGGCCTGGTAGGCGCTCTCCCAGCGCGTGGCGATGATCTCCTCCACCAGCTGGGTCTGGCCAAATTCCTTGGCGCGCAGCAGTTCGGCCTGCACCGCGGCGAGCGCCGCCTTGTGCCTGGCGCTTGCGGCCAGCAGCGCGGTTTCGCGTTCGCTGGCGGGCAGTGTCGTCCACGTCGCCTCGATCGCGGCGATCTGCCGGCGTCCCTCGGCCAGCTGGCCCAGGAAGTAATCGGCCAGCTCCACGCTGTCGCTGCGCGCGATCGAGACCGTGCGCGAGCCGTTCAGGCGCTCCAGGCCCAGCAGGTCGGACGCCAGCTGCTGCTTGGCCAGCTTGTCCTGGACCAGGTCGGCGGTGAGCAGGTCGGCCGCGTGCATGCGCCAGAGCGCGTTGGCGACGATGACGAGGATGACGAGGGAAACGATGGCGAAGGCGCCGAGGATCTTGGTGCCGGTGTGGAGCTTGAAGGGGCGCATGCGGGTCACGGGAAGTGAGAATGCGCGCAGTGTAGTGAGGGTTTGTGACGGCATGATGAAGTGGCAAGCCGCCGTGTCGGGCCGATGGTAGCGGCGCCGTTGATCGGGTGGTGAGACCGCGTGGACACAGGTGTCCACCCTACGAAAACCGCCCATGTAGGGTGGACACCTGTGTCCACGCTGGATCACGTCGTGAACGTTCGCGGCGGCATCGGGACGCCACCGCCGCTAACGTTCATCGGCTGATCAACGCTTCAAGGCCGGAATCGCCGCCGGCTTCCACGGCTTGACCGGCTGCTCCTTCATCTTCTTCTCGAGGAGCTCGATCGCCACTTCCAGCTGGCGATCGCGTCCGTTGAAGGTTTCGTGCGGCAGGTTGTCGACCTCGACGTCCGGGCTCACGCCCACGCCTTCGATCAGCCATTCGCCCTCGCTCGAAAACTGCCCGAACTCGGCTACGCGCGCCATGCCGTTGTCCGCCAGGCCGGTGGCGTCGCTGAGCCAGACGCCGGCGCCGGCGGTGCGCTTGCCGACCAGCGGACCGAGTTTCAGGGCCTTGATGCCGGCGGCGAAGGTCTCGCCGTCCGAATAGGTCAGCTCGTCCACCAGCACCACCAGGTGGCCGCGGAAGCTGTTCTGCATGTTCGACTGCGGCTGCTTGCCGTTCGAGGACCAGAAGGCCCAGGAGCGGCGCAGCAGCTTCTCGATGATCCAGCTGTCGATGTTGCCGCCGTTATTGCGGCGCACGTCGATGATCAGGCCTTCCTTGTTGATGTTGGCGTAGAAGTCGCGGGCAAAGGCATTGATGTCGCGCGCACCCATGGCGCGCAGGTGCAGGTAGCCGATCCGCCCCTTCGAGGCGGCGTCGGCCTGCTGCGCCCTGCCCTGCTCCCAGTCCGAGTAGCGCAGGCTGGCGTGGCGCGCCATCGACACCGGCGTCACGATGACCTGGCGCGATTTGCCGCCGGGGCTCTTCACCTGCAGCAGCACCTGCTTGTCGGCCTGGTCGAGCAGCAGGTCGGCGATGTCGCGCGCTTCGACCAGCGACTTGCCGTTCACGGCCGTGATGACCTCGCCCTCCTTGACGTCGACGTCCGGCGCCGACAGCGGGCCTGCTTCCGACGGCAGCTCGGGCTCGCTGCGGTAGACGCGGTCGACGCGGTAACCCTCGCCGGTGCGGGTCAGGACCGCGCCCAGGCTGGACGGCGTGCCCTCGCTCGGGGCCCGGCGCACGTCGCCCGGCCGGATCTGCGAATGCAGGGCGCCGACTTCGCCGACCATCATGCCCAGCACGTCGTCGAGCTCGGCGCGGTCGGTGACGCGCTCGACCAGCGGCGCATAGCGGGCGCGCACGGCCTTCCAGTCGACGCCGCGCATGTTGGCGTCGTAGAGGAAATCGCGGTGCATGCGCCAGGCGTCGTTGAACATCTGGACCCACTCCATGCGCGGATTCGAGCTCAGCGCCCAGTCGTCGACCTTGACCTTGGCGCGGCTGAGATCGGCCGGGGCCTTGGCGCCGGCGTCGACGATCAGCATGTCGCCCGGCGTGCCCTTGGCGAAGGTGCGGTAGAAGATGTGCTTGCGGTCCTGGGTCAGGCCGAACTCGCGCACGTTGGCGACAAAGGTCTCGGGCTTGGGCGCGTTGCGCGAGACTTCGAGGGTCTTGAGCGTGCCCTTCTGGCCATCGTCGGTATCGAGCAGGTAGAGGCGCTTGTCGTCGATCGCCAGCGCGCGGTAATTGCCCGGTGCGACCGGCACCTCGTAAAGGCGCTCGCGCAGGCCGGCGTAGACCACCGCCGGGGTCGGCGCCCTGGGCTTGTCCTTGCCGGCGACGCTGGCGCTGGCGGCGACCGCGGCGGCCACCGCGGCGCTCTTCTCGGCGTCGTCGGCGCCCGGCGCCTTGATCGCTTCGCGGGCCGCGGCCTCGGGCGACTTCTCTTCCGGCTTGGTCAGCTCGTCTTCCGGCTTGAACGGGAAGCGGTTCCCCGGCTGCAGGGCCAGCGCGTAGACGCCGACGCGCTTGTCGAACACCGGCCCCATGTTGCGGTCGCCCCAGGGCGAGTTGTTCCCCAGGTTGAAGTGGCGCGCCGACAGGAAGTAGAGCCACTTCCCATCCGGCGAGAAGGCCGGCGAATTGGCCTCGAAGCGGTCGGTCGTGACAAAACTCATCTGGCGGCTCGCCAGGTTGTACATGCCGATCTGGTTGCGCTGCTCCATGCTGCCGACGCGCACGAACGCCAGGTTGCGGCTGTCGGGCGACCACACGACCTGGTCGGGCTGGTCCAGGCCGGACTGGCCGGCATCGTCGATGACTACGTTAGTCTTCTTGTCGAGGTCGAGCAGCCAGGTGCGGCCCTTCTTGTCGGTATGGGCCAGCCAGCGCCCGTCCGGCGACGGATAGAGGTTGGCGCGGTGCGAGGCGCCGTCCATGGTCAGGCGCTCGCCTTTGCCCGAGCCGTCCGCCGCGTAGCGCCAGATCTCGTTCTCGCCGCTGGCGTCGACGATGGCATACACCCACTTGTCGTCGTGGCTGAAGACGGCGCTGCGGGCGCGCGCGCCATCGGGCACCGCGATCTCGACGCGGCGGTAGTTGCCGGTGCCGGCGATCGTCACGCGTCCGCGCGCGGTGAGCACGATGCGCTCGGCCTTGTTGGCCAGCTCGATGCTGGTCAGGGCATCGAGCGGCGACTTCACGCGGCGCAGGCGCTGCTGGTCGAAGTCCGACAGCAGGCTGGCGTTCAGGCGCGTGTCCTGGCCGCTGGCGATGTCGTAGACGCGCAGGTCGGCGCCGAGCTGGTAGACGATGCGCCCATCGCCCAGCGAGGCGGTGCGCACGTCCCATTCCTTGTGCCGGGTGTGGACGCGGCGGTCGGAACCGTCGGGCCGGGAGGACCAGATGTTGTCGGCGCCATCCGCGTCGCTGATGAAGTACAGGCGCCCCTGCCACCACATGGCGCGGCGGTTGTTCGCAGTATCGCCCTTGAACAGTTGCTGGGCTTCGCCTTTCGAACCGAGCTCGTAGCGCCACAGCTGGGCAAGCGCTCCGCCACGGTAGGACTTGACGTTATCGTTCGTCATCGACAGGCCCATGCGCGTGAAGACCACGTAACGGCCGCTGTCGTCGAGCACGGCGTCGTTGGCGTCGGCCAGCGGAAGCACCCGGCGCGCCATCTTCACCGGGTCCAGCGCGGCCACGACGCGGTGCTTGGACGGGCCGACCGAATTCTCGGTGCTCACCAATACCTCGCCCTGCGCCGTCCAGCCCAGCACCGTGACGCCGCCGTTCTCGAAGGTGATGCGCTTGGGCAGGCCGCCCTCGATCGGCATCACATAGGCTTCCTGGGCGCCCTCGTAGGAAGCGGCAAAGGCCACGAACTTGCCGTCATGCGAGATGGCGGCGTGGGTTTCGGCATTCGGATGCGTGGTCAGGCGCGTGGCCTTGCCGCCGTTGACGGTCGTGCGCCACAAGTCGCCTTCGGCCGTGAAGACGATGGTGTCGCCGCGCACGGCGGGGAAGCGGAAGTAAGGATCGGCGGCGGCAGCCTGGCTGCCGATCAGCGCCAGCGACAGCGCGAGGATGGTGCGGGACAGGTTCATGGACACGAGGGAAAAGGTTGCAAAAGAGCATCAGTTTGCCATACGCGAACGATGAGTTGACGTGCATACAAGCAAAAAAACCTGCCAACCCGTTGCGTGGTCCTGTATCGATGAACCCGGTACATAAGCGTAGGGTGGGCACTCCGTGCCCACGCGTTACGTGCTCTTCCGAAACCAGAGGCCGTGACGATTTGCTCCGCGACGTAACAATCATCGCGAGCGCTAACGAGACGCTTCCCGAAGCGATGCCGAAACACTTCGCCCACGGCGATCCGGTACGTCAACAATGTGCGTATTTCCGCGTGGGCACAGGGTGCCCACCCTACGAAAGGCAATCTGCGGCTCTTCCGGCCGAGCAGGCATAAAAAAAACCGCGCACAAGGCGCGGTTCTTTGGAGCAGACCGAATTACTCGATCTCGACCGTCTCGGCCGGAGCCGGCGGCGGCAGGGCGTCGCCCTCCGGGAACTCGAGGATGACGTCGTCCTTTTCGTTCAGGTCCACCGTCACGCGGCCACCGTTGACCAGGCGGCCGAACAGCAGCTCGTCGGCCAGGGCCTTGCGGATCATGTCCTGGATCAGGCGCGACATCGGACGGGCGCCCATCTGCGGATCGAAGCCCTTCGAGGCCAGGAACTTGCGCAGCTTCTCGGAGAAGATGGCTTCCACCTTCTTCTCGTGCAGCTGCTCTTCCAGCTGCATCAGGAACTTGTCCACGACGCGCAGGATGATTTCCTCGTCCAGCGCGCGGAAGCTGATGATCGCGTCCAGGCGGTTGCGGAACTCCGGCGTGAACATGCGCTTGATGTCGGCCATCTCGTCGCCGGTCGCACGCGCATCCACGAAGCCCACCGAGCGCTTGGTCAGGCTTTCGGCGCCCGCGTTCGTGGTCATGATGATGATCACGTTGCGGAAGTCGGCCTTGCGTCCGTTGTTGTCGGTCAGCGTGCCATGGTCCATCACCTGCAGCAGGATGTTGAAAATGTCCGGGTGGGCTTTTTCAATCTCGTCCAGCAGCAGCACCGCGTGCGGCTTCTTGGTGATGGCTTCCGTCAGCAGGCCGCCCTGGTCGAAGCCGACGTAGCCCGGCGGCGCACCGATCAGGCGCGACACGGCGTGACGCTCCATGTACTCGGACATGTCGAAGCGGATCAGCTCGATACCGAGGATGAAGGCCAGCTGCTTCGCGACCTCGGTCTTGCCGACGCCGGTCGGACCCGAGAACAGGAAGGAACCGATCGGCTTGTCCTGCTTGCCGAGGCCGGCGCGCGCCATCTTGATGGCCGAGGCCAGCGCATCGATCGCCGGGTCCTGGCCGAAGACGACGTTGCGCAGGTCGCGGTCGATCGTCTGCAGCTTGCTGCGGTCGTCCTGGTTGACGGTCTGCGGGGGAATCCGCGCGATCTTCGCGATGATTTCCTCGATCTCGGTCTTGCCGATGGTCTTCTTCTGCTTCGACTTCGGCAGGATGCGCTGGGCCGCGCCCGCTTCGTCGATGACGTCGATCGCCTTGTCGGGCAGGTGACGGTCGTTGATGAAGCGCGCCGCCAGTTCAGCCGCGGTCGACAGCGCCGACGACGAGTACTTCACGCCGTGGTGCTCTTCGAAGCGCGACTTCAGGCCACGCAGGATCTGCACGGTCTGCTCGACCGACGGCTCGTTGACGTCGACCTTCTGGAAGCGGCGGCTCAGGGCGTGGTCCTTCTCGAACACGCCGCGGAATTCCGTGAACGTGGTCGCGCCGATGCACTTCAGTTGGCCGTTGGCCAGGGCCGGCTTGAGCAGATTCGAGGCGTCGAGCGTGCCGCCCGATGCGGAACCGGCGCCGATGATCGTGTGGATCTCGTCGATGAACAGGATGCCGTTCGGCGTGTCCTTCAATTGCTTGAGGACGGCCTTCAGGCGCTGTTCGAAATCGCCGCGGTACTTGGTGCCGGCCAGCAGCGCGCCCATGTCCAGCGAATACACGACGGCATTCTGCAGGATCTCGGGCACGTCTTCCTGGACGATGCGCCAGGCCAGGCCCTCCGCGATCGCGGTCTTGCCGACGCCGGCTTCGCCCACGAGCAGCGGATTGTTCTTGCGGCGGCGGCACAGGATCTGGATCACGCGGTCCACTTCCTCTTCGCGACCGATCAGCGGATCGATCTTGCCGTCGGCGGCCGACTTGTTCAGATTCTGGGTAAACTGGTCGAGCGGGCTTTCCTTCGTCGCGCCTTCGACCTGGGCCTCTTCCACGCCTTCCGACGCCTTCTGGCTGTCGATCTGCTGGTCCTTGCGCACGCCATGCGAGATGAAGTTCACCACGTCGAGACGGGTCACGCCCTGCTGGTGCAGGTAGTAAACGGCATGCGAGTCCTTCTCGCCGAAGATGGCCACCAGCACGTTCGCGCCCGTGACTTCCTTCTTGCCGTTCGACGCCGACTGCACATGCATGATCGCGCGCTGGATCACGCGCTGGAAGCCGAGCGTCGGCTGGGTGTCGACCTCGCCCGTGCCCGGCACGGTCGGGGTGTTGTCACCGATAAAATTGGTCAAGGTCTTGCGCAGATCATCGATATTGACCGCGCATGCACGCAGGACTTCAGCGGCCGAGGGATTATCGAGGAGCGCAAGCAGCAGGTGCTCCACGGTAATGAACTCGTGCCGTGCCTGTCGAGCTTCGACAAAGGCCATGTGTAGGGATACTTCAAGTTCCTGCGCAATCATACTTCCTCCATCACGCACTGCAGGGGGTGCCCTGCCTTACGCGCATGCGTTAAGACAAACTCCACTTTGGTACACGCTATATCTTTGGAAAACACGCCGCACACGCCTTTGCCGTGACGGTGTACGGAAAGCATGATCTGCGTCGCCGTCTCGCGATCCTTGTTGAAGTACTCCTGAATGATAGCGACCACAAACTCCATCGGCGTGTAGTCGTCATTCAGCAACGCCACCTGATACAGGGGCGGTGGTTTTACGATCTGCCGCTCCAGCAGCTGTTCGGTATCGTGCTTGGTTGCCATGGACGTATTCTAATGCTTTCAAGGATGATGCAAAGCGGAAAGATCAGACCAACTCGATCAGTTCACTTCGACTCGCCTTCATCTTACTTGTTTTCCGTTGAAAGCGCAGATGGCGTTCCGATTGCAGAAATCAAGAGCTGGCTTTACAGGTCGTGTGAAGAATTTAGCAACACATAGCGCAAAGGGCTTGACTTACAAGATTAGTCCATCAACAATGCAAACATTGACATGTACTTATGTACTTGTTGATAAGAAGTGAGCAGGCTGAGGAGGGGGCAAGAAGCTTCTTGCTTTTATGGCTCGTGTGATTTGTTTATATTTGAAAGTTCTTTTATGGCAACTGGTACTGTTAAGTGGTTCAATGATTCCAAAGGCTTTGGCTTCATCACTCCAGATGACGGCGGCGAGGATCTGTTTGCACACTTCTCCGCAATCAACATGAACGGTTTTAAGACCCTCAAAGAAGGTCAGAAAGTCCAATTCGAAGTCACGCAAGGCCCTAAAGGCAAGCAAGCTTCCAACATCCAGGGCATGTAATCATCCCTGCGGAAGTACGCGAAGAACCCCGCCCCGGCGGGGTTTTTTTTCGCTCTCGTTTAACTCTCGTTTAACTAAGCGCAATCCGCTTCCTGCGCGAGGCTCCTCGCCTCTTCCAATACCTGCGCCAGCTCCTCGTCCGATACGTCCCGGTCGCCGGGCCGCAGGATCGTCTCGTAGCGCTGCTTCAGCCGCCCGGCCCGGGCGGCGCGTTCCGGATCCCGCGTGTCCGCAACCATGGCGGCCAGCCGCTCGTCGCCCATGCCGGCCCTATGCATGGCATATACGAAGGGAACAATTTTCTCGTAATCGTTTTCGCTATTCATGGTTGTCCTTCTGATCGCCATCAAAAGAAAAAGCCCTGTTCGCAATCCAGGAACAGGGCTTTGCGAATCGGGCCAGGCGCTACTGCATCTGCTCGATCATCACCTCGCCAAAGCCCGAGCACGATACCTGGGTCGCGCCTTCCATCAGGCGGGCAAAGTCATAGGTGACGCGTTTCGACTGGATCGCCTTTTCCATCGCCGAAATGATCAGGTCGGCTGCCTCGACCCAGCCCATATGGCGCAGCATCATTTCGGCGGACAGGATCAGCGAACCGGGATTCACGTAATCCTTGCCGGCGTATTTGGGCGCGGTGCCATGGGTAGCTTCGAACATCGCGACCGAATCCGACATATTCGCGCCCGGCGCAATGCCGATGCCGCCGACCTGGGCTGCCAGTGCGTCCGAGATATAGTCCCCGTTCAAATTCAGGGTTGCAATTACGCTGTATTCAGCCGGACGCAGCAGGATCTGCTGCAGGAAGGCGTCGGCGATCGAATCCTTGATGACGATATCGCGCCCGGTCTTCGGGTTCTTGAACTTGCACCATGGGCCGCCGTCGATCAGCTCGGCGCCGAATTCGCGCTGCGCCAGGGCATAGCCCCAATCGCGGAAGCCGCCTTCGGTGTACTTCATGATGTTGCCCTTGTGAACCAGGGTCACCGAGGGCTTGTCGTTGTCGATGGCGTACTGGATGGCCTTGCGCACCAGGCGCTCGGTGCCTTCGCGCGAGACCGGCTTGATCCCCAGACCCGAGGATTCCGGGAAGCGGATTTTCCTGACGCCCATTTCATTGGTCAGGAAGTCGATCAGTTTCTTGACGCCTTCCGAACCCTCGGCCCATTCGATGCCGGCGTAGATGTCTTCCGAATTCTCGCGGAAGATGACCATGTCGGTCTTCTCGGGCTGCTTCAGCGGCGAAGGCACGCCGGCGAAATAGCGCACCGGGCGCAGGCAGACGTAGAGGTCGAGCTCCTGGCGCAGCGCCACGTTGAGCGAGCGGATGCCGCCGCCCACCGGCGTGGTCAGCGGGCCCTTGATCGAGACCACGTATTCCTTGACCGCGTCCAAGGTTTCCGGCGGCAGCCAGACGTCCGGACCGTAGACCCTGGTCGACTTCTCGCCGGCGTAGATTTCCATCCAGCTGATCTTGCGCCGGCCGCCGTAGGCCTTGGCCACCGCCGCGTCGACCACCTTGAGCATGACCGGGCTGATGTCCACGCCGGTGCCGTCGCCCTCGATGTAGGGGATGATGGGGTTATCTGGTACAGTCAGCGAATAATCCGCGTTGACGGCGATTTTCCGGCCGTCGGCGGGGACCTTGATATGTTGGTACATCGTGTTCTCCAAAATGGTCGCACGGCGGGTCGCAAGGCCGGCTGCAATGTCGCGGCCTCAGGCATGGTCTGCGATCTACATTACAATATTGGCTGCGAGTCTTGTATAAGACAGCAATGTTGCCTCTTGCATTATGCACCAGTATCGTGCCCCGCGCCACGCCCGTCACCCTGGCTTTGCCCTGAACCGTACACCAGCCTCCATGTCTCTCATTCTCTTCAACAAACCGTTCCAGGTGCTGTGCCAGTTCAGCCCGCAGGAAGGCCGCGAGTCGCTCGCCGACTACATCAAGATTCCGAACATCTATCCTGCCGGCCGGCTCGATGCCGACAGCGAGGGCCTGATGCTGCTGACCGACGACGGCAAGCTGCAGCACAAGATCGCCCATCCCGACCACAAGGAAGCCAAGACCTACCTGGTGCAGGTGGACGGCGTCGCCGACGCTGCGGCGCTTGCGCGCCTGCAGGCCCCGCTCGACCTGGGCGACTTCGTAACGAAGCCCTGCCGCGCCGTGCGCATCGCCGAGCCGGAATGGCTGTGGCCGCGTAACCCGCCGATCCGCACGCGGCTGGACAAACCGACCAGCTGGATCGCGATCACGCTCGAGGAAGGCAAGAACCGGCAAGTGCGGCGCATGACCGCGGCGGTCGGGCTGCCGACGCTGCGCCTGGTGCGCAGCAGCATCGGGCCGTTTTCGCTGGCGACGCATCCTTTGATGCCGGGCGAGTTCGTGGAGGTGCCGGTGGCGGAGTTGCGTAAGTAAGTACGCGGCGTGTCCCGTAGGGTGGGCACCCCGTGCCCACGCGAACGGCGGCGACGTGTTGGCGGTGCGTATCCCCACAAAGCACGCGTTTCGTCAGCGCTTCATGATGCGTAGCCGCGGCGCATGCTCCACCTTGCTCGATGCGGCGACACTGCGCCGCGTTTCGCGTGGGCACGGGGTGCCCACCCTACGGTCACTGTATCGCGTTTCGCGTGGGCACGGGGCGCCCACCCTACGGTCTCCGTCCACTCAGCGCACTTCGCTTTCCTTTACGCGCTCTTCAAATAAAAAAGCCGCCGGGCCCTTTCGGGCCGGCGGGTTCTCTTTTACTTCACTTTACGCGGAGGCGCCGCGCAAGCACGCTTATCAGGCGATGGTTTCCAGCGCGCCGTTGAAGGTCGCGCTAGGACGCATCACGGCTTTCACCTTGGCGTCGTCGGCCTTGTAGTAGCCGCCGATGTCGACCGGCTTGCCCTGCACTTCCAGCAGTTCGGCGACGATCTTCTGCTCATTCTCGGCCAGGGTCTTGGCCAGCGGCGCGAAGTGGGCTGCCAGTTCGGCATCTTCCGTCTGCGCGGCCAGTTCCTGGGCCCAGTACAGCGACAGGTAGAACTGGCTGCCGCGGTTGTCGAGCTCGCCGGTCTTCGGCGACGGCGACTTGCGGTTGTCCAGCAGCTTGCCGGTAGCGGCGTCGAGCGTCTTCGCCAGCACCTTGGCCTTGTTGTTGCCGGTCTTGATGCCCAGGTCTTCCAGCGAGACCGCCAGGGCCAGGAACTCGCCCAGCGAGTCCCAGCGCAGGTGGTTCTCTTCGGTCAGCTGCTGCACGTGCTTCGGAGCCGAACCACCGGCGCCGGTTTCGTACATGCCGCCGCCGGCCATCAGCGGGACGATCGACAGCATCTTGGCCGAGGTGCCCAGTTCCAGGATCGGGAACAGGTCGGTCAGGTAGTCACGCAGGATGTTGCCGGTCACCGAGATGGTGTCCAGGCCACGCTTGACGCGCTCCAGGGTGTAGCGCATCGCGCGCACCTGCGACATGATCTGGATGTCCAGGCCGGTCGTGTCGTGATCCTTCAGGTAGGTCTTGACCTTCTTGATCAGTTCATTCTCGTGCGGACGGTAGGGATCCAGCCAGAACACGGCCGGCATGCCCGAATTGCGCGCGCGGGTGACCGCCAGCTTGACCCAGTCGCGGATCGGGGCGTCCTTCACCTGGCACATGCGCCAGATGTCGCCCTGCTCGACGTTCTGGCTCATCAGGACTTCGCCGGTGGCGATGTCGGTGATGTTGGCCACGCCGTCTTCCTGGATCTCGAAGGTCTTGTCGTGCGAACCGTATTCCTCGGCCTGCTGGGCCATCAGGCCCACGTTCGGGACGGTGCCCATGGTGCGCGGGTCGAAGGCGCCGTGCCACTTGCAGAAGTTGATGACTTCCTGGTAGATGCGGGCGAAGGTCGATTCAGGGATGACGGCCTTGACTTCCTTCAGGCGGCCATCGGCGCCGTACATCTTGCCGCCGGCGCGGATCATCGCAGGCATCGAGGCGTCGACGATGACGTCGTTCGGCGAGTGGAAGTTGGTGATGCCCTTGGCCGAGTCGACCATGGCCAGCGCCGGACGGTGCTCCTGGCAGGCGTGCAGGTCGCGCTCGATTTCTTCGCGCTGCGAGGCCGGCAGGTCGGCGATCTTGTTGTACAGATCGGCCATGCCGTTGTTGACGTTGATGCCCAGGCTGTCGAACAGGGCGCCGTGCTTCTCGAAGGCTTCCTTGTAGAACATGCGCACGCAGTGGCCGAAGACGATCGGGTGCGAGACCTTCATCATCGTCGCCTTCACGTGCAGCGAGAACAGCACGCCGGTGTTCTTCGCGTCTTCGATCTGCTTTTCGTAGAACTCGAGCAGGGCCTTGCGGCTCATGAACATCGAGTCGATGATCTCGCCGTCCTGCAGCGCGACCTTCGGTTTCAGGACGATGGTCTGGCCGCTCTTGGTGATCAGTTCCATCTTGACTTCACGGGCGCGGTCGAGGGTCATCGACTTTTCGCCGTGGTAGAAGTCGCCGTGGGTCATGTGCGACACGTGGGTGCGCGAGGCCGGCGACCATTCGCCCATCGAGTGCGGGTTCTTGCGTGCGTATTCCTTGACGGCCTTCGGCGCGCGGCGGTCGGAGTTACCTTCGCGCAGCACCGGGTTCACGGACGAGCCGATGCACTTGGCATACTTGGCCTTGATGGCCTTCTCTTCGTCGGTCTTCGGGTCGGCCGGGTAGTCCGGCAGGTCGTAGCCCTTGCCCTGCAGTTCCTTGATCGCGGCGACCAGCTGGCCGACCGATGCGGAAATGTTCGGCAGCTTGATGATGTTCGCGTCCGGCTCCAGGGTCTTCTTGCCCAGCTCGCTCAGGACGTCGGGAACGCGCTGTTCCGGGGTCAGGCGCTCCGGGAACTGGGCCAGGATACGTGCGGCGACCGAGATGTCGGCCTGCTCGACGCGGATACCCGCAGCCTTGGTGAAGGTGCTGACGACAGGCAGGAAGGCGTGGGTCGCCAGCAGCGGCGCCTCGTCGGTCAGGGTGTAGATGATGGTCGGATCACTGCTCATGCACTATTTCCTCGGTTCTCGCGAAGGTGTCGCGATGTATAAAACTTGATAAGTAACGCCTGCCTACGCTCGCATGGTATGCGCCGCGCTCGATGGATCATACTACTCCGATACGACTCCGCCCAGAGCACGATGGACAGAGCACGAAGGGGCATCCCGGCCGTTCGGCGTCATCCCGGCTGCGCCGCAAGTCTTCTATAAGACATAAGACGCGCGTTTCACATTATGCACCAGTATTTTACGCTGCGCTACAGCTTTAGCAATCCGGCGCCGGCGGCCGGGCGGGCGGCGGCATGCCTGAGGCAGGGCAAAACCCGCCTCCCGGCGCGCGTTTACGCTCGGGAAGCCGGGCGCGCCCCTGCCCGGCGCGCCCAGCCAGGCGAACGCGCTAGCATGTGCCGTCCGTTTGCCACTGCCCGATCTTTCGACAGGAGCCGCCATGACCGTCCGCCAATCCGACGCCCACGCCATCCCCGAACTGCGCGCCCTCGGCTGGGCCGGCTTCCTGCTCGGCTTCGCACTCGGCGGCTTTTTCGACGGCATCCTGCTGCACCAGGTATTGCAGTGGCACCACCTGCTGTCGCTGGTCACGCGCCCGCCTTTCGAGGACATCCGGGTGCAGATCCTGGCCGACGGCCTGTTCCACCTGCTGATGTACGTGCTCGCGCTCGCCGGGCTGTGGAAACTCTGGAAGGGCCGGCACAGCTTCGGCGCCGCGGGCGGCGACCGGCTGCTGCTGGCGAACGCGGCGATCGGCTTCGGCGCCTGGCACATCATCGACGGCGTGCTCTCGCACTGGGTGCTCGGCATCCACCGCATCCGGCTCGACAGCGACAACGTGCTGTTCTGGGACCTGCTGTGGTTCTTCGTGTTCGGGGTGGCGGTCCTGGCGCTGGGCTGGTGGCTGCGGCGCGATACGGGCTCGGGCACCCTCGGCGGCAAGGCCGGCGCGGCGGCGCTGGTGGCGGCGGTGCTGGTCGGCGGCCCGGTAGCCGCCCTGCCGCCGCCGGGCGTGAATACGGTGATGGTGTTCTTCGCGCCCGGCACGACGCCGAACCAGGTGTTCGCCGGCATCGAGGCGGTGGATGGGCGCATCCTGTGGTCGGCGCCGTCGGGCGACGTCTGGGCGCTGGATGTGAAAGACCAGAGCAGGACACCCCTGCTCTACCGGCATGGGGCCTTCCTGGTCAGTAATTCGATGATGGCGGTGGGTTGCCTGGCGTGGACCTCGGCACGGGGTTCGTAGGGTGGACACCTGTGTCCACGCTGTCTGACCAGCCGAACTGACGCGACTTGGCGCGCAGCGGCACGACCGCGCGGCACGGGCGCCGCCAACGAAAACTGGACCTCGACCCGGGTTGATGTTGTAGTTCGTAGGGTGGGTTCTTGAACCCACGCGGTCGTGCCGATGCATGTCGCGCCGCGTCCATTCAACCGGTGAGCCCGCGTGGGCACGAGTGCCCACCCTACAAAACCCTCCGGTACGCATCAGCACGACAGCGTGGGGCCCAGGCGCCCACCCTACGAATGGCAACATCCAAACCACAAAGCGGAAAAACCCGCCGGGCTCGAGCCGGGCGGGTCTTTCTTCCACTGTACTGCCTGCGCGGCCAGGGCCGCGCGCCAACCGGTCTATTAGGCCGACAGGGCTTTCAGAGCAGCAGCCAGGCGGCTCTTGTGGCGAGCGGCCTTGTTCTTGTGGATGATCTTCTTGTCAGCGATGCTGTCGATGGTCGACACGGACTGCTGGAAGATGGTGGTTGCAGCGGCCTTGTCGCCAGCCTGGATGGCTTTGCGGACGGCCTTGATTGCGGTACGCAGGGTCGAACGCTGAGCGCTGTTGTGTGCGTTTTGCTTAACTGCTTGACGAGCGCGTTTGCGCGCTTGTGCGGTATTTGCCATGGAATTTCCTAAATCGGGGTCAAGTTGCGTTTGCAAACATTAGCGAGTCAAACTGGCCCATTCCAGTGCCTGCCAAACATAAGTGTCTGCTAACAGAATTCAGTACAGCCCACGATTATAGCGAAGGAATCCCATCCGGGCAATTCATAATTCACTATTATCGCCAGACGGGCCGTGTGCGGGGGTGTTGCCCAGCTATAATACCGCCCCATGAATCTGCTCAAGACCCTCGCTGCAATCTCCAGCATGACCATGGTGTCCCGCATCACGGGCCTGCTGCGCGAAAGTCTGTTCGCCGCCGCCTTCGGCGCCTCGAACTTCACCGACGCCTTCAACATCGCCTTCCGCCTGCCCAACCTCCTGCGGCGCCTGTTTGCCGAAGGCGCGTTCTCCCAGGCCTTCGTGCCCATCCTCACCGAATACAAGACCAAGCACGGCCAGGAAGCCACCAAGACCCTGGTCGACCACGTGGCGACCGTGCTGATCTGGGCCACCATGCTCACCAGTATCGTCGGCATCCTGGCCGCGCCCGTGCTGATCTACTGGATCGGCGGCGGCCTGCAGCGCGAGCCGGCCGCTTTCGACGCGGCGGTCGTGATGACCCGGATGATGTTCCCCTACATCGCCTGCATGGCCTTCGTGGCCATGGCCAGCGGGGTGCTCAATACCTGGCGCCAGTTCAAGATTCCCGCCTTCACCCCGGTGCTGCTGAACCTGTCCTTCATCTTCGCCGCCGTCGTGCTGTCCGACTACTTCGCCCAGCCGATCTATGCGATGGCGGTGGGCGTGTGCATCGGCGGCATCCTGCAGGTGGCGCTGCAGCTTCCTCCGCTGATCAAGCTCGGCATGCTGCCGCGCCTGTCGATCAACCCCTTCACCGGCCTGCGCGACGCCGGCGTGCGCCGCATGCTCGGCAAGATGGGGCCGGCCGTGTTCGCCGTCGCGGCGGCCCAGATCAGCCTCCTGATCAACACCACCATCGCCGCCAGCCTGGCGGCCGGCGCCGTCACGGCCCTGCAATATGCGGACCGGCTGATGGAGCTGCCGACCGCCCTGCTCGGCGTGGCCCTGGGCACCATCCTGCTGCCGGGCCTGGCCAAGGCCAACACCGAGGGCGACACCCAGGAATACTCGTCCCTGCTGGACTGGGGCCTGCGCCTGACCTTCCTGCTGTCGATCCCGGCGGCGGTGGGCCTGGCCACCCTGGCCACGCCGATGATCTCCACCCTCTTCCACTACGGCGCCTTCGACGCCGCCGACGTGAACGCCTCCTCCCTGCCGCTGATGGCCTACAGCGCCGGCCTGCTCGGCTTCATCCTGGTCAAGACCCTGGCGCCGGCCTTCTTCGCGCGCCAGGAAGTGCGCACGCCGGTGAAGATCGCGGTCGGCACCCTGGTGGCGACCCAGCTGATGAACCTGGCCTTCGTGCCGCTGTTCGGCGTGGCCGGCCTGGCGCTGTCGATCGGCGTCGCCGCCTGCCTCAACGCCGCCCTGCTCTACCACGGGCTGCGCCGCCGCGATATCTTCGTGCCGCAGCCGGGCTGGGGGGCCTTCTTCCTGAAGCTGGTCGTGGCCGTGTCGGTCATGGGGGCGGTCGCCTGGTTCAGCCAGATCCAGTTCGACTGGATCGCGCTGCGCGCCCAGCCGCTCCTGCGCGGCGGCGTCCTGCTCGGCATCATCGCCCTGTGCGCCATCAGCTACTTCGGCGTGCTGGGGGCCCTGGGCTTCCGCCCGCGCGACTTCAAGCGCCGCGCAAAATAATCACCGCCCGCCCGGCCGTCCCTCGCCTGGCGGCGGCTCGGCGGGCGGCGCGGCTTCCTCCGGCTCCGGCTGGGCCGGCGGCTCCTCGGGCTCCTTCTCCGGCTCCGCATCGTTTTCCGGCGGCGCCTCCGGCTCTTCGATGCGCGGCTCGGCCGGAGCGGGCGGGGCCGGCGCCGGCGGAACCGTCGGCGGCGGCGGCTCCGCCCCTGGCGCCGGGAACAGCGGCGCCGGTTGTCCGTTCGGCTGCGGCGGCGGCTGCAGGCCTGGCGGACGTCCGTTCGCTCCGGGCGCCGCGCTGGCCCCGGTCCCGCTGGCCGTGAACTTCCATTCCGACAGGTGTTCCTTGTTCTCGAAGTTCTGGAAGCGCGTATCGAAATTCGCCAGCTTCAGCGGTTGCGCCCGCGACAGGCTGTACACCGCCAGTACCCCCACCTGGTCGCCCTGGTACACGATGCCCCACTCCTGTCTGCCCGTCACCGGATCGACATAGATCTTGCGCAGGTGCCGGCGCGTGCCGGGAAAGCGCGGGTCCTTGAGCAGGTCCTGCAGCGTCGGCGGCGCGGTCGGATAGCCGCGCGGGGTGGCGGCGGCATAGCTGCGCAGGGCTTCGCTGTACTCGGCCCCGATCTCGAGCAGCTCCTGCTCGGCGGCGGCGCGGCGCAGCAGCGAATCGACCTTCAGCGTCGCCGCGCCCACCAGTCCAAGGATGGCGACGAAAATCACCAGGCCGACGTAGGTAAAACCGTCATTGCCCCCTGCTACGCGCCGCGCTACCATTCGGCGTAGGGGCGGCCGTCGCGGCCGTTCCCCGGCGCGCCGCTGCGGATGTCGTAGACGGCGCCCGGCGCGCCCTCTTCCTCGGGCGGCACGATGACCCAGGTGCTCTCGCTCTCCGTGATCGGGTCGACCGGCACGCGCGCCAGGTATTTTTTCTCGACCAGCTGTTCCAGCGAATCCGGATAACGCCCGGTGTCGGCATGGTACTGGTCGATCACGGCGCGCGTGTTGCGCAGGTTGTCGAGCAGGATGGTTTCCCTGGTCTTGTCCACGCTCGGGAAAAAGCGCGGCGCGGCCAGCGTGAGCAGCAAGGCGACGATGCCGAGCACCACCAGCAGTTCGATCAGGGTGAAGCCGCGCGGCTTGCGCATGAAGGTTTTCACGATTTTCCTCATCCTGTCACCAACGCCTGTAGGGAATGCCGTTCAGGCCGGTCTTCGGCGAGGTCGAATACACGTCGTAGACGTCGTCGCCCTCTTTCGGCTCCTCGGCTTCGCTGGCGTAGCTGCGCTTGCCCCAGGTTGCGGCGTCCGCCAGCTCGGCGTCCGGATTGAAGGGGTCGCGCGGCAGGCGGCGCAGGAAATAGATTTTCGCCTGCTTCGGGCTGCGCAGGTCGGGCACGCCTTCGACCAGCAGTTCGAGTTTCGCAGGGTAGCCGGTGGCGCCGGCGTTCTTCTTGATGCGGCCCTCGTCGCTGGCGCGCTTGTAGGCGTCGATCGCGAGGCGGATCTCGCGCAGCGACTGGCGCAGTTGCTGTTCGTTGCGGCGCTGGACCACGGTCTGGCCGACCGGGATGACCAGGGTGGCGAGCAGGGCCAGGATGGCCAGGGTGACCAGCAGTTCGATCAGGGTGAAGCCGCGGGGGCGCGGGGATGCGTTGGCGGCGCGCGAAGGCGTGCGCAGGTTGGCGTCGCGGGTGCGCGCGCGTGATTTGAACGCGTGGGCGGCGGAGCCGCCCACCCTACGGGTCAGGATCATGGGTTCGGGATCGGGGTGACCTGGACGGCCGGCGGCGCGGTGTAGGGCGTGCCCGGCGGCGGCACGTTCGGCGCGTTCGCGGGCGGCGTGTAGGGCGCAGGCGCGGGCGGCGGCGTGGTGCCGATCGGCTGCGACAGCGGCATCCCGGTCACCGGCGGCACATGCGGCGCGACCGGCGGCTGGCCGACCGGCGGCGCGACCGGCGCTGAGATCGGCGCGCCGTTCGCCGGCTGGGCGGCAGGCACGCCATTGCCCGGCAAGGCGGGACGCGCGCCGGGCGCAGACGGCGCCGCCACCGGCAGGCGCACCGCCGTATCCGGACGCCGGCGGAAGCTGGCCTCGGTGCCTGCGCCGAATTCGGAGGCCCCGGCCGGCGGGCGCTGGATGGTGCGCACCAGGTGCGGCGTGATCGACAGCACGATCTCGGTCTTGTCGTTCGAGTCGCGCGTGCTGCCGAACAGGCGGCCGAGGATGGGCAACTGGCCCACGCCCGGCACCTTGCTGCCGCTGGTGCGGTCTTCGCTGCTGATCAGGCCCGCCAGCACCTGGTTCTCGCCGTCCTTCAGTTGCAGCAGGGTCTGGGCCGAACGGGTGCCGATGCGGTAGGCCACCGAACCGGAATTGGTCTTGATCGAGTCGATCAGGTTGCTGACCTCGAGCGAGATACGGATGCCCACTTCGTTGTTCAGGTAGATGGTCGGCTCGACGTTCAGCGTCAGGCCCACGTCCACGTAGTTGATCGATTCCGAGGCGAAGCCGCCCGCGCCCGGCGAGACCGTGGTCGTGATGTTCGGCACGCGGTCGCCGATGACGACTTTCGCCTTTTCCTTGTTGCGCACGCGGATGCGCGGATTGGCCAGCGTGTTCGAGTCGGAGTCGGTCTTGTTGGCGTTGACGGTCGCGCCGATGCCGGTCACGCCGATGGTGTCGCTGTTCAGGCCGCGCAATTCGTTGATCGAGATCGGCCCGCCTTCGGCGGCGATCAGCGGCGAGAAGCTCAGGCTGCCCGGCCAGCTCACGCCCAGGTCCATCAGGCGGCTGCGCTTGATCTCCAGCACCTCGACGTCCAGCATGACTTCCGGCTCGGGCACGTCCTGCAGGGCGACCAGCTGGGTGGCGAGCTTGATCGCCTCGGGACTGTCGCGCAGGATCACCAGGTTCAACTTCTCGTCCACGACCACGTCGCGCGACTTCAGGATGGTCTTGAAGGTGTTGGCGATGCTCTTGGCCTCGGCATTGGCCAGGTAGAAGGTCTTGACCGTCATCTCCTGGTATTCCTTGAGTTTGACGGCCACGTTCGGGTAGATCAGGATGGTGTTGCCGTCCATGACCTGGCGCTCGAGCTGGTTGGTCACCAGCAGGAAGTGCACGGCCGCTTCCACCGTGCTGTTCTTCAGGAAGATCGAGGTGCGCTGGTCCGCGCGCACGTCCTTGTCGAAGACGAAGTTCAGGCCCGAGTGGCGCGCGATGATCTCGAAGATCTGGCGCAGCGGCGCTTCGCGGAACTCCAGGCTGATGGGCTTGCGGAAGGCGGCGGTGAGCGTGGTTTCAAGCGTCGGCGTGACCGCCTTCTCGTTCACTTCGTTCAGCATCAGACGCGCGCGCTCATGCCCTGGACGTTCGGTCAGGATCGCCGACAGCTTCAGGCGCGCGGCCTCGTAGTCCTTCTTCTCGACATCCGCAGTGGCTGCGTCGAGCATGGCGCTGTGGCGGCGGTCGGCCTCGACCTGGCGCATGCCGGCGCGGCCGCGCTCGTTGGCCGGATCGACCTCCAGCACGCGCTGGTAGCCGGCGCGCGCCTCCTCGGCGCGGCCCTCGGCCAGGTCGCGCTCGGCCTGCTCGATCAGGCGGGTGGCGGTGGCGTCGCGCGCGCGCAGGTAGGCCGCGCGGTAGAGCGGATTGCCGGGGTCGGCCGCCACCGCTTCGCGGTACTTGACCAACCCCGCGCTGACCTGCTCCTGGGCGACCAGCGCGTTGCCCTCCTGGTAGGCGCGCTGGGCGGCGCAGCCGGCCAGCAGCAGCGCCGCCAGCACCGCGGCCGTCATCGCTCGAATCCGGGAACGAACCATTAGTCGAATGCTCCAATGTTGAGCTGCTGAACCTTGTTCAGCGGCAGATAAGTCAGGGTAAGGAGCGGCGGCGCGATGCGCTCGACACGCCAGGCGCCGTCGATCACGCCGCCCTCGACCGCGATGTGGGTGCGTTCGCCGCTGGCGAGATACACCTCCCACTTGCCCTCTTCCAGCGACTTGCCGATGAAGGTGAAGGGCAGCGGCGGCGCCACGGGCGGCGGCGGCGGGCCTGGCTCCGGCGGCGGTGGCGGCGGCGGTGTCCAGTCCTGGCGGCCGAACAGTTCATGCTGGTCCGGCCCGGTACTGTCGCCGATCAGTTCGTCGCGCGGCTGCAGGCGCAGGATCGCCGGCTCGCGGGCGCCGGGCGCCGGGCGTGCCGAGGCAAGGGCCGCCGGCGCGGGCGAGGCCACCGGCGGACGCTCGACCGCCTCGGCCACCTCGCCGCTGGGCGTCTTGTCGCCGAAGGCGGCAAGGCCCGCCGCGACGGCCAGCGCCAGGCCAAGGGCGATGTGGCGCGGCTTCATCGCGGCACTCCCGGCCTGTCGAGCAGGTAGAAGGTCAGGCGCAGGCGCGCCTCGACGTTGGACTGGCCGATGGTGTCGCGCCTGAAGCTGATGTCGTCGAGCGAAGCGAAGGGAATCGCGCGCAGCGACAGCATCGCGAACTGCCACACCTGGCCGTAGCTCCCCTGCACCGGCAAATTGACCTGGTAGGTGTGCAGCTTCGCGTTGCGGTCGTAGCCGCTCTTGTATTCGCCCTGGCGCAGCACCAGCCCGGTCTTGGCGGCGATGCCGAACAGGGTCTTCACCTGCTGCTCGACATAGCGCTTCTCGCCCAGGGAATCGTAGAACAGCGCCAGGTTGAGATCGGAGCTTGCCGCCGGCGCCGCCGGTGGCGCCACCGGCGGCAACGCGGCGGCGCGGCGCGCCAGTGCGCGTTCCTGTTCCAGGGCCTCGCGCGCCGGCACCAGCCAGGCCATGGCGCCGAAACCGGCCGCGTAGAGCAGCACGGCCAGGAACAGCACGGGACTGAGGCCGCGCAGGGCCAGGCGCAGGCGCAGGGCGAACGCGGCGAACCTGGCGTGCTTCATGGCGTCCCCCACTGGGCGTCGAGCTGGAAGCGGATCGGCCGGTTCGGGTCCTGCTCGCTGATCTCGTGGCGCACCAGGGTCACGGCGCCGAACCACGCCGCCTTCTGCAGCGCTTCGATATAAGCGATCATGTCGTCGCTGCCGCGCGCCTCCGCGGTGATGCGCAGCACGCGCTTCTTCGCGTCCGGCTCGAGCGAGAGCAGCGCGACCGAGGGCGGCGTGGCCCCGCGCACGGCGTCATGCAGCGCGCGCCAGGGCAAGTTCAATTGCATCACGGCGGCGTTGACGGCCGTGGCCTGCTGCTCGCTGACGGGCGGCAGGCGCTGGGCCGCAGGCTGCGCCGCGGGCGCGACGGCGCGTGTGCGCAGGGCCGCCTGCAGCGCCTCGACCTCTTCCCGCGCTTCGCCATGGTGCAGGACATTCACCAGCACGGCAAAGCACAGGGGCAGCGCGCCGAACACCAGCCCCCAGGCGGCGCGCGGCGCGTGGAACAGGGTGCGGCGCAGGCTGGGCCGGGCGAAATCGAGGCGCACGCGCTTCATGCGGCGCTCCCGGTGCAGGCCAGCCTGACGGCCGCCGAGCGTGGATGGATCGCGCTTTCCTCGTCGTCGTCTTCGAGCAGGGTGCAACCGAACTTCAGGCGTCCCTCATGGCTGGCCCAGTTGCGCGGAGCGGGACCGCATACCTGCAGGCGCTCGGGCCGCCCTACCCCGACGCGCAGCGCTTCGCGCGCCACATGGCTTTCCAGCCAGTCGCGGTCGGCGCCGGGCGGCACCACGGCCGTGCGCAAGGCCGCGAGCAGTGCGCCGTCGTAGGCGGCCAGCGTCAGCACCTGGCCGTGCATCAGGCCGAACCAGGCGCCGGGACGGTGCCGCTTGCGCCAGTGGTTCATGGCGACGACGAATTGCGGCACGATCTCGACCAGGTGACAGCGCGCCTCGCGCGCGGCCTGCTCCAGCACGTCGAGCAGCGAGGCCGGCAGCGCGGCCGCCAGGAAGGGGCGCGTGGCCCGCCAGTCGGCGGCGATCTTCCAGCCCGCATGCGAGGCGCCGAACAGGGCCTGGAAGCGCATTGCGGCGGCCGCCTCCAGGTCGGCCAGCTGGGCAGCGCCAGGCGGCGGCGCCACCTGCCACATGCGCGCCAGTTCGTCGGCCAGCACCACGCTCACCGGCCAGCCGGCGACTTTTGCTTGCGCCAGCAGCGCACGCAGGGCGGCGGCCAGCGCCTGCGGGTCGGCGGCATCGGCGCAGCGGGCTTCGGCCAGCACGGTCGTCCCACGCGCGAACACCCGGCTGGTGCGCACCAGGGCCAGGCTGTCGTGGCCGATGCCGAGCCGCAGCGATTGTCCGGGCAACCTAAGTAGTCCAGGTCTAGGCATGCTGGGTCACCCGCTTGATTTCGTCGAGCGTCGTGGCGCCGCGCCGCACCAGGTCCAGCGCGGCCAGGCGCAGGCTGCGCGTGCCGTTGGCGTGGGCCGCGGCCTTGATGCGGCGGATCGGCTGCTTGTCGACGATCAGCTCGCGGATCTCGTCGTTCAGCGTCAGGATCTCGGCAATCGAGCGGCGGCCCTTGTAGCCGGTGCCGCGGCAGTCGCCGCAGCCCTTGCCGCGCATGAAAATGTAGTCCTCGACCGCGTCGCGCTCCAGCCGCACCGCCAGCAGTTCCTGGTCGCTCGGCGTGTACTGGGCCGCGCAGTGCGGGCAGTTCATGCGCACCAGGCGCTGGGCCCAGATGCCGTTCAGCGCCGACACGAAAGCATAGGGATCGATGCCCATGTGGGTGAAGCGGCCGAACACGTCGAACACGTTGTTGGCGTGGACCGTGGTCAGCACCAGGTGGCCGGTGAGCGCGGACTGCACCGCGATCTCGGCAGTCTCGCGGTCGCGGATCTCGCCGACCATGATCTTGTCCGGGTCATGGCGCAGGATGGACCGCAAGCCCTTGGCGAAGGTCAGGCCCTTCTTCTCGTTCACCGGGATCTGCAGGATGCCGGGAAGCTGGTACTCGACCGGGTCCTCGATGGTGATGATCTTCTCGCGGCCGTTGTGGATCTCGGTGAGCGCCGCGTACAGGGTCGTGGTCTTCCCCGAGCCGGTCGGACCGGTCACCAGCAGCATGCCGTAGGCTTCCTGGGCCAGGGTGCGCAAGGTCGCCAGCGAAGGCGCATCGAAGCCCAGGGCTTCCAGCGTCAGCGAACCATAGGCTTCGATCATGGCGCGCTTGTCGAGAATACGGATGACCGCGTCCTCGCCGTGGATGCTCGGCATGATCGAGACGCGCAGGTCGATCTCGCGCCCGCCCGCCTCGACCCGGAAGCTGCCGTCCTGGGGAATGCGGCGCTCGGCGATGTCGAGTTCGGCCAGCACCTTCAGGCGCGAGATGATGTGCTCGGCCAGCTCGATGCCACCCACCGTGGTGGCGTGATCGAGCACGCCGTCGACGCGGTATTTCACGGCCAGGCCGGACGCGGTGCTCTCGAGGTGGATGTCCGAGGCGCCCGCCTTCAGGGCGTCGTAGAGCGTGGAATTGACCAGCTTGACGGCCGGGCTGCCCGCCTCCGACACCGAGGCAAAGGAGAGCACGGCCGCGGTCTTGCCGTCGCGCCGGGCCTCGTTGCTGCTGGGCGCGAGCGTGTCGACCGCGCGCGCCGAGGCTTCCTGGCGCGACAGGTAGGCCTGGATATCGGACTGCAGCGCCAGGCGCAGGTGCAGCGGCGCGCGCGGCGTGGCGCCGGCCTGGCTCGACAGCCAGGTCTGCTGGTCGAGATCGAAGGGATCGGCGATCACGCCGGAGACCTGCCCGCCCGGGCCGCGCAGCAGCACGCAATGGCGCGACATGGCCTGGGCCAGCGGCAGCAGGTCAAAGGCCGGTTCCTGACTCAGCATCTCGGCCGTTTCCATCACGGAGAGGCCGAAGGGTTCGGCCAGGGCGACGACCAGCTGGCGCGGATCGAGGCCGCTCAGGGCTTCCAGCTCGGTCACCAGCGAACGCTGCGACTGGCGGCTCTGGGCGCGGGCGCGCATCAACAGCGCGGAGTCGATGGCGCTCACGACATGTCTCCGGCAAGGTCAAAGATCGGCATGTACAGCAGCACCACGATGGCGCCGACCACGAGACCGATGGCCGCCATCAGCAGCGGCTCGAAGGTGCGCGTGAAGCGGTCGATCCAGCGGCTGATTTCGCCGTCGTAGAAGGCGGCCGATTGCGTCAGCATCGGCCCCATTTCTCCGGTGCGCTCGCCGACGCGCAGCATGCGCAGCGAAATCGGCGTAGTCAGGCCGTGGGCCTCGAAAGCATCCGACAGCGGCCGGCCCGACTCGATCGCGGCGCGCGCGCCCGACAGGGACTGGCGTAGCGTGCTGGAGACCATGGGCTGCACGGTCTCGATGGCGTTGACGATGGTGATGCCGCCCTCGCTCAGCATGCCCAGCGTGAGGTACAGGCGCGAGAGCTCGTAGATGCGGGCACGTTCGCCGATGCCGGGTAGGCGCGCGAGCAGGCGGGTGAGGCCGCCGCTCCTGAGCGCCCGGCGCACGCCGGCGACAAGCAGCGCGATGCAGGCCGCGGCGAAGAGCAGGATGGCCATGCCGTGGCCGGCCGCGAACTGTCCCCATTCGAGCAGCAGTTGCGACATCCAGGGCAGGTTGCGCCCTGCCCCCTGGTAGACCTCGGCGAAGCGCGGCACCACGTAGCCGATCAGGAAGGCGCTCACGCCGCCGCCCACGCAGAGCAGGATCACCGGATAGATCGAGGCGCTGACGATTTTCGAGCGCACCGTGTCGATGCGCTGCTGGTATTCGATATAGCGAGACAGCGCGCGCGGCAGGTCGCTCGTGCCTTCGGCGGCGCGCACGATGCCGATATAGAGCGGCGGGAACAGGGCCGGCTGGGCGGCCAGTACGCTGGAAAAGCGCTTGCCCTCGCGCAGGCCGGCGAGCAGGCGTTCGAGCACCGTACGCGATGCGGGATTGGCTTCCTTTTCCAGCAGGGCTTCGAGCCCCTCGACAATACCCAGGCCGGCGTTGAGCAGGGCCAGCAATTCCTGGCTGAACAGGACGAGCGAGAGCTTGCCGCCGCGCTGGCCCGTCAGGCGCACCGCACCACCGGCCGGTTCGACCGCGCTGACGAAGAGACCGCGCGCTTCGACCTGGCGGCGCGCGTCGGCTTCATCGAGCGCGTCGATGACGAGATTGGTGATCGACAGATCGGGCGCAAGGGTGCGAACCGCAAACTGCATGTGGACGTGCCCGGATGTGAAGAAAGTAAGCGTAGGAAATCAGAGCGAGGAGATATCGGCGTTGTCGCCGGTGCCGCCTGGCTGGCCATCCTTGCCGAACGAAACGATTTCGTATTCTCCCTTGCTGCCGGGCGAGCGGTATTGATACGGATGGCCCCAGGGGTCTTGCGGCACGCCCTTCTTCAGGTAGGGGCCGTTCCACTTGGCGCCGGCGCTGGCGGGGGCCGTCATCAGGGCCGCCAGGCCTTCCTCGCCGGTCGGGTAGCGGCCGACGTCGAGGCGATAGGTGTCGAGCGACTTCTCGAAGGCCTCGATCTGGGCCTTCGCGATCGTCACTTCCGACTTGCCGAGCTGGGAAAAATACTTGGGACCGACATAGGCTGCGAGCAGGCCGATGATCACGATGACCACCAGCAGTTCGAGCAGCGTGAACCCGCTAGCGCGCTGGCGCGGGGCTTTGGCGGACAGTGCTTCCGACATCCAATGACTCCTGAATCGGCCGGGCGGCCGCATCCTTACAGACTACCATGGCGGTGTCCTGGGGGCAACGCGAATGCACCGATAAAATTGCTTGCGCCCAGTTCAAACCACACCCCATCGACCGGGAGCTATAAAGATGAATCAGTATTTCCAATGATTTGTTGGATCCACTGAGGTCCTATCAGCGGATTCATCTCTGCTTCTTTGACAATTTGCTGCGCCGCTCCCCCTGCGTTACGTGATAAGAAATAAACATACCCGTCTTGTACGGATAATATTTCGCCAGAAGTACCCCCTGATGACACAACTTGCGCATGACAATCAAATAACAAAAGCAAATTCACAAGATGGCTAATCAATAGATTGATCTTATCACTATTTTCCTTGTCAAATTCAAATAGAAGCGTGCGCTGCTTCTCTGAACAAAATTTCAAGTCGTGCCCGTATCCAGCAATGAGACTACCGAAGAATGTGGCCTGAGTCACATCAAAATTTGTTGAGTTATCAAGCCTAACCATTTTCCAACCGCCTGGTGGCAACCAGCCACAAATATGTTGAGAAAAGTTTAAAAGCTCACGAGCTCCGGATGGGGCTGGATACGACAACCACCCGTCCTCTTTTGCGGGTCCCTCTATATGGCGGATTTCCCCCCACCCTCCAATGATCATGCCAATGTCCGCCAAATAGCGATTAGTATCAATAAGCTGTAAAAATTTCATATATTCCCTTTGCAGTACACGCCCTATTGCCCTTGAGGAATTTCGTCACCGCTTGGAAACGGATTTTGAAGCAAATTACCGGGTATGAGCGCTAACAACAGCAAGTAAAGAGGGTTCGGCGCAGGAGGAGGGGCGACGACGGGAACGGGACTTGGCGCATTTCGCGGCCCCGGATGAGCCTCGTTTGGCGAAATTGGCGTACCAGCTTGGCTAAATCGGCTCCACCCTTTCTGACCAGGATTATTTGTTTTCCAGTACCCCTTAGATCCCGGAGGGCCGCCATTAGCACTATCTGGAACCCATTGACATTGGGCGCGCCCCCCGGTTGCCTGGCGAGGACCTAAGAAATTCCCAGGCCTTGAGTTCGGATTTTCTGACCAAGGCCCACCAGGCACTACACCATTGGGGTTAGGAATCGGCACAAGTCCATCTGGATCAACAAAAGCTAACGGATTGTTGCGAACGTAAACATATGTATTAACTCCGCCCCCAAGACCAATCGGGTCGGACTGCAAATATCGACCAAGTGCAGCATCATAATAGCGGTTCCAGTTGTACCAGAGGCGAGACTCATTATCAAAATATTGCCCAGGAAAACCGACATTCATACCTCCGATCAGGTCAGTCACAACCCGACCGCGATCGAACGCCGAATTTTCAGCTCGCCATACAATTGCACCGTTAATGTCGGTTAAAACTTCAGGCCTTTCAACCTGATCATTATGACTGGCGTAGAACTGCGAGTCGCGGACAATTCCTAGCATCTGCCCATCGTTATGGACATAGCTTGTCGTCTTTGATCCGACTTCCGCCAACAACTCACCACTAGGTCCATAAATAAAGTAAGTTGCCTGGCCGCCCGCAATCTTCAGAACACGCTGATCCAATGCGTTGGAGCGATAGTCGCCCACCTGAATACCGTCTACAAATACCCCACTCAGCCGATTAAAGTTGTTATAGGTATAGCCGCGCGTCTCAGTGCCCCGATTTTCGCTGTAGAGATTACCGACCGCATCAAATGCAGAATGACGGAATTTTCCTGCACCGCTCCAATAGTAGAGGCGGTTGCTTGCCTCCTCTGTTTGATAAGTAAAAAGTCCTTCGCCGTCGCGGTTGTGCGTCCGCCTGTTTCCGGTAAGGTCCCATTCGAAAGTTTGACTATCGCCACTACGCTGCACAGAAGACAGACGATCAACACGATCATAAGCGTAGATGGCGCTTAAAGCCGGAGCAACATTGTCGGCAACTGATGTGATCGTATCAACATTGTTATAACCTAAGGTTAACGAATGCTTGGCTGGCGTCGAAATCTGCTGAACACGCCCATCCGTGTCCAGCGTTATCATGCGTGGCAATCCGTTGGCATAACGCCAGCCATACACCCGATCAGTTGCGGGCTGATAGAGGAACGAGTCAGCCAACGTAAGTTTGGCCGTTGTATCAACTGGCGGTGGCGGGGCGACGACCTTTACAGCAGATATAGACTCCTGACCAAATAATTGAACGCCATCTTGCACCATCTGCCATTTCATCATATGGTCTCCAGCCGCTGGAGCAACAACATTGAACCGGAACGTATATTGCGCGCCGGGTGCAACGGCACCATCCAACTCAACCCGACTATTGCAGCACGTCGAGCTACCGTTGAGAGACGCCAATCGGTAATTTGCACCTGCGCTCCATATCGTATCGCCTGTGTTCTTATATGTTAAAGCAACTGCGTACGTCTCACCCTCAGTCATTGGCGACGGGACTGCTTGCGAAACTACCTGCGCAGAGTTAGTCGGCGCAACGACTTTGATAGAACGATTTGGAGTAATGGCCCCAAACCAAGCCACACCTTCCTTCAGCATTCGCCACTGAAAATTGTAATCACCAGGTATCGAAGGTGCCGTGACGGAAAAATTGAAAGTGTACGAAACCCCTGGCGCCACCTGAATACCGGGCCTAATCAAAGCACGATTTATACCCCAAGTTCCGTTATCCTGAGGATTCTGGGAACCAAGCCGAAATTGATTGTATTCCCCCCAAATGGATGTCGAACCATACCCGTTTCGCATAGTCACAGTTACCGTGTATGTTTGTCCTGTAACCATCGTTGTTGGCACATCTTGCGAAATAAAATCAGCCAGATTTGCACCAAAGGCGTGAATATGAAAGCAAAATAGTAAAAGTGCGCAACACAGCGTGCCAAACCGACCGATATTTATGCTAAATCTACGTTTCATGTTATTTCGATTAAAGGACAATTTATCTCTAAACTATATACGCACGAGTTAAGAGTTCGACATCACCGATTCAAAATGGTGAGTTACTGCTTTGCCTTTAATGGCGTAGCACTCTTTATGGCCGTTCGGCGACCGAAGCTGTCATAATCATACGTAAGCACGAGGCCAGTTGGATAGACCATGTTAGTTAATCTACCAACACCATCATAACTCCAAGTGGTGGTAAATAGTTGCCCATAGATATTATTAACTTGGGTGACTAACTGCCCAGCAGCGTTATATTCGTACGTCGTATTTCCTGCCCAATCATCCAAACCGGTCAATCGCCCTTTACCGTAGGCACCGCTATCATATATATAACTATGACACTCGCCGCCACTGCAACGTTTCGTACGCCGTCCGAGCTTATCCCATTCGAAAGTAGTTACCCTCCCATCGGCGGCTGTCATTTTAGTAAGCCTTCCGACAGTGTCATAGTCATAGGTGGTAAGACCTGTATCGGGACTTCTAACTGATTTAATAGCCCCAAAACTGTCGTAAGTATAAACAGTCTTCAACCCTCGGGGATCAGTTACAACTTCTAGGTTGCCGCGTTTGTTGTACGCTTGCGTTAGCACTCCACCATCCGCTGCGATAATTTTTACAACCCGGTTTTGCGCATCATAATCATAAGAAGTAGTCCGCCCTGCGGCATCTGTAACTGTCTTTACGTTACCATTATCATCATAGCGCAGGTCTGCTCTTTGTCCGTGATTGCCAAGGACGGTGTACTTTCGCCCTAACGAATCAAAATCGGTGGTGGCGATAAACTTAGATTCAGGCGTCGCCGGAAACACACCTACCGGAACTTCGCCAACCATACCTGGCACATGGCGGGGAGAGCTGACTTCGGAACGATTTTGCTTAACGTCGAAATCGAAACGCATAGCTTGCCCTTCCTGGGCATTACTAATTTCGATCAAGCGCCCCGCATCGTTATATTCGTACTTTTCGAATCGGCCAGTTGGGTAACTTACAGACTTTACCTTTCGTTGCGGCGTGTAGGTCCATGTTGTGGTATTTCCGTTGTGATCAGTTAACGTCTGAATACCTCCCCAATGGTTGTGCGTCTGCGTGAATGTTACGTTATTTGCATCAGTATATGTCCGAGCATTACCGAATCCGTCATGGGATGTCCACTCAGAAATGTGTTGCATTGGATTTGTGATGGAGACGAGATTCCCAGCCGTGTCGAAGGTACGTACTGTGGTTGCGAGCTCCCCACCACCTAACTGAACATCCCTCCTCACAGAAGACATGACACCGCTCGGGTGGAATGAATAAGAATAGTCCGTGCGCCGCATCACGCCAGAAACGAGGTCCGTCAACGACTCATTGATCACACGCCCTTTAAGGTCATACTCAATTTTTTCTTGCAAATACACTTTCGCATCAGAACCACTATATTCGATCTGCTTCACCTTATCACCAGACCAAGTATAACGAATACCATAAGCCGCATCGGTTCCAACTGCCGAGATCACGCCAAGCAGTTTACCTTCACTATCATATTCGAAATCAGATTTATTTCCCTTCCAATCCAAGGTATAGTCGATGTGACCGTTCGAGTCATAGTATGTCGTGGCAGCGGCAGCGGAACATGTTACTGTGCCTCCTCGCAAGATTTCAGCTATCTTTTTGCCGCCCGCGGTATCGGCAAACTTATATGTAGTCGTAAGGCCCCGCGCATCGGTAACCCATGTGGTGTTACCCGAATATACAAACTTATCAACCTCTTCACCGCCAACCAGCCCACTCTCCCTAACTCGACCATTAACATCGTAGCTATAATTGCTATAACGCACACCGTTAAACGAAATTCCAGTCAAGAACTTTGGATTAATATCTTCGTAATGATATTCGCGCCATTCTTGCTTGTCTGGCGATGTCACTTTCTTTAACATTCTATTGGAATCATAGCTGTATGCCCATACGCCCCCATTTGGATCAATTACTTGAGCAACACGGTCGCCATCCCACACAAACTGAACTTTGTGACCAGAAAGGCTCGTGACTGATTTCAAACGGTTTTCGCCACCATGCTCGAAGACAAGCATGTTCTCGAGCAGCGGCATGCTAACCGAGCGTATCAGGCCGTCATTAGAATATATATACGTCTGATTTTCCCTGTGGAGTTGCCAGTCCTGCCGGTAATCGTGATATATAGCAGTGCCATCGCTGGCAAGGTACACGAATTCATGTCCGCCCTCATACGGACCCAATTTGTAAGTAGTCTGAGCACCAGTGACGTCAATAAAGATCACACTCATGGGAACGCAGTCTCCGTTAGGGAATTTCTGACATTGCGCCTTATTCCACTGAAGGGACGGAACGTCCAGATTAGACATCCAATTCGGCCCAAATAACGTGCCACTGCCAAACATGCTTCTATAGGTGCGCTGAAGCGAAAACGAATATTCGTTAACAGCAGTAAAATCTGTTTCGACTTTATATTTTTCACCAGTAGCAATAACAACTGGCAGTCCAGTTTGGGGATTCGAACATGGATCTTTTAAATCTGCATTTTTCTCGTTAGACGAAACACGTTTCCCCCTCACATGAACCACACCTCCTGATACAGAAGCAGGATTACCGCTAATCGCCTCCTGGGGCTTTTCTTCTCCCTCGCGATTTCCTTTTACATGGACTTTCTGCAGGATTGGATTCTCGTGTGTAGTTGTAGGCGCATCACCATTCTGATCGTAACTTTGACCACGTGCCGATACGAAGGTACTTACGCCTAGCGCGACAACAATTAAAGACGTTCTGAACTGGCTCGGGGCAATCTTTTTAATTAACATGTCAAAAAGGGTAAAGGAACTAGGGACGTGTTACGAATAGGGTGATTATGAAAAAGCGCTTGAGTTGCGTAAAACCGTGTTATAACCCGACCAAGAATGCTAACAGAAATTTCACTCAGGAAATCCACACTTTGTAACAGTGCCGGAAAATATTGAGAGAAGGTTTAGCTGGGTGACAGCGCAGAGCCGCACCCATGCAAAGGGTGGGGGACCACGTCGACTAGAAGGAGACAGCGAACAGCTCTAACACTTATGTTAAAGCAGATGAAGGAACGAAATTGTTGGGCAGCCCGACCAAGACACACGACTGAGATTACACTTGGACATGCCGAGCCAGATAAGAGACGCCGAGAAAACGTAATACAAGAGCTACGCGACCAACACTTAGGCAGATTACCCCCTACCGAACTGAAAGCGCATCCGTCAGCTGGCAGCTCCCGGCCCGGCACACCGCCGCCGGCGGTGCGATGGCGCGGCAGTCCGACACCATGCCCGAGCGCGCATTGCGTTCCTGCTGCTCGGTGCGGAAGCGGTCGGCCAGGGCCTGGATGTCGCTGGAGGACGTTTTGGCGGTGGACCAGGCCAAATAGCTGGCCGGGCCGCCGCAGGGGCGCGCACCGATGGGCAAAGCCTGGCATTGGCTGTCGGACGAGCATTCGGCCTTGCCGATGAGGTCCTTGATCTGGGCGAGCGTGTCCGGCTGGCTGGCCGCCGGCGCAGTAACCGGTGCGGCCGGAGCGGCAGGCTGGGACGCTTGCGGCGTGGCCGGACCGTCGGCCCGGGTGGTGCAGGCCGCGCAGGCCAGCAGTGAAAGAAGGACAAGTTTTCGCATCAGCTCATCATACGCTTGCCGCGCCCGTGGTCAAGCGTGCAAGCCAGTTCGACAAGTTTCCCGATGCGCCCATGGCGGCTGTCCAGAAGCATCTGCAAGCCTGTGGCGGGAATGCGACGAGCCCTCGCTTTCATTACCGTGGCGCACTCTTTGTTTCCTGTAGGATACATCCTACTATCGTCATTCAACTTCTTCCATCTTGCCGTCTTTTAACGTTCAATATCTTTTAACTTCGGCTATCTTTACACAAATAAATTGATGCTTGGAAAAAATTCTCGCTACAATGACTTTCATCATTGACGAGCCTGCTTCAAACATCATCATGAACACCCAACGCCTCTGCAACCTCCTCAGCATTTCCCTGATCGCCGCCACCCTGTGCGCCTGCGGCGGCTCCAGCATCGACACCCCGGCAGCTCCGGTCCAGACCGCCGCCGCCACCAAGGTGGTCGACCTGTCGGTCGATCCGGCAGCGATCGGCCAGACGCCGGCGCCGGACTGCGCAGCCGACGGCTGCGCCGGCCTGCGCATCATCGACGGCAATGCCGAAGCCTTCCGCATCGACGCCATGCGCCGCGCTGCCCAGGAAGACGGCGCAGGCGCCTGAGCCGGAAAGTCACACCCTTCCCGGCCGGGCCACAATAAAAAAGGCACACCGGGCCGCAGCCGGGTGTGCCTCGCCCTGAAAGCCGGGCGTTTAGTGCATGCGGCGCTGGCGCAGCGTCCAGCCCAGCATCATCAGGCCCAGCGCCAGCAGCGCCATCGCAGCCGGCTCCGGCACTTCGCTCACCGGCGAAACCGACACGAAGGCGTTATCCGGCGAAATCACCAGGCCACTTGGCGCCACTTCGAACTGCACCAGGTCGCCATCCATGCCGAGGTACGCATCCATCGCTTCATTGATGAGCGCAATGCCCAGCACCGAAGCGTCGCCTTCGAGACCGACGGCAAACTCCAGGTTGAAGCCGAACACGCCGCCCAGGGTCACCGCCTGCAGCAGGTGGGCGTAGCCGTCGGCATTTCCCATGATCACGTTCGAGCCCACGTTGCCGCCGGCGTCGCCGTCCGTCTCACCCAAACCGTACAGGCCGGTGAAATTGCTCAGCGTGAAGGTTGCCGGGGCTGCCGAGGTGGCGTCCCCCAGGAACAGGAAGTCGAAGTAGCCGGTGCCGGTCATGCCCTGGGTATCGATCGTGACGTGGTAGATCGGGCCGGCCGAGGCCGCGCCGGCGCCGGTGGCGAGCATCAGCGCCAGCAGCGCACGGGTGAACAGGTTTTTCAGGTTGAACATGGTTCGATTCCTCAGAAGGTGCCGGAGAGCAGCTTGGCGGTGTAGCCAATGCCGGTTTTCGCCGGGTTGGTGAAGGTGGTGGTGACGGTCACGGAGGCGCCGGCGGCGAGCGAGCCGTTCGGCAGCGTCAGGTAAGGCGCGCCGTTCTGCTCGCCGCTCTTGCCGTCCAGCGTGACGCCGGCCGTCAGGCCTTGCAGCACCAGGTGCAGCGGGCCGTTCAGCGGCGCGCCGCTGGTATTGGTGATGGTCACGGTGCCGGTGGTCTTGCCGGTCAGGCGGTTCATGGTGAAGCCCGACTTGGCGATCTTCGCCGAGGCCGTGACGTCGCTGAAGGTCGGCGCCAGGGCCAGGCTCACCACCACCGGATCGTGGTCAGAAGCGCGGTAGGCGTTCTTCACGTAAGGGTCCTCGGCGGTATCGTTCAGGTTGTAGTCGATGGCATCCGGCTCGTCGGCGTTGTTGTGCCACTCGGTCACGCCCGCGACCTGGCTCGACAGGCTGGTGCTGGCCAGCGCGTGGTCGAGGTAGCCGCTCTCGCCGCCGAACACGTAGGAGTAGGGAATGCCCTGCGGACGCACGAAGCGCTCGATCTCGTTGACATAGCCGGCCGCGTTCAGCAGGCGGATCGGGTCTTCATGGCCGTAGGCGTTCATGTCGCCGACCACCAGTACGTCGGGGTCGTTCGCGGCGGCCACGACCTGCGGCAGGAAGTAGTCGCGCAGGCGTGCGGCCTGTTCGACGCGGGAAGCGTTCCAGCAGCCCTGGCCGTCACCCTTGTCGCTGTCGCCGCCGCTCGCGCCGCCGCAGCTGCCCTTCGATTTCAGATGGTTCACGACCAGCGAGAACTTGCCGCCGTTCGCCGCCTTGAAGGTCTGGGCCATCGGCGGACGGTTGTTGACGGCGTCGCCGTCCGACAGCGATGCGCCCACCAGGCTGACCGCCGCCGGCTTGTAGATCATCGCCACGCGGATCGCGTCGGTGCCGGTCGCCGCCGGTTTCGGCACGACGGCATAGGTGCCGGCGCCCATCTTGGCGTTGAGCTGGTCCACCAGGTAGGAAGCGGCGATGTCGCCGTTGTTCTGGATTTCCATCAGGCCCACCACATCGGCATTGACCGCGCTGAGCGACTCGACGATCTTGTCGCGCTGGCGCACGAATTCGGCCATGTTGTCGGCGCCGCGGCAGTTCGAGGCGCGGGTGGTGCCGCCGATGGTGCAGCCCTGGCCGGTGCGGCCCCAGGCGTCGGCGCCGTTGGTGAAGGTGGTGAAGAAGTTCAGCACGTTGGCGCTGGCGACTTTCACGTTGCCGGCGGCAATCACCGGGGCCGGCAGACGCTCGTTGGTGCGCGAGAAGACCGGGGTCACGGTCGGCTGCAGCTTGAAGGCCGCGCCGCCGCCGCCGATGGCGCCGAAGTCGAGCACGCCCGTCAGATCAAGCACGGTGTCGCCCGCGCGCACGGTGCCGTCCGCGGCGAGGTAAGGAATCGTGGTTGGGGTAACGAAGATGCCGTCGTCCAGCACGACGATGTTGGCGGCGTTCTCGGCAGCCAGCGCCTTCGCTTCCGGCGAGCCGGCCGGGTAGCGGTTGGTCGGGATCTCGCGGCGGCCATAGGACAGGGTCAGTTCGCCGCGATCGGCCAGGTAGGCGTTGCCGTTGACGGTGAGCGGCGTGGTGAAGCGCACCAGCATGCCTTCGAAGCGGGCCAGGTCAGCGTTCGGCATCTCGACATTGGTCGGAGCGATGCTGTGGCCGCTGCCCAGTTTCGTGACCGCGGTCAGATCCTTGAACTCGGTGTAGGAACGGGAGGCGCCGCTCGGCTTGTATTCGGTGACGGTGCCGGTGATGCGCACCAGGTCGCCCACGTTGGCCGCGCCGGCGCTGCCGAACACGAAGATCGCGTCCGAGGTGGCCGGGTCGCCGTCGCCGTTCGCATCCTGCAGGAAGAAACCGCTGCCGACCTTGGCGGTAATCACGCCCTGGGTGGTCTGCACGGTGTTGTTATAGGCCGTGGTCGGACCGCTGCCCTGGATCTGCGGGATGGTGAGCTGGCCAGCCACGCTGACGGCGATGTTGCAGCTCGCGCTCTGGCCGTCGTTGTTGGCGAAGGTGACGCGCAGCGGATAGCTGCCGGCGGCGACCGAGGCGTCGATCGACAGGCTCGCGCTGGCGCTGCCGCCCGCGGCGCCGGCCGGCACGAAGCCCGTGAGAACGATGCCGGGCACCGCGCCCGATTCGATGACGGCGCTGTTGACGATGCTGTCGCCGTCGCTGGCGCTGAGCGCGGCGACGAGACCCTTGCCCTGCTCGGCCTGCACGCTGGCCGGGCAGTTCAGGACGATCTGCTGCACCACCGGGCCGCTGTTGCAGCTGTTCAGCGGCGAAGTCGAACGGCGCGGACCGGCGACCGGGGCGGCGGCGAAGTCGACGGCGTTGTTGTCGGTATCAACGCAGCCGAGCTCGGCGCGCTGGATCGAGTTGGCGATCGAGGGCGCCGGCGCGACCGCGGTTTCGTAGCGGTTGGCGGTGCCGAAGCCCACCATGTCGACCACGGCCTCGCCTTCCGGGGTGGTCATGGGCTTGGCCACGCTGGCCAGCGCGACCTTGCCGGTGGTGGCCGACAGGCTCAGGCCGCCGGTCTGGTCGGCCAGGCCGACGTCGCTGCCGGTGGCGGCGCCCTGCCCCGTCACCAAAAAGTATTGCCCCGGCTGCAGGCTCACGTCCGGCAGCGCGGTGGCCTGCCAGGTGCTGCCCGTCGCCGACTGATATTGCACGCTCCAGCCTTTCAGGCTGACCGGGCCGCCGCTGCGGTTGAACAGTTCGATGAAGTCGCGGTTCCACTGGGCGTTGTTGCTGCCGGCGCCGCCGTAGACCTGGCTGATGACGACATCGCCGCCGGTGGCGAAGGCCGGCGTGGCCAGTCCGGCCAGCAGTGCTGCCAGGACAGTCAGCCGTCCGGCTGGTGTGTGTGTTGCAACGTGCATGTTCATGGGCATCCTGATGAAGGTGTGAAGGCAAGACAACAGTTGTTCTTACGGATAGGCATTTTATTATCGGAAACGATAATAAATCCACAATTTGACAGGAGAATGACGGGCCTGCACCAATTCAGGGCGGCGGATGAGGTAAGCGGACAACATCCGCACGTCAAACGCACCCTCGCGGGGCGCATGGCGCGGACGTGGCGCATCAGCGCCGCCGGTAAGGCGCGGCGAGCGGCTCGCCGATGAACAGGCCCTGGGCGGGCCAGGCCACGCTCTTCCAGTAGGCCTCGATGGCGCTATTGCCCTGCACGTAATGGCGCAGGAGCACGGCCGGGTTGGGGAATTTCTGCCAGTGGTTGCAGGGTTCGCTGACGGCGCCGTAGCTGGCGGTGGCGCCGGCTTCCAGCCAGCGCAGGCTGCTCATCTGGGTGCTGCCGAGCAGGTCGCCGCCGTGCGAGGTCAGGTGATCGGCCAGGGCGCCGGGCAGGAAGCGCAGGGTGTCGAGCTTCTCGACGCTGGCCTTGCCGATCTGGTAGATCATGATGTCGCGCGCGTTCTCGAGGGCGTCGGCGCGCAGCGGCCGGGTGGCCAGTTTCTTCGCCGCGATCCTGCCCGCCGGCGGAAAGAACATCGCGCGGCTGTTGCGCGGCGCTTCGGGCGTCGTCAGGTAGTAGGCGCTGGCCGGCACGAGGCGAAAGCCGCTGGCGACGCCGCGGTCGACCACCTCCTTCGCCACCGCCACCGACTCGGTCGGCAGCAGCATGGACAGGCGCATGCCGTGGGTCGCATAGGGGCGGCTGGTGTTCGCGTTGAAATAGGCGCTGGCCTGGCCGGCGGCGCAGGTTTCGCGGCACAGCGCGCCGTCGAAGCCCAGGGTATAGGCGCCGGTGATCGAATTGCAGGCCACGGCGTAAGGCGCGGTCCAGATCATGAGCACGGCCTGGATGCCGGGCTGGAGCTGGCTGTCGATCTCCTCCTTCAGCAGCTGGAAGCGCGCGGGATCGAGACTGCGCGGCTTGCCCGGAATGCGCACGTGCACCACGTTGGCATCCGGGATGGAACGCCGGCGGCGGTAATAGTCGCCGACGGCGACGCTGGCCGGGTCGTCGTCGTTGATGACGATGGCCAGCTGCGCCGCGGTAAGTCCGCCGCGTTCGCGCAGTTGCAGTTGCGGCTGCAGCCGCGTCTGCGCCGCGGCGGCGCCATGCAGCAGGAACAAGAGTGGCAAGATCGGCCAGAGCGCCGCCCACGGGAGCCGGACCATGGGCCGGCGCTCAAGCCCGGGCAGGTCCGGATGCGCCGCCGCCGGAGCGTCCGCCGCGGCGGCGCGCGCGCCGCCTCAACGCCGCCCCGACCAGTCCCAGCCCGGCCGCCAGCATGGCCGCCTGCGCCGGCTCGGGAATCGGCGACACGGCGTAGAGCTCCAGGGCGTCGATGTTGAACAGCTGCCCGCCCCTGCTCTGGTCGATGATGCTCAGCCCTTCGCCGGCGGGGGCGCCATAGCTCAGGCGCCAGGACAGGGCCGTATCGAGCCTGTCGTTGACGAAGAGGTCGGGCCCGGCGCCGAAGGACGGCCCCTGGTCGGGAATGTTATAGGTCTGGAACGAGCCCTGGCTGGGCAGCTCGAACTCGGTCAGGACCTGGCGGTAGACGGCGGGAACGGTGTAGTTGAACAGGAAGGCCGTGCGCTGGAAGTTGCGCTCGGTGACGTTCCAGCCGGTGTCGAACTCCCAGCTTTGCGGATTGTAGCCGCCGATCAGGTAGCTGTTCCCTAGCGGGTCGCTCACCCGCATCAGCGTGAAGGTCGGGCCGCGCTCGTCGACCGCGGCGTGGAAGTCGAGCGAGGTGTCGCCCGGCTCGCGGGTGTAGAGATTGTCGAAAATCTGGTCGCCGGCCCCGAGCCAGCGCTCGAGCTGGGCTTCGAGCACGGGGTCCAGGGGTGGATCGCCGATCCCGGCAGTAGCTTGCGGTACCGCGAGAACCAGCGCCAGCGCGCCGGCTGCGAAGAGCGTCTTCATGATCACCTCCTGACGGGGTTCACTAGCCGGATCATTGTATGCCTGCGCGGTGCGGGGTCTCACACTGTTGACTTAGAAACCTTGCGCTGGACGATGGTGGTTGTTGTAGGGTGGGCTCTCGAGCCCACGCGGTACAGCAGCGGCATATCGCACGGCGTCGCGCAGCGCGGGAACACATGGAACGCAAAGGCCGCTGACCGGAGCAAGCGGCGCAGCAGCGTACCGGCGCACCGCGTGGGCACAAGTGCCCACCCTACGAAAACTCAACTGTGCCATACCGCGTGGACACAGGTGTCCACCCTACACAACCCAGCACAACGGTCCCCAAGAGAAACGGGCCTTGCGGCCCGTTTCCCTTCTTCGACTCAGCGCTCTTACGAACGCTTGTAGATATCCTCGAAGCGGACGATGTCGTCCTCGCCGAGGTAGCTGCCCGACTGCACCTCGATGATGTGCAGCGGCAGCTTGCCCGGGTTTTCCAGGCGGTGGTTCATGCCGATCGGGATGTAGGTCGATTCGTTTTCCGACAGCAGGCTGACCTTGTCGCCGCAGGTCACGCGCGCGGTGCCCGAGACGACCACCCAGTGCTCGGCACGGTGGTGATGCATCTGCAGCGACAGCTTCTCGCCCGGCTTGACCGTGATGCGCTTGACCTGGAAACGGTCGCCCGCATCGATGCCCTCGTAGTGGCCCCAGGGACGGTACACGCGGGTGTGGTGCAGGTGCTCGGTGCGCTCCTTCGACTTCAGGTGGTCGACCACCTGCTTGACGCGCTGGACCTGGTCCTTGTGCGCGACCAGCACCGCGTCCTGGGTCTCGACGACGACGATGTCCTCGACGCCCACGACCGCGACGATGCGGCTCTCGGCGCGCACCAGGGAATTCTTGACGCCGTCGAGGTAGACGTCGCCGCGCTGGGCGTTGCCGTTCTCGTCGTGCGGCTGCACTTCCCACAGTGCCGACCAGGAACCGACATCGCTCCAGCCGATGTCGGCCGGAACCACGACCGCATCCTGGGTGTGCTCCATGACCGCGTAGTCGATCGAATCCGACGGGCAGGCCGTGAAGGCCGCTTCGTCGAGGCGGCAGAAGTCGAGGTCACGGTAGCCGGTGTGCACCGCCTTGTCGGCGGCGGCGGCGATTTCCGGAGCAAACTTTGCCAGTTCGCTCAGGTAGCGCTCGGCGGCGAACATGAACATGCCGCTGTTCCAGTAGTAGCCGCCGTCGGCCAGGAAGGCCTGGGCGGTCGCCAGGTCGGGCTTCTCGACGAAGCGTTCGACCTTGTAGCAGTCGTCGCAGGCGGCCAGCCCCGCGCCGCGGCGGATGTAGCCGTAGCCGGTCTCCGGCGACTTCGGCACGATGCCGAAGGTCGCCAGGCCGCCGCCCTTCACCATGGTGGCGGCGCGCTGCACCGCGTCCTTGAAGGCTTCGCGGTTCTCGATCACGTGGTCGGCCGGCAGGACCAGCATGACCGCTTCCGGATCGATGGACTTCAGGTAGTGCGCCGCCGCGGCGACGGCCGGCGCGGTATTGCGGCCGCTTGGCTCGAGCAGGATCCCCAGCGGCGTAATGCCGGCAGCACGCAGCTGCTCGGCCACCATGAAGCGGTGGTCGTTGCCGCACACGACGAGCGGCGCCATCAGGCCAGGCAGGCCGGAAACGCGCAGCGCGGTTTCCTGCAGCATGGTCTTGTCGGCTACCAGCGGCAGCAGCTGCTTGGGCAGCACCGCGCGCGACAGTGGCCACAGACGGGTACCGGCACCGCCGGAGAGGATCACTGGGTAAATCTTCATGCGTTCGCTTTCTCTAGGTTATTACTTTTCTGACTTGCGATTTCCTTGCGGCTGCTGCGGCGGCGGTCGCGTGCGTTCAGCCATTCTTCCGAGCTGTATTCGGAAGCGTGTTTCATTTCCCCGGCACGGTCGACACTGTATTCCTTGAAAACTATCATTTCATGCAATGTTACATCATGCAACACTCGGGTATATTCGAACAACACGCTACGCACGATCTCCGCGCCTTCGCAGATGTGGCTGCCGTGGCCGATCCAGGTCGGGCCGACGATATGGGCGCCCGCCTCGATGCGCACGCCCGAGCCGATGTAGACCGGCCCTTCGATCTTCGTGCCGCCGCTCCAGTCGATGCTGGTGTTCAGCCCCACCCACAGGCCCGGCTCGATCTGGATGCCCGGCACGTCCATGTGGTTGACTTCGCCCGTGAGCACGGTCTGCAGCACTTCCCAGTAGTCGGACATCGTGCCGATGTCGAGCCAGTTGAACGGGCGGGTCTGGGCGTAGAACGGCAGGCCGCGCTCGGCCAGCAGCGGGAACAGCTCGGAGCCGATGTCGAAAGGCACGCCGGCGGGGATCAGGTCGATCACTTCCGGCTCGAAGATGTAGATGCCGGTGCTGATGTAGTTCGACAGCGCCTCTTCCTGGCTCGGCTTTTCCTGGAACTGCTTGATGCGGCCTTCCTCGTCGGTCACGACCACGCCATACGACGAGACCTTGTCCCACGGTACTTCCTTGGTGATGACCGAGGCCATCGCGCCTTTCCTGCGGTGCTCGAGCAGCGCCGCCTTCAGGTCGAGGTCGATCAGGGCGTCACCGCACAGCACGATCGTGGTGTCGTCGAAAAAGCCGCCGAATTCCTGGATCTTCTTCATGCCGCCGGCCGAGCCGATCGGTTCGGGCACGACGGTGCCGTCGTCCCTCAGGTAACCCTCGAAGGAATAGCCGATCTGGACGCCGAACTGCTCGCCCTCGCCAAAATACTCTTCGATTTTTTCGTGCAGCCAGCTGACGTTGACCATGATTTCCGTGATGCCGTGCTTCTTCAGGTGTTCGACCAGGTAAGCCATCACGGGTTTGCCGAGCAGCGGAATCATGGGTTTCGGAAGGTCGTACGTGAGCGGGCGAACGCGCGTGCCCTTGCCTGCCGCGAGAATCATTGCTTTCATTGAACCGTCCTCATTGTGTGTGCTGTTGAGCTGGTGAGCTGTAAAACTTTGTCTGTTTTCTTCGTGCGTTTTGTAGCCCGTTACAGTGTTTGCATGCGTTGTGAATAAAGCGCGCCGGGCTCAGGCCTGGCCGCGCGAAGTCTGGTAATGCCAGGTGTCGGCGCACATCCGGGCCACGTCGCGCGTGGCGACCCAGCCGAGTTCCTCGCGGGCGCGCGTCGGGTCGGCATAGCACTTGGCGATGTCGCCCGGGCGGCGGTCCACGATCTGGTAGGGAATCGGGCGGCCGCTGGCCTGCTCGAAGGCGCGCACCATTTCCAGCACGCTGTTGCCGCGGCCAGTGCCGAGGTTGTAGGTCAGCAGGCCCGGGCCCTGGGACAGCTTTTCCAGGGTCTTGACGTGGCCGATCGACAGGTCGACCACGTGGATGTAGTCGCGCATGCCGGTGCCGTCCGGGGTCGGGTAGTCGCCGCCGAACACCGACAGCTTTTCGCGCTGGCCGGTGGCGACCTGGGCGATGTAGGGAACCAGGTTGTTCGGGATGCCCGAGGGCTCTTCGCCGATCAGGCCGCTTTCGTGGGCGCCGACCGGGTTGAAGTAGCGCAGCAACGCGATGCGCCAGTCCGGCTCGGCCTTGTACAGGTCGCGCAGGATGTCTTCGATCATCAGCTTGCTGCGGCCATAGGGATTGGTGGCCGACAGCGGGAAGTCTTCCAGGATCGGCACCGAAGCCGGATCGCCGTAGACGGTGGCCGACGACGAGAACACCAAGGTCTTGACGCCGAATTTGGCCATGGTCTCGAACAGCACCACGCTGCCGGAGACATTGTTGTCGTAATAACGCAGCGGCTGGGCCACCGATTCGCCGACCGCCTTCAGGCCGGCGAAGTGGACGACCGCGTCCACCTTGTGCTTGGCAAAGGCCGCTTCCATGGCCGCGCGGTCGCGGATGTCGGCTTCGATCAGCTCGAAGGGCTTGCCGGTGATTTTCTGCACGCGCTCCTGCACCGAGCGCTGCGCATTCGAGAGATTGTCGACCACGACCACGTCGTACCCGGCATTTTGCAACTCGACGACGGTGTGGGAACCGATATAGCCCACGCCGCCCGTAACCAGAATCTTCATGTCGTCACTCTCTATACTGTTGATGCGCGCCTGTATCGGCGCTCCAAGGACGGCACAGCGCCGTCCCCCCTCGTGTCCTTTTGCTTGCGGCTTCTGCGGCCGCCCTTCCCTATGTTTTTTCGGCTCTCTGGCGTGCCCGGCAAGGCCCTCTAGACCTTGCGTCCTGCCGCTTCCTTGATGAACAGCCAGATGAAGGCCATGTCGTCGATGAAGTAGCGGCGGAACATGCGGCGCGGCTCCTGCAGGAAACGGTAGAACCATTCCAGGCCCGCGCGCTGCATCCAGCGCGGCGCGCGCTTGACCAATCCGATCGCCACGTCGAAGGTGCCGCCGACACCCATGGCGAAGGGAATCTTCATCTCGGCCTGCCAGCGGCCGAGGAATTGTTCCTTCTTTGGCGAGCTGATCGCCACGAACAGCAGGTCGGCGCCGCTGGCGCGCACCTGTTCGGCGACCTGGGCTTCTTCCGCCTCGCCCTTCCAGTAGCCGTTGCGCCAGCCGGCGATCGCCAGCTGCGGATAGCGCCGGCGGTAGGTCTCGGCCACCGCCGCCACCACTTCTTCGCGCGCGCCCAGCAGGAACACGCGCCAGCCCTTCTCGCCGGCGCGGCGCATCAGGGCCTCGAACAGGTCGATGCCGGCCACGCGTTCCTTCAGGGGCTTGCCCAGCAGGCGCGAGGCCCAGACGACCGGCATGCCGTCGGCATTGACCAGCGCGCAGTCGTTGACGATGCGGCGCAGCTCGGGGTCGCGGCTGGCTTTCACCAGCTTGTCGACGTTCACCACCACGTGTTGATGGGGCTTGCCGGAACGGATGAATTCCTCGATACGCACGAGGGTTTCCTCCATCGACAGGTTGTCGATCCTGCAGCCCATCAAGGTGATGGCATCGTTCATTCCAGTTATCCGAGTTCGCGGGCCAGGATGGCGACGATGCGTTCGGCGGCCTTGCCGTCCCACAGTTGCGGACGGCGGCCCTGCTTGCCTTCGCCGCGCAGCACCTTGCGCGCTTCCTGCAGGATCTTCTGCGGGTCGGTGCCGGCCAGCACGTTCGAGCCCTCGTCCACCGTCACCGGACGCTCGGTGTTCTCGCGGATCGTCACGCAAGGCACGCCCAGCGCCGTGGTTTCCTCCTGCAGGCCGCCGGAGTCGGTCAGCACGACAGCCGCGTCCTTCCACAGGTTGAGGAAGGCCATGTAGGCCTGGGGACCGGCCAGGGTGATGTTCGGGCCCAGGTCGATGCCGAATTTCTCGATGTTGGCGCGGGTGCGCGGGTGCACCGGGAAGATCAGCGGAAGTTCGGTCGCGATTTCCTTCAGCGCGCCGGCGATGCGGGCAAAGGTTTCCGGCTCGTCGACGTTGCTCGGACGGTGCATGGTGACGACGCCGTAGCGGCCGCCGCCTTCCTGTGCACGCGCCTTGAAGGCGCTGGTCTCGAAGCCCGAGGTGTCGGCGCGGGTCAGCTTGTCGGCCTGGTAGAGCACGTTGTCGACCATCACGTGGCCGACGTAGTGCACGACCGACTCGGGCTTGCCTTCGCGGCGCAGGTGCTCGACCGCCGCCGGTTCGGTGGCGAAGAACCAGTCCGAGATGCTGTCGGTGACCAGGCGGTTGATTTCCTCCGGCATGGACATGTCGCCGCTGCGCAGGCCGGCCTCGACGTGGGCGACGGGAATGTTGAGTTTCTTGGCCACGATCGAGCAGGCCAGGGTGGAATTGACGTCGCCGACGACCAGCACGGCGGCCGGACGCTCGGCCACGCACAGTTCCTCGAAACCGACCATGATCTTGGCGGTCTGCTGGGCGTGGCTGCCGCCGCCGGCGGCCATGAACACGTCGGGCTGGGGAATGCCGAGTTCTTCGAAGAACACGTCATTCATCTCGCGGTCGTAATGCTGACCGGTATGGATGATCTTGAACGACAGCTTGTCCTGCGCCTGCAGTGCACGCACGATCGGGGCGATCTTCATGAAATTGGGCCTTGCGCCCGCGACCAGGTAAATGAGCATCTTTGGACTATCCTGCACTGTAGTAATTTTGGAAACTAGTTAGAAAAACGTTATTGTAAACCTGCATTCGACCGGGACGGCGGACGATACGGTCGAGATACGTAAAACGTCGCATGGCTGCTTCGATTCGTAGCAGCGCGAGTACCAGCCCAGCGGCGGATTTTCGGCGCCGCGCACCAGTTCGAGCTTGAGGTCGGCGCCGCTGGCCTGCATCTGCAGGGCGAAGCGCTTGCCGCGCACGTGCAGGCCAGTGCTGGTCAGGCGCACGTTCAGTTCAGGCGCGAAATGCCAGAACAGCTCCATCGGATGGGGCTTCTTGCCGGCCACCTCGTCGCGCACCGTGAGCGTGGAGCTGCCGGCGTCGAAGCGCACGCTGCGCACGTGGCGCACCGGGTCGGACAGGCGGGCATAGCCGTCGTGCGAGCCGCGGAAGTCGAATTCATGGGGAGACGTCGGCATGCGCTCGATGCTGGCGCGCGCCTTGCGCAGCCAGATGAAGCGCCCGCCCGAGACCGACTGGTCGCGGCCGTCGATGCGCACCGTGTTGTGGGCCGAGGTGCCGCGGAAATAATCGCGCCACTTCTGGTCCTGCCAGTAGGAATAGGTGCCGGGATCGACCAGCACTTCCTCGCCGGCCACCGACAGCGTCATCGAGAGCGCGTCGGCGTGGCCGTGGGCGGCGATCCCGAGGTAGCCGAGCGGGCCGCAGTCGAGCATGCCCTTGACCTCGTCGGGCGCCCCGAAGTGCGAACCGAACAGGAAGTAGCCGCCGTCCGGGAAGGCCCAGCCGGTATCGGGCTCGTGGGCGTCGGCGTCGGGGCGGCGTCCGGGCAGCGCGTGCAGCAGCCAGCGCACGCCGGGGTGCTTGTCGGGCGCGCCGCCGAACACGGTGTCGCCCAGCGCCAGCAGTTGCGCAGCGCGGTCGCTGCCGGCGGCGTCCAGGCGGAACACGATGCCGTCGTCGGCGTCGCCGACCATCGGAAGGTGGCCGCCGACGTCGCGCACCGAGCGCAGGAAGCGCAGCGCGCGCTGCAGCACGCCCCAGTAGTTGCGCGAGAACGGCACGCCGGTGGCCTGGCCGACCAGGCCGGCGACGAACAGGAATTCGGCCGAGAACACGTGGTAGGCAAAGGCCTGCTCGCGGTTCACGCCGTCCAGCGAATACTGCAGCCTGGCCTGCTGCTCGAGTTCGCGGCGCGCCTGCTCCATCCAGGCGCCGGACTCCTTCCAGCAGGGCCAGACCGAGGCGCCGACGAACAGGCCGGCCAGCTCCCCGATCAGGTGGTTGTTGGCCGAGGAGTGGCGCGACAGGTTGCGCGCGATCGTGCGGCAGTGGGCGTGGATGCTGTCGAGCCAGTCGGCGCGCAGGCGCTGGCCGGATTCGCCGGCGAACAGGCTGCTGCCCTCGCCGCCGACCAGTTGCCACAGCAGGGCCCAGTTGACCAGGCGGATGCCCATTTCCAGCGGGCTGGTCCAGTTCGGGCCCTGCAGCGGCGGGCACTGGTCGAGCCAGCTGCGCAGCTGCTGTTCGAGCGCATGCAGCCAGCGCACTTCGCCGCTGACGCTCCAGGCCTGGGCCAGGCGCACGAGGTGCAGGTGGCGATTGAGTTCCCAGACGTGCTTGATGTCGCCGACCAGCTCCTGCCTGTCGATCGCGATGTCGCCGGAGAAGACCGCGGGGCCGGTGATGCCGCTGTCGGGATCGCGGTTCCAGACGGTGGGGACGCCGACGTCGAAGCTGCGGTCGGCGAACAGCACCACGTGGCCGGCGCAGACGCGGTCGGCCTCGGCCAGCAGGGCATCGATCTGGAGCGGGTCGAGCGCGGGCGCGCCGTGTACGTCAAAGCTGCGCGCACGCGGCAAGGGCGCCGGGGCGGCGCGACGGGCGCTCGATCGAGCCATCTTCGTGCGCGCCACCTGGCGCACCCGATATCCGATCTCGGCCACCGACATGCAGCGCAGACGGTTGACCAGCCAAACCATGCGTACTGTTGCGTTCATCGAGTCCCCGCCAAATCGTTATAGATCGCGGCCAGTCGGCCGCAGACTGCCTGCGTTGAATACTGGGTTTCCACCGTCACGCGGGCGCACGCGCCCAATTGCCGGCACAGGGGCGCGTCGCCGAGCAGGCGCGCCAGCGCCGCGGCCAGGGCGGCGCCGTCGCGCGGCGGCACCAGCAGGCCGTTGTCGCCGTCGCGCACCAGCTCGGGAATGCCGCCCACCGCGCTGGCCACCACGGCCTTGCCCGCCGCCATCGCCTCCAGCAGGGCCATCGGCAAGCCCTCGGCATGCGAAGGCAGGCAAAAGACCGCCGCGCGCGCCAGTTCCGCGTCGCGCGCCGCCGTATCGAGCCAGCCCGGCAGTTCGATGCGGTCGCTCACGCCACGCGCCGCGGCGGCCTGGCGGAAACCGTCCAGGTCGCCGCTGCCGCCCAGCACCAGGCGCAGTTGCGGAAAGCGCGGCGCCAGCATGGCCAGGGCGTCGAGCAGTTCCCCGGTGCCCTTGGCCGCTTCGATGCGTCCGAGGAAGAGCACGCGTCCCGGCTGTGCATCGTCGGGCAGCGCGGGCAGCGGCACCGCGTTCGGCACCACGGCCACGCGCGCCTGGGGCGCGAAGCCGCGCACGAAGGCGGCCCAGCTGTCGGTCAGCGCGATCACGAGCGAGCTGCGCTCCAGCGTATGGCGGATCCAGCGCCGCATCGGGGCGCCCGAGCGCTCCAGCGCATAGTGGCGGAAGGTGCCGCCATGCAGGTGGACGATGGTCTTGCAGCCGCTGGCGCGCGCCACCAGCAGCACGAGCGACTTGCGCACGAAACTGGCGCCGGTGGAGGCATGGGCGTGGACGATGGCCGGGCGATGGCGCAGGCAGGCGCGCAGCGTGGCGAACAGGCCCGCGCCCGCATGGCCGAGCTTGGCCAGCGGCCCACCGTCGCGGTGGGTGCTGACGTAATGCACCGCCTCGCGCTCGAACAGGCCGCTGGCGCGCAATACCGAGACCACCGCCGCCACCCCGCCCCGCCCGTCCAGTGCAGTGCCGACCATCAGAATGCGCGGCGCGCGCGCTTTCATGCACGGGCTCCGGCAGGCTGGGACGCCAATCTGGTGGGGGGCAGGCGGTTCACGTCTCTTAATAAAGGTACAATATTTCGATCATACATCAACTGTTTCCCCTGCCGCGCACGGTTCACATTTCAAAAGCAATAAATTCATACTTTCCGTTCGGCCCGCGTGCAATCGCCGGCACCCTCTCCACGCCGACCTCCACCCCGGGCACACGCAGGAGAAACTTGTCGATCAGGGCGGCTTCGTCCGCGGCCCCGAAAGCCTCGGTGGTGACCACGCGCAGCACGAAGCGGGCGTCGCCGCGATACAACACCTGGCCTTCGAGCAGGCTGCGTTCATGCCCCTGGAATACGCGGTCGAGGCGGGTCACGATGCGTCCGTCCGGCAGGGTCACGCTCTTTTCCTGGCGGCCGATCACGGCCTTGACCGTCGGGAAGACGCGGCCGCAGGCGCAGGGCGCACCGTTGCCGGGGATGATGCGGTCCCCGGTACGGTAGCGCGACAGGGGCATGGCCGGATTGTTCAGCGTGGTGCCGACCAGCTCGCAACTGCCATCCCCGAGCTCGAGCAGCTCGACGCCGCCATAATCGGTCAGCACATGGTAGTTGCCGCGCTCGCAGGTGCCGATCGCCACCACCCGCTCGGCCTGGCCATACCAGTCGTAGACCGGCACCCCGAAGGCGGTCTCGACGGCGCCGCGCACGTCGGGCTCCAGGGTTTCCGAGGAAGTGAAGACGCCGCGCAGGGCCGCGCCGCGGTAGCGCCGGCCGCAGGCGTTGAGCCAGGCCGCGAGCGCGCCGACCGAGGAGGGATAGGCGTGGATGACGACCGGATCGTGGCGTTCGAGCGCCCCGATGTAGGCGCCCATGGTGGCGCTGGACAGGTGGTAGGACGACATCATGAGGATCTTGCCGAACCAGTCGTGGCACCAGTAGCGCCCGTCCGGCGGGCGGTCGGGGCAGACGATGTCGCCGCGGATCCAGGCGCGGCGCTGGCCATGGCGGTAGCCGATCCAGCTCAGCTGGCGGTGGACGAAGCCTTCTTCGCGGATGACGGCCCCGAGCGTCTGCACCAGCGCCAGCGGGGTGCCGGAGGTGCCGCTGGTGCGGATCGTGCTGCGCAGCAGGCTCTTGATGCCGCGCGGGCGCAGGAAGCGTTCCGGGTGGCGCTGCAGTTCGCCCTTGGTGAGCAGGACCGCGCCCGGCTCCGCGCGGCGCAGGCGCGTGCCGTCGGCATCGACCGCGACGCCGAGCCGGCGCGCGCGCCGCGCGATCGCGGCATTGAGCAGGCCCGGAGAACGCTCCACCGTGGCCAGGCGCGGGTAGACCAGGTAGCGTCCCCAGAAGCCGCGCAGCAATTCGCGGCCGACGGAACGCAGCGTGTACTTCACCGAATAGGTCCACATGGCGGACAGATGTCGCCGTAGGCCCGGGCGACCTTGCGCGCCAGGATGCCGTAGCTGCGGTGGGCGCGCGCCCATGCCGGCCCGCGTCCGCCCAGGCTTGCCGCCAGTACGGGGTCGCCCAGCAGGCGCAGCGTGGCCTCGGCAAAGGCCGGGGCCTGCATGGGCACGCACAGCCCCGCCCCGCTCTGCGCGATGACCTGGGCCTGGTCGGGAATGTCGTTGGCCACGCTCGGGATGCCGAGCGCGAGGTATTCGACCAGCTTGGTCGGCGAGGAGACGTCGAACAGCGGCCCGCGTGGAATCGGCGAGAGCCCGACTTCGGCGCGCACCGCGTAGCCGAGCGCGGCGCGCTGGGGCAGCCAGCCGGTCAGCAGCACGTGTTCCTCGAGGCCGCGACCGGCGATCTCGCGGCGCATCCAGGCCATTTCGTCCTGCGAGGGCGCATCGCCCGCGATGACCAGCAAAACCCCGGGCAGGCGCTCGCGCAGCAGGGCGGCGACATCGAGCAGGAAGTCCGACTGGCGCGACTGGGCCACGCTGCCGAGATACACGACGACGCGGCGACCGTCCAGGCGCGCGTCAAGGCTCGGGGCGATCGCGGCGCGCTCGAACAGGTCGACGTCGACGCCCATCGGCACCGCCGTCATGCGGTCCGGCAAGAGCCCCTGCCCCGCCAGCCAGGCGCGCATGGCCTCGCTTTGCACGAAGACGTGGTCGGCCCGCGGCAGCAGCAGGCCGTAGACCAGCAGGCGCGAGGCGCGCGCGCGCAGCGCGTGCGCCAGCCACAGCGCTCCCCTGCCGCGCCGGGCCAGGGCGTCGCGGCGCACCTCGAAGCCTTCGACGATGGGAAAGGACATCCAGTAGACGAAGGGTACGCGCAGGCAGCGCGCCGCCAGCCAGGCCAGCAGCGCGCTGGCGACCTTGTCGCGCACCTGGATGCAGCCGGGACGCGCCCGGCGCCAGGCGCGCAGCAGGCCGAGCAGGTCCCAGAACGGCGAACAGACCGCGGCGAAGCGGCTGCCCAGGCTGCCGACGACGTGCATGCCCCCGGCGCTCCACGGCTCCGGCGCATCGGCCCCGCCCTGCCCCACCAGTTCGGTATGCACGCCATGGCGCGGCATCTCGGCGCCGAACAGGGTCAGCACGTCGGCGCGCCGCGGCGGCAAGGGGTCGCGGACGATGAAGGCGATGGAGAGCGGCCTGGAGCGCATGGATAGCCCGTCGAGTGGTAGCCGGTCGATACTAGCCCAGGGATGACGGCGCCGGTCCCGGTATCGCAAGCGGGCGCACGGGGCCTTTGAGCCCGATCAAACGCGACGCCGAGTTGGTGCTTCCCTAGGGAACACCGGAGGCGCGCGCCTGCCGCGCCTGGTGCGCCAGCAACTGCGCGCGCAGGCCGGCGCTGGCGGCGCCGTCGAGCTTGCGGCAGAAGTGGGCATTCGAAGCCAGCACGCGCTCCAGGTCGTTTTCGGTCAGCACTGCCGGATTGCGCGCCCCGCCCTGCGGCCATTGCACGTAGCGGAAGTTATTCGTGAGCACACGGTCACGGAAATGCGAGTTCATCACCAGGGTCTGGAAGACCATTTCGTCCGGACACAGCACAAAGCGGCAGAAGCGCAGCAGCGCACGCCGCCTGTCGGCGTCGGCCAGTATCTGCGCGATGCAGGGCCGCGACAGGCTCCACCAGGTCGAACCGCCCCAGGGCTCGACGCCGCCGGGCAGGCGGCGCGTCCGGCCGGCCAGGCGCAGTACGCGGTTCAGGATCGCGCAGGCCAGTTGCTGCGGGCGGCTGCTGCCCTCGCGGTAGAAATACTGGTAGCGGAAGGCGACCTGCCAGCCGCCCGGCCGGATCGGCGCCGCCTCGATCAGCTCGCGCCCTTCCAGGCGCGCCAGCTCCCGCTTCAGGCCGCTGTTCGACAGCACCGGAAAATCCTGGCCCGAGAGGAAGAGCAGCTTGTCGAATGCGGGCTCGCTGGCCAGGATGCGGCGCAGCGAGGCGAGCGTGGCCGCGACCTGGCTGAAGCCGCCCCAGCGCACGTCGACGCGCGGTTCGATCTGGCGCGCGCACGGGTGGACGCGGGCGGTGTCGACCCGCCACTTGCGGTCGAGGTGGACGTAGATGGCGAAGTCCGGGTCGCACAGTTGCGCCACCAGGGCGTTGAGCTGGTCGAGGTCCTTGTGCGCGTGGATCAGGAAGACCTGCTTCATGCTGCCCCCACGACGGCGCGGCCGCGCCCCAAAAAAAACGTCCCCGGGCGCGCAGCCGCGGGGACGTCCGCCGCGCCGGGAGGCGCAGCCAATATAGCGCAGGCGTGAATCAGGCCTGCATTCAGTTCAGCGTGACACTTTGCCCGGCAACAGTGACCGTGCGCACGGTGCCGGACGTGGCGACCTGCACCTCCGGGCGCTTGCAGCCCACGTCGAGCAGCACCAGGAACTCGGCGACCGACTTGCCGTCGTTCGGCAGGTAGAAGGCGCCGTGGTCCTCGATCACGTTGGGCTTGGCTCCCGGGCCGATCCATTTGGCGAACTTGGCGTCGGCATTCAGCGAACGCACGCAGACCGACTGGCCGCCCGCCGCGATCTTCACCGCGCTCGGGCTTTCCACCGTCATGATCACCGGCGTATGCAGGTTGAACTCATAGGTGTGGGGCACGCTGGCCGAGAGCTTGTCGCGCACCAGGATCGCATTCCCGGCATTGCGCAGGTGCCAGACCTGGCGCTTGGCCATGGTGAGCTGGCCGCCATAGGCCGGCGTCGCGTCGCCTTCGGCATAGTCGTAGCTCGGCTGGGCCGCATAGGACGTGATCCTGCCGTTGCGCTGCAGCTGCTCGCGGTAGCCGGTCACCAGCTGGCCCTTGCCGCCGTCGAAGGTGATCGCATTCTGCGAGCGGGTCTGGTGATACCAGTCGGTCCAGTAGGGCGAGCCGTACCAGTCGTACCAGCCGGCCTTCACCAGCAGCGGCTGGCCGGCGACCGACAGCAGCAGGCCGTTCTGGTCGCCGTGGCTGTGGTTGAACGAACCGTAGGGGCTGGACTTGAAGTACAGCGAGCTGCGCGAGCTCAGGCCGATATCGCTGTGCATCGACACCCAGCCGGTGCTCGGATAGTAGGCCGTGCTCGACGGCGGCAACTGCACCTTGGTGTCGGCCACCGGCATCGGGTAAGGCGCCTGCAGCAGCGACAGCGTGTCTTCGGTGCCGCCCAGCTTGGCCACGTACCATGCTGCGCGCGGCGAGACCATGCGCGAGCCGAAAGCGTGGAACACGCGGGTGTCGGGCTTGGTCTCGGAACCGTCGCCGAAGGCGTGGACCTTCGAACCCGGCGGCGTGAACTGGATCGCGAAGTCGAGGAAGCCCAGGGCCCAGGGCTTGCCGTAGAAATTCACGCCGGTGGCCTGGGTCAGCGGGTCCCACAGCTGGACCAGGTAGCCGGCCGCGTATTCGGCATAGGCGGTGCCGTTGGCGAAGCCGCCTTCCGGGCCGGCCCAGGGCGAAGGCGCGTTGGCGTAGGCGCGGAAGGAGAAGTCGAACCACTTCTGCGCTTCGGGAATGTCGCCCAGCGACAGCGAGGAAATCAGCACCAGGAAGACCAGGCTGGTGTTGCCGTGCGAGTCGAAGGGGAACTGGTCGAGGCGGCCATTGTCGCCGGCCAGATTACGGTAGATTTCCTCGGTGCGCACGCGCACGGTCTCGAGCCACTTGGCCTTGCGGGTGGCGTCGAGGTCGCCCGCCAGGCTGTCGATGGCCTTGATCAGCGAGACCGAGATCTGGCGCGTGGCCTGGTCCTGGTTGACGTAGCTGGTCGGGCCCTTCGGATCCAGGCTGGCGAGCTGGTCGCCCTTGCGCAGCGCTTCGGTCAGGAACATCGGGTCGCGCTTCATGCGCCACATGATGGCGGCCGCTTCGAGCTGGCGGCTCGCTTCGTTGATGCGCTGGCGGATGTCGGTCTGCTGCGCGGCCATCGCGGCGGTCAGCGGCGAGGTGATCGCGATCGGCCAGCGGGCGTCGTTCAGAGCCGGCAGCGCATTGATCTGCAGCTTGATCTCGTTGGTCATGCGGCTGACGTAAGGATCGAGTTCGGCCTTCTTGCCCGCGCTCCAGGTCGAGTACAGGGTGAAGGACGGCGGCAGCGCGCGCGGACGCGGCTTGGCGCTGATGCGCTTGCGCAGGGTTTCGTTGTCGGGCACTTCGAACACGGTCGAGCGCGTGGTGAGCTGGAAGCTGCGCGGGGTCGACCAGTCGCTGCTGCCGTTCGGGCGCACGCGCCAGGTGTAGTTGCCGAGCGGCAGGGCCGTGGTCGGGAGATACCAGTTGCGTTCGACGATCGCCTTGATCGGCGCGCCGCCGACGGGCGTGATCTCGATTTCGTAGGCAGCCGGCCCGGTCGGGTGGCGCGCCCAGGTGAAACCCGGCGGATTCTGGGCCTGGACGGCATTGTTGGTGGGACCGGGCTGGACCACCAGCGGATCGGTCGACTGGGCCCAGTCGGCACGCGCGTTCAGCGACAGCGCACACAGGGACGCCAGGGCGAGGGCCTGCAGCAGGCCCTGTCGGTTGAATTTCATGAATGATGCTCCGAGACGATGGGATGAATTCCGGGCAGGCCGTCCGGGGCTGGACGGCCTTTGTTGCGTGCGACAGGCACTTGGGGAGACAAGTGTCGATCGGGACGAACTGATGTTACCTCACCAAGAAATTGAACAGAGGCAACTTCTTCTCGGAAATCATCCTTTTTTTGTTTGCATCGCAGAAATCCAACGCAAGAATATTAAGCTTGTTTTACCTTCATTTTCACTCCTGTAACAGCTGTGTTTTGTTCGCAAAGACGTTCCATTATTTTTCTTTCCGCACAGTCAAGCCGGACTGCTGGCGCGCAGCGCGCGCATGCGTTTCAGGTAGCGCAGGCAGTAGACCGCGAAGGCCAGCGGCGCCCTTCCCATGTAGCGCCGCCGCACCGCGAACTCTTCCTGGCGCGCCCGGATCTTATTGCTTGAAGAGACGCTCCCGGCGTGCTCGCGGAACACGGTCAACGGCCGTTCGATCAGCGCCGGCGCCATGCGCGCCCCCAGGCGCAGCCAGAGGTCGATGTCCATGGCATAGCGCAGGCCCTCGTCGAACATGCCGACCTGGGCGAAGACCTCGCGCCGCAGGAACACCGCGGGATGCGCGATCGCTGCCCGCCCGGAACAATAGGCGCGGTAACTGAACGGGCGCATCGGATACGGCTCGAACAGGCGGCCGTCGCGCAGCACCCGGATCTGGCCGACCACCCAGGCGGCGCCGGTTTCGTCGAAGCGGCGCGCCACCTGCTCCAGCACGTCGGGCGCGGCGTAGTAATCGTCCGAGTGCAGGTGGGCGACGAATTCGCCGCGCGCGGCCAGGATGCCCTGGTTCATCGCGCGGCTGATGCCGCCGCCGACGTCGCGCAGCACGCGCTTTGGAAGCGGGTGGGCCGCGACCAGGTCGAGCGTGGCGTCATGTGAGCCGCCATCGACGAAGATGTGCTCGACATCGGGACAGGTCTGGGCGCGCACCGAGGCCAGCGTGTCGGGGAGCAGCGCGGCGCTGTTCCAGGTGCAGGTGACGATCGAAAACCGCGGTTCATTCGGCATACAGGTCCACCAGTTGGGGAAGAATGAGATTGACGTCGGCGCCGAAGCATTCCGGCCGCGGCATCCAGAGCGGCAGCGTGGCCAGCCGGGCGACCAGGCGCTCGACCAGCTCGGGCATGGTCTGGCTCAGCTGGAGCTGGCCGGGGTACTGCTCGTAGGCCGCCAGCTCCGGCGTGCCGCCGCGCGCCAGCGCCAGGCAGGGCCGCCCCAGCGCCAGCGCTTCGAGGATGGTGGTGCCGCAGGGCTCCTCCCATACCGATGGGACCACGCAGACATGGCTGCTGGCCGTGTGCGCGACGACCTCGGCGCCGGCGCGCCAACCGAGAAAGCGCACCTGCTCGCCCGCGAAGCGCGCTTCCAGGGCGGCGCGCGCGGGGCCGTCGCCGACGACCAGCACCCGCGCCCAGGGCGGCAAGCGCCCCTGCGCGGCCGCGAGGAACTCGCCGAAGCCCTTGCCGGTGTCGATACGGCCGGCAACGAGGACTTGTCCGGCGCGCGGCGGTCCGGCCTGCGCCGCCAGGCCGGCAATCCGGTCGAGGTCGATGAAGTTATGGATGACCCGTGCGCGCCCCAGGTCCGCTCCGGGCCGCGCGCGCAGGAACTGGCGGCGCAGGAAGTCGGACACGAACACCGTCTTGTGGCGGGCAAAGGCGCGCTCGGTCTCGTCGCGGTAACGCTCCACCGCATGGGCCGACAGGCTGGTGCGCAGCGGTCCCGGCCGCGGATGGGCGCAGGCGGCGCAGGCGCGCGCCGCGCGCTGCTCGCACACGGCGCCGTCCTTGAAGCGCAGATGGATGACGCACTCGCTGCCCTGATCGTGACGGGTCTGGACGAAATTGAGCGCCGGATCGAGGTAGAGACCGACCATCGGCAGGTGGCCGTGGTAGTGGACGACCTCGGCCTCGCGCGCATGCCGGGCGATCGCGCGCGCCAGCTTGCGGGCGAAATACGGGCGCTTGAAGGGGTTGAAGACGCCAAGCTGGCTTTCCTTCCAGCCGACATGGGCGTATTCGAATGCCGGAACGACCTCCCCGTGGAAACCGATCTGCGGCGCCCAGTCCGTGGCCGCGCGGCCGCCATGGTTGCTGCGCCCGAGGATGCGTACTGCATGCCCATGCGCGAGCAAGGCATTACCGAGCGTCACCACATGCTTGCCCAGGCCGCCGATCTGTGCGCCCGGCAGGTCTTCCGAGACCAGGAGAATACGCACCTAGCCTCCTCCCAGCGCCTTGACGCGCGCCCAGGCCCAGAGGCGGTCTTCGCGTTCGACCACGAACAGCATGCCCGCCAGTGCCAGCAGGCCCAGGGTGGACAGAAGGATCAGCACGAAGTCGAGCGCGCCGCGGTGGAACCAGCGCTCGGCCAGCGCGGCCGCCAGCGCCACCGCGGCGGCGCCCGCCATGCCCGGCAGGTAGGCGCGGGTGCACAGGCGCTGGAGCGAGGTCGGCACCGTGCGCCCATGCACGAACACCAGGAAGGCCGCCGTGAACAGGATCGAGGCGGCCAGGTGTCCCCAGGCCGCGCCGGCGATGCCCCAGCCGGCCACGCCGGCATAGACGATCAGCATCCCGGCCAGTGCGCGCGCCACCGCGAACAGGCCGGACACCCGCGGATGCCCCATGCCATCGTTCACCAGCGACGGCAGGCTGGTGAGCGAATCGACGAACTGCGACAGCGCCATCACCGCCAGCACCGTCGCGCCATTCCTCGCGAACTGCGCATCCATCCAGTAGGCCAGCAGCGGATAGGCGAAGACCGCCAGCAGCACCAGCATGGCGGCGTTCAGGTAGACCACGTAGCGGGTCGCCTTCAGGTAGGCCTGGTCCAGGCGCCCCAGTTCGCCGCCGGCGGCCAGCATGCTCGCCGCCGGAAAAAAGACGCCGGACAGGCGGAAGGTCAGGCCCAGCACGCGGTTGGCGAGCGTGGCGGCGACCGTGAAATACGCGAGCCCGGTGACGCCGACCAGGGCGCCGATGATCAGCTTGTCGGCGTGGGCATAGGACAGCGCGGCAAAGCGCGACAGGAAGGAGTAAGCGGAAAAGCCGAGGATGCCCTTGCGCAGGCCCCGGCCCGGCCAGCGCCAGCGCAGGCCCGGGAGCAGGCGCCTGATCCCGCGCCACAGCACCAGGCAATGGATGGCGCTGGCCACCACCCGCAGTGCGATGACCTCGACCAGCCCGAAGCCGAGCAACAGGACGCCGACCGTGGCCAGGGGCACCAGGGTGCCGAACACCATCTCGAGACGGGCCGATACGTCGAAGCGCATCAGCGCCTGGGGCACGCTGTTCAGGTAGCTCTGCAGTTGGCCGAAGAGAAAGCCGAGGGCCGCCCATTGCAGGCTGGCCACGGCCTCGCCGGTCAGGCGCGGCGGCACCGTGAAGACCTCGACGACGAAGAAACGGGCGCCGGCAAACAACCCGAGGGCGCCAAGGGCGCCGATCAGGACATAGATGGCGCTGCCGAAGCACAGGGTCTCGGCGATGCGCTCGTGCTCGGCGCAGGCATGCTGGGCGGCGATGTACTTGACCGACCCGGCGGTGACGTTGATGTCGATGACGGCGAAATAGCCGACGATGGCGGTGACGAGCGCATACACGCCGTAGTTGGCTTCGCCCAGGCCGGCCACGATCAGGGGCACGGTGGCCAGCGCCGCCAGCGCCGGCACGGCCGCGCCCAGCAGGTTCGACCAGGCATTGCGGAACAGGCGCAGCTCCATGATGCGCGTCACGCTGGCACCGGATGAACGCGGAAGCGCTGACGCGGCGTGCGCGCAGGCGCGGGCGCGGCGGCGCCGGCGACCAGCGCCACGTAGGGCAAGGCCATGGCGATGGCCAGCATCTGGGTGGTGCGCACCTGGGGGAAAGGCGTGCCGATCAGCACGTCGGGGATCATGAAGGCCAGCGCGGCGGCGCCGGCCGTGCCCAACGGCAGCAGTTCGGGCGGCAGCGAGCGCAGCGCGCGGCGCGCGGCCAGCACGAAGGCGCAGATGGTGCCGGCCAGCAGCGCCATCCCGGGCAAGCCGCATTTCAGGGCGACGTGCAGCACGCCGCTGTGCAGGAACAGCCCGCCGTCCGGGTTCGCCTGCCAGGAAATCTGCTCGTAGCCCGAATAGCGGCCCCAGGACCCGATGCCGGTGAAGGGCCGCGCCAGGATGTCGTCCAGCACCAGCTTGAGTTCCAGCACGCGCTCGCTTTCAGGGCCGAAGCGGGCCGACTGCATGTCGTAGAACAGGCCGCTTCCGCCCCGGGTCTGGCCGAGGCGGCGCAGCGCGGCGTAGGCGAGCGCCGAGCCGACCAGCGGCAGCGCGCCCAGCACCAGCTGCACGCGGCGCCGCAGCGGAAAGCGCAGCAACAGGACGGCAAAGCCGAGCATGAAGCCGAACCAGGCGCTGCGCCGGTAGGACAGGACGATGCAGGCGGCGGTCGCGCCCAGGGTCAGCCACTCGAGCACCCGCCAGAGCGTCGCGCGGCGCACCTGCGCCGCCTGGAACAGGAACACGGCGGCGATCGCGAAAGCGAGCATGCACAGGAGGCTGTCGTTGATGTCGAAGAAGGTCAGGCGGATGGAGATCGCGTTCCTGTTCGCGTAGACATTGTTCGGATCGCCGCCGAAGGCCGCCCAGCGCCCCAGGCCGAACAATGCGCGTCCCAGCCCGGCGAGCATGATGAAGCGCGCCAGCTCGATGGCATGCTCGCGCGTACGGAAGGCGAGCAGCATCAGGCCGATCAGCGGCCCCATCCAGACGATGTTCGAAAAGCCGGACGGCGCCAGCGCGTCCTTCAGGGGGATGCTTGATACGAAGGCGGCGACGGCGTGCGCCGCCAGCAACACCGTCCAGCCCCAGAACCAGGGGCGCAGGTTGCAGGGCGCCGCGCCTGCGCTTGTCCCGAGCGGGGCCCCACCCTGCCCGATTCCTGGCCCGCCACCCAGCCCGATTCCCTGCCCGTTTCCTTGCGTGAACGCGGCCGCCACGCGCGCGCAGCACCAGGCGCCAAGCACGTACCACAGCACCAGCGGAAAGAACAGCATGCCGGAACCGCGGCTGTAGACGCCGGGCGAGGCGAACACCGACAGGCTGCCGTAGCTGGTCGAGTTCATCCAGAAGAAAATGCACAGGTAGGGATAGACGAGCAGGCGCGGCCACACCAGCCCCAGTCCCATCCCCAGCACCGCGAGCACCGCCAGCAGCACGACGACGATGAAGGGCAGCGAGGTGAACAGGTATTGCAGCAGGGTGTCGCTCATCGCAGCTACCGGTCAGGTCGCGGGACCCTGGACGCCGATCAGGCGGGCGCGGTCGCGCGCGTCGAGGACAGCGAGCAGCTCGGCCACGAAACGGTCCTGCAGCGCATAGGCGCCCGCTTCGTCGGTCCCGATACTCGAGACCCGCACCAGCATGCCGTCCGGGATCTCGCCCGACAGGCCGTAGGCCAGGCGCCGCAGTTTCTGCTCGATGCCCGAGCGCGTGGCCTTGTCGCCGATCGTGATCCAGTAGGTGATCGGCTCGTTGCGCTGCTGCTGGCGCGCCACCAGGCGCTTAACCGGCAGCGCGCCGTAGGGCGTGGCCAGGCTGCCGGCGCCGTCGCTGACCAGCTGGAAGCCCTGGGCCACATAGCAGACTTCGGGCAGGTGCAGCTGCAGCGCCTTGCTCTGGTCGCCGCCATAGGCGATCGACAGCATCACACGCCGCCCCGCCCCGTCGATATAGGTGCGCGACAGGGTCTGGTCGTAGAGCTTTTTCAGGAGCCCGGCCTGCTCGGGATCGGGCGTGAGCGGCACCACGCTGGGATCGACCTGCCAGGCGCCGAAGCGCTGCGGGATCATGGTCTCGAGCTGGAAAGGCGCCTGCCCCTGGGCCACCTTCACCGTCGGCGTGAGCGCGCCGGTCAGGGCCGAGGCGCCGGCCATCGCCACGCCCAGCGCCAGGCTGGCGAGAAAGCGCCGGTTCATGCCGCCTCCCCCTCCGTGCGCCGGCGCCGTGCGACATACCACTGCAGGCTGGAGTCGACCGCCAGGATCAGGCCCAGGGCCGTGAGGAAGAGCACCATGCCGGCAAAGCCATGCAGGAAACCCTGGCCGGCGGCGTCGCCCAGGTAATAGGTGACCAGGGTCAGCACGATCACGCGGATCACGTTGGCCGAGAACGAGATCGGGATGATCAGGATCGCGAGACCGATGTTGCGAACTGCCGAAGGGTGACGCATCAGGTTCAGGTAGAACAGGCCCAGCGCCTCGAGCGTGAGCAGGGTCTGCAATCCGGCGCAGGCGTCGGCCACCAGCAGCTGGTACTGGCCGATCTGCAGGATCACGCCGGAGCGCGCGATCGGGTAGCCGACGGCGAACAGCAGCTGCTCCGTGGCCCAGGACACCGCCATCTTCATCGGCATGGTGACGGCGGCCACGAACTCGCTGGGCAGCGGCACCATGAACAGCATGAAGAAGAACGGGAACCACAGCACGCGCAGCGCGCGCGTGCCCAGCTTGACCAGCACGATGGCGGCCAGCACCACGATGATGGAGCCTATCTCGAACATCAGTATGTGCTGCGAACGCCCCAGCAGGTGCAGCGCGAGGCCGACGGCCAGCAGCGGCCAGCCGAGCCAGCACGGCGTGGCGGGCGCGGCAAGGACCTCGGGCCACTTGCGGTAACTCAGCCACAAGGCCAAGGCGAAGATCATCGGCCCGTGCGCCTGCTCCTCGCCGATCCAGGCGCCGGTGAACAGCGAGTGGAAAGTCGGCAGGAACAGCGCGGCCAGCCCGAGCATGACCGGCCACCATTCCGGCAGCGCGGCGCGCAGGCCCGAGCGCAACGGCACGCGCGCCGCCGCGCCGCTCGCGGCCTGCGGCGGCGGCCCGGGTCGCACCTGGGCCGTCATTCAGAACTCCATCACGACGGCGCCCACCACCTCGGCCCCCGCCTCGGCCAGTTGCTCGGCCATGCGGGCAAGCTGGGCGACGCGGGTATGGTCCTTGCGCACCGCCAGCAGCACGCCGCCGGCCCGGCCCGCCACCGCCAGCGCATCGGCGCCCACGCCGAAGGGAGCGAGGTCATACAGCACGATGTCGTAACCGGCGGCGAGCGAGCTGTCGAGACTGAGGAAGGCGTCGCGGCTGAGCAGCTCCTGCGGGTTTGGCGGCAGCGTGCCGGCCGGCAGCACCGACAAATCGACGAAGCCGGGCACGCGCATCACGACGTCGAGTCCGGCGCGTCCGGCCAGCAGGTCGGACAGCCCCTGGCGTGGGCGCAGTCCGAACACTTCGTGCTGGCGCGGCGTGCGCAGGTTGGCGTCGACCAGGATGGTCTGTTCGCCGAGCTGGGAAAACACCACCGCCAGGTTGGCGGCGAACAGGGCCGCGCCGTCGTCGAGGTCGGCGCCGAGCACGCCGAGTGCGCGCCGGCCGCGGGCGAACCAGCGCAGCATGAGCTGGCTGCGGATCGCGCGCAGCGACTCGACCTGGGGCGCAAACGGCTCGAAGGCCGCCACCAGGCGCGGCGACAGGGGAGTCTGCCCTTTCGGCAGGTAGGGATAGGCGAACTGGCGCGCCAGGGCCTGCTGGATATCGTCTTCGCTCACCAGGCCCAGGCGGACAGCGGCCTCGCCGAAGCGGATGCCGAGGTCTTTCTGCATGCGCAGCACGCGCTCGGCGCCTTCCGGCGTGAGTTTGCCGGCATCGAGCAGGAGCGCGCCCATGCTCGATTCGGCGGCATCGGCGGCGTCGGCCGACAGCGGCGACAGGATCGGGGAATTCATGGACTCTCCTAGTTCAGGCGCAGCAGGCGGCGCGGCGCCATCAGCGAGCGCAGGCCGTTGCGACGCGGACGCGGCGGCTGCCATGCCACCGAGCCGAGCACGGGAATGCCGAGCAGCTCCTGGACGTCGGCGCTCGAGCGCACCGGGCGGTTGAGCAGTTCGAGCAGCAGCGCCACGCCGACCCCGAGCACGGTGCCGAGCAGGACCGCCACCAGGGTGTTGAGCAGGATCCGCGGCCCGGAGGGCTCGACCGGGGCGACGGCCGGATTGAGCACGGCGATGTCGGACTGTTCGGACTGTGCCTCGATGCGGGTCTGGGAGAAGCGCTGGCTGGCGGCATCGAAAGCGCGCTGGGCGCTGTCGAGGTCCTTCAGCAGCACCCCGAGCTCGTCGCGCGTACGGTTCAGCTCGAGCACGCGCGCCTTCTGGGCGGCCAGCGCCGCGCGCAATTCTTCCTCGCGCTGGCGCAGCACCTGGGCGTTGCCGCCGACGCTGCGCGACACCGTGGCGAGCGCCGCATTCAGGTCGGCGCGCATCTTGTCCACCTCGGCGCTGGCCGCCTGCCAGGCCGGATGGTTGCGGCCGTAACGCGAGGCGCTTTCGGCCAGCTTGGCCTCGGCCGCCGCCAGCGCCACGCGCAGGTTCTGGACCAGGGGATTGTTCGTCACGTCCGGCGACTGGGCATTGCCGCCCCCGGCCATGCGCTCGCGCGAGGTCGCTTCCATCGCCATCGCCTGGGCCGCGACCAGTTGCGAGGACAGGTCGTTCAGCCGCTCCAGCTCGACGTCGACGCGGTTGTTGTCGAGGCTGACGATGCCCTTTTCCTGCTGATACTTGGACAGCCGCGCCTGCGCCGTCTCGACGTTGTCGCGCAGCTGCTTCGTCTGCTCGTTGAAGTAGGCCGAGGCCTTTTTCATCGGCTCGGTCTTCAGGCGCACGCTGACGTTCTGGTATTCCTCGGCAAAGGCGTTCGCGACCGCCGCCGCGAAGGCCGGGTCGGCGCCCTTGAAGCTGATCTCGACCACGCTCGACTCGCGCGAGGGCTTGATGTCCAGCTTGCGCAGCAACAGGTCGGCAAGCCAGTCGCGCACGGTGCCGCGCCCGTCGGTGGCCTCCTGGAACTGGGAGATGACGGCCGGGTTGGTGGCCAGGCGCAGGCGGTCGACCACGCGCAGCGCCACGTTCTTGCTGCTGATGATGTCAATCTGGGTCGCCATGTAGCCGGGCAGCAGCTGGCCGGGCATGGTCAGCCCGGTCAGGGGGTCGACACCCTTGTAGTTCAGCAGCACCGAGGTGGTCGCGGTATAGGTCTTGCTCTGGACCAGGCTCCAGCCCAGCGCCAGCAGGATCGTGGCAAGCAGCGTCGACAGGATGAGCTTGCGGCGTGCGCGCAGCAGCAGGAGGAACTGGTGGAGGTTCATGGCATGCTCCCGCGCTCAGAACCAGCTTTCGCGCACCGTGATGACATCGTCGACCTGCACCGGGTCGCTGGCGCGCGCTTCGATCGTGACCGGGTTGCCGGCGGCGTCGCGGCGCGTGATGCGCAGCCGGCTGTCGCTGCCGCGCGGGGTCAGGCCGCCGCCCGCGGAAATGGCCTGCTGCACCGTCATGCCGCGCTCGATGCGGAAGGCGCCCGGGCGCTGCACTTCTCCGGTGACGTAGGCGCGCGGCGCCCGCTCGACGAAAATGATGTCGCCGCCGGCCACCTCGTAATCCTTGTCCAGCTCGCCCTTGCGCACCATGTCGACGACGTCGATGGTCTCGCGCGTGGTCTTGCCGTCGCGCGTGCGCACCAGGCTGATCAGGTCGCCGCCCTCGGCGCTGACGCCGCCGGCCATGGCCAGCAGGTCGAGCACCTTGCGGCTGCCCTCGACCGGGTAGCGTCCGGGCCGGTTGACCTGGCCCAGCACCGAGACCTGCTGGCTGGCCAGGGTCGTGATGATCATGTTGACCTCGGCCTTCTTCAGGTAGCCCCCCTTCTCCAGCAGGCTGCCGATCTTCTTCTCGGCGGCGGCCACCGACAGGCCGCCGACGCCGACCTGGCCGAGCAGCGGAAAGGTGATGGCGCCGCTCTCGCTGACGCGGGTCTCGATCGACAGGTCGGGGCTGCCGTAGACCGACAGGCGCACCACGTCGCCCGGGCCGAGCAGCACTTCGGCGGCGCCGGCGACGCCGGCGCCCACTGCCAGCACGGCTGCCGCCATCCAGTGTGCAAGTGGTTTCATGGTCCTTCCTCCTGTTGCAATCGGTGGATCGGTGTCATTTCAGGCCGGCCACGCCGCGATCGACGGCGGCATGGTCGGGGGCGTTCGCGGCGGCATTCCCGTCCGCGGCGGCGGCCGGCGCCGGGGCGGCCGGGCCGGCGTCCTGCGTCGTCGCGCCCGTCTCCTGCTGCGGGGCGGACGCAGCGCCGGGATCGTGCGCCGCATCCGCGGCCGGCGCCCTCATGCTGGCCGGGGCGGCCTTGGCGCCTTGCGCCAGGTCCTTGTTCAGGTACTCGATCTTGGCGTTCTGGCGCAGGCGTCCGACCTCGGCGGCGGCAAATTCCTTGTTCCTGTTGCTCATCAGGTGGCGCTCGATCTGGGGCGCCGCCACCTCCAGCGGCACCGGCGCGTCGCGCACCTCGGCGACCGCGAGCAGCATCGCGCGCTCGCCCTCGCGCACGCTGAACAGCTGGCCCTTGGGCATTCCCAACAGCTTCTTCGACAGTTCGGGATTGATCTCGGAAGTGCTGCGCGTGACCTGCGCCCTTGCGTACTTGACGCCGTGGGCGTCGAGCCACACCGCCACTTCCTCCAGGGAACGGGCGGCGTCGGCGGCGGCGCGCGCCTCGGGCGTCAGGTCCTTCGCGGCCAGCACCAGCTGGTCCATCCGGAACTGCTTGCGCTTGCTGAAGAACTCGGGATGCTTGTTGAAGTACTCCTCGACCTCGGCCGGCGTCGGCCGCGCGACGCTTGCCAGGCGCTTCTGCATATAGGCCTGGGCGACGATCAGCGAACGCGCCCTTTCGATCGCCTGCAGCACCTTGGGATCGCGGTCGAGCTTTTCCTGCACCGCCGCATGTTCGAGCAGCTGGCGGTCGATCAGCGCCTGCAGCAGCTGCTTGCTCGCCTCCTGCTGGCGTGCCGCCGGGACGCCGGCGCGCTGGATTTCCTCGTTCAGCTGCAGCACGGTGATTTCCTCGCCGTTCACGCTGGCGAGCGCCTGGCCCGGCTTCGATTCCTTGGCCCGCTCGCCGCATCCGGCCAGCGCCGCCGCGAGCGCGATGGCGGTCCAGATCGATGCCCCGCGCGTCTGGTGGAAGTTCTTCAAGATGGCTCCTCGTAAGTGATGCGCTCTTTGCATACGGCGAGCGGCGCCCGCCAAGCCGGCGCCGGACGGTGCGGGCGGGCCGCTTCAGGCGGTCGCCTCCACGGTCTCGGTCGCGAGGAAGGCCGCATAGGCGCGCCGCAGGCCTTCCGGCAAGGGTGTGCTGGCGCGCCATCCCAGCGCGTGCAGCTTCGACACGTCGAGCAGCTTGCGCGGCGTGCCGTCCGGCCGCGAACTGTCGAACACGATCTGGCCCCGGAAGCCGACCACCTCGCCCACCAGCCCGGCCAGTTCGGCGATGGTGACGTCGACGCCGGTTCCGACGTTGATGTGCGAGTGCATCGGGTCCGTGATGTCGGCATACACCTCGGGCGCCAGCTCCATCACATGGACGCTGGCGGCGGCCATGTCGTCGACATAGAGGAATTCGCGCATCGGCTTGCCGCTGCCCCAGATCACGACCTCGGGCGCGCCCTGCGTCTTCGCCTCGTGGAAGCGCCGGATCATGGCCGGGATCACATGGCTGTTCTCCGGATGGTAGTTGTCGCCCGGACCATACAGGTTGGTTGGCATGACGCTGCGGTAATCGGTACCGTACTGGCGGTTGTAGCTTTCGCACAGCTTGATGCCGGCGATCTTGGCGATCGCATAGGGCTCGTTGGTGGGTTCCAGGCCCCCGGACATCAGGTAGTCCTCGCGGATCGGCTGCTGGGCCAGGCGTGGGTAGATGCAGGACGAACCGAGGAAGAGCAGCTTGCGCACCCCGGCGCGCCAGGCTTCGTGCACGACATTGGTTTCCACCAGCAGATTGTCGTAGATGAATTCCGCCGGGTAGGTGTTGTTCGCGTGGATGCCGCCCACCTTCGCCGCCGCCAGGTAGACCTGGTCGATGCGCTCGCCGCGGAAGAATGCGCGCACCTGCGCCTGGTCGGTCAGCTCCAGCTCCTCGTGGGTGCGGGTGACGATGTTCGTGTGGCCACGTGCGCGCAGCGCACGGACGATGGCCGAGCCGACCAGGCCGCGGTGGCCGGCGACATAGATGCGGGGGTCCGGATTATTCAAGCTTCCCTCCCATGACGATGCGACGTCCTGAACGATGCAAGGACTGCGTGCGCCCGGTCCGCCGCAATGGAAGCGGTCGGGCAGAACGCCGTTGCAAGCGTACCTGTCGCACGAAGCACATTCCTTGACAAGGATCGAAGCGCGGACAGGCCCGGAACCGAACCATAAACATCCTCCGTGGTCATGTGCTGCGAACCCGCACCCATTCTTGTCGTCGCTCCAGTTCCTGCCGTTTATGCCGTGCGGCCGGTTCGAGCGCGCCGCAGCCATCTGCCCACTGCAGCCGCCATTCAGCGCTTCGTCTCAAAACGCGTTCTCACGCGTCAAAACGACCTTCACTGTCTTTAAAATGATCCACAGGTCCAGCCAGAGCGACCAGTTGCGCAGGTAATCGAGGTCGTAGGCGATGCGCGCTTCCATCTTGTCCAGCGTCGCCGTCTCGCCGCGCAGGCCGTTCACCTGGGCCCAGCCGGTGATGCCCGGCTTCACCTTGTGGCGCAACATGTAGCCCTTGATCAGTTTCCGGTACTGCTCGTTGTGGGCAACCGCGTGTGGACGCGGCCCGACAATGCTCATGCGACCTTGCAGCACGTTGACGAATTGCGGCAGCTCGTCGAGCGAGGTGCGGCGCAGGAAGCGTCCGATCGGCGTCACGCGGCCGTCGTTGCGGCGCGCCTGGACGATCTCGTTGCCGTCGTCGAGCACGTTCATCGAGCGGAACTTGTAGACCCAGATCTCCTCGCCGTACAGGCCGTAGCGGCGCTGCTTGAAGATGACCGGGCCTGGCGAGGTCCATTTCACCGCCAGCGCGATGACCAGCATCAGCGGGGCGAGGGTCAGCAGGATCGCGCTGGCGAGCGCGATGTCGCTGGCGCGCTTGATCATGCCGTTCAGGCCCATGAAGGGGGTCTCGCGGATCGCGATCACGGGCATGCCGCCGACGTTGTCGAAGCGCGCCTGCATCAGGTCGAACACATAGACGTCGGGCAGGAAATAGACCGAGGCCGTGGTGTCCTGCAGTTCGTCGATCAGGCGCCGGATGCGCGGCTGGGCGGAAATCGGCTGGCTGATGAAAATGAGCTTGATGTTGTGGGCGCGCACGTACTGGCTCAGCTCGGACATCTTGCCCAGCATCGGGTGTTTCAGTTGCGGCGGGTGGCGCTCCCCGGCCCGGTCGTCGAAAAAGCCGTGCACCTGCATGAAGAGGTTGGGCTGGCGGTCGCAGATGTCGGCGAACTTCAGGCCGACCTCGTTGGCGCCGACCACCACCACCGAGCGCACTTCGGGACTGCGGACCGGACTGCCGGCGGCGAACCGCACCGCGATGTGGCTGGCCAGCAGGGTCGCCGGCGCCGCGATCACCCAGGCCAGCAGCACGCGCTCGTCGTAATAGTATTTCAGGCCGCTGGCCGAGCCGAGGAAGTACAGCACCCCGATGGTCACGCACCAGCCGAAGATGGTGTCGCGCGCATACGCCAGCATGCGCCCGCTGCGCCAGGTGCGGTAGGGATCGATGTGCTGGTAGACGGCCGAGGAGATGAAGAAGGCCAGGATCATCAGGACCAGCGAATAGCCGGAGAACGGCGCCTGGAACACCATCGACGACACGTACAGGGACCCCATGATGATCAAGGGATCAAGCACGCGCTGGAAAAACGAGATGATCGGAATGTCGTTGACCGTCATCGCAGGGTCTTCAGAACTGTCCGCTGGCGTTGATGGCGAAGGTATTGGACTCGAACTTGCCGATCCCGAGCACCGGCGAGCCGGTGCGGGCCTGGTGGATGTAGGCGGCCGACAGCGCGATCTTCTGCCGCACCGCCCAGGTGGCCTTGAGGCTGGCGGTGCGCAGGCTGTCGTCCAGCGCGCCGGGAGTGCCGAACCCGGTGCGCGGCTCGTAGTTGCGGCGCTCGTAGACCGCGTCCGCTTCGACCCGGATCTTGGCGCTGGCGTCCCAGGTCGCGCCGGCGCTGACACCCTTGTTCCGGGTGTAGCTGACGACCGTGCTTTCGAGCGGCGCGAAATCGCGCCACAACGATGCCCGGTAGCGCATCTTCCCGGTCGGCTCGTGCAGCACCGTGACCCGGCCGTTGACGCCGCTGGTGCGGCCGGACCCGAAGGACGGCTGCTCGCGCCGCGCGTAGCCGGCCAGCGCCTGCAGCGTGGTGGCGCCGGTAAATTTCCAGTCCACGCGCGCCTTCAGTTCGTCCTGGGTGAAGTCGTCGGTGAGGGGGCTGAGCGAGAACGGGCGCCGGTTCGGATAATCGCCCTCGATGCGGCGCAATACCAGGCCCACCGCGCTGCCGCTGGGGGCGAGATAGCGCCCTTCCAGCTCGAAGACGTCCTCGGTGCGGTCGTTGTAGGACTGGACGGCCAGTTCGTAGTCGTACTTGTCGCGCGAGAGCGCCGCCCGCGCTTCCCAGCGCGGATGCAGTTTCCAGCCGCCCTCGAAGAAACCGCGGCGCTGCTTGCGCAGGTTGCGCTGGTTGCTGCGAAAGTCGGTATAGGGCGCCAGGGTCTGGGCATGGCTGGCGCCGAGCCGTCCCTCGAAACGATTACCGACCTGCCAGTACCAGATGCCCTCGATGTCGCGGCCGTCGTAGTCGAGCTGGCGGAAATGGTCGAACTTCACCTTCGACAGCTTGACGTGCCCCACCAGGCGCTGACGGCTGATCGTGCGGTCATAGACGGCGCCGGCTTCGAGGGTCGTCCACGAATCCGAGCGCTGGTTGTCGAAAGCGGGTTCGTCGTCGGGGACGCGCAGCAGGTTGTCGTCGCGCGCCCAGCCGATGCGTCCGTACAGGTCGAGCGCCGTGCCGGGGACGGCCAGCGCCGGGCCGCAGGCCAAAAGCCCGGCCAACAGCACCGGCGGGTGCAAGCGAAATCGCGACATGTCGAAGTAAGCCCGAAAGCGCTGCGTCGGTCGGGAGCCGTGCGTCGCGGGCAAAGCGCCGCCAGCGAGCGTGCTGGGGTGCGGCGCGCCAGAGTGCGCGGTTCCGGCGCGGACCGGAGCAGCGGCGATCCGAAACGCCAAAGCCGATACTGACGAAAACCCTGCGATTCGATCTGTGCTGGATCAACGCGACCGGGGTTGCCCCAGCCGCGTTCCCTATCCTCGCGGACTCAGGCGTCGCCGCGGGCGCGGGCCTCGATCTGTTCCCAGCGCTCCAGCGCTTCGAGCAACTGGTCCTCGATTTCGCTGTAGCGGGCGTTGATGCGGCGCGCATCGGCCGGATTGGTCTTGTAGAAGTCCGGCGCGTTCAGCTGCGCCGTGATGGCCGACTGCTCGTCCTCGAGCGAGGCGATCAGCTTCGGCAGCTCTTCCAGCTCGCGCTGCTCCTTGTAGCTCAGCTTCACTTTCTTGGCGGACGCATTCGCGGCCGGGGCCGCTGCCGGCGCCTCGACGCCCTTGGCCGGCGCGGCCTTCGGCGCCGCCGCACCCTGTTTCGGCTCGTTCGCCTTGACACGCTCCCAGTCGCTGTAGCCGCCGACGTATTCGCGCCACAGGCCCTGCCCTTCGGCGACGATCACCTGGGTCACGACATTGTCGAGGAAGGTACGGTCGTGGCTGACCAGGAAGACGGTGCCGCTGTAATCCTCGAGCAGCTCTTCCAGCAGCTCCAGGGTATCGATGTCGAGGTCGTTGGTCGGTTCGTCGAGCACCAGGCAGTTGGCCGGCTTGGCGAACAGGCGCGCCAGCAGCAGACGGTTGCGTTCGCCGCCGGAAAGCGACTTGACCGGCGAACGGGCGCGCTCCGGTGCGAACAGGAAGTCGCTCAGGTAGGTCATGACGTGCTTGCGCTGGCCGTTGATCTCGACCCAGTCGCTGCCCGGCGCGATGGTGTCGGCCAGGCTGGCTTCCTCGTTGAGCTGGGTGCGCATCTGGTCGAAGTAGGCCACGTTCAGCTTGGTGCCGAGGCGGGTGGTGCCGCTGTCGGCCGTCTCCTCGCCCAGGATGATCTTCAGCAGCGTGGTCTTGCCGGCGCCGTTCGGACCGATCAGGCCGACCTTGTCGCCACGCAGGATCGTGCCGGTGAAGTTGCTGATGATGACTTTCTCACCGTAGCTCTTCGACACGTTTTCGAGTTCCGCGACAATCTTGCCGGAACGCTCGCCGGTCGCCACGTCGAGCTTGATCTGGCCTTGGGTCTCGCGGCGTGCCTGGCGTTGCAGGCGCAGCGCCTCCAGGCGCCGGACCCGGCCTTCGTCGCGGGTGCGGCGCGCCTGCACGCCCTTGCGGATCCACACTTCTTCCTGCGCCAGGAATTTGTCGAACTTCGCGTTCTCGACTTCCTCGTTGGCCAGCAGTTCGCGCTTGCGCTCCTGGTAGGTCGAGAAATTACCCGGAAACGACAAAAGCTTGCCGCGGTCCAGCTCGATGATGCGGGTGGCGACGTTGTCGAGGAAGCTGCGGTCGTGGGTGATGAAGAGCACCGAGCCGCGGAATTCGCGCAGCAGGCCTTCCAGCCACATGATCGACTTGAAGTCGAGGTGGTTGGTCGGTTCGTCGAGCAGCAGCACGTCCGGCGCCGAGACCAGGGCGACGGCCAGCGCCACGCGCTTCTGCATCCCGCCCGAGAGCGTGCCCATCTTCGCATCGCGCGCCAGGCCCAGGCGGTCGAGCGTGGTGTCGACCTTGTTGGCCAGGTTCCAGCCATCAAGGGCGTCGAGCTTACCCTGCAGCACATGCATGCGCTCCATGAGCGCCTCGTCATTGCCCTGGCCGAACTGGCCGGTCAGGGCTTCGTACTCGGCCAGCATGGCCTGCTGTTCGCCCATGCCGGCGGCCACGGCGTCGAACACGGTCGACTCCGGATCGAAAGTCGGCTCCTGCTCGACATAGGCGATGTTGAGGCCCTGCTGCATGACGAGCAGGCCGTCGTCGAGCTTGGAACGCCCGGAAATGATCTTGAGCAGCGAGGATTTGCCGGTGCCGTTGCGGCCAATCAAACCGACGCGTTCGCCGGCTTCGAGGGAGAAATCCGCGTGGTCGAGCAGCGCGACGTGACCGAACGCCAGTTGCGCGGACGTGAGTGAAATGACAGCCATATATTCAGTGTGCGGGCCGTGCGGCGGTCGTCGACGACACCCGGCGCGGCGGAAAATTTGTGAAAGAAGGGAGCATTGTACCGACTGCGGCGCTTAGACTTCCAATGAAGCCGCTTTCCTCGGCTATAATTGCGTTCGGTTCACGATACCGGCCTGCTTCGTGCAGGGTCCGCTCGCCGAACTGCGGTGCCGCCCTGCGTGGCACAGGTGTCCTCCCCGTAGCACAATGGATAGTGCACATGCCTCCTAAGCGTGGGATACTGGTTCGATTCCAGTCGGGGGGACCACAAGATTTTCCGCACCGGTCAGGGCGCCAGCTTCCTGAATTCCACTACCCATACCCAGGGATCGGCCTCCCAGCTTCCGGCGCCGTTGATCCGCTCCCACACGCTCCGATAGGCCAACACCGGATCGTCGCCGGCGCCGACGGGGCCGAGGCCTTCCGCCAGCGCATCAGCCGGACTGATCTCCCGCAGCCGCTCGATGCGCACGCCCACGATCTCGAGCAGGATGCGGCTGGCCGCGCGCGGCATGAACAGCGCCGTCCGCCGGTGCCAGCGCGGCGGGTCGCCCGCCACCCGCCCGGACGCGGCATCGGCGTCGGGTTCATCGAGGGCATAGCGGAAGCGCTGGCCGGTCGCAAGCGTCCGGTCGACGAAATACCACTCGTCGCCTGCCTTGCCCGCCTTGGGCCGCGTTTCCCACTGGCCGAAAGCCAGATAGGTTTCGCGGACCCACAAGCGGTCGCCCGGCAGGCCGAAACGGTTCCGCGCCGCCCCGGGATCGCACTCGCCTTCCGGCTGCGGACGCAGGGCGCGCCGCGTCTGGGTCTTGCTACCGTCGAGCAGCGCGCGCACCATCGGCCCGGAAAACAGAATGCCGCGTTCCTTGATCATTCGGTGACTCCCGGTGAGATCGTGTAGCGCCGGGGCTGCGAACCGGCGAATTCAATTCAGTCCGCTTTACAGGAAAGCCGGCAGTGCGGCAAATCAGCGACGATGGCTCCAGGGCCCGCTGCGCATCAGCCAGCGTCGCACGAAGTTCCGGGGCGCAGGCTCGCGCATCAGCTTCCACCAGGTCGCGTCGGCAATGCCGCGCCCGGAAGCGAGCTGGAGCACGTCGACGTCGCCGCCGGAATTGACTTCCATGGTTTGCGGACCTTGATCCGTAAACGCGATGTCCCAGGACTGGTACTTAATACCTGGGAACAGCGGCGCGGCCGCGATGCACATCTCCTTGGCCTGCTGCCAGTCGGGCACGGCGCACCCGACGATCTGCTCGCCCGTATCCGGGTGGGCAGGAATGGTTTCCAGTCCGGTCGTTCTCTTCCCGATCACGTTCGAGATGATGCCGGAGTCGATCTCGATCGCGCCCAGCAGGTTACCGGAGGCGCCATGCTGGAAGTTGTCGATCATGTTCTGGCCGACGGGAATCCGCAGCACGGCCCGGTGCACGATGGGTCCGTTACTGCTCATCAATACGACCACCCGCGCCGTGGCAAGCCGTGGGCCGAAGCGCGAGGCGATGTCCGGATGCGGACGCGCCGCGACCTGGAGCAGGATGCCTTCCCGGCTGAGCCAACGCTCGAAATACTCCTTGATAGAAACCGTTTTTCCGTTACGAAGCTGCAGCACGCCATCCTTGCAGGCCTCGACCCAGATCGAGCCGGCGCCGGCGTTGCCGGCGATCGGCTTCATGAAAATCGGGAAAGCGGCCTGGGTGTCGAGATAAGCCGCAATCTCATTTACCGAGCGGAGAGAAAGAGCGCCGGGAAAACTACGTGTCGGGTGGCCAATTGCTTTAATTTCGGGAAAAGGGAACTGGTGAAAACGCAAAATCCCGTAGGTGATAAGTTTATCAAGCGTAAGGTATTGTGCTCTCAGATCATTATTCGAATTGATGGCAGTACCCGAATTCGCCCCCAGAAAGGCGGACTTTTCTTCCCAGGACAAGCCCTCCAGCTTGTACATGGCGTATTCGTCCGAAGTCAGGCGGTTAGGCGGGCGGCGCAGCTGCGCCATTTCATACTGTCGTTTCATATATCGTCTATTACGCTGTTTTGGCAAACAGTGATGCTAATCAAGGTATTGACGTTTGTCTATACGAATCGACCTGCCGGCTCGACAGTGGAAACGGGCCGGCCATGGTGAATATGCGCCCCAACATAATATGGTGCACCGCCGCAGATTCCGGGAATATATATTTCCTTTTCTCTGGTTTCGATTCCCGTCTTCAACATTCCGGATTTTTTATCGGATGGCGCAGAAGTTTTACGCGATGGATCAAGCATCGCCTGTCTGGTTTGACCGAAGAATAAACAGCGTCAAGCGTGCCCTGCCGAACATAAAGACGCCGCATTCCCGGTTACGATGGCCGCACTGACCCGGCTGACAAGGACGGCGCCCATGTTCGAATTCATCACGAATTTTCTCGAGAAAAGCGGCTACCTCGGCGTGTTCGCGCTGATGGCGCTGGAAAACATCTTCCCGCCGATTCCGTCCGAGATGATCATGCCTTTCGCCGGCTTCGTGGCCGCGCGCGGCGACCTGAACGTGGTCGGGGTCCTGCTCGCCGGCACGGCCGGCTCGGTGGTGGGCGCCCTGCCCTGGTATTACGCGGCCAAGGTCTATGGCTGCGAGCGGCTGAGGAAACTGGCCGACCGCAAGGCGCGCTGGCTGACCCTGAATTCGGAAGACATCGACAAGTCGCTCGACGCCTTCCGCAAACATGGGCGCAAGGCGGTCCTGTTCGGGCGCCTGGTGCCGGCGGTGCGCACCCTGATTTCGGTTCCGGCAGGCCTGTCGAACATGTCGCTCGGCCGCTTCCTGCTGTATTCGAGCATCGGTTCGCTGGCCTGGACCGGCCTGCTCACCGCGGCCGGCTACCTGCTCGAAGACAATTATAAGGAAGTGTCGAAGTACATCGATCCGGTCTCGAAGGTGATCTTCGGCGTGCTGCTGGCCTGGTACATCTACCGTGTGATCACCTACAAGCCGGCAGCGAAGGAATCGTCCGCGCCGCGCAAGGAGCACGAGCGCACCTGAGGCGCGCCTCGCATGGCCCCGGACTAGCCCCCGCCCTGCCGGTCCAGCCCCGCCTTCATGCCGCTCAGGAGCCCGATCAACTGCTCCTTGTCCTCGGCCGGGACGTGGCCCAGCAATTCCTCGACCCAGCCCTCATGCACCTTCGCCATCGCCGCGAAGGCTTCCTGGCCGGCGGGCGTGAGCTTGACGGCGGAGGCCCGCTTGTCCTGGGGATCGGGCATGCGGGCGACCAGGCCCTCGCGTTCGAGCTGGTCGGTGATGCCGGTGACGTTGCCGCCGGTGACCATCATGCGGCGCGACAGCTCGCCCATGCGCAGCCCGTCCGGGTGCCGTTCGAGCTGGGCCATCAGGTCGAAGCGCGGCAGCGTGATGCCGAAACTGGCGCGCAGGCGCGTACGGATCTCGTTCTCGATGCGCACGGTGCACGACAGCATGCGCAGCCACAGCTTGAGCGACTGGTGGTGTTCGCCGGTCAGCCGCGTCGCCAGGTCGAGCCCGTCCGGCCTTCCTTCTTCTGCCCCTTCAAAATCCTGCATCCTGGTCTAGAGCGCTTCGGCGCGTAGTTTGAACCTCTGCAGTTTACCGGTTTCGGTGCGCGGCAGCGACGCCCGGAAGACGATCCGGCGCGGGTACTTGTAGGGGGCGATCTGGGTCTTGGCGAATTCCTGCAGCGCGGCCGCCAGCGCCTCGCCGGGTTGATGCCCGGCGCGCACCACGACATGGGCTTCGACCACCTGTCCGCGCTCCTCGTCCGGACGGCCGATGACGGCGCATTCGGCCACCGCCGGATGGCGCAGCAACGCTTCCTCGACCTCGACGCCGGCGATGTTGTAGCCGGCCGAGATGATCATGTCGTCGAGCCGCGAGCGGTAGTGGAAATAACCGTCGGCGTCCATCTCGTAGGCGTCGCCGGTGAGGTTCCAGCCGTTCTGCACGTAGTCGCGCTGGCGCGGGTCGGCGAGATAGCGGCAGCCGGTCGGCCCCTTCACCGCCAGGCGCCCGATCACGCCCGGCCCCAGCGGCTGGCCATCGTCGCCCAGGATGCAGGCGCGGTAGCCGGGCACCGGTTTGCCGGTGGCGCCGGGCCGGATGGCCTCGCCGGCGGCGGAAATGAAGATGTGCAGCATCTCGGTGGCGCCGATGCCGTCGATCATGGCCAGCCCGGTTGCCGCCTGCCAGGCCTCGCGCGTGGCGAGCGGCAGCGCCTCGCCGGCCGACACGCTGCGGCTCAGGCTGGACAGGTCGAAGCGCGAAGCCATCTGCGCCATCTGGCGGTAGAAGGTGGGCGCGGTGAAGCAGACCGTGGCCCTGTGCTCGCCGATCGCGGCCAGCAGGGTCTCCGGCGTGAGCTTCTCGATGACCACGCCGGCCGCGCCAACGCGCAGCGGAAACAGCAGCAGCCCGCCCAGGCCGAAGGTGAAGGCCAGCGGCGGCGTGCCGATGAAGATGTCGTCGATGGTCGAGCCCAGCGTGTGCACCGGGAAGCAGTCGCAGATCGCCAGCACGTCGCGGTGGAAGTGCATGGTGCCCTTCGGGATGCCGGTGGTGCCCGAGGTGAAGCTGATCAGGCAGACGTCGTCGGCGGCGGTGTCGTGCGCCTGGAAGGGCTCGTCGTGGCGCGCCGCCAGCGCTTCGAGCGAGGCCGGCTCCCCGGGCGCGTCGAACAGCGTCACCGGCGGGCATGCGGCGCCGAGGCTGTCGCGCAGGGCGTCGATCTCTTCGCGCAGCGGGCCCGCGCACAGCACCGCGTTGACCCGGGCCTTCTCGACGATCGCCCCGAGTTCGCGCGCGCGCAGGAGCGGCATGGTCGGCACCGCGATGCAGCCGGCCTTGAACACGGCCAGGATGGCGGCGGCCATGGTCGGGCAGTTCGCGCCGCGCAGCAGCACGCGGTTGCCGGGCACCAGTTGCAGGTCGCGCCGCAGGACGTGGGCGATGCGGTCGATCCGCGCAGCCAGGGCAGCGTAACTCAGGCGTTCCCTGGCGCCGATCAGGGCGGTGCGCCCGCCCCAGCCGCGCGCCAGCGCCGCGTCCACCAGTTCGGCGGCGCAGTTGATGCGCTGCGGGTAGTGCAAGGCGGGCAGTTCGAACAGGAATTCGGGCCACTCGTCGAGCGGCGGAAGATGGTCGCGGGCGAACCCGTCGACGTGCGAGGAAGGACTCAGTGCTGCGGCGTGCGAGCTTGTCATGGTCGTCCCGAATGAGGTGTCAGCCGACTATCCGGGAGATACTTTAAATCTAAACAATCTGCTCGACAAGCGAATTGTCGGGGCTGCGGTCAGGCGCCGGCGCGCTCCCCTGCCCGCTCGCGCTGGCGCCGCACCAACGCGGCCGCGTCGCGCAGCGCCGCGTCCACCAGCGCCGGCGTCGGCACGCTTTGAACGCGCGCCAGGCGCGCGGCCGCGCCGTTGAGGCCGAGGGTGCGGCAGCCCTCGCCCAGGCGCGCCAGGCGGGCCTGGGCGCCGTCGGGGCCGTCCGCCAGCCAGGTTCCGAGGCTGGCGGCGGCGTCGAGCAGCTGGCGCTCCAGGCCGCCGAGATACAGCTGCACGCGCGCCAGGTCGATGCCGAGGCGGCGCGCGCTTTCCTCAAGCGTTTCGTCGGGCGCCAGCGCGGCCAGGTGCGGGCGCAGCTGTTCGACCCGGAAGGGTTTGACGACATAGCCGTCGGCGCCGAGGGCGGCGGCTTCGCCCATCGTCGCGGCGTCGTTCGCGGCCGAGACCAGCACGAAAGGCGTCGTCTTCAGTTCCGGATGGGCCTTCGCCCGCGCCAGCAGTTCGGTGCCCGACAGGTGAGGCATGCGCAGGTCGCAAAAGACCAGCGCCGGACGCAGGCCGGCTTCGAGCTGGCGCCAAGCGTCGGCGCCGTCCTCGGCCTCGAGGATCTCGTAGCGCCCGCAATGGTCCACCAGATGCATCAGCATCATGCGCGAGACCACATCGTCATCGACCACCAGCACCTTCATTGCATCTCCAGGGGATTTATTGCTTTGAGTAAACATTATAACAAGTTAGCAAAAAATCAGGTCAATGAGGTGTCAAAAGCGGCGAGCAGGATTTCCAGTTGCGGCAGGCCGGCCAGCAGTTCGTCGCGGCGGCCGGCGTCGGCCGCCTTTTCCAGGCGCGCGCAGAGGGCCGCCAGCTCGGCAGCGCCCAGGTGCCCGGCGCTGCCGCGCAGGCCGTGCAGCACGCGCCCGCAAGCGTCGTCGTCGCCGTCGCCGAGCGCGGCGAGCAGGTCGGCGCGGCGGCGCGGCAGGTCGGCGGCGAAGGCGGCGCGCAGGCGCGCGTGGAGCGCGGCGGCGCGCGCGGCCGCCTGGTCCGGCGCCGGCGCCGGCTCGGGCGGCGCGACGCCGAACATCGCATCCAGTTCGGCCGTCGTCGGCGTGGAGGACGATGCCGATGCCGATGCCGGCGAAGTCGCCGGCAGCGGCGCGCGCATTTCCGGCAGCGCGATCCCTCGGCCCAGCTGGCGCGCGATCGCCAGGCTCAGTTGATGATGCAGGGCCGCCTCGTCGATCGGCTTGGCCAGGAAACCGTCCATGCCGCAGGCCAGGTAGCGGTCGCGGTCCTCGTCGCCGGCGTTGGCCGTGAGCGCGACGATCATCAGCTGCGGGTCCAGCACCGGCGCGTCGAGCGTGCCGCCGGCGCGGATCAGGCGCGTGGCCGTGGCGCCGTCGATCTCGGGCATGCGTCCGTCCATCAGCACGATGTCGTAGCGCGCGCGGGCGCAGGCCGCCACCGCCAGCGCGCCGTTCTCGACGACCTCGATCTCGTGGCCCATGTCCTCGACCATCATGCGGGCGATGATCTGGTTGGTGGCGAAGTCCTCGGCGCACAGCACGCGCAGGCGGTGGGTGTGCGGCAGGCGCGGCGCGTGCTGCGGGCGCGCCGGCTCGGCGCCTTCCGGCAGCGGCAGCACGAAGCTGAAGGTGCTGCCCTTGCCCTGCTCGCTCTGGGCGTCGATGGTCCCGCCCATCAGCTCGACGAGCTGGCGGCAGATCGCCAGCCCGAGGCCGGTGCCGCCGTAGCGGCGCGTGGTGGTGGCGTCGGCCTGCTCGAATTTCTGGAACAGGCGCGGCAGCGCGTCCGGCGCGATGCCGATGCCGGTGTCGTGCACCGAGAAGCGGATCATGTGCGTGCTCGTGCAAGCCTCCGCCCCCGCAAGCGGGTCCGCCGGCAGCTGGTCCTCGATCCGGCGCTCGACGTGCAGGCTGACCTGTCCGGCCGGGGTGAACTTGAAGGCGTTGCCGACCAGGTTGACCAGCACCTGGCGCAGGCGGGTCGGGTCGCCCACCACGAAGCGCGGCAGGTCCGGCGCCAGCGCGATGGCAAAACCCACGCTGTGGGCGGCCGCCTGCTCCTCGAACAGGGCGGCCACGTTGCCGATCGCCGCATCGAGCCCGAAGTCGATGTTCTCGATCGTCAGCTTGCCGGCCTCGATCTTCGAGAAGTCGAGCAGGTCGTTGATGATCGCCAGCAACGACTGGGCGTTGGCCTGGCCGCGCGCGATCTGCTCGCGCGTGCTGTCCCTGAGCTGGCCGTCGCGCAGCGCGAAACCGAGCATGCCGATCACGCCGGCCAGCGGCGTGCGCATCTCGTGGCTCATGTTGGCCAGGAACTCGGACTTCTGGCGCGCCGCGTCCTCCGCCCGGCGCGCGGCCATCTGCAGGCGCTGCTCGTTCTCGTGCAGCGCCTGGTTGGCCTCGGCCAGCTCGGTCGTGTTGCGGCGCACCTCCTGTTCGCGCGCGCGCAGCTCCTCGGTCTGGCGTTCGAGCAGGCGGTTCTGCAGCGCGATCTCCTCGGTGCGGCTGCTGACCTGGCGCTCCAGGCGCAGCTGCTGGCGGCGCAGGCTGCCCGTGCGCATGCGGTAACCGACGACGGCGACACTGGCCAGGAACGCGAGCGCCGTGACGCGGAACCACCAGGTGCCCCAGACCGGCGGCTCGATGGTGATGGTCAGGGTGGCCGGGGTCTCGCTCCAGACGCCGTCCTTGTTCGCAGCGCGCACCCGGAACACGTACTGGCCGGGGTCGAGGTTGGTATAGGTGGCGAAGCGCTTGCCGGCGTCGGCGTTGACCCATTGCTGGTCGAAGCCGTCGAGCTTGTAGGCGAAGCGGTTGCGCTTGGGCGCCGCGTAGTGCAGGCCCGAGAATTCGATCGAGAACACAGAGTGCTTCGACGACAGCGTGATGGCGCGCATGTCCTCCACCGGCCCGTCGAGCAGCTCGGGCCAGGCCTGCTGCACCGGGCGGTTGAAGATCTGGAAACCGGTGATGACGGCGCGCGGCGCGATGCGGTTGTAGCGCAGCGCGCGCGGGTCGAAGGCGGTGATGCCGTTGAAGCCGCCGAAGTACAGGGCGCCGTCCGGCGCGCGCGCCGCCGAGGCGTCGAAATAGGCGCCGTCGATGGTGCCGTCGGCCGCCGTGTAGCTGCGCCAGTTGCCCGTGGCGGGTTCGAAGCGCGACAGGCCGTTGGTGGTGCTGATCCAGATCGCGCCGTCGAGGTCTTCCAGCATGGCGGCCACGGCGTCGTCGACCAGGCCGTCGCGCACGGTGTAGCGCACGAAGCTGACCGAGCCGTCGGCGGCCGTCACCATCTTGTTCAGGCCGACCGCGGTGCCGACCCAGACGTTGCCGGCGCGGTCTTCCATCAGGTAGTGGATCTCGTCGTGACTGAGGCTGGTCGGGTCGTACTGGTCGTGCCGGAAATGGCGGAAGCGCCCGCTGGAGCGGTCGAGCAGGTCCAGGCCGTGGAAGGTGCCGACCCACAGGCGCCCGCGCCGGTCTTCCAGCACCGGACGCACCATGTTGTCGGCCAGGCTGGCCTGGCGCGCCGGATCGTGGCGGTAGCTGGTGAGGCGGCGCGTGACCGGGTCCAGCATGTGCAGTCCGCCCTGGCTCGCGATCCAGAGCGCGCCGTCGCGCCCCAGGGAGATCGCGCGCACCGTGTTGGCCTTGGTGTCGCCGGGAACGAGCACCTGGCGCACGAAGCGCCCCGTTTTCGGGTCGAAGCTGGTGATGCCGGTGCGTCCGCCGATCCAGACCAGGCCCTGGCGGTCGCGCACCACGGCGTTGACGGCCGAATCGATCAGGCTGTTCGGGTTGTCCGGCTCGTGGCGCCAGATGCGGTTCGGCCCGCCGGAGGCGGGGTCGTACAGCTGCAGGCTGGTGGTCGCGGCGAGCCAGAGCTTGCCCGTGCCGTCGTTCTCGATCGCCTTGATGCGGTTGTCGGCGCTGGCGGCGCCGTCACGTTCGCGCACGATGCGCGCAAAGCCGCCGCTGCCCAGGTCCACGCGCGAGACCCCGGCATACCAGGTGCCGACCCAGAAGGTGCCGACACGGTCGCGGTACAGGGCCGCGATGTGGTTGTCGGCCAGGCTGTGGCTATCGGTGATGACCTGGCGGTAAGCCTCGAAGCGCGCGCGCCGCGCGTCCCAGCGGTACAGGCCCTCGTCGTGGGCGCCGACCCAGACATGGCCCTTGGCGTCCTGGTAGAGCGCGCTGATCCAGGCGCGTGGGATGCCGTCCTCCGGCCCGAAGTGCCGGCGCTGTCCGGCGCCGGCCCCGGACACCGGCATGCGCTCGAGCCCGCCCAGCGAACCGATCCATAACGCGCCCGAGGCATCCAGCAGCAGCGCCTGCACGGCGTCGCGCCGGCCCTGGGAACCGATCCGGTGGTGTTCGAAAGCCGTCATCGCGGGGCCAAAGCTGTCGACGCCGGCCGCGGTGCCGATCCATAGCCGGCCGGTGCGGTCGAGCGCCAGCGAGGTGATGTCGTCGCTGGCCAGGCTGGCGGCGTCGCCGGGAACATGGTGCCAGCTGGTGAAGCGGCCGCTGGCGATATCGAAGTGCTGCAGGCCGTCGCCGGTGCCGATCCACAGGCCGCCCTTGCCGTCGTCGACGATCGCGCGCACGTGGCGGTTGCCGTTGCCGCGGCGCGCCGGTTCGTCCGGGAGGAAGTGCTGGAAACCCTGGGTGGCGGCGTCGTAGCGCGCCAGGCCGCCGTCGGTGCCGATCCACAGGCGCCGCTGCGGGTCGACGTGCAGCACCCTCACCCAGTTGCTGGCCAGGGTGCTGGCGTCGCCGATGACGTTACGGAAATTGACGAAGCGGTAGCCGTCGAAGCGCGACAGGCCGTTCTGAGTGCCGAACCACATGAAGCCGTCGGCATCCTGGGCCATGGCCAGCACCGATTCCTGGGCCAGGCCATCGTCGACGCTGAGATGCTCGAAGCGCAGCGTCGGCGCCGGCGCGGCCGCAGACGGCGCAACGAACCCGCCGGCCAGCGCCAGCAACAGGAGCAACAACAGCGCCCTCATGTCCGCTCCGCCGCTCCTGGCGAGGCATGCGGGCACGAAAAGGCGGCGCGGCGCATGCCGCCCGGGCAGGCGGCGCGGGCGCCTGCCTGACACATCGTTCCAGTTGTCTGTTCCTTATTCACCCCGCAAGGGTAACAAACAAAATGGAGCCGAAGGGAAATTATTGTTGCTTAATCACCTTTTGCGACACCTTCGCGTCGCGGATCTGCACCACCGAACCACCAGGGCTCGCCGTGAATGGACATTCTCATAATGCCGTGCAGGCCGGAGTTCTGTTCGGTCTGCTGCACCTTGTGGCCGCGCGCCTTCAGGGCATCCACGGTCGCCTGCGGGAAGCGCCCGGCCTCGAGTTCGGTCGGACCGTTGCGGCTGCCGAAATTCGGCAAGGCGATCGCCTGCTGCATGTTCAGGCCCCAGTCGAGCGTGCCGACCAGGGTCTTGGCGACGTAGTTGATGATCGCCGGGCCGCCGGGCGAACCCACCGCCAGCACCAGCTTGCCGGTCTTCTTGTCGAACACGATGGTCGGCGACATGGCGCTGCGCGGACGCTTGCCCGGCTGGACCCGGTTCGCCACCGGCCCGTCCTTGTCGCGCGAGGAGAAACTGAAGTCGGTCAGCTGGTTGTTGAGGATGAAGCCGTCGACCATCTGGCGCGAGCCGAAGGCGTCTTCGACGGTGGTGGTCATCGACAGGCCGGCGCCGTGGCCGTCGACCACCACCAGGTGCGAGGTGGACGGCGTCTCGATGGCATTGTCCTTGCCCCAGTTCCAGGCCATTTCCAGGCCGAGCGGATTGCCGGCCGGGGCCTCGCCCATCGAGCGTTCCTGGATCAAGGCGGCGCGGCGCGCCAGGTAGTCCTTGTCGATCAGGGCCGGCAGGCCGCGTCCGGGCAGGGGCACGAAGTCGGTGTCGGCCGCGTAGCGGTTGCGGTCGGCGTAGGCCAGGCGCCCGACTTCCGAGAACAGGTGCACGGCGTCCGGTCCCGGCACGCCGTCCCGCGGCGCCAGCGCGCGCATGTCGCGCGTCTCGAACATGCCCAGCATCTGGGCCACGGCGATGCCGCCCGAGGACGGCGGCGGCATGCCGCAGACGGTGTAGACGCGGTAGTCGCTGCAGACCGGCTCGCGCACCTTCGGACGGTAGTCGGCGATGTCCTTCGCGGTGAGCAGGCCCGGGTTGGTCGGGTGCGACTTGACCTTGTTGGCGATGTCGCGCGCGATGCGGCCCTTGTAGAAGGCGTCCGCGCCCTTGGCCGCGATCTCGCGCAGGGTCTTCGCCAGGGCCGGGTTCTTCAGCACGTGGCCGACCGGCCAGGGTTGACCCTCCTTGTCGTAGAAATAGCCGGCCGCGACCGGGTCCTTGCGGATATGGGCGTCCCACATCAGCATGCCGTTCAGGCGTGCGCTGACCGGGAAGCCCTGTTCCGACAAACGGATCGCCGGCGCGAACAGGGTTTTCCAGGGGAGCTTGCCGTGCTGCTTGTGGGCCAGTTCCAGCATGCGCAGCACGCCCGGCGCGCCCACCGAACGGCCGCCGACGATGCCGGCGGTGCGCGACAGCGGCGTGCCGTCGGGCTTTTCGAACAGGTGCTCGTCGGCGGCGGCGGGCGCGGTCTCGCGGCCGTCGAAGGCCTGGGTCTTCTTGCCGTCGTAATGCACGAGGAAGGCGCCGCCGCCGATGCCCGAGCTTTGCGGCTCGACCAGGGTCAGCACCATCTGGGTGGCGATCGCGGCGTCGATGGCGCTGCCGCCTTTCTTGAGGATCTCGTAGCCGGCCTCGACCGCCAGCGGGTTGGCGGCGGCCACCATGTATTTGCGCGCGGCCCAGCCGGCCTTCTCAGTGTAGCCGGTCGCGATTTCCGGGGCGCGCTGGGCGGCATCCTGGGCCAGCACCGGCGACATCGGCGCGGCGAGTGCGAACATGGCGGCCAGGGCGGCGGCGCAGGCAGGGATCTTCAACGTGGTCATGGACTCTCCAAAAAAAAGGAAGGGCGTGGCCGGCCAGCGGCCGTGCACGCCCAACATCGTCTGGCATCCTACATCAAATTGTCGAATGGCTCATGCCATGCTCTAAGTGTGCATGGACTATTTCTTGCTCGCTTACGCCAGAGTGGCTACACATTCCCAAGGCAAGGCGCGCCGGCGAACACAGTACGCGAGTACGGCGAGCCGGTGCACCCCCGCCATGGGGTGTTCAGCCGCTCTTATTTCGGCTGCATGCGGATCGCGCCGTCCAGGCGGATCGTTTCGCCGTTCAGCATGACGTTCTCGATGATGGCTTTCGCCAGGTGCGCGTATTCCTTCGGCATGCCGAGGCGCGGCGGGAACGGAACCATCTTGCCCAGCGAATCGCGCACTTCCTGGGGCATGCCCATCAGCATCGGGGTCTCGAAGATGCCCGGCGCGATGGTCATCACACGGATGCCGCTGCGCGCCAGGTCGCGCGCCATCGGCAGGGTCATGCCGGCCACCGCCGCTTTCGAGGAACCATAGGCCGCCTGGCCGATCTGGCCGTCGAAGGCCGCGACCGAGGCGGTGTTGATGATGATGCCGCGCTCGCCGTATTCGGCTGCCTCGGTATTGCCCATGGCTTCGGCCGCCAGGCGCGCCATGTTGAAGGTGCCGACCAGGTTGATGTTCACGGCGCGCTGGAACACGTCCAGCGGATGCGGACCGTCCTTGCCGACGGTCTTGACGGCCGGCGCCACGCCGGCGCAGTTGACCAGGCCGCGCAGGGTGCCGAGGGCGACCGCTGCGTCGACCACGGCCTTGCCGTCGGCCTCCGAGGTCACGTCGCACTTGACGAACTGGCCGCCCAGCTCGGCCGCCAGGGCGGCGCCCGCCTCGGCCTGCACGTCGGCGATGACGACCTTGCCGCCCGCCTCGGTGATCATGCGCGCAGTAGCTGCTCCCAGGCCCGACGCGCCGCCGGTGACGATGAACACATTGTTCTGAATTTGCATGGTTTTCCCTTTTCGAGTTCTTTTTGACGTTTACGTTAACGTCAACCCACAGGATTGTAGCGAACTTTTGCCGGGAAAAACCATGTCTGCGTGAAGAGCCTGACAAAACCTTCAGGGCAAGGGATGCGGCCGTCCGACGCTGCGCCGCGACGGCGGACCGCGAAGACAGCACGCTTGAACGGCGAAACGATGCAACCCGGCCGTGGCGGCTTTGTCTGGCGCCCTAGAAGCATTGCATCGTCTTGCCGTGCTGGGTGCACAGGCGGCCCTGGCTGCTGACGGCCGCGTTGCCCACGCCGGTCTGGTAACGCGTGCCGGCGGCGTCGTTGCAGGTATTGCCGAGGCAATTTACCTGCTCGGGACCGGGCCGCAGGGCCGCCGGTTGCGCGACCGGCGGCGCGGCCAGCGGCACGCCCGGCGCGGGCTGGACCTCGGGCACGCGCGCGACCTGCTGCTGGACCGAGCGGCGCGGCGCCGCCCTGGCCTGCTTCTTCCGGTCCTGTTTGCCATCGGTCTTCGCCGGGTCCTGCTGCTGGGGGGCCGGGCGCGCGGACGGGTCGACTTCCTGGTGGCGCGGCTGCTGAGACATGCCGCCGGCCTTTTCCTCCTGGGCTTGCGGCGTCTGCTCGGGCTGGGCGCCGGGTTCGGACTTCGTCGTCTGCGGATGCAGCACCGGGCCGTAGCTCGGACCGGTCGGCGCGGGCGTGGGCGTCAGGTTCGGCGGCGGCTGGCTCGACTGCGCCTGGGCCGGCTGTGGCTGCGATGATGGCGGCTGGGCTGAATGCGCGGCAGCGGCGGCGGCCAGCGCCGCCACCAGGGCCAGGGCAATCTGGGCCGCGCGATAGGGTTTCGAGTGTTTGGCGCGTTTCATGGTAGACCTCCATGCGACCGATAGGACAATTATCTGCCGCCATGGGGGACGGCGGCGCGCGCTTCCCACCCGTCCGTCAAGTCCGTGTCAGGATCAGGCGTTACGCTGGCGGAACGATCCGGCCTGCCACGGCACGGCGGCGACGACAACCACAACGATGGAGACGGCAATGCAGACGGTCCAGGAACTCTACCAGTCCAGGCGCACGAGCGCCGAGGATGCGCTCGCTCACCTGCGCGACAACGACATGATCATCGTCCCGACCGGGGTCGGCGAGCCGCCGACCCTGCTCACGGCCCTGTCGGAACAGCGCAGGCGCTGGCAAGGCATCCGCGTCGCCCAGATCCTGGCGATGCGCAAGTATGGCTACTTCGAGCAGGACACGGCCCGGCACGTGCGCCACGCCGCCCTGTTCTTCGGCGGCGCCTCGCGCGGTGGCGGCCAGGGCGGCTGGTGCGACTTCATCCCGAATTACTTTTCCGAGATCCCGGCCCTCATCGAGCGCGGCCTGATGCCGGCCGACGTGGTCTTCGCCATGGCCTCGAGCATGAATCCTCAGGGCTGGTTTGCGCTCAGCCTGGGCGCCGACTACACCATGGCGGCGGTGGCCAGGGCGCGCGTGGTGGTGCTGGAAGTGAACCCCAACGTGCCCTTCGCGCACGGCCAGTGCCACGTCCACATCTCCCAGGTCACGGCGCTGGTCGAAAGCGAGGACCCGATCCTGGAGGTCGGCCTGCCCACCATCGGCGCCGTGCAGGAAGCCATCGGCAAGCACGTGGCCGACATGATCGAGGATGGTTCGACCCTGCAGATCGGCTACGGCGGCATTCCCGACGCGGTGGTGATGCAGCTGACGCACAAGCAGGACCTGGGCATCCACACCGAAATGATCGGCGACGGCATCCTGAAGCTGGTCGAGTGCGGCGCCGTCACCAACCGCCGCAAGACCCTGCTGCCGGGCAAGATGGTGGCGACCTTCGCGCTCGGTTCGCGCCGCCTCTACGAATTCATGCACCAGAACCCGATGCTGGAGATGCATCCGTCGAACTTCACCAACGACCCGTACATCGCCGGACAGAACGACAAGCTGGTGTCGATCAACGCCAGCCTGCAGGTCGACCTGCTGGGCCAGTGCGGCAGCGAGAGCATCGCCCACCTGCCCTATTCCGGCACCGGCGGCCAGGTCGACTTCGTGCGCGCGGCCAACCGTTCGCGCGGCGGCAAGTCCTTCATCGTGCTGCCCTCCACCGCCAAGGACGGAACCATCTCGCGCATCGTGCCCACGCTCACACCCGGCACCCATGCCACCACCAGCAAGAACGACGTCAACTACGTGGTGACCGAATACGGCGTGGCCCAGCTGCGCGGCAAGTCGGCCAAGCAGCGCGCCCAGGAGCTGATCGCGATCGCCCATCCGGACTTCCGCGGCTGGCTGCGCGAAGAGGCGAACAAGATGTGCGTGTTCTGATCGCCCGCCGATCTGCGCAGTGGCCGCACTGACGCCCGGAAACCTGCGGCGCGTCGCTGCGGCCCCATGTCATCATGGCTGCGAACGCCGGCGCCGCCGGCACCACCATGGAGGCATGGATGAGCAAGGAACTGACCATCTCGGAAGACGATCACCTGCGCGGCAGCAGGAACGCGGCCGTCACCCTGATCGAATACGCCGATTTCCAGTGCCCGTTCTGCGCCCGCGCGCATGCGGCGCTGACGGAACTGCAAGGCCGCCACGGCGAACGGCTCGCCCTGGTGTTCCGGCACCTGCCGCTGGCGGACAAGCATCCGTTCGCCGAGGCGGCCGCGGAGGCGGCGGAAGCGGCCGGCGCCCAGGGCAAGTTCTGGGAAATGCACGACCTCCTGTTCGCGAACCAGGACAAGCTCGACGCCGGCGCACTGTCGGCGATCGCCGACACCCTGGGCCTGGATGTCGACCGTTTCGACGACGAGGTCGAAAACGCCCGTTACCGCGACCGCGTCGACCTCCATGCCGATCAGGCGCGCGCACTGGGCGCCGACCGCACGCCCACCTTCTTCATCAACGGCGAGCGTTACGAAGGCGACTCGGACCACGCCTCGCTGTCGGCGGCGATCGACAAGGCGCTGGGCGCTGCTTGAGGCAGGCAAGGCGGCGCTGGCGTCCGGACCGCGGCAGGCGTGCCGGCGCCGCCGCCGGGCTGGGCGCCAGGCGTGACCGGCCCGCTGTGCCGACGCTACCTGGACCACTGCGCCGGAGGCTGGCCGGCCCGCGGCCCGGGCCGCCGTGCCAGCCGCCGCTCAATTTCCGCTCAGCCGCCGCTCAGCCGCCGCTCAGCTTCCGGGCTGCCGACTGACCGGCTCCAGCCGCGCCTCGGCAGCCGCCGGCCGCGCAGCGGGCGCCGGGGCCGCCGCCGGGGCGGTGCCGACAGGCGCATGCACCGCTTCGCGCGACGACATGTCGCGCATGCCCGCGATCTGCGGCGCCGACACCGACATCCATCCGGCTGCCGGCAGCAGCGGCACCAGCAGCAGCGCAACGATGTTGATGATCTTGATGAGCGGATTGACCGCGGGGCCGGCCGTGTCCTTGTAGGGATCGCCCACGGTGTCGCCCGTCACCGCCGCCTTGTGGGTCTCCGAGCCCTTGCCGCCGTAGTTGCCGTCCTCGATGTATTTCTTGGCGTTGTCCCAGGCCCCGCCGCCGGTGGTCATCGAGATCGCCACGAACAGGCCGGTGATGATGGTGCCCATCAACATGCCGCCGAGCGCCGCCGGGCCGAGCAGCATGCCGACCAGGATCGGCACCGCCACCGGCAGCAGCGAAGGCAGCACCATCTCGCGGATCGCCGAGGCGGTCAGCATGTCGACCGCCTTGTCGTACTCGGGTTTGCCGGTGCCGGCCATGATGCCGACGATGTCGCGGAACTGGCGCCGCACCTCGACCACGACGGCGCCGGCCGCGCGCCCCACCGCTTCCATCGCCATCGCCCCGAACAGGTAGGGAATCAGGCCGCCGATGAAGAGGCCGACGATCACCATCGGGTTCGACAGCTCGAACACCATCGATTTGCCGACCGAGTCGAGCGCGTGGGTGTAGTCGGCGAACAGCACCAGGGCGGCGAGACCGGCCGAGCCGATCGCATAGCCCTTGGTCACCGCCTTGGTGGTGTTGCCCACCGCGTCGAGCGGATCGGTGATGGCGCGCACGGATTCGGGCATGCCGCTCATCTCGGCGATGCCGCCGGCGTTGTCGGTGATCGGCCCGTAGGCGTCGAGCGCCACGATGATGCCGGCCATCGACAGCATGGACGTGGCCGCGACCGCGATCCCGTACAGCCCGCCCAGCTGGAAGGCCACCAGGATCGCGATGCACACCACCAGCACCGGGTAGGCGGTCGACTTCATCGACACGCCCAGGCCGGCGATGATGTTGGTGCCGTGGCCGGTGGTCGAGGCTTCGGCGATGTGGCGCACCGGCTTGAACTCGGTGCCGGTGTAGTACTCGGTGATGTAGACCATCAGCCCGGTCAGCACGATGCCGACCACCGCGCAGCCGAGCATGCTGGCGCGCATGGCCATGTCGCCCCAGACCATCCAGGTGATGACCGCGAAGCCGAGCAGCGACAGGCAGGCGGCCCACCACAGGCCGGTGTAGAGCGCCGACATGATCTTGCGGCCGGGTCGGGCGCGCACCATGGCGCAGCCGATGATCGAGCCGATGATGGACACCGCGCCCAGCAGCAGCGGATAGAGCACCGCGTCGCCGGCGCTGGCGTCGATCATCAGGGCGCCCAGCAGCATGGTGGCGATCAGGGTCACGACATAGGTCTCGAACAGGTCGGCCGCCATGCCGGCGCAGTCGCCGACGTTGTCGCCCACGTTGTCGGCGATGACGGCCGGATTGCGCGGGTCGTCCTCGGGAATGCCGGCCTCGACCTTGCCGACGAGGTCGGCGCCGACGTCGGCGCCCTTGGTGAAGATGCCGCCGCCCAGGCGGGCGAAGATGGAGATGAGCGAGGCGCCGAAGGCCAGGCCGATCAGCGGCTTGATCACGTCATGGCGTGACAGCGCGGTGTCGCCGTTGGCCGTGAGCGCCCAGTAGAACAGCGTAACGCCGAGCAAGCCCAGGCCGACCACCAGCATGCCGGTGATCGCCCCGCCCTTGAAGGCGACGTCGAGGGCCTCGTTCATGCCCTTGCTTGCCGCTTGCGCGGTGCGCACGTTGGCGCGCACCGAGACGTTCATGCCGATGAAGCCGCAGGCCCCGGACAGCACCGCGCCGGCCAGGAAGCCGATGGCGGTCCAGGAGCCGAGCAGGAACCAGATAGCGACGAGCAACACCAGGCCGACGATGCCGATGGTGCGGTACTGGCGCCCCAGGTAGGCGGCGGCGCCCTCCTGGATCGCGAGCGAGATTTCCTGCATGCGGGCGTTGCCCGCGTCCTGGCGGAGGATCCAGGCGCGGGCCCACAGCCCGTAGATGACCGCGATGACACCGCACACCACGGCAAACGTGATCAGGTTTGCTGCCATATCGTCCCCTTAGTTTTTGATCAAGTAACACCACACATTGAAAGAATGCTCACCTTGATGGCGAAGCAGTCTGCCTCACTGCGTACTGCCCTACTTTGATTCAAACCATTGGTGCGTCCAGCGTTTGAAAATGCCTTCGCGGCGGCGTTGCATTCGTCTCGCCGTACCGGCGTACTGTCTTCGCGGTCCGCGGCTGCGGCGATGCGCCGGACGACCGCATCCCTTGCCACGAAGCCATTTTCAAACGCTGGATGGATGGCGGCGTGTCATCCAGATTTAAAAAAGCCAAAAAAAAAGCGGACGTTTCCGTCCGCTCCTGGTCTTACTCGGAGAGTGCGGCGAAGGCCGCGTCTCTTACCTGTTCGACCGGGCCCACGCCCGAGATCTTGCGATACTTCGGGGCGCCGGGCAGGCCCGACTGGGCCCACTTGTTGTAATAGCCGAGCAGCACTTCGGTCTGGTTGTGGTAGACCGCGAGGCGCTTCTTGACCGTTTCTTCCTTGTCGTCGTCGCGCTGGACGAGCGGCTCGCCGGTGACGTCGTCGATGTCGGCGACCTTCGGCGGGTTGAACTTGGTGTGGTACACGCGGCCCGAAGCCTGGTGCGTGCGGCGGCCGCTCATGCGTTCGACGATCATTTCGTCGGGCACGTCGATCTCGAGCACGTAGTCGACATTGATGCCGTTGTCCTTCATGGCGTCGGCCTGGGCGATGGTGCGCGGGAAGCCGTCGAACAGGTAGCCGTTGGCGCAATCGGCCTCCTGCAGGCGGTTCTTCACGAGGCCGATCATGATGTCGTCCGAGACCAGGCCGCCTGCGTCCATTACTTTTTTCGCCGCCAGGCCCAGCTCGGTGCCGGCCTTGATCGCCGCACGCAGCATGTCGCCGGTGGAGATCTGGGGGATGTTGTATTTTTCCTTGATGAAGTTAGCCTGGGTGCCTTTGCCGGCGCCCGGCGCTCCTAACAGAATGAGACGCATGAAGATTCCTAAGACGGATGTTGATAACTATTATTGTGTTGGCAAACAATCGGGATTGATGCATATCTGACTAGCTTGATACGAAACTTACCATAAAAGTCAGCGTAAACGCCAATCCCGGCGGGTACCGCTGGGGTCGAATGCCTGCTTTTTTTGAGGTGCCGCAGACGGTCCGCGAATCAATTGCTGCAGAGATCAAGACGCATAGTGCAGACGCACCCGCGCCAGGTCCTCCGGCGTGTCGACGCCGGCCTGCGGCGCGCTGTCGGTGACGTGCACCGCGATCGGATAACCGTGCCAGAGCACGCGCAACTGTTCCAGCGCCTCGACCTGTTCCAGGGGCGCCGCCTCGAGGGTCGGGTAGGCCTGCAGGAAGGCGTTGCTGTAGGCGTAGAGGCCGATGTGGCGCAGCGGCGCATAGCCCGCGGGCAGCGTCTCGCGCGAAGCGGCGAAACCGTCCCGGTGCCAGGGAATGGTGGCGCGCGAAAAATACAGCGCCCGCCCCTGCCGGTCGAGCACGACCTTCACCACGTTCGGATTGAACACGTCGGCGACATCGCCCAGCGGATGGGCGCAGGTGGCCATCGGCACGCCGGCCTCGATGCGGCCGGCGCAGGCCGCCAGCAGGGCCGGGTCGATCAGGGGCTCGTCGCCCTGCAGGTTGACCACGACCTCATCCGGACCGAGCCCGAGCGCGCGCGCCACTTCGGCGATGCGGTCGGTGCCGGACGGGTGGTCGGCGCGCGTCATGACGGCTTCGACGCCATGGGCGGCGCAGGCCGCCATGATGTCGGCATGGTCGGTGGCGACCACGATGCGCACGGCGCCCGATTCGCGGGCGCGCTCGGCGACGCGCACGACCATGGGCTTGCCGCCGAGGTCGGCCAGCGGCTTGTTCGGCAGGCGGGTCGAAGCCAGCCGCGCCGGAATGATGACGGTAAATGCCATACCGATGCTCAGAGCGCTTCGATCTTGCGCGCCTGGTCGGCCCACATGATCGGGATGCCGTCGCGGATCGGGTATGCCAGGCGGTCCGGGCGGCAGGTCAGTTCCTGCGCCTTCTTATCGTATTCGAGCGGGCCCTTGCACAGCGGGCAGACCAGGATATCAAGCAGTCGAGCATCCACGACATTTCTCCACAATTTGTTCGGCCAGGGCGGCATCGATGCGCGCCGTGACAGGCACGACCCACAGGCGTGAATCGTGCTTCAGGTTTTCAAGTTGCCCACATTTTACTGCATCCTTCTCGGTGATCAGGATGACATCGGCGTCGGTCGTCGCGAACGGGTCCTCGCGGAAGTCGTAATGGTCAGGCAGGGGCAGCTCCGCGAAGCGCAGTCCCGCATCGCGCAGCATGGCGAAAAAGCGCCCCGGATTACCGATCCCGGCCGCGGCCAGGATGCGCCGGCCGGCAAAACTGGCGAGCGGCGCGCGCTCGCCCGGGTCGCCCAGGCGCTCGGCCATGTCGCCCGCCAGGTGCATGCGGAAGGGCTGGCCGCCGACGGCGCGCGCCAGCTGCGGCGTGAGCTCGGGGGCGTTGACCACGGTGAAGTCGCGCCGCCGCGCGGGCGGCTCGCGCAGGGGGCCGGCGGGCAACAGCCAGCCGTTGCCGACGCCGCGCCCGTCGAACAGGATCACCTCGACGTCGCGCGCCAGGGCGTAATGCTGCAGCCCGTCGTCGGTGATGAGGACATCGACCTCCGGGTGCGCCGCCAGGAGCGCCCTGCCCGCCTCGACGCGCTTGCGGCCGACGAAGACCGGAACCTGCGCGCGGCGCGCGATCAGGAGCGGCTCGTCGCCGACGGCGCGCGCATCCGAGTCGGGCGTCACCGGTCGTGCGGTCTCTCCCTCGCTGCCGTGGCCGCGCGAAATCACGCCGGGGCGCAGCCCCGCCCGCAGCAGGGCCTCGGCCAGCCAGATGGTGAGCGGCGTCTTGCCGGTACCGCCAATAAAGATATTGCCGACCACGATGACCGGCACCGGCAAACGCCCGGACTTCAGGACGCCGGCACGAAACAGCGCAGCGCGCAGCGCGGCCAGCGCGCGAAACAGCAGCGACAGCGGCCACAGCGCGCAGGCCAGCGGGCCGCGGCGCAGCCAGGCGCGGGTCAGGCTCGATTCGAGGGAATTGTTCTTGGACATAAAAAGACGATAGCACGGCGGACGCGTACGCCCGCCGTGCTACCGGAATACCAATTCAATGTTGAAAACTACTTCTTGCCGCCGGTCTGGGCCGCGAAGGTCAGCTTGTCGTAGCCGGCCAGGCGCGCCGCCTCCAGCACGTTGATGACCATCTGGTGCATCGCGAACTGGTCGGCGTTGACGATGATGACCGGGTCCGCCACCGGCTGGCCGTTCGGGCCGGAACGGGCCGCGGCCTTCAGGTCGTCGGCCAGGCCCGCCACGCCGTGGAAGGACACCGGCGTGTTGTTCACCGTGTAGTTACCCTTGGCGTCGATGGTGACGTTGATCTCGAAAGGCTTCTCCGCCGCCTTCTCGGCGTCGGCCGTCGGCAGCGTGATCTGCAGTTCGGTGAACTTGCTGTAGGTGGTCGACACCATCAGGAAGATGAGCACGACCAGCAGCACGTCGATGAAGGGGATCAGGTTGATCTCCGGATCCTCGCGCTTGCGGCCGCGGCGGAAATCCATCATTTGCGGTCACCGTGGACGACGTCGACGAACTTCACGGCCTGCAGCTCCATGTCGATGATGAAGCTGTCGACCAGGGCGCGGAAGTGGCGGTAGAACACCAGGGCCGGCATCGCGATCGCCAGGCCGAAGCCGGTGTTATACAGCGCCACCGAAATACCGTGCGCGAGCTGGGCCGGATTGGCGCCGGCCGCGTTCTGGGAACCGAAGATCTCGATCATGCCGACCACCGTGCCGAACAGGCCCATCAGGGGCGCCAGCGAGGCGATGGTGCCGAGCGTGGTGAGAAAACGCTCGAGCACGTGGGCGACGCCGCGGCCGGCTTCTTCGATCGATTCCTTCATGACGTCGCGCGGGGCGTCGACGTTGCGCAGCGCGGCGGCCAGCACGGTGCCCAGCGGCGAGTTGCTTTCCAGCGTGTTGACGATCTCGGGGGTGACCTTCTTGTTGCGGTATACATTGATGACTTCACCCAGCAGCTGCTTGGGAAGAATCTTCTCACGGCGCAGGTAAATCAGGCGTTCGATGATCAGGGCCAGGGCAATGATCGAGGCAATCAGCAATGGCCAGATGGGCCAGCCTGCGGCTTGGAGAATGGCGAGCAAGTGAACTCCTGACAGAGTAGTAACGAATTCGGCAATGTAGCAAGTTGCCGCCTCTGCGGCAAGTGCAGTTCTGCACAAGTTCTGTGGATAAAATTGTGCGCAAGGCCCCAGCCATGCAGGAAGCATGTTGATTCATAAGGGAATTTTTCCTTTGCGCAAGAAAGCAGCAAGGAAAGCAAACTGTGTCGGGCGCGGCATTTTCCAGCCCAGCCTTGCCTGGGGCCCCAGGACTTCTGAACAGTTTCTGTGGATAAAAATGTGCGCAAGGCTCCCGGTTGACAGATAAGCCCTTGATTTATCTCAACAATATCTCGGTGCTGAAGAATGTGGCAGGACCGTGCCCCGGGCTTTCTTTCGGAACAAGTGCTTTTCCCCACAGTTTTTGTGGACAAAATTGTTAGCAAGCGCATTGACGCGCATCAACATCATTGATTTAAAAGGAAAAAATGTCTCTGCAAAGAAAGTAGGCAATGCGCGTTGTCCACATCCTGCCGCAGTCGCCCAGACACGGCCGCGGATGCACCGGCTCAACCGGCAGCGGCCTGAAGACTATGCACACTTTCTGTGGAAAAGAATGTGAGCAAGGCCTCCTCATCGATATCAAGCCCTTGATTCCATTGCGATTATTCTGTCCGCCTGCTTTTTGAGCAAGCTCAACATTATGCACAGCGAAATGCTGTAGCGCTCAGTTCGCTTAGCGAGAGGACAGCAGGCGGGTGCCGGGGCAGGCGCCGATAGACAAGGCCACCGGCGGCAAGGTCATTGCCGCTGTTGGCAGGCTGCGCGGTCAGCCTTGCCACGCCTGTTCAGGCGCGTGTGCGCTTCTTCACATTTTCTGTGGACAAAATTGTGAGGAAGCGCCTTGCGCTAACGCAAGAGCTTTGATTTTAAAAAGAAAAATCCTCCTGCACGAATTTTTGGCAGGGCGCTTTCCCGCCCTCTTTCCTTTCCAGTCCCACTACACCGCAGTGCGTTTTCCCCAGGACCTGCGCCCGCGGACCTGGGAATACGCATGAACTCTTCACACAAACTGTGGAAAAAGATGTGCGCAAGACCATCGCACAAGATTCAAGTCCTTGATTTAACTCAATATAGTTGTGCATGCCCGGAATTTCGGCAGGTGAACAAGCTTACTGCCGAGTTCCTCACATTTTTTGTGGATAACATTGTGCCCAAGTGAGCACCGCACCCTTTAAGTCTTTGATTTAAAACAAATCACCCTGGTCTGCCCGCAAAAAAGGCGGGCGATTCAATTCAAAAAAGCCCTTGTCGGACCGGCATGGATGTGCCATAAGCTTCTCCGCTTATGCATCAGGATTTCCACCATGCTCAACGATAACGATCCCGACAGCGCCTATGCCGCGCCTCCCGTCCTCTCCGTCACCGCGCTGAACCAGCAGGTCGCGCGCCTGCTCGAGCGCTCCTTCCCGCTGGTGTGGATCGGTGGCGAAATATCCAACTTCACCCGCGCCAGCTCGGGCCACTGGTATTTCACGCTGAAGGACGACGCGGCCCAGGTGCGCTCGGTGATGTTCCGCAGCCGGGCCCAGTACGCCGGCTTCATTCCGCGCGAAGGCGACAAGGTCGAGGTGCGCGCGCTGGTGACCCTGTACGGTGCGCGCGGCGACTACCAGATCAATGTCGAGGCGATCCGCCGCGCCGGCGTCGGCCAGCTCTACGAGGCCTTCCTGCGCCTGAAGGAAAAGCTGGCCGGCCAGGGCCTGTTCGACCAGGAGCGCAAGCGCGCCCTGCCGCTGTTCACCCGCAGCATCGGCATCGTCACCAGCCCGCAGGCGGCGGCCCTGCGCGACGTGCTTACCGCGCTCAAGCGCCGCGCCCCGCATGTGAACATCGTGCTCTACCCGGCGCCCGTGCAGGGCCAGTTCGCCGCCGACAAGATCGCCGAGGCCATCATGACGGCATCAACCCGCGCCGAGGTCGACGTGCTGCTGGTCTGCCGCGGCGGCGGCTCGATCGAGGACCTGTGGTGCTTCAACGAGGAGTGCGTGGCGCGCGCGATCGCCGCCTGCAGCATTCCCGTCATTTCCGGCGTCGGCCACGAGACCGACGTCACGATTGCCGACTTCGCCGCCGACATGCGCGCCGCCACGCCGACCGCCGCGGCGGAGCTGGCCGCGACGCCGCGCGAGGACTGGATGGCCTCGCTGTCGGCCGACGCGACCGACCTGCGCCGCGCCATGCGGCGCCAGTTGTCCGAAGCCAACCAGGGCCTGGACAACCTCAGCCGGCGCCTGCTCAGCCCGACCGCCCAGATCGCCCACCAGCGCCTCAAGCTGCGCGCCATGGCGGCCTCGCTCACCCATGCGCTGCGCATACCCATCAACCGCGGCGGCGTGACCCTGGCCCAGCTCCAGCAGCGCTGGGCCCGCCACCGTCCGGACCTGCGCACGCTGCGCGCCCAGATCATGTCCGAGCAGCGCCACCTGAACGCGAGCGTGTGCAACCAGGTCAAACAGCGGCGCGACGCCCTGACGGCGCTGGCGGCCCAGCTCGAGCTGCTCAACCCGCAGCGCACGCTCGAGCGCGGCTATGCCATCGTCAGCAACGCCAAGGGGCAGGCGCTGCGCTCGCCGGACCAGATCAAGGCGCGCACGGCGCTGACGGTGCGCCTGGCCGAGGGCAGCGCCGAGGTGCGGGTGTCGAGCGTGCAGTCCGTGCTGGAATGACAAGCTTGGCAAACCGGGTAGACGAACAACTACGCAGCAAACATGCAACGTCCGCCCATCCGGTTTAGAATATGCCGTTTCGGAAGAATCACTTCGTTTCCAACCAATCAAGGAATAAGACATGGAACATACTCTGCCGCCGCTGCCGTACGCCAAAGACGCACTCCAGCCACACATCTCCGCCGAGACGCTGGAATACCACTACGGCAAGCATCACCAGGCCTACGTGACGAACCTGAACAACCTGATCAAGGGCACCGAGTTCGAAAACATGTCGCTGGAAGAGATCGTCAAGAAATCCTCGGGCGGCGTCTTCAACAACTCGGCCCAGGTGTGGAACCACACCTTCTTCTGGAACTGCATGAGCCCGAACGGCGGCGGCGCCCCGACCGGCAAGGTCGCTGACGCCATCAACGCCAAGTGGGGTTCGTTCGACAAGTTCAAGGAAGAGTTCACCAAGTCGGCAGTCGGCAACTTCGGTTCGGGCTGGACCTGGCTGGTGCAGAAGGCCGACGGCGGCGTCGACATCGTCAACACCTCGAACGCCCACACCCCGCTGGCGTCGGACGACAAGGCCCTGCTGACCTGCGACGTCTGGGAACACGCCTACTACATCGACTACCGCAACGCCCGCGCCAAGTTCGTGGAAGCGTTCTGGAACCTGGTCAACTGGGAATTCGTGAACAAGAACATGGCTTGATGCCGGCGCTTCGTTCCGGCTGAATGCCGGAACACTCCGCCACGACGGCCCGCTTTCAAGCGGGCCGTTTCTTTTATATCTATCCGCACGCAGGCCAACAGGCCCCCCCCGCCTTCCCTCGCGCCTGCGCCACCGCGCACGCCCGCCCCTACCTCTCTTCGGTGTTTGCAGGCAACAGTGCTCAATCAAACAGTTGAGCCAAGACAACGAACAATGCCGATGCACCACAGCAGTGCGAAATCCGGCGTTTAATGGCCGTGGCAATTTCCCAACGTAAACCGTAACGCTCTTTGACGAGGGAGAACCCGTGACTATCCAAAAAGTGATGACGGCTTCATGCATGGCCGTGCTCGCCATGACGCTGGCGGGCTGCGCCGTGCCGGGCATGAAAGGCAAGGAAGTCCTGTCCACCGACCAGACCTACCCGGCCATCGGCCCCTATTCCCAGATGATCGGCCACGGCAAGCTGATCTGGTTCTCCGGCGTCATCGCCCTGAACCGGGAAGGCACTGCATTGCAGGGCACGACCACCGAGGAGCAGACCCGCGCGACGCTCGAGAACATCGGGCTGCAGCTGCGCTCCCAGGGCCTGGATTTCGCCGACGTCGTCAGCGCCACCGTCTACATGAAGGACCTGAACGATTTCGCGGCCATGAACCGCGTCTACGCCGAGTACTTCAGGCAGGCCCCGCCGGTACGTTCGACGGTCGAGGTGGCGCGCATTCCGCGCGACGCCAGGATCGAGATCGCCATCGTCGCGGCGCGCCGCTGACCCGGCAACACCTACAGGAGACCAGGATGCAGAATCGCACAGCGGCAGGTGAAGGAAGGGGTTTGTCGACGGACATCGTCAGCGCGCCGGCGCACTGGAACCGGAACCGGCGCGACTTCATGCGCATCATCGGCTCGGGCGCCCTGATGGCCACGCTCGGGCCATTAACGGCCTGCAGCAGCGGCAATGCGAGCAGCCGCATCGACGAATTGCGCCAGCAGTTGCTGGCCGACGAGGGCTTCTGGGCGGAGATGAACGGGATGTTCGCGCTGAACCCGGCCAAGCGTTTCATGAACATCGGCACCGCCGGCTCCATGCCCAAGCTGGCGCTCGACCTGTTCGACAGCGAGAACCGCGCCAAGGCGACCGAATCCGGCAGCGGCTACACCAACCTGCTGGCCGAGCGCACTCAGGTCGCGCCCGGCTTCGGCGTCGATCCGGACGAGCTGGCCTTCTCGGCCAACACGTCTTCCGGCATGTGCCACGCGATCCTGGGGCTGCAGTGGAATCCGGGCGATGTCGTCGTCACCACCAACCACGAGCACGGCGGGGGCGAGACCCCGCTGGCCATTGCGGTGGCGCGCTACGGTATCGAAGTCGCGCGCGTCGCCCTCCCGGTCGGCAACAACCAGAACGCCGCCCTGTACGCCACCCTGTTCGACAGCCGGATCCGCGAGCTGCGCACCCAGGGCAAGCGGGTGCGCGCGATGATGTTCTCGGCCCCCAGCTACAAGACCGGCACCATGCTGCCGATCGCGGAGCTGATGGAGGTGGCCAAGCTGCACGAGCTGATCACCATCGTCGACGGCGCCCACCTGCCCGGCATGATGGCCTACGACTACGCCCAGCTCGGCATGGATTTCATGTCCGGCGCAGGCCACAAATGGCAGTGCGGTCCCGGCTCGACCGGGATCCTGATCGTGCGCAACAAGATCCGCGCCTCGAATCCCCTGCCCCTGCCGAGGTGGTATCCGATCCACACCAGCAGCTGGAGCCCGCGCGAGCGCACCACCAACGGCACCGCCACCTATGACATCGCCTCGGTCATCACCGCCTGCGGCAGCCTGCATACGCCGCTGTACCGCGCGCTGGTGTCGAGCTGCAGCCTGTGGGACCAGGTCGGCCGCAAGAAGATCGAGACCTACGACCTGGCCCTGTCGGCCTACCTGAAGGAACGCATCGCGGAAAACTGGGGCGTCGACCGCCTGTACTCGCCGAAGGACGACCCGAAGCTGGTCTCGGCCGTGACTTCGTTCAACCCCTTCATGAACGCGGGCGACGTCATGAACAGCGCCAAGTCGGGCCAGTTCGTGGCGCGCATGCTGAGCGACTACAGTCCGGGTTTCGTGATCCGCAACGTCAACGTCCCGGTGATCGGCGCAGCGAGCGACCACTACGTCATCCGGATCTCCACCCACCTCTGGACCAGCGTGTCCGACATCGACCGCCTGATCGAAGCGATGTGGGACCTGAGCCGGAAGATGGGCTGAGCACGCCGCTTGCCTCCCCAAAGCCGCCGCGTGCGGCTTTTTTTATTTGCGCCGTCGAAGGTCCTGCCGCTTCAAATTGTCCCGAAAATGTATCCAACTGTCCGCAGAATGTCATATTCATCCCTGCCGGCGATTGCTTCTATACAATATCGATGGAGGAGAAAAGCATGTACCGAGTTTTGCTGGTGGAAGACGACGCCCGGTTGGCCGAGCTGGTGACCGAATACCTGTCCGCATACGAATTCGCCGTCGAGCTGGTCACGCGCGGCGACGAGGCCCTGGCGCGCTTCCAGGCAAGCCAGCCCGACATCGTCGTGCTCGACCTGATGCTGCCGGGCCTGGACGGCATGGTGGTCTGCCGCAGGATCCGCGAGCTGTCCGAGGTGCCGATCCTGATCCTGACCGCGCGCGAGGATTCCTACGACGAGGTGTCGGGGCTGGAGCAAGGCGCGGACGACTTCGTCAACAAGCCGGTGCAGCCGCGCGTGCTGCTGGCGCGCCTGCGCGCCCTGTTGCGCCGCACCCAGCCCAAGGCCGCGCCGGAAACCGGCGAGCTGGTGTTCGGCGCGCTGCGCATCGTCAGCGCCGACCGCACCGTGTTCTGGCGCGACAAGCTTTGCGTGCTGAGCAATACCGAATACAAGCTGCTGCTGGTGCTGGCCGAAGCGGCCGGCCGCGTGCTCTCGCGCGACGAGCTGCTGAAGAAGATGCGCGGCATCGAGTTCGACGGACTGGACCGCAGCATCGACAACTGCATTTCCAAACTGCGCCGCAAGTTCGACGATACGCGTTCGGAGAAGATCAAGACCGTGTGGGGCGAGGGTTACCTGTTCTCGCCGTCGGCGTGGAATTAGTGGGATGGGCGCGCGCCGCCCACCCTAGGCATCCGTGAACGTCACTCGAACAGCGGCACGATCGCCAGCGGCAGGTTGGCGCTGATCACCTGCGCCTGCGCGGCGCCGGCGAAGCGGTAGACCACGGTCGGGAAACCATCGTCGACATCGCCCTGGAAGGCCACGCCGGTCACCAGCGGCAGGGGCTGGTCGGCGGCGTCCACGCGGTGCAGGCGCACCGCGATGCCCACGCTGCGCTTGGCGAACACGAAGCGCACGCCGCCGCACTGGCGCGCGCGCAGGGAAGCATCGACGTAGCGCGCAAAGTCCAGGGCCTGTTCGCAGGCCGTGCGCAGCTCGGTCTCGCCGTAGACCCCGTCCGCCTGCGGCAGCAGCGAGACGCGCGGGCGCACCACGAAGGCGCCGATCCTGCGGTCCAGGACCAGGGCGGCGTTCTCGTCATAGGCGGCCTTGAGCAGCGGGAAGCTGGTGCGCCCGAGCGGATCGAGCGGCAGCTTGACCTGGGTCGCCTTGCCCGCCAGCGTGAGCTGCACGCCCTCGAGCGACACGTCCCGGCTCAGCGGCGCCACCTGCAGGTGGCTCTGGATGTGGTTCTTCGGCCCGCCGTATTTCTCGAACACGACCATTGCGCGGTAGGCGTCGCGGTAACTGACCCACTCGGCGGCAAACGCCGGCGCCGCAGCGCCTAGGGCGCAGAGCAACGGGGCGCAATATGCGAAGAGGTGTCGGGCCATGGGCGTCAATCAGAACCGGTAGGCGATGGCGGTGGAAACCGTCAGGTTGGTCGGCCGCTCGACGAGCGGGCTGAGGCGGGCGTCGTCCGCCAGGCGCGACACCTGCACTTGCGAAGTCAGCATCCAGGAGGGCGAGAGCGCCCAGTTCCAGCGCGCGCCGAGGTGGCCATCCTTCAGGCCACCGCCGGCGCGGTAGACCGGATTGCCGCTGCGCAGCGAGTCGAGCGTGCCGACGCCGAAGAAGGCATTGTTATAGGCGCCGTTGGCGACACTCAGGCCGGCCGTGAGCGACACCCGGTGGTGGGCGCCGAGCTGCATCGCGAGGCGCTGCACGCCCAGGTCGAGGCGCGCGCCGTCGCGCTCGTTGCCGGCGCCGTAGAGCAGGCTGCCGGTGAGACGCCAGTCGGGCGTCAGGTAGTAGTTCAGGAAGGCCCCGCCCAGCAGGCGGGTGGAGATCGGCTCCATGCCGACGAGCCTGTTGCCGCCCGCTTCCACCTGCGGCAGGGACACCATGGAATAGCGTGCGGCGTCGACGCCGTCGAAGCCGCCGCCCGCGCCCTCTTCGTCGCGGCGGCGCTGCAGCTGGACCAGGGGACCGTATTCGAGACGCGGATCGCGGCCCAGGTGCATGCCGGCGCTCATGCCGGAGACGAATACGCCATTGCTCCACTGCACCTGCAGCACCGGCAGGGCCTTGCGCTCGCTGTGCCGCGCCCCTTCGTAGCGCGGGGCCGAGACGAGGCCGAGCCCGACATACATGTCGCGGCTGCCATCCGGCATCGGATTCGTGGCCGGGGTCTGGGCGGAAGCGCCGCTCGATACGACAGCGAGCGCCAGGGCGAAAAGCTTGTTCATGGTGGGGGCAAAGGATGGACCTGCCAGTATTTTACGTTGAGGCAAGCCTTGTCCGATATATCCTTACAGCATGGTCCTCGACAATCGGCAGCGCCATGGCCATGACCACGCGCCGCCACCCCGGGCTGAAGTAGGATGGCCACGCGCCGGATGGCGGCGACCGGAATAAAAAAACCCACCGACACTCGCGTATCGAGTGGGCAAACGGAAAACCTGAATCCTGGGTATCTTATCCGCTAGGCAATTTTCAATCTCCCGAGAGATGTCGGCCATTTGTCGTGAATTTGTAAGCGCCGCCGGGGAAGCACCACCGGCGTCCTTGCTCCTATACAATGGCGTTAGGAGAAAAACAATGTATCGATGTTGGGTGGGTAACCGTCGGTGGCGTGGGAGAGCCAGGTGAACCGGATCTTCTTCCGCTTTTTCGTGTTGGTGATGCTGTCGATTACGGCTGCGACCTTCGTCATTTACTTTGCGATGAGCCGGCTGTTCGGCGACCCGCTCGACGACATCGCGCGGCGCCAGGCATCGGCCCAGATCTTCCTGATCGAACAATACGTCGACGAAGCCCCGACCGACGAGTGGCTGGTGCGCCTGAACCGGGTGCGCGAAGTCTCCGACACCCGCTTCGACCTGGTCACCCTGCAGGCCGCGCGCGCCGCCCTGCCCGGCGCCAGCCTGGTTGCGCTCGAACGCGGCGACGTCGTGCTCGACGTCGACAACAAGGCCTTCTACCGCCGGGTCGACCTCACCGGCGAGCGCTACATCGGCAGCGACGAGGAGGTCATCCACGCCCGCGACCTGCCGATCGACATCAACCTGGCCCTCAAGATGGAAGCCGTGCGCTACGTGATCGTCGCGCTGGCGCTGCTGCTGCCGATCGCCCTGTGGTCGCGTTCGCACTGGCAGGGCCTGCAGCGGCTCTCGCGCGTGGCCGACGAATTCGGCGCCGGCCGGCTGTCGGCGCGGGCGCGCATGCCGCGCTCGGCCAGCATCTATCCGCTGGCCGAACGCATCGACCACATGGCCGACCGCATCGAGGAATTGCTGGTGTCGCAGAAAAACCTGCTGCATTCGGTGTCGCACGAACTGCGCACGCCGATCGCCCGCCTCGAATTCGCGCTCGAACTGCTGGACGCGAAGGCGGACAATCCCGCCCTGCGTCCGCGCATCGCCGCGATGGAAGGCGACCTGCGCGAGCTGAACGAGCTGGTGGGGGAACTGCTGGGCATGGCGCGCCTGGGCAGCGAGCAGGCGCTGCAGCGCGACACCGTGGACCTGGCGGAGCTGCTGCGCACGACCGTCGCCGCCCTGCCTCCCGCCGCGCAGGCGCTCGCTGTCGAGTCGGCCGATCGCCTGGGCACGCTCGAGGCCGATCCGCGCCTGCTGGGACGGGCGCTGTCGAATCTCCTGAGGAATGCGCAGAAGTACGCGGCGGCATCGATCCGCCTGTCGGCGCGGCGCGACGGCGGGCAGCTTCTCATCGCGGTGGAGGACGACGGGCCGGGCATTCCGGAAAACGAGCGTGAACGCATCTTCGAGCCTTTCTACCGGCTCGACCGCAGCCGCGACCGGGCGACCGGCGGCTTCGGCCTGGGCCTGTCGATCGCGCGCAAGGCCGTGCTGCTGCACGGGGGAACATTAACGGTGGAACAGTCAACGCTGGGCGGCGCGCGTTTCGTGATCGCGCTGCCGGCTTGATACGAAACCGGATAAAAAATACTACGGAATCGTAGGGTGGGCGGCTCTACCCTGCTGGATGCGATCACGCTGCGGTAACGCCGCCCACGCGTTCAACCCAAGGTGGAACAGTCGCGGCAGCGAGCAGAGCCGGAAGGAATTCGGGCGAGAACAAGACCGCGGCCGTTCGGGAGCCGCAAGCTGGTTTCCGTAGGGTGGGCGCCCCGTGCCCACGCGTAAACGGTGAGCATTGTTGGCCTGCTTTTCGCGTCAACACGACGCAAAGGTCACGCGTGAGCATTGTTGGCCTGCTTTTCGCGTCAACACGACGCAAAGGTCACGCGTGGGCACGGGGCGCCCACCCTACGATAGACGCCGACCGCAGGAGCAACCGTACCGGGCTTTACCTGCGGGCCTTACTTGCGCTCAGGCTTGACGTGCGTAAAGCCGTACCACAGGTGTTCCCACCAGTGGTCGCGCGATTTGACGGTGTAGAGGCAGGCCTTGTCGACGCCGCTCTTGAACACCGGGTCCGGACATTTGTTGCTGATCAGCGCGTAACGCTGGTTCTCGGCGTTGACGAGCGCAATGCAGAGCCAGATCACGAGGCCGGCCAGAATGACAACGAGAGACCAGGCAATGTGGTTCACATTGCTGGTCTCGAACAGGTCCTCTTCCCGCGGGCGCGAGCCCTCGTACATCTCGAGGACCTTGCGTTCCGTATCGCTCATTTCGACTTGGCTGCCTTTGCAACAAGCGCGTCCATGACCTGGAAGCTCGCCTGCAGGATCTGGTTACGGTCGTTGATCTTCAGCTTCTCCGCCACCTGACCCGGCGAGGTCTGGTACTTGCCGTCGATGATGATCGTCGGCGTGCCGCTCACCTGGTAGGCATTGCTGACCTGCGGCAGGCGGCGCAGCTTGGTCATGACGCTGAACGAGTTCCAGGTTTCGAGGAATTTGGCGCGGTCGATGCCGTTCTTCGAGACCCAGTCGATGATCTGCTCGTCCTTCATCAGGCGCACACGCTGCACGTGCACCGCATGGAAGATCTTGGCGTGCATCTCATTGAGCTTGCCCATCGCCTCGAGCGTCAGGTACAGGTGCGCTTCCGGATCGTTCGGTCCCTGGAAAGGCAGGTGCACGCGGCGCAGGACGATGTTGTCGCCCTGCTTTTTGACCCATTCGTTCAAGCCGGGTTCCAGCGAGAAGCACGCCGGGCAGTGGTAGGCGAAGAATTCGATGACTTCGACTTTCTTGCCGGTGGCCTGGACCGGTTGCGGCGCCGCGAGCGTCACGTACTCGACACCGTTCTGCGGATTGGTGGGCGAAGCGAAAGCGGTGCTGGCGACCAGGCTGGCGGCGATCAGGGCTAAACGCAGGGAGCGGCGCATAAATATCCTTCTTGTCTGGAGTTGAAGAAAACGACCGCGAGATTACCACTTTTTTGGCCCTCCCTCCGGGAAAGCCGCGGTTTTTTGCATTTGCTTACCGCTGTAACGCGCCCTGTAACGACACTCAGCGGCGCCGGCCGCGCGCCTCTTCCAGGCGCCGGCACAGCGCGGCGGCGCCTTCGACGATGCGCGGGCCCGGACGGGTGAGCAGTTCCTCGTCCAGCGTGAACAGGTTGTTGCGGCGCACCGCCGTCATGCCGCGGTAGGGCTGCCAGATCGCCAGGCCGCGGTCCTGCGGCGTGTACAGCTTGCCGCCGACGATGGCTTCCGGATCCGCCTGCACCACGGCCTCGACGCTGACCTGGGGCGCGATGGTCTTCAGGCCGGCAAAGATGTTCGTCCCGCCGCAGAGCCGGATCGCGTCGCTGGCGATCTGTTCGCCGTTGAGGGTGTAGAGCGGACTGTCCCAGGCCTGGTAGAACACCGTGACCGGCGGGCGCTGGGCATAGCGCGCGCGCAGCGCCGCCAGTTTCGCCCGGTACCGGGCGGCGGCGGCCTGCGCTGCCGGTTCGGTGCCGAGCAGTTGGCCGAAGCGCAGCAGGCTGGTCGCCACCTCGTCGAGCCTGCGCGGTTCGCTGTGGAAGACCGGCAAGCCCAGGCTTTGCAGCTGGGCGATCTGGCGCGCCGTGTTCCCGCTCTGCCAGACGATCAGCAGGTCCGGCTTCATCGCGATCACGCGCTCGAGGTCGATCTGGCTGTTCGAGCCGACCAGGGGGATGCTGCGCGCGGCCGCCGGGTAATCGCTGTAGTTCATGGCGCCGACGATGCGCGCCCCGCCGCCGGCCGCGAACAGGAGTTCGGTCACGTGCGGCGCCATCGAGATCACGCGCTGGGCCGGGCGCGCCAGCGTGACGCGGCGGCCGGCGTCGTCGACCACGGTGATCGCCGCTTGGGCGGCGCAGCTCGAGAACAGCAACAGCGCAGGAAGAAGACGAAGAAGAAGCGCGCTCATGGGGCTCTCCGGACAGGAACGCGGGCCGCGCCATGACTGGGCGCGTCGGGCAGGAAGACGACGCGGTTGTCGTGGGTAATCGCCGCGATCGGGTGGCCCAGGCAGGCGCTGAGCAGCTCGGGGCGCATCACGTCCGTGACCGGACCCGCGTGCCAGCTGCCGTCGCCATGAAGCAGCAGCGCATGGGTGGCGCCGCTCCAGGCCAGGTTCAGGTCGTGGCCGACGCTCACCACCGTCCTGCCCTCCTCGCGGCACAGGCGCGCCATCAGCCCGGTCACCGCGACCTGGTGCGCCAGGTCGAGGGCGTTCGCCGGTTCGTCCAGCAGCAGGAGCGGCGTGTCCTGGGCCAGCAGCGCGGCGATCGCCACCCGCTGGCGCTCGCCGCCCGACAGGGTGCGCACGTCGCGCTGGGCCAGGTGCAGCACGTCGAGGGTGCGCAGCGCGTTTTCGGCGGCGGCATGGTCGTCGCTGCCTTCCCAGTAGCGGTCGGCGTGGTAGGGGTGGCGCGCCATCAGCACGGTCTCGATGACGCGGTAGGCAAAAGCGTCGCCGCGCGACTGCGCCAGATAGGCCCGCTGGCGCGCCAGCGCCGGCAGGGTCCAGGCGGCCAGCGGCTTGCCGGCAAGGAGGACGCTGCCCGCGTCGGGCGTACGCAGCCCTGCCACGGTGCGCAGCAGCGTGCTCTTGCCCGCGCCGTTCGGCCCGATCACGCACCAGCTCTCGCCGGCGCCGACGCGCCAGTTCAGGCCTTCGAGGAGGACGCGGGCGTCTGCGCGCAGGGTCAGGTTGTCGGTGGAAATCATCGGCGTCGCAGGTGCAGTTGGTGAAGCTGGAACAGGAAGACGGGCACGCCGATCAGCGAGGTCAGCACACCGACCGGCAGCTGCTGCGGCGCCAGCACGGTGCGCGCCAGCGTATCGGCCAGCACGAGGAAGCTGCCGCCCACGAGCGTCGCGGCCGGCAGCAGGATACGATGGTCCGGGCCGAAGGCATAGCGGCAGGCGTGCGGCACGACCAGCCCGACGAAGCCGATGCTGCCGCCGGTGGTCACGGCGCAGGCGGTCAGCAGGCCCGAACAGAGGAACAGGAAGCGGCGCTCGAAAGCGACGTCGACGCCCAGCGCCACGGCGGCGTCGGCATGCAGGGCCATGACGTTGAGCGCGCGGGCGCGGCGCATGGCCAGCAGCAGGGCCGCGCCCAGCACCAGCCAGGGCAGCAGGCGCCAGCCGGCGCCGGCCAGGTCGCCGATCATCCAGAACACCATGCCGCGCAGGCGCGACTCGGGCGCCACCGACAGCATCAGGGTGACCAGCGCCATGCAGGCCGAGGCCAGCACCACGCCGGTCAGCAGCAGCACGCCCGACTCGCCGGTGCGCACCGCCGCCCGCCCTCCTCCCAGGTCGCGCCGCGCCAGCAGGTAGAGCAGCAGGGAGATGGCGACCGCGCCGCCGAAGGCGCCGAGATCGACCGCCCACAGCGCGGCGCCGAACAGCAGCGCCGCCAGTGCGCCGACGGCGGCGCCGGCCGACACGCCCAGCACATAGGGGTCGGCCAGGGGATTCCTGACCAGGGCCTGCATCATGACGCCGGCCAGGGCCAGCGCGGCGCCGGTGGCGAAGGCGCTGCTGGCGCGGCCGAGGCGCAGGTCGAGCAGGGTCGCCGCCATGCCCTCGGGCGCGCCGGCCAGCAGGCTGGCCAGCGCCCGCGGCAGTTCGTCCAAGGGCAAGGCGACCGAGCCCGCCAGCCCCGCCCCGGCAAAGGCCAGCAGCGCGAACGCCGCCAGCAGGACCAGCATCAGCGGCTGGCCTGGCCTGTGCCTGCGGAGGGCGGCGGACGGGACGCTCACGGGATCAGAAGTCGTAGCGGGCCGAGAGCTTCAGCTGGCGGCCGTCGCTCGGGTAGATGCCGCTGCGGCAATCGAAGGCGTTGCTGAAGTACTGGCGGTCGGCCAGGTTCAGGCCGGCGACGGCGAACTCCCAGTTGCCCACCTTGCGCGCATAGCGTGCGTCGACCGTCGTGTACGAGGGAATGCGCGCATTGCAGGTGTTGGAGAAGTCGCTGCCGTAGCGCTGGTTCGACACGTACTGCACGCCGATGTCGGCGCTCTGGCCGTTCGCAGGCATCCAGGCCAGGCGCGCGGTGACGACGTTCTTCGGCACCAGCACCATCTCGCGTCCGGCGTTCGGGCCATCGGTGAACTTGGCCTGCACGTGCTGGAGCTGGCCGGTGACGCGCCAGTCGGCGGCAAAGGTCAGTTGGCCCTCGACTTCCACGCCCTGGCGACGGGTCGGATCGAGGTTGGTGTTGGCGCCGTAGCCGCCCAGGGTCGGATCGTAGAAGATCTCGTTCTTCAGGCGGTGGCGGAACACGCGCGCGGCGATGCGGCGTTCTTCGCCGCCGGCGCTCACGCCCAGCTCGAGGTCGCGCGAGGTCTGCACGTCGAGCAGCGCGGTGGACGAACGGAAGCCGTTCTCGTCGGCGTTGGGGATGCGGTAGCTCTGCCCTGCCTTGGCGTGCACGGTGATGCCCGCCACCGGGTCGACGCTGCCCTCGACGCTCCAACCGTTCTGCGACTGCTCGCCGGCCGGCACGCCCAGCACGGCGTTGGCCTCGTCCTTCTCGAAGCGCTCGTGGCGTGCGCCCAGGGCCAGGCGCGCATTGTAGGCGCCGGCAAAGCGCATCTCGTCGCGCAGGTAGAGCGCCTTCGAATCCTGGCTGGCGTCGGAACCGAAACTGGTGCTGCGCTCCCAGCGGATCAGGTCGACGCCGGCCACGACTTCGTTGAGCATGCCGTTCCAGCGCGCGATCTGGCGCAGGCGCGGCGAGAACTGGGTCTGGCGCGAGTGGTAGGTGGACTCGGACAGGAAGCCGCCGAAGTCGTAGGCGGACGTCACTTCGCGCTCGCGGTGCGACAGCTCGGCGGCCAGTTCGACGCTGCCGATGCGGTGCTCGGCCGACAGGGTGACGCGGTCGCTGTCGAGGCTGCCGAAGTCGTCCGGCTTCGTCGTCTGGCGCGGGTTGGCTTCGAATTGCTCCAGCGTGAGCGCGCCAGGGAGGCGCATGTCCTGGCGCGCGCTTTCCACGCGCAGGCCCAGGCGGCTGCCGTCGGCTGCCCACTGGACGCCGCCGCCGATGGTCTTCTGGCGGAACGCGTTGTTGTCGCGGTAGTTGTCGGTGCCCTGCTTGGCGGCGGCCAGGTCGAAGGACAGCGGGCCTGCGCCGTGGCGCACGGAGGCGCGCGCGTCGTACTGGTCGAAGCGGCCGCCTTCCAGGCTCAGCGAGCCGTGGTAGCCCGGCTCGGCGCCGCGCCTGGTGATGATGTTGATGACGCCGCCGGTCGCGCCCTCGCCGTACAGGACGCTGCTGCCGCCGCGCGTGATCTCGATGCGCTCGACGGTGTCGACCGGGATCGAGGACAGCACGGCGCCGGCCAGTTCGTTCTCGTTCATGCGCACGCCGTCGACCAGGATCACCAGGTTCTGGCTGCTGTTCGAACCGAAGCCGCGCAGGTCGAGCGCGAAGTCGGGCGAGCCGTCCAGGCTCTGGCGGCCGTAGACGCCGCCGATCTTGCGGATCGCGGCGTTCACGTCGGTGGCGCCGGCGCGGCGGATATCGTCCGCCGTGATCACGGTCGCGCCGATGGGGGCCAGGGCCGCGTCGCTGGCGAAGCGCGCGCCGGTGACGTGGACGGTGGTCATGGCCTGCTCGGCGCTGGCGGCGCCGGGGAACAGCGAGAGGGAGAAGGAAACGGCACAGGCGAGCGCGAGCGGCTTGATCGCCGGCGCGCTGTTCGGAACAGCAAAAGTCATGTTGTGATTCTTTTGAAAAGTGTGCACCCGGCCTGCGTCCCCGCACGCCGGATTCAACGAACGTTACGATTGAGCGCGCCTGGCAAGGCCTTCAGGGCAAGGGATGCGGCCAAGCGACGCAGCGTCGAAGACAATACGCGTACGGCGAGACGATGCAACGCAGCCATGGAGGTCTTGGCAGGCGCGCTCGCGCGCGTCCACCTGTCCTGGCCGGTATCCGGGCTCGCAAGTCGAACCGCCTCACCTTCCTATGCATGGGCACAGTGGTATGTCGAAACGGCCTGTCGCCGGGGCGACGCTTGTTTACCGTTGCGGGGGCAGCACACCTTTGCCGTGCGCCGAAGGCGCAGCAAGCATCGTGTTTCCCGTTTAACTGCGCACGCAGATCGCGCGCGCGGGCACCAGAACGGGGGGATTATATAACGGGCAAGGGAGGCGGTCGATGCGTGGGGCGCGTGAACGCCCGCCTTGATCCCGCGTGGACACAGGTGTCCACCCTGCAAAGGCGGGTTTCGTAGGGTGGGTCATTGATGCCGGGGCATTAATGACGTGTCCACGCTGTCTCATCGCCTGATCATCAGCGCCTTCTCAGCGCGCTTGCTCAGCTGAGACAGAGGCAGCAGGCGAATCATCCATCCGCGTGGGCACGCGTTCCCTAGGGTGGGCTCTCGAGCCCACCCGGTCTCACCGCATGCATCGCGGCGCCCCAACACACTGGGCTGATCCCTCGAGGCCGTAATGGTGCGTCGCCTGCGCGGCTCGGACACGGGCGGCGGGTTGATCGGACGTCCGCGTGGGCACAGCGTGCCCACCCTACGGTTGAGGCTGGCGGCTCTCGGTTGCCGCGCGATTGCGGCAAAGCGCGAATCAGGTGCCGCGCTTGCCGCGTGCCGCTTCTTCCGCCCTGGCGGCGGCCTTTTCGGCGGCGATGCGGGCCTTCTCGGCCATCTCGACTTCGTGGGCGGCGATGCGCACGGCGCGGGTTTCCGGGGTTTCCAGGCTGATGCGTCCCAGGGCGCCGGTACGGTAGTCGTGCAGCAGCACGTGGGCCGCTTTTTCGATGTCGTACTCGCCGCCGCGCACGCGGAAGCCGCGGCGCGAAGCGACGTTCTCGACGACCGCGATGCCGTCCATCCCCTCGGTCTTGAAGCCGTAGCGGGCGGTGAGCAGGTGCGGGTAGCGCTCGAGCAGCAGGTCGCCCAGGAAGAAGGCGACCTCTTCCTCGATCAGGGCATTGGTGCCGATCGCGTGGCTGGCTGCCAGCATCATGCCGTCGCTGTCCATCTCGATCTTCGGCCACATCAGGCCCGGGGTGTCGACCAGCACCGTGTGCTTGTCGAGGTAGAGCTTCTGCTGGGTCTTGGTCACGGCCGGCTCGTCGCCGACTTTCGCCACGCGCTTTTTCAGCAGCGCATTCATCAGCGTCGACTTGCCCACGTTCGGGATGCCCATGATCATGATGCGCAGCGGCTTGGTCGGCACGCCGCGGTGCGGGGCCAGCGACAGCGCCAGCTGGGGGATGCGGGCGACGTCGGCCGGCTTCTTGGTCGTCATCGGATAGGCGGTCACGCCTTCCTGGGCGTCGTAGAAGGCTTTCCAGGCGGCGGTGGCCACCGGGTCGGCGAGGTCGATCTTGTTCAGGATCTTGAGGCAAGGACGCTGGCGGAACTTGCGCATCTTTTCGACCAGTGGATTGCGGCTCGCCTCCGGCAGGCGTGCGTCGAGCACCTCGATCACGAGATCGATGTTTTCCATCTGCTCCTCCGCCTGCTTCTTGGCGGAGTTCATGTGGCCCGGGAACCATTGTATCGACATGCTGTGCTTTCCAATTTCTTCTGACGAGGCGGTATTTTACGCTGACCACCCCTACCCCGTCCCGGCCACATGTTGCAATGTTTCCACCAGGAATGAAAATGGCTTGATCCGTTGCAATAACGAATCACTCCCGGCTGGGCACCATGAACCTGCCGGCCATGTCGGGCCGGGTCGAGGAGAACATCATGGGATTTGCGCGCAATGCGGAAGTGTGGATTTTCGGGGCCCTGATCGTGCTGGGCGCGGCGGCCTGCCTGAGCGGCCCGGCCGAACGCGCCGCGCCGGCGCCCGTGGGGCGAACGGCCGGCAACGCCGTGGCCGAGGGCGAGCTCGCGCAACCCGTGGTCGATCCGAGGCAGCCGATGTACGTGGTGTATGTGGTCGGCAAACGGCCGAGCGCGGCGGAAAAGCGCGCGGCGCGCAAGAACGGCGCCGGTTGAACGCGGCGCAGGCGTAGCGTGGGCGGCTCCACCCTGACCGATGCATGGTCGCGCCTGGTGCGCCGCCCACGCGGTGATAGTCAGCAACAAGATCATCGAGCCCGGGATCGAAGCCCGTAATGATCACCGCGTGGGCGGCGCCCCGGCCGCGTGAATGCACCGGTCCAGGTAGAGCCGCCCACCCTACGAAATCAGCGCGCCAGGTTTTCCATGTCGCGCCGCACCAGTCCAGTCACGCCGCCCCAGGCGCGGTTCGTGTAGTGCCCGTAGTCCTCGCCGTCATCCCTGAACACCACCGAATGGTAAGCCCATTTCGGCCGACCGCCCTGGTTCGCGCCTGAGCCCAGCGTCAGGTCGTTGCAGAACCAGTCGCCCGGGTTGCAGAAGGAGCTGCCCGAGCTGCCCGACACCCCGCCCGAGCTGTGATAGGCCACCACCTCGTCGTCCTGCCCGGGCAGCGCGAAGGAATACAGCGTGCCCCGGGCCGCCGCATACATGTAGAACCAGATGCCGCGCGTGTCGTTGTGGTTGTACAGGGCGCGCGCCGTGGCCACCTTGTGCTGCTGGGCGAGCGGCTCGCTGGTGATCCAGGCGCCGATGTCGGCCAGTTCGCTGCCGCCGCTTGACCCCGCCGCCGCCCTCACCCACTTGATGTTCCAGCCGGTCTGGCTGCCGCCGCTGGCGGTGCACACGCCCGCCGCGTTGGCCTGGGCGTTCGTCACCTGCCGCGTCGAGCCGCCGTAGTTGGCCAGCGTGTAGCCGATCAGCATGTCGCCGGCGCTGTGGGTGGCGATGTAACACCAGTTGTTGCCGGTGCAGAAGCAGTCCAGCGCATTGCGCACGTAGGCGCTTTGCGAGGCGACCCCGCTCCTGCCGTCCCAGTTGACCGATTTCTTGTTGATGCCGGCCGGGGTGGTGTTCGGCCCGAAATAGGCGAAATCGTTGTAGTTGCCGATCGCGCCGCCGCCGGTGCGGCCATGGATCCACAGGGTGTAATTCGTGGCGCTGGCCAGGCCGGCGGCGAGCATGCCGGGCAGGCACAGCGCAACTGCGATGCGTGCAGGACGTCCCATGTCTTCCTCCGTTATTGTTGTCACCGCCATCTAAGAGCAAGGGCGTCGGGTCGTCAATCGCGCGCGCGAAGGCGTCGGAAGAAGGATACGGAACAGTGGAGTGCAGGCGCAGTGGCGGCCGATGTAGGGTGAGCGGCTCGACCACGGACGCTGAGCACATCCGGCCATGGCGCCGCCCACGCGGTGATAGTTGGCAGCAAGATCATCCGGTCCGGGATCGGAGCCGATAACGATCGCCGCGTGGGCGCACGGGCCGCATGTGCTCATCGTCCCAGGTAGAGCCGCCCACCCTACCGTGCAGACGCCGGCGGGCTGTTGCCTGCCCTGCTGGCGGTGTGCTTGATCCGCGCGGGCGCGAGAGCCCACCCTACGGTCACCGCTAACGGCGAGTTCATGCGAAACCCGGATACGCAGCGTGTCCCGTAGGGTGGGCACTTGTGCCCACGCGGATGCAACACACCGGTAACGCCCCAGGCAACAGCCCCACAAGCGCCCGCACGCCCGACGCAAACTCCACGCACAAAAGAACGCCGGTCCCGAGCTTACCGCCCCGGCGTCTCGCAGGCGCTCGGCGGCAGGGCCTGGGTCGGATCGAACTTCGACAGCTCGCCGCGGGCCAGCTTGCGGTCCTTGGCGAACTCCGTCAGGTAGCGCTCGCGCTCCTCGCTGGTCCACTCGGCGTCCGAGATGCCGCTCAGCGTCGCGGTCCGGCTCTTCATCACCGGCCCTTCCAGGCGCGGCATCAGCTCGCGGTCCGGGTCGGTGTTTTCCTTGAGCAGGTAGCCGTCGACGTCGCGCAGGGTCAGGGGCAGCGCCGGCGCGCCGTCGTGCATCAGCTTGCCGAACACGGTCAGCTTGATGTCGTTCGGCCCCGGACCCAGCACCTCGTTGAAGGTCGCCAGCGCGAACGGGCGCCCCCTGGCGTCGTCGATGCGGCCCGTCACCACGTAGCGGCCCGGCTTGCGCACGTCGGCGCGCAGCACGAAGGCGAGCGAACCGTCCTCGACGATCTCGCGCGGCGGGCCGGCCCAGACCGCCGGCACCGTGGGCGAGTAGATCACGTCGAAGATCAGCACGCCTTTCTGGCCGCCGGCGGTGTAGCGCACCTCGGTGCGTATCGTCCCGTGAAAGCCCGCCAGTCCCGTCTGCGCCGGCGTGAGCACCGCGGCGAAGGCGCCGTCGCCCGGCACCGGATCGGCGCCGGCCCCGTCGTCGGCAAAGGCGAGCGCGACCTGGGTGGTCGGGCGCGATCCGGCCGTCATGATGCCGGCCGCGACCGCCCGCGTGACCACCAGCGGCAGCACCGCGCCGTCCGGCGACACCGCACGGATCGAGAAGGCGACCGACTCGTTGGCCGCCATGTAGACGCGCGACTGCGAGGTCTGCACCAGGATGTTCGGGTTGCTGCTCCGGTCGCCGGTGCGCATCGGCGACATGTCGGTCACCGGCCGGTTCGGATAGGCCTGGTCGGGGTTCTGCGACATCGGGCGCGAGGAGGCGGGATACTTGCTGCCCTCGCGGTAGCTGCAATAGGTATGGTCGGTCAGCTGCACCTGCTCGACCAGTTGCTGGCGCCGCTGCGCGCGTTCGGCGGCGGCGGGCTGCGGGCCCGGCTCGCCGCCCACCTGGCCGAAGAACTGCGGTCCCTGCGGGGAGGGAGAGGACGCTGCGGTCGAGGGGGCCGGGGCCGCCTCGCCCGGCCCGCGCAGGGCGAGCCAGCCGACGGCCGCCGCCAGCACTGCAAGCAGCGCCAGCGGCAGCCAGCTGCGCAGGCTGCCGCCCTGCCGGTTCCGTGGACGATCAGAGAGCACTGTTCACCACGGCGTTGCGGACCACCCCGACGATGCCGCCCCAATTGCCATTGGCATAGTGGTTATAGGCTTCGCCATCGTCGCGGAAACTGACCGAGTGGTAGCTCCACTTGGCCGTGCCGCCCTCGTTGGCGGCCGTGCCCAGCGTCAGGTCGTTGCACAGCCAGTCGCTCGGATTGCAGTAGGAGCCGCCGGAACTGCCGGCCACCCCGCCGCTGCTGTGGTAGGCGATGGCTTCGTCGTCCTGGCCCGGCAGGATGCCCGAGTAGGCGGTGCCCTTGGCGCCGGCGTACATGTAGAACCAGATGTTGCGGGTGGTGTTGTGGTTGTACATGGCGCGCGCGGTGGCGGTCTTGAGGTCCTTGACCAGCTCTTCGGTCAGAGCCCAGGAGCCGGCGTCGGCCAGTTCCGAGCCGCCGCCCGCGCCCGAGGCGGCGCGCACCCACTTGATGTTCCAGCCGGTCTGCGAGCTGCCGTCGGAATTGCCGCACACACCGGAGGAATTCGGCGAGGCGTTCTTCTTCAGGCGCGCCGAGCCGCCGTAGTTGGCGAGGGTGTAGCCGAAGATCAGGTCGCCGGCGCTGTGGGTGGCGATGTAGCACCAGTTGCCGCCGGTGCAGAAGCAGTCGAGCGCGTCGCGGATCTTGCCGCTTTGCGAGGCGATGCTGCTCTTGCCGTCCCAGTTGACCGATTTCTTGTTGACGCCGGCGGCGGTGGTGCCCGGGCCCCAGTAGGTAAAGCTGTTGTAGTTGCCGATCGTCCCGCCGCCGCCGCGGCCGTTGATCCACAGCGTGTAGTTGGCCGCTTGCGCGAAACCGGAAACGGCGAGCAGGCAGAGCGCCAGCGCCATCTGGAATGCTTTCTTCACAATCTCCTCCTTCTCGTTTGAGTGGACGCCTGTGTCGAACGCCATCGCTGCCAGCTTGACGCAGGCGCAGCCGCTTGTTACGGCTGAGCTGACTGTATGTCTGGTATGCATGAGTGTCAATCGTGCGATTGACCGGAGAAGATTCTGTCGTTTTAAAACAAATGCAAAGAAAGTTTGCCTTTAATCAAGATGTAGATGGGCATTAGATGCTTGCGCGCAATCCCGAACCTGACGGCTCATCGTCGGGTGGGCGCCCCCGTGCCCACCGACTTCGTCCGCATCGCAAGACATCGTCTGAGCCAGGTAGCGTCAACACACGTCATCGTGCCGGTGGGCACGGGGGGCCCACCCTAGGTCAACGGCAGCGTCCCATGACGATCAATCCAGTTCCGCCAGCACCTTCAGGTGCGCCACCACGCTGCGCCCCAGCGCCGACAGGTCGTACCCGCCTTCCAGGCAGCTGACGATGCGCCCGCCCGCATGCTCGCGCGCCACCGCCATCACTTCGCGGGTGATCCAGGCGTAGTCGGCCTCGACCAGGGCCATGCCGCCCATGTCGTCGTCGCGGTGGGCGTCGAAGCCGGCCGAGATGAAGATCATCTGCGGGCGGTGGGCGTGCAGGGCCGGCAGCCAGTGCTCGCGCACGAGCTGGCGCACGACGTCGCCGCCGCTCCTGGCCGGCACCGGGATGTTGACGTTGGTGGCCGTGATCGGCTCGGGCTCGGAATACGGATAGAAAGGATGCTGGAAGAAGCTGGCCATCAGCACGCGCGGATCGTTGCGGAAGGATTCGGCGGTGCCGTTGCCGTGGTGGACGTCGAAGTCGACGATGGCGACCCGCTCCAGGCCGTGCGCTTCCAGCGCGTGGCGCGCCGCGACCGCCACGTTGTTGAAGAGGCAGAAGCCCATCGGCTCGCTGGGCCGCGCATGGTGGCCCGGCGGGCGCACCGAGCAGAAGGCGTTGGCGATGTCTCCCGCGATCACCGCGTCGGTGGCGGCCAGGGCCGCGCCGGCGGCGCGCAGGGCGGCCTGGTAGCTGGCGTGGCAGAGGATGGTGTCGGCATCGAGCGGATAGAACTCGCCCTCCGCCGGCACATGGTCGCGCACCAGCGCCAGCGCGCCTTCGGTATGGTTGCGCAGCAGCGCCGGGATCTCGGCCAGGGGCGCGAGGCGCCGTTCGACCAGGCCCTCGAGGCGCGCCAGGATCAGTTGGTCGTCGATGGCTTTCAGGCGGTCCGGCGACTCCGGGTGCCAGTCGCCCATGTCGTGCCGCAGGCAGTCGGGATGGCTGTAGATTGCTGTGCTCATGGTGCGCTCATGGTGGGCTCGTTCTCGCGGCGTTCCATCTTGCTGCTCATCCATACACCGGACATGCCGGTTCTCGCATAGAATCAATCGGACGGACCGCGGGAAAGAAAGATTGCCAATGACGCTAATCTACCATGCCGCCCGGACCGTCGCACCATACAAGCATTGGAACCCAACCATGTTCAACAAATTGCACGAAGCAGCCCGCCAGGTCGGCCAGATCGTGGTCGGCAAGGACCAGCAGGTGCGGCTGGCCTTCACCTGCCTGCTGGCCGGCGGCCATCTCCTGATCGAGGACGTGCCCGGCGTCGGCAAGACCACGCTGGCGCACGCGCTGGCGCTCTCGCTGGGCCTGCAATTCAACCGCGTCCAGTTCACCAGCGACCTGCTGCCGGCGGACGTGGCCGGGATCTCGGTCTACGAGCGCGAGAAGAACGGCTTCGTGTTCCATCCCGGCCCCATCTTCACCCAGGTGCTGCTGGCCGACGAGATCAACCGCGCCACGCCCAAGACCCAGTCCGGCCTGCTCGAGGCGATGGAAGAGCGCCAGGTCACGGCCGACGGCGTCACGCGCTCCCTGCCCGAGCCCTTTTTCGTCATCGCCACCCAGAACCCGGCGCACCAGGTCGGCACCTTCCCGCTGCCCGAATCCCAGCTCGACCGCTTCCTGATGTGCCTGTCGCTGGGCTACCCCGACCCCGCCGCCGAGCGCGCCCTGCTGATGGGCGAGGACCGGCGCGCCATGCTGCGCACCCTGCAGGCAGCAATGACGCCCGCCGAGCTGATGGACGCCCAGGCCTCGCTGCGCCGGATCCATGCCTCGCCTTCCCTGATCGACTACGTGCAGGCGCTGGCCCAGGCTTCGCGCCAGGGCACGCTGTTCGCCGAAGGCCTGTCGCCGCGCGCCACCCTGGCGCTGCTGCAGGCGGCGCGCGCCTGGGCCGCGCTGGAGGGGCGCGACCACGTGCTGCCCGAGGATATCCAGGCGGTGCTGGCGCCGGTCTGCGCGCACCGCCTGCGGCCCCTGAAGTCGGCCCAGGGCATGGCCCTGGCCAGTCGCGACCTGGTGCTGCAGTTGCAGAAATCGGTCCCGGTATAAGGACGGATATGGCGCAGGCGAGCGCAGGATCGACCGCGGAATCGACCGCCGGGGCGGCCAAGGGAGCGGCCAAGGAAGCGGCTGGCGGGCGGCTGCGCGCCAGGCTCGGGAGCCGCCGCCACGGCGCGCGCGACGCCGGCGCGCTGGAACTCGGCCAGCGTCGCATCTACATCCTGCCGACCGGGCCCGGGCTGGGCTTTGGCGCCCTGATCCTGGTCCTCCTGATCGGCTCGATCAACTACAACCTGGGCCTGGGCTACGCCCTCACCTTCATGGCCCTGTCCTGCGCGCTGGTCGACATGGTGCTCACCTGGCGCAACCTGGCCCACCTGGTGCTCTCGCCGGGACGCTCGCCGGCCGTCTTCGCCGGCCAGGAAGCCCAGTTCGAACTGCAGCTGGCCAATCCCGGGCCGCGCGCGCGCTACGCCATCCGGATCGACGTCGCCGGAACCGGCGAGCCGCGCCACGTGGCCGACGTCCCGGCGGCATCGAACGCGATCGTGCGCATCGCGGTGCCGACCGAGGCCCGCGGCTGGCTGCCGGCGCCGCGCCTGGCGCTGTCCACGCGCTTTCCGCTCGGGCTGTTTCGCGCCTGGGCCTATTGGCATCCCGACGCGCGCGCCCTGGTTTATCCCTTCCCCGAGGAAGGCGCGCCGCCGCTGCCCCAGGCCACGGGCGGCAAGGCCGACGGCAGCGGCCATGCCGGCAGCGACGATTTCGCCGGCGTGCGCGCCTACCAGCCGGGCGATCCTTTGCGCCGCCTGGCCTGGCGCCAGATCGCACGCCTCGACCCGAGCGAAGGCGGCCAGCTCGCCACCAAGCATTTCGAGGGCGGCGCGCGCGACGAGCTGGTGCTCGACCTGGCCGCGCTCCCGCCCCGCGAGGACCTGGAACTGCGCCTGTCGCGCATGACGCGCTGGGTGCTGGAGGCCGAGGGCCGCGCCCTGCCCTACGCCTTCCGGCTCGGCGCCGAACAGGTCGACGCCAGCCTGGGCGCCGCGCACCAGGCGGCCTGCCTGCGCGCGCTGGCCTTGTACGGCAAGGACAGCGGCAAGGGCGGCGCGCAATGAAAGCCGCGCGTACCGGTCTCGGGGAGCGCCTCGCCAATCTGCCGCGCGACAAGGCCGACACCCTGCTGCTGCTCGGCAGCGCGCTGCTGGTGCTGGCGCCGCATACCGCGCACCTGCCGCCCTGGGTCTCGCTGCTGTGCGGCGCGACCCTGGCCTGGCGCGCCGTCATCACCCTGCAAGGCAAGCGCATGCCGCCCAGCCTGCTCCTGCTGCCGCTCGCCGCCGGCGCCATGCTCGGCGTGATGCACACCTACCAGACCCTGCTCGGGCGCGATGCCGGCGTCGCCATGCTGGTGCTGCTGGTGGCCTTCAAGATGCTCGAGATGCATGCGCGGCGCGACCTGTTCGTGGTGGTCTTCCTGTGCTTCTTCCTGGTGCTCACCAATTTCTTCTACGAGCAGGGGATCGGCACCGCGCTCTTGATGGCGGCCTCGGTGCTGCTGCTTTTCACCGCCCAGATGAGCTTCCAGTTCAGCGGCGCGGTGCCGCCGCTGCGCGAGCGCTTCCTGATGAGCGCGCGCATGCTCGGCCTGGCCGCGCCCCTGGCCCTGGCCCTGTTTTTCCTGTTCCCGCGCATCCAGGGTCCGCTCTGGGGCATGCCGGGCGACGCCGGCGGGGCGCGCTCGGGCCTGTCCGAGACCATGTCGCCGGGCATGATGGCGAACCTGGCGCAGTCGCAGGAAGTGGCCTTCCGCGTCAAATTCGAGGGCGCGGCGCCGCACCGCGAACTGCTCTACTGGCGCGGCCCGGTGCTGGGCGACTACGACGGACGCACCTGGACCCGCGTCCAGGCCTCCCAGGACCCTTCCCGGGACGGGCGCAGGCTGGCGCTGTCGGTCGCCGGCCAGCCGCTGCGCTACGAGGTCACGCTGGAACCGGCGAACAACCGCTGGCTGTTCGCGCTCGAGATGCCGGAACGCCTGCCGCTGGTCGCGGGCAATGCCGCCCGGCTCAGCGGCGAGGTCGAAATGACCACGCTGCACCCGATCGAGACCCGGCTGCGCTACCAGGTCGCCTCCTTCGTGCACTACCGCCTGCAGGCCGAGGCCCTGCCTGTTGACGCCGACCAGTGGCTGCAACTGCCGGCCGACAGCAATCCGCGCGCCCTGATGGCCGGGCTGCAGCTGCGTGCGATTCCCGATCCGGCGCGGCGCATCGACACCGTGCTGCGCGGCTTTCGCAGCGACGATTACGTCTATACCCTGAATCCGCCGCTGCTCGGGCGCGACGCCGTCGACGGTTTCCTGTACGGCAGCCGGGCCGGCTTCTGCGAGCACTACGCCGGCGCCTTCGTGTTCCTGATGCGCGCCGCCGGCATCCCGGCACGCGTGGTCACCGGCTACCAGGGCGGCGAAATCAATCCCCTCGACGGCTACCTGACGGTACGCCAGTCCGATGCCCATGCCTGGGCCGAAGTCTGGCTGGCGCGGCGCGGCTGGGTGCGGGTCGACCCGACGGCGGCGGTCTCGCCCGAGCGCGTGCAGCGCGGCGCCAACAGCGCCCTGCCCCAGCGCCCGCCCTTCGGCATCGACGGCCTGCAAGGGCTGATCGGCCTCGACGGCGACGCCCACCCCTGGCTGCTGCAGATGCGCTACGCCGTCGGCGCCATGAACAATGGCTGGAACCAGTGGGTGCTGAACTACACCCCGCAGCGCCAGCGCGGCATGGTCGAGCGGTTGCAGGCTTCCCTGCTGGACTGGCGCTTGCCGGTCTGGCTAGGCATCCTGGCAATTGTGTTGCTGGTGGCGCGCACTTTGCTGCGCCGTAGGGAAATTGATCCGGTCGATGCGCTATACTCGGCCCTGTGTACGCGCCTGTCCCGCCTCGGGCTGGCGCGCTCGGCAGACGAGGGCCCGCAAGCCTACGCCGCGCGAATCAAGGCGGCAGGCAAGCTGGGACCCGACGCATCGGCCGCCGCGCAGGAATTCCTGCAACGCTACAGCCGCTGGCGCTATGCGCCACGCGGCGCCGACGCCCACCTTGCCGCGACCTTGAAGCGCCTACTTTCGCAAGTCAGATGAAACTGTTCGTACCTGTTCTCGCCGCCCTCCTCTTCGCCGCAGCCCCGATTTCGCAAGTGAACGCCGCCGACAGCAGCCATGCCGCCAAGACGCGTCCGGCCAAGGCAGCCAAACCGGCCAAGGCAAGCAAAACCGCCAAGGCCTCGAAAACCGCCAAGGCGGCCAAGGGCAAGACCGCCAAGACCAGCGCCAAGCCGGTGGTCAAGACCCTCGCCCCGGCCGTGGCCGCGGCGGCGGTGGCGAAAACCATCGACTACGACGGCGAGCTGGTCAATTTCGCCGAATGGCAGGCGGTGCGCGACTTTGCCGACGAGATCGCGGCCAAGCACGGCTTCGACCGCGCCGAGCTCGAGTCCCTGATGCGCCAGGTGCGCTTCGTCGAGTCGGCGGTGCAACTGGTCAAGCCTGCGCCGCCGGGCAAGCCGAAGAACTGGCAGGCCTATAGCGAACGCTTCATCGAACCGATCCGCATCAATGCGGGCGTGCGTTTCTGGAACGAGAACGCCGAGGCGCTGGCGCGCGCCGAAGCCGCCTATGGCGTGCCGGCCGAGGTGCTGGTCGGGATCATCGGCGTGGAAACCGTCTACGGCCGCGACACCGGACGCTTCCGCGTGCTCGATACCCTCACCACCCTCGCTTTCGCCTATCCGGAAGCGCCGAACCAGGCCGCGCGTTCGGCCTTCTTCAAGAGCGAACTGGAAAACGCCCTGCTGCTGGCGCGCCACGAAAACATCGATCCCTTCTCGCTGCTGGGATCCTTCGCCGGCGCGGTCGGCCTGCCGCAATTCATGCCGGGCAATATTTTGAAATACGGCGTGGACTTCGACGGCGACGGCCACGTAGACCTGCGCGGTTCGACTTCCGACGCCATCGGCAGCGTCGCCAACTTCCTGGTCCAGCACGGCTGGAATCCGCGCGACACGGCGCCGGCCGTGATCCAGGTCGCCGTCTCGCCCAGCCGCGCCTGGGAGCCGCTGCTCGAGCGCGGCCTGAACGCCACCCTGCGCCCCGAGGAATTGACGACGGCCGGCGTCACCCCCGACATCCCGCTGCCGGGCACGCGCCTGTACGGCCTGGTCGACCTGCAGAACGGCGCCGAGCCGACCGAGTACTGGGCCGCCAGCGACAACTTCTTCGCCATCACCAAGTACAACCGCAGCTATTTCTACGCGATGTCGGTGCTCGACCTCGGCCGCGCCGTGCGTGAGGCCCGCGCAAATACGTTGTTGTAGAGCGGGAAAGTTGTAACAATTCGTAACTGCGGCGTGATAGTTTTGCCGCAGTGAATCCTTTTCAACACTGGGTACTCCCCTGGTGTATCCCAGTTGTCCCGGTTTCTATACTCTATGGAAACATTCTTGCGGGCGACATACCCCCCAAAGTCTTGTCAGTCGAGCATATCATTCTGAAACGTGCGGCGAGCAAAACCTGTTTCCTTTACACTCAAGTTTAACGAAAAAACAATTATTTTTTCCGTGAGTTTGTGAGAGAATTGCATTGCGGCTATTGTTGCGATAAGACAACAAACTGAGACCTTCGCACCGAATTCTATTGCTCATAAGTACTAGACCTCAAAATAGTTGTACAATTGAGTAGATTTTTTCGAAAGACCTTCCGGAATCGAAACGCCGCTAGCGACTTTCCGTAACCCACATAGGAATTATTGAAATCATGACAAACCAAGTCGGCATTGATATGAACAGCGATTCGGAATCGGATGAACTGCTGCAATACAACCCGAACCGTCTGCTGGACACCCTGATCGAGAACCTGCGCCTGAAGAACGACGCGGCCCTGTCGCGCGCCCTGGAAGTGGCGCCGCCGGTCATCTCGAAAATCCGCCACCACCGCCTGCCGGTCGGCGCTTCGCTGCTGATCCGCATGCACGAAGTGAGCGACCTGTCGATCCGCGACCTGCGTTACCTGATGGGCGACCGCCGCAACAAGTTCCGCATCAGCGACAAGCAGTTCAAGCCGAAGGAAGGCGCAGCGCCTGCCGCCACCGGCAACACCGGCGAGCAGTCGTAATGCCAGGTCCGGCCGCGTGCCGGACATGCGCAGGGTCTTGACGACGGTCGTGTGACCGGGATCCTGCGCCAATAAAAAAGGGGCCGTGTGGCCCCTTCGTTATTTCTGTTGCTGCTTGTCTCTTACGCCGGGAACACGCCGGTCGACAGGTAACGGTCGCCGCGGTCGCAGACGATGAACACGATGGTCGCGTTCTCCACGGTCTGCGAAATGCGCAGCGCCACTTCGCAGGCGCCGGCGGCCGAGATGCCGCAGAAGATGCCCTCTTCGGCCGCCAGGCGGCGCGCCATCTGCTCGGCGGCGGCCTGGCTCACGTTCTCCACCTGGTCCACGCGCGACTTGTCGAAGATCTTCGGCAGGTAGGCTTGCGGCCATTTGCGGATACCCGGGATCGACGAGCCTTCTTCCGGCTGTGCGCCGATGATGCGCACGTTCTCGTTCTGTTCCTTCAGGTAGCGCGACACGCCCATGATGGTGCCGGTCGTGCCCATGGCGCTGACGAAATGGGTGATGCGACCTTCGGTGTCGCGCCAGATTTCCGGGCCCGTGGATTCGTAGTGGGCGCGCGGATTGTCCTGGTTGGCGAACTGGTCGAGGATGATCCCCTTGCCTTCCTTCTGCATCTGGTCGGCCATGTCGCGCGCGTATTCCATGCCGCCGGTCTTCGGGGTCAGGATGATCTGGGCGCCGTAGGCCGCCATGCTCTGGCGACGCTCGATCGACAGGTTGTCCGGCATCAGGAGCACCATCTTGTAGCCGCGGATCGCGGCGGCCATCGCCAGCGCAATGCCGGTGTTGCCCGAGGTGGCCTCGATGATGGTGTCGCCCGGCTTGATCTGGCCGCGCGCCTCGGCATTCTTCAGCATCGACATGGCGGCGCGGTCCTTGACCGAACCCGCCGGGTTGTTGCCTTCCAGCTTGCCGAGGATGACATTGTTGCGGGCCGCGGCGTCCGCACCCGGCAGGCGCACCAGTTGCACCAGCGGCGTGTTACCGATCGTATCTTCGATGGTCTTGTAGGCCATGTTCGCTCTCTTGCGGTTCTTCAAACCACCATTTTAATCCGATAAGCAATTGAGCGTAGTGATGTGGTCGAGAGGACCGCATGACGGGTGTCGGATGGTTTGTAGGGTGGGCTCTCGAGCCCACGCGGTCTCACGGCTGGCAAGACGGCGCAATGGCTGAAATCGCTCCGTTGGCGATCCTGAGCCAATGCGCGGATGCTCATCAGCGCCATACCGCGTGGGCACAAGTGCCCACCCTACGAAAAGCGCAAGGCACAGGCGTTGCCACCTGTGCCAGACTCATCAGCGCAGCGGCAGCGGATAGGTCGCCGGGCTGACGTTGCCATCCTTGTCCACCGCCTGCACGCCGAAGAAGTAGTTGTCCTTCGACATCTTGACGGTCGCCTCGGTCACGTTGCCCACGTACTTCGAGCCCTGCCATTGCGCCGCGGTGGTCTCGCGCCAGACGATGCGGTAGCCGGCCAGGTCCGGTTCGGCGTTCGCGGCCCAGACCAGGGTCGTGTCGTTCGTCAGGTTGGCGGTGCGGACCTTGACGTCCTTCGGTGCGGCCGGGGCCAGCGCCAGCGAGGCCAGGGCCGCCGCGTTCACCTTGGTCACCTTGGCGGCGTAGTCGAAGTCGACGAAATCGATCAGGTCGCCGTAGACCTTGCCGTCCTCGGTGCGCAGGTTCTGGTGCTGGTGCGAGAAATCCTCGTTCGGCTCGGTGAAGCGCAGCGCGGCATAGCCCTGCTCCAGGAAAGGCATGTGGTCGCCGCCGCGCAGGTAGCGGTCGTGGCGCTGGATCACGTTGACCTTGAAGCCCTTCACGTAGCGCTCGCCCTGCTCCTTCACATGGCGTGCGAGCTGGCGCGTGATCGAGTCGTTCTCGCCGCCGGTGGCGACCAGCTGGCGCACGGCCTCGCTCATCTCCTTGGTGGCCGGGATGCTTTGCGCGAACAGGCGCACCTGCTTGTTGTCGACACGGCCGTCGTCGGCGCGCGAGCTGCCGATGATGTCGTTGTTCAGCATGCCGGCGACGTTCAGGTTGTTGGCGCGCGCCTGCCTGGCCCAGTGGCCGGCGCCCAGCAGGCCCTGCTCCTCGGCTGCGACGGTCATGAAGACCAGGGTGGCATCGAACTGGTGCTTGGCCATCACGCAGGCCATTTCCATCACGGCCGCGGTGCCCGAGGCGTCGTCGTTGGCGCCCGGCGCCTTGCCGGTGGCGTCCATCACGTCGGTGTTGCGGGTGTCGTAGTGGCCGCTGACCACGTACAGGCGGTCCTTCGAGGCTTCCTGGGCGCCCGGCAGGGTGGCGACCACGTTGACGATCTCGGTCGGGCGCGAGATGCGCGCCGAGACCGGGGCCACGTGGCTGTCGAAGGCAACCTGCAGCTTGCCGGCGCCGCAGCGCTCCAGCTCGCTCTTGATCCAGCGGCGGGCCGCGCCGATGCCGCGCGTGTCCGATTCGGTCTCCGACATCGTGTGGCGCGTCTCGAAGCTGACCAGCTTACGGATATAGTTCTCGATGCGCTTGGACGAGATCTCGGCAACGATCTTGTCGATCTGCGCCTGGTGGCGGGTGACGTCGGGCGCCGCCGGTGCGGCTGGTGCGGCAAAGGCGCCGCCGGCGACCAGGCCGGCGACCAGGCCGGCGGTAATACGAACATGAGGCATGGGAATCCTTGGAATCGTTGCGCTTCAATCAAGCAACATATCTTCTCATGCACATGCGATTTCTTGCAGTACTTACACGCTAAAAAATTTGTCTAGAACAGCCGCCGGCCCCATGGCCGGACGCCGGCGGCTCCGCGCTGTCTTACATGCTGCCCTGGCCTTCGGCCGGCTTGGCGCCGGCATCCTTGGCGGCGCCCGCCTTGGCGGACTTGGACTCGCTCTTCGCCGCCGTCGCGGCGCCCTCCTTCGCCTTGCCGTTCACCTGCAGGCCGGCTTCGGACAGCTTGGCGGCTTTCTTGTCGCCCAGGCCCTTGATCCGCTTCTGCAGATCGGCCCAGTCCTTGAACTCGCCCTTGCTGCGCTCTTCCAGGATGGCTTTCGACATGCTCGGGCCCACGCCCTTCACGCCGTCGAGGGCGGCGGCATCGGCCTTGTTGACGTCGACCTGGGCGAAGGCGAAGCTGGACGAAGCGGCCAGCGCGGCAATTGCGAGCATCAGTTTCTTGATCATGTGGTCTCCATAGTCGTGACAGGAACGGCGAATACCGTCCAGCGCGCTTAACGATTGGCGCGCGCTGCTGTTGACCTGCTACGGTTGAGCCGGATCAAGGGGAAACTGTGCCGCGAAACCGACACTGGCTACAGCGCCTGTTGAGTTTTTCGCACGGGCGTGAAAGCATTGGATACCCCTGGAAGCTGTCCGGAGTTGGCCATGCCAAGACTGTTCGTGCTGCTCGCGCTTCTGCTCTCCCTCCTGCCCACCCCCGGCGCGACCGAGGCCGTCGACGCGCCCCATGCGGCCGTGCAGACGGTCGAGGTCAGGGGCCCGCGCACGCGCCTGGTGCCCTACGCCGACCTGTTCTACCCGATGGCCAAGGCGGTGCAGCAGGCCCTGGGCGGACGCGCCGCCCTGGCCGTGCAGTTGCGCCCGACGCACCAGGGCGTGCGCCTGGAAGACGTCCAGGTCTGGCTCGAGGGCGAGCACGAGGCGATGCCGGTCGCACGCCAGGCCGATGGCTTGTTCGTGGTGCCGGTGAACGACCGGCTGGCCGAAGACAGCGGCCACTTCCTGATCAACAAGAAGAGCGAGGACCTGTCGGTCAACCTGGTGCTGGTGCCGACGCTGCCGCGCGAGGCCTGGACCATCGGCGCGGTGCGCCACCTGCTGGCAGACGCGCGCGGCTCGGTCGGCAAGCTGCTGCCCTGGTACCAGAAGCCGGTGGTGTGGGCCGTCACGCGCAAGCTGGCGGTGTCGGTCTGCAGCCGCCTGCGCGACGTGCCGCTCGCCCTGCTCGACGGCGACCGGATCGTGGCGACCGTGCGCACGAGCGAGGAAGCGCGCAACCATGCGCAGGAGACGGTGTTTTGCCACCGGTTCGATGGCGAGGAAGCGTATCCCGAGAGTACGCGGGTGGTGATCCCGGAGGATGCGGAGGTGTTGTTGATGTGACGTCCCGTAGTGGGGCGGACGCGGGTATGACCTGCATTTCGATCCGCAGCCGGAGTACCGCGTGGGTTCAAGAACCCACCCTACAACTGCAGGTTTCGTAGGGTGGGTTCTTGAACCCACGCTGTCGTACTGCCCCGAACCACCAATGACGTTTGCATGTTGGCGCCAGCGCGCCCGCGCTCACGCCCCGAACAATTCCTCGCGCGTCACGGTCGCCGTACCCAGCTTGCCCACGACGATGCCGCCCGCCCGGTTCGCCGTCGCCAGCGCCACGTCCAGCGGCGCGCCCGCGCCCAGCATGGCCGCCATGGTCGCGATCACGGTGTCGCCCGCGCCGGAGACGTCGAACACTTCGCGCGCATCGGCGTGCACGTGCAGCACTTCCTGGTCGGTGTACAGGCTCATGCCCTCTTCCGAGCGCGTCAGCAGCAGCGCTTCCAGGCCGAGCTCGGCGCGCAGCGCCTGGGCCTTCTCGGTGAGCTGGTCTTCGCTCTTCCAGCTGCCGACGATGCGGCGCAGCTCGGACTTGTTCGGCGTCAGGATGGTCGCGCCGGCGTACATCGAGAAATCGTCGCCCTTCGGGTCGACCATCACGACCTTGCCGGCCGCACGCGCTTCGCGGATCATCTCGGCGACGTTGACCAGGCTGCCCTTGTTGTAGTCCGAGAAGATCAGGACGTCGTAGTCGGGCAGCAGGGCCCGGAACTGGGTCAGCTTGTCGCGCAGCACGGTCTCGGTCGGGGCATCCTCGAAGTCGATGCGCACCATCTGTTGCTGGCGGCCGATGACGCGCAGCTTGATGATGGTGGAAATCGCCTCGTCGCGCCTGAGGTAGCTGTGGATGCGCGAGTCGCGCAGCAGGGCCTCGACCTGCTCGCCCGCCTCGTCCTTGCCGACCACGCCCAGCAGGCCGCTGTGCGCGCCGAGGGCGGCGGCATTGCGCGCCACGTTGGCGGCGCCACCCAGGCGTTCCTCGCGGCGCTCGATGCGCACCACCGGCACCGGCGCTTCCGGGGAGATGCGCGACACGTCGCCGAACCAGTAGCGGTCGAGCATGACGTCGCCGACCACCAGCATGCGCACGTGGTCGAGCCGGGGGGCGGGGTTGGCAAGGTAGTCTTCTGCCGCCAGCAGGCGGGATGGGATGGCAGTACTCATGGGCGTGTCGGTGCGGGATAATTCGATACAAAGAAGCCGGGCCGCTTCTCTCGACGGCCCGGTCGCCGTCAATTCATTTACCTTCAGTTCATGACGTTGAGTTCTTCGGTGCGGCGCGGCGGGTAGGTTTCCCAGTGGCTGCAACCCGGGCACTGCCAGTAGTACTGGCGCGCCTTGAAGCCGCAGTGGCCGCACTGGTAGCGCGCCAGCTTCGCGGTGTAGCCGTGGATCAGGTTCTTGACCATGGAAAGCTCTTCCCAGACGTGGGCCGGCGCATCCATCAGGCGCGCCTCGAGCAGCTTGTCCAGGCCCAGCAGGGTCGGGTTGCGGCGCAGCTCGTCCAGGACCAGCTGGTGCCCGGCATCGACGCCGTCGAGCTCGACCACCGCCTTGAAGATGACTTCGATCAGGTCGATCGAGGATGCCTCGGTCAGGTAGGAGCGCAGCAGATTGACGCCTTCCTGCGGACGGCCGACGCGGCGGTAGCCATCCATCAGGCGGCCGGCGACCAGGGCCACGTGCGGCACGCTCTGCTGCTCGACGCGCTTCCAGACCGTCAGCGCGCCCTCGACGTCGCCCTGGGCCAGCAGCGCGTCGCCCAGCAACATGGTGGCGCGCACGCTGTTGCGGTCGGCGTGCAGGGCCTTGTCCAGCAGCGCCAGGGCGTCGGCGTTGTCGTTGCGCACCAGCGCATCCTGGGCCAGCTCGCAATAGAACTGGGCGATTTCCTTCTGGCGCGCGCCGGCGCCCGAGGACTGCAGGCCGCTGGCGGCGTCGATGGCCCGGCTCCACTCCTTTTCGCGCTGGTAGATTTCCAGCAGGGCGCGCCGCGCCTGCACGGCATAGGAACTCTCGACCAGGCCGTTGAAGGTTTCTTCGGCGCGGTCGAGCAGGCCGGCCTTCAGGTAGTCCATGCCCAGCTCGTACTGGGCCTGGGTGCGCTGCTCCGGCGGCAGGTCGGGACGCGCCAGCAGGTTCTGGTGGACGCGGATGGCGCGCTCGATCTCGCCGCGGCGGCGGAACAGGTTACCCAGCGCAAAGTGCATGTCGGCCGTTTCCGGGTCGAGGGTGACGATCTCGATGAAGGCGTCGATGGCCTTGTCCGGCCGGTCGTTGAGCAGGTGGTTCAGGCCCCTGAAGTAGGCCCGCGGCAGGGTGCGCGATTCGGACAGGAGTTGGCGGATGTCGACCCGGGCGGCGATCCAGCCCAGGCCAAAGAAGAAGGGAATGGCCAGCAGCCACCAGAGTTCAGCTTCCATAATTTTCTTTTTATGTTCGTGTTAACGCGCCGTTCAGCGCGGCGTGGCCGGGCGCGGCGTCGTGGCGACCGCGTCCGCGGCCGGCTGGGCGACGCCGGTGCCGGCGGCGCTCTGCAGTGCCTGGATGGTGTTCTTGTGTTGCGAGGTTTCGCGGCGGTGACGGAACACGGTCGGCGTCACGGCCAGGATCCCGAGGGCGGCGCCGGCCACGAAAAAGGCCAGCAGCATCAGCACCAGCGGGCCGCGCAGTTCATAGTCGAGGAAAAAGTGAAGGTCGACTTCCTGCGTGTTCTTCAGCGCGAAGCCGAAAAACAGCACGAACAGGATAAATCCCGCAATGGTGGAGACGAATTTCATCGGGTGATTCTGTCGGTGTCTGCAAAGGCGCAGTGTCGCATATCTGCAAGTTTATTTCAAAGACGAGCGGCGTGCGCCGCGAGGCGTAGGGTGGGGTCATTGAGGCCGGTGGCCTCAATGACGGACGTGCCCACGCGTAACGTCCGCATGGTGTTGGCGCATCAACTCGCATGATGTTGGCGCATCAAATAGGCCAACAATATTCATCGTTCACGCGTGGGCACAGGGGCGCCCACCCTACGTCGCCGCAGCCATCCGACGCAACGCGCGGCGACAAGCGGCGAAAAAAAAACGGCACCCTCGCGGATGCCGTTTTGTCTGCACGTCGGCAGACGACTCAGTCTTCGATGATCGGTTGCCCGACCATCGCATCCACCCGTTCGCGCAACTGCTTGCCGGGCTTGAAGTGGGGCACCCGTTTTTCGGGCACCATCACCTTGTCGCCGGACTTCGGGTTGCGTCCGATGCGGGGCGGACGGCTGTTGAGCGCGAAACTGCCGAAACCACGGATCTCGATGCGCTGGCCGGAAGCCAAAGCGTTGGTCATCGCATCGAGGATGGTCTTGACAGCGTACTCCGCATCCTTGGCGACCAGCTGAGAATAACGCTCAGCCAGTCGTGCAATCAGCTCGGACTTGGTCATCTGGTCGCCTCGTCAGGATTAGCCCTTGCTTAGTTCTTGTTATCGAACTTGGCCTTCAGCAGAGCGCCCAGGCTGGTGGTGCCCGATGCGGCGCTGCTGTCCGAAGCCAGCTTCTGCATGGCTTCCTGGGTCTCGACATTGTCTTTCGCCTTGATCGACAGCTGGATGCTGCGAGCCTTGCGATCGATGTTGATCACCAGTGCTTCGACCTTGTCGCCAACCTTCAGGTGGGTGCCGGCATCTTCCACGCGGTCGCGCGAGATTTCCGAAGCACGCAGGTAGCCTTCGACTTCGTCGTTCAGCTGGATCACGGCGCCTTTCGGCTCAACCGACTTGACGGTGCCGGTGACCAGCGAACCCTTGTCGTTCAGGGCTGCGAAGTTGTTGAACGGGTCGCCTTCCAGCTGCTTCACGCCCAGCGAAACACGCTCGCGCTCGACGTCGATGGCCAGAACAACGGCTTCCAGCTCGTCGCCCTTCTTGAAGCGGCGCACGGCTTCTTCGCCCGGCTCGGTCCACGACAGGTCCGACAGGTGCACCAGGCCGTCGATGTTGCCCGGCAGGCCGATGAACACGCCGAAGTCGGTGATCGACTTGATCGAACCCTTGACCTTGTCGCCCTTCTTGTGGGTCATGCCGAAGTCGTCCCAAGGATTGGCCTTGCACTGCTTCATGCCCAGCGAGATACGACGACGCTCTTCGTCGATTTCCAGGACCATGACTTCGACTTCGTCGCCCAGCTGGACAACCTTGTTCGGAGCCACGTTCTTGTTGGTCCAGTCCATTTCCGACACGTGCACCAGGCCTTCGATGCCCTGTTCGACTTCGACGAATGCGCCGTAGTCGGTCAGGTTGGTGACTTTACCGAACAGGCGGGTGCCTTGCGGGTAACGACGCGACAGGCCGGTCCAAGGATCGTCGCCCAGCTGCTTGACGCCCAGCGAGACGCGGTTCTTTTCCTGATCGTACTTGAGGACCTTGGCGGTGATTTCCTGGCCAACCGACAGCACTTCCGACGGGTGACGCACGCGACGCCATGCCAGGTCGGTGATGTGCAGCAGGCCGTCGATGCCGCCCAGGTCGACGAACGCACCGTAGTCGGTGATGTTCTTGACGACGCCGGTGACGACGGTGCCTTCCTTCAGCGTTTCCATCAGCTTCGCACGCTCTTCGCCCATCGATGCTTCGATGACGGCGCGACGCGACAGCACGACGTTGTTACGCTTGCGGTCCAGCTTGATGACCTTGAATTCCAGGGTCTTGCCTTCGAACGGGGTGGTGTCCTTGACCGGACGGGTGTCGACCAGCGAACCCGGCAGGAAGGCGCGGATGCCGTTGGTCAGGACGGTCAGGCCGCCTTTGACCTTGCCGTTCACGGTGCCGGTGACGATCTCGCCCGACTCCATTGCTTTTTCCAGAGCCAGCCACGATGCCAGGCGCTTGGCCTTGTCGCGCGACAGGATGGTATCGCCGAAACCGTTTTCCAGCGATTCGATGGCCACGGAAACGAAGTCGCCAACTTGGACTTCCAGTTCGCCCTGGTCATTCTTGAATTCTTCGATAGGAATGAAAGCTTCCGACTTCAGGCCGGCGTTGACGATCACGAAGTTGTGATCCAGACGCACGACTTCAGCGGAAATGACTTCGCCCGAGCGCATGTCTTGACGCGACAGCGATTCCTCGAAGAGGGCGGCAAAGCTTTCCATACCGGATGCTTGGGTGGTTGCAGTAGACATAGGTTATTTACAGGTTAGCCAGCAGGACCGGCAATACGCGGCCTGAACTGGGTCAGGTTGAACAACACCGAAGCGGCAACATTGCCGGCCCCGGCACCACACTTACAACAGTGCGTTCCAATGGAGCACTTGTTCCACTGCTTCATCGACCGTCATCTCGGACGTGTCGAGGACATACGCACCCTCCGCCGGCACCAGCGGGGCGACGCTACGTTGGGTATCACGTGCATCGCGCGCCTGCAAATCCGCCAGCAGATCGTCCATATTAGCAGAAAATCCTTTGCCAATCAATTGCTTATAACGACGTTCCGCACGTGCCTCAACACTTGCCGTCAGAAACACTTTCAGCCGGGCATTCGGGAAGATGACAGTGCCCATGTCGCGCCCGTCGGCCACCAGGCCGGGGGCCTTGCGAAAGCCGAGTTGCAGGGCGTAGAGGGCCTGGCGCACGCTCGGCAGCGCCGCGATCTTCGACGCGTTGTTGCCCACCTCCTCGGCGCGGATCAGCTCCCCCACCTCCTCGCCGTCGAGGAAGATCTCGCCGCCGGCAAACCGGACCGGCAGCTGCGCGGCCAGCTTCGCCACGCCGTGCTCGTCGCTCAGGTCGACGCCGGCGCGCATGCTTGAGAGGGCAGTCAGGCGGTACAGCGCGCCCGAATCGAGCAGGTGGTAACCGAGGCGCTCGGCGACGCGGGCGGCGACGGTGCCCTTGCCGGAAGCGGTCGGGCCATCGATCGTGATGACGGGAATATGGGAATTTGGCATTTTTTGTTCTTACCTGGTCTACGCGCCGGACGCGCGGTGAATATTGCTTTAAAACAGTTCGTTGCGGGCGATGCCCGCGAACGCTTCGAAATAGTCGGGGAAAGTCTTGGCCACGCACTTCGGATCGTTGATGCGCATCGCGTTGCCGCGCCGCGCCTTGCCGTCCAGCGAAGCGAGCGAGAAGCACATCGCCATGCGGTGGTCGTCGTAGGTGTCGATGGTGGCCGGCAGCAGCTCGTGCGGCGGCGTGATGCGGATGTAGTCCTCGCCCTCCTCCACGATCGCGCCGACCTTGCGCAGCTCCAGCGCCATCGCGGCCAGGCGGTCGGTTTCCTTCACGCGCCAGCTGGCGATGTTGCGCAGCGTGCTGGTGCCGTCGGCATACAGCGCGGCCACCGCGATCGTCATGGCGGCGTCGGGAATATGGTTGAAGTCGGCGTCGATGGCCTTGAGCACGCCGTTCGACCGCGCCTCGATCCAGTTCTCGCCGCGGGTGATGGTGGCGCCCATGCGCTCGAGGGCGTCGGCAAAGCGCACGTCGCCCTGGATGCTGTTCTCCCCCACCCCCTCCACCCGCACCGGGCCGCCGGCAATCGCGCCGGCCGCCAGGAAGTAGGAAGCCGAGGAAGCGTCGCCCTCGACGTGGATGCTGCCCGGCGAGGCATAGCGCTGGCCCGGCTGCACGGTGAACGAGGCCCAGCCGTTCTGCTCGACCGTGACGCCGAAGCGGCGCATGAGGTTCAGAGTGATCTCGATGTAAGGCTTGGAAATGAGCTCGCCGACCACGTCGATGGTCACGGCATGGCCGCGCGCCATCAGCGGCGCGGACATCAACAGCGCGGTCAGGAACTGGCTCGACACATTGCCGCGCACCGCGATGCGGTTGGCGTGAATATGGCCGCGCTTGATGCGCAGCGGCGGAAAGCCCGGCTCGCCCGTGTATTCGATCTGGGCGCCGACCTCGTTCAGGGCGTCGACCAGGTCGCCGATCGGGCGCTCGTGCATGCGCGAGACGCCGTGCAGGGTGTAGTCGCCGCCGATCACGGCCAGGGCCGCGGTCAGCGGACGGATCGCGGTGCCGGCATTGCCCATGAACAGGTCCGCTTCATGGTTCGGCAGCACGCCGCCGTTGCCATGCACCAGGATGGTGCGTTCGTCGATTTCTTCCCACTGGATGCCGAGCGAGCGCAGCGCGCCCAGCATGACCATGGTGTCGTCCGAGGCCAGCAGGTCGTGGATGGTGGTCTGTCCTTCCGCCAGCGCTGCCAGCAGCAGCGTGCGGTTCGAGATGCTTTTCGAGCCCGGCAGGCGCACCGTGCCCTCGACGTGCATGACAGGTTCGAGGTCGATGTGCTGGGGGTAGTGTTTTTGCTGCGTCATTTACTTTCCTGATTCAGGGCTGGGCGGCGGCTCGCTCGCTTCGATGGCGTCGCCCCAGGCGCGCCGGGCGCGTTGGGCGTTGTCGAAGACCGCTTCCAGGCCGACACTGTCGCCGGCCGCGAGCAGCGCGCGCAATGCGGTCAATTGTGCCAGATATGCATCGAGCTCGGTGAGCAAGGCGTCGCGGTTCGCCAGGCTGATGTCGCGCCACATCTCCGGCGAGGAGCCGGCGATGCGGGTGAAGTCGCGAAAGCCGCTGGCGGCGTACTGGAACAGCAGGTCGGCGTGCGGCTTCTTCGCGATGTCGTCGACCAGCGCGAAGGCCAGCAGGTGCGGCAGGTGGCTGACCGCCGCGAACACCGCGTCGTGCTGCTCGGGCGTGAGCGTATGGATGACGGCGCCGCACAGGCGCCAGGCGGCGGCCACCAGCCCGACGTCGCCCGGCGAGTTTTCCGGCAGCGGCGTGATCACGGTCTTCTTGCCGCGGTAGAGCCCGGCCAGCGCCGCGTCCGGCCCGTTCGATTCGCGCCCCGCGATCGGATGGCCCGGCACGAACTGCCGCACGCGCTCGCCCAGCACCGCGCGCGCCGCCGCGACGACATCGCCCTTGGTGCTGCCGGCGTCGGTGATCACGGTGCCCGGCTCCAGCCAGGGCAAGAGCGACGCCAGGATAGGCCCGGTCTGGGCGACGGGCGCGGCCAGCAGCACCAGGTCGGCGCCGGCCATGGCCTGCTGCGCCGAGTCGGCGACGATGTCGACGATTCCCAGCTCGCGGGCGCGCGCCATCGCTTCGGGCGAACGCCCCATGCCGACGACCTCGCGCACCGCGCCGGCCTGTTTCAGGGCGAGCGCGAACGAACCGCCGATCAGGCCGGCGCCGACGATGACGACCTTGCCCAGCATTTAACCCAAGGCTTTCTTCAATGCCTCGACGAAGGCCGCGTTCTCTTCCGGCAGGCCGATCGAGATGCGCAGCCACTGCGGCAGGCCGTAGGCCGCCACCGGGCGCACGATCACGCCCTGCTTGAGCAGCGCCAGGTTGACGCGGGCGCCGGCCCCGTCGTCGTCGCCCACGCGCACCAGCACGAAGTTGCCGAAGGACGGCACGTACTCCAGGCCCAGCTCCTCGAAGGCGGCGGTCAGCTGCTTGTAGCCGGCGAAGTTGTTTTCCGCGCCCTTGGCGAGGAATTCCTTGTCGTTCAGGGCCGCGATCGCGGCGGCCTGGGCCAGCGAGTTGACGTTGAAAGGCTGGCGGATGCGGTTCATCAGGTCGGTCACGGCCGGCTGGGCGATCGCGAAGCCCACGCGCAGCCCGGCCAGGCCGTAGGCCTTGGAGAAGGTGCGCGAGACGATCAGGTTCGGGTACTTGCGCACCCAGGCGCTCGACTCGAACTGGTGTTCCGGCGCCAGGTATTCGTTGTAGGCCTCGTCCAGCACGACGACGACGTTGCCCGGCACCTTGCCCAGGAAGGCTTCGATCTGTTCGGCGCCAATGAAGGTGCCGGTCGGGTTGTTCGGGTTGGCGACGTAGACCAGGCGCGTATCCGCTTCGATGGCGGCGGCCATGGCGTCGAGGTCGTGGCCGTAGTGCACGGCCGGCACCACGATGGCGCGCCCGCCCACGCCCTGGGTGGCCAGGGCATACACGGCGAAGGAGTACTGCGAGAACACCACCGACTCACCCTTTTGCACGAAGGCGTGGGCGGCGATTTCCAGGATGTCGTTGCTGCCGTTGCCCAGGGTGATCCAGTCGGCCGGGACGTCGTAGCGCTTCGACAGCGCGGCCTTCAGCTCGAAGCCGTTCGCGTCCGGATAGCGTCCCAGTTCGGCGGCGGCACGGGCCATCGCCTGCTTGCTCGATTCGGGTACGCCGAAGGGATTCTCGTTGGAGGCGAGCTTGACGATGGTGGCTTCGTCGAGACCGAACTCGCGGGCGACTTCAGCGATGGGTTTGCCGGCCTGGTAAGGGGCGATGGCACGAACGTACTCTGGACCGAATTGCGTCATGGAATCTATCTCGAAAAAAGAAAAATTAAAGGCCGACCGGGTAGGAACCGAGCAGCTTGAAGAAGGCGGCGTTGTTCTGGAGTTCGTCGAGCGCGCTGGCGACGGCGGCATCCTGGCGGTGGCCTTCGACGTCGACATAGAAGTAATACTCCCAGGCGCCGGTGCGCGCAGGGCGCGACTCGAAGCGCGACATCGACACGCCGTGCTTCGCCAGCGGCGCCAGCAGATTGTAGACCGCGCCCGCCTTGTTCGGCACCGCCAGCACCAGCGAGGTGCGGTCCTTGCCCGACGGGGTGGTCGCATGCTGGCCGATCACCACGAAACGGGTGCGGTTGTGCGGGTCGTCCTGGATGTGGGCCTGGACCACGCCGAGCCCGTACTGCTCGCCCGCCATCTCGCTGGCGATGGCGGCGATCGCCGGGTCGCGGCTGGCCTGCACCGCGGCTTCGGCGTTCGAGGAGACGGCGCGCCGCTCGATGGCCGGGTAATGCAGGTTGAGCCAGACCTGGCACTGGGCCAGCGCCTGCGAGTGGGCGCAGATCAGCGTAACGCCGTCCATGCTGCCGCTCTTGCTCATCAGGCTGTGGTGGACCGGGATCGACACCTCGCCGCTGATGATGGTCGTGGTGGCGAGCATCAGGTCGAGGGTGCGATTGACGGCGCCTTCGGACGAATTCTCGACCGGGACCACGCCGAAGTCGGCGGTGCCGGCCTCGGTGGCGCGGAACACCTCGTCGATCGAGGCGCAGGGCAGGCCCTCGACGGCGCGGCCGAACTGCTGGTAGACGGCCTGCTCGCTGAAGGTGCCGGCCGGTCCCAGGTAGGCGACGGTGACGCGCTTTTCGAGCGCGCGGCAGGCCGACATGACTTCGCGGAAGATGGTCTGCAGGTCGTGGCTGTTGAGGGGGCCGCCGTTGCGCTCGGCCACGCCGCGCAGCACCTGGGCCTCGCGCTCGGGACGGAACACGGGGGCGTCGGTCTCGGCCTTCACGTGGCCGACTTCCTGGGCCAGGCGGCCGCGGCGGCTCAACAGGTCGAGGATTTGCGCGTCGATCGCGTCGATCTGCTCGCGCAGGGGTTTGAGTTTGTCGTTCATTGTTGTGCTAACTGTGTTGGCTTATCCGTAGGGTGGGCACTCCGTGCCCACGCGAACGTTTGCGTGGTGTTGGCTTCGTTATTGCGGCGCCTTCATCACGTCGCGGTGTCACTTGAAATGACTTCGCGGCTGATCCGGATTCGCGTCACGCTCTGACGTTCGCTCCGCGCCGGCTTTCGCGTGGGCACAGAGTGCCCACCCTACGGTCCCGGCAGCAGGCCGCATTTCCAGCCGCAGGCCAGGTTGCCCCGGCCGCAGGCGTCCTCACCGCCCCGCAAACTCGTTCAAATAATCGACCAGTGCCTGCACACCTTCGATCGGCATCGCGTTGTAGATCGATGCCCGCATTCCTCCGACGGACTTGTGGCCCTTCAGTTGCAGCAGCCCGCGCGCCTTGGCGCCGGCCAGGAATTTCTCGTTCAAGGACTCGTCGCGCAGGTAGAACGGCACGTTCATGCGCGAGCGGTTTTCGGGCGCCACGCGATTCCGATAGAAATCGTCGGCGTCCAGCGCGGCATACAAGAGCCGTGCTTTCTCGATATTACGCTGTTCCATGGCCGCGACGCCACCCTGGGCCTTCAGATGCGCGAAAACGAGCCCGGCGATATAGATCGCATAGGTCGGCGGCGTATTGAACATGGACTCGTGCTCGGCCACGGTCTTCCAGTGGAAGGCCGAGGGGCAGATCGCCAGCGCGTGCTCGAGCAGGTCCTCGCGCACGATCACCAGGGTCAGGCCGGCCGGCCCGATGTTCTTCTGGGCGCCGGCGAAGATCACGCCATATTTCGACACGTCGATCCGGCGCGACAGGATGTGCGAGGACATGTCGGCCACCAGCGGCACGTCGCCAGGCAACTCCGGCACGAAGTCGTACTCCACGCCGTCGATGGTTTCGTTGGTGCAAACGTGCAGGTAGGCGGCGCCGTCGGTCAACCGCCAGGCGTCGCGCGGCGGCACGCGGGTGAATCCCTCGGCCTGGCTGGACGCGGCCACGTTCACGTTGGCGTAGCGCGCCGCTTCCTTGATCGACTTGCCCGACCAGGAACCTGTGTGGACGAAGTCGACCGTGGCGGGCTCGCGCACGCGGCCGAGCAGGTTCAGCGGAATGATGGCGTTCTGACCCAGGCCGCCGCCCTGCATGAACAGGATGCGGTAATTGGCCGGCACCGCCAGCAGTTCGCGCAGGTCGGCCTCGGCCTGCTTGTAGATCGAGATGAACTCGGGACCACGGTGACTCATCTCCATCACCGACATGCCGCTGCCGTGCCAGTCGAGCATTTCGGAAGCCGCCTGCCGCAGCACTTCCTTCGGCAATACCGCCGGGCCGGCGGAGAAGTTGAATACCTGGGTCATCGTGGTCCTTTCTTTCTTATTTCTTTGTACCGTTCTGCGTGAGCGACTGCATCAGCTTGTTGATGCGGGGCGCCATGATCTGGTTGCTGATCGCCATGCCCTCGCCCATCAGTTTCGGGGTGGTCGCCAGCATCTTCTGGCCGACCGGGCTCTGGTAGAAGGCATTCATCTGGCGCACTTCCTCGAGCGTATAGGTGCTGGCGTACAGCGGCACCATGGCGTCGAGCATTTCTTCCATCAGGCCCGGATCGGCGAACACGGCGTGGAGCGCGGCGCTGACCTGCGGAATGGCCTTTTCCAGTTCGGCCAGCTTGGCCTGCTTCGCCTTGGCGTCCAGCTTCGGGTCGTTGTTGATGGCGGCGGCGGCGCCGGCGCGCATGTTCTGCGGCAGGCTCGCTTCCATCTGGGCGAACGTGGCCGTCATCAGCTCGCGGTACTTCATCGATTCGAACATCGCGCGGACGGCGGCGCTCACCTGCGGGTCGACGGCCGGGGCGGCGCAAGCGGGCGCTGCGCCCGAGAGGGCGACCACGGTGGCGAAGGCGGCGAGGAATTTTTTCATTGTAGTCTCTTTCAGGTGGCGGCTCTGGCGGCCGCTCGGTCGGTCAGGAATGAAAAAGCCGCCTGCCGCAACGACCGTGAGGACGTGCGCGCAGGCGGCATCGGGGTAAAACAAGCAACGCGGCCGGGACAGGATCGAAGTTCAACGACACGCGTTCGCATCATGCCCGGCCCTGCCCTCATTGCGGCGGTTGTTCGAGTTCGACTTCCTCGAGATCGGTCTCGACGATACGCTGCAGGCCCGACAGCTTGGTGCCGTCCTCGACCGCGATCAGGGTCACGCCCTGGGTCGCACGGCCCATCTCGCGGATCTCGGCCACGCGGGTGCGGATCAGCACGCCGCCGGTCGTGATCAGCATGATCTCGTCGTTGGCGTCGACCAGGGTCGCAGCCACGACCTTGCCGTTGCGCTCGGACTGCTGGATCGCGATCATGCCCTTGGTGCCGCGGCCGTGGCGGGTGTACTCCGTGATCGGGGTACGCTTGCCGAAGCCGTTCTCGGTGGCGGTGAGCACCGACTGCTGCTCGTTCTCGGCCACCAGCAGCGCGATCACGTTCTGGCCCTCTTCCAGGTTCATGCCGCGCACGCCGCGCGCGGTGCGGCCCATCGGACGCACGTCGTTCTCGTCGAAGCGCACGGCCTTGCCGCCGTCCGAGAACAGCATCACGTCGTGCTCGCCATCGGTCAGGGCGGCGCCCACCAGCACGTCGCCCTCGTCCAGGTCGACCGCGATGATGCCGGCCTTGCGCGGGTTGCTGAAGTCCTTCAGCGGCGTCTTCTTGACCGTGCCCAGCGAGGTCGCCATGAACACGTAGTGGTCTTCCGGGAAGGTCCGGTTTTCGCCCGACAGCGGCAGCACCACGGTGATCTTCTCGCCATCCTGCAGCGGGAACATGTTCACGATTGGTTTGCCGCGCGAGTTGCGCGAACCCTGGGGCACTTCCCACACCTTCAGCCAGTACAGGCGGCCGCGGTTCGAGAAGCACAGGATGTAGTCGTGGGTGTTGGCGATGAACAGCTGGTCGATCCAGTCTTCGTCCTTGGTCGCCATCGCCTGCTTGCCGCGGCCGCCGCGCTTCTGGGCGCGGTATTCGGAAATCGGCTGCGACTTCATGTAGCCGGTATGCGAGAGCGTGACCACCATGTCCTGCGGGGTGATCAGGTCTTCGGTTTCGAGGTCACTGGCGTTGTGCTCGATGGCCGAGCGGCGCGCATCCTTGCCGTTCTCGGTGTAGTCGCTCTTGATCTGCGCCATCTCGTCGCTGATGATGGTCGTGACGCGCTCCGGGCGGGCCAGGATGTCGAGCAGGTCGGCGATGTGGGCCATCACTTCCTTGTACTCGTTGACGATCTTGTCCTGCTCCAGGCCGGTCAGGCGCTGCAGGCGCATCTGCAGGATTTCCTGGGCCTGCTCGTCGGACAACTTGTACATGCCATCCTGCTGCATGCCGTAGTGCTTCGGCAGGTGCTCGGGGCGGAAAGCCTCGATGCCGCCGGCCGCGCCCGTCTCGGTGCGGTTGAGCATCTCGCGCACCAGGGACGAATCCCAGGCGCGCTGCATCAGCTCGACCTTCGCCACCGGCGGCGTCGGCGCCGCCTTGATGATGGCGATGAAGTCGTCGATGTTGGCCAGTGCGACGGCCAGGCCTTCCAGCATGTGGCCGCGCTCGCGCGCCTTGCGCAGTTCGAACACGGTGCGGCGGGTGACCACTTCGCGGCGGTGCGACAGGAAGCACTCGAGCATCTGCTTGAGGTTCAGCAGCTTCGGCTGGCCGTTGACCAGGGCCACCATGTTCATGCCGAAGGTGTCCTGGAGCTGGGTCTGCTTGTACAGGTTGTTCAGCACCACTTCCGGCACTTCGCCGCGCTTCAGTTCGATGACCACGCGCATGCCCGACTTGTCGGACTCGTCGCGGATGTCGGAAATGCCTTCGAGCTTCTTGTCGCGCACGTTCTCGGCGATACGCTCGAGCAGCGACTTCTTGTTCACCTGGTACGGCAGCTCGTCGATGATGATGGCCACGCGGCCGCCATCCTTGCCGTATTCCTCGAAGTGGGTCTTGGCGCGCATCACCACGCGGCCGCGGCCGGTGCGGTAACCGTCGCGCACGCCCGAGACGCCATAGATGATGCCGGCGGTCGGGAAGTCCGGCGCCGGGATCAGCTCGATCAGTTCGTCGATGGTGCAGTCCGGGTTGCGCAGCAGGTGCTGGGCGCCGTTGATGACTTCCGACAGGTTGTGCGGCGGGATGTTGGTCGCCATGCCGACCGCGATGCCCGAGGAACCATTGATCAGCAGGTTAGGAATCTTGGTCGGCAGGACCGTCGGCTCCTTTTCCTTGCCGTCGTAGTTCGGCTGGTAGTCGACCGTGTCCTTGTCGATGTCGGCCAGCAGCTCGCTCGAGATGCGGTCCAGGCGGCACTCGGTGTAACGCATTGCCGCGGCGCTGTCGCCGTCGATCGAACCGAAGTTGCCCTGCCCGTCGACCAGGGTGTAGCGCAGCGAGAAATCCTGCGCCATGCGCACCAGCGTGTCGTAGATCGACGAGTCGCCGTGCGGGTGGTACTTACCCATGGTGTCGCCGACCACGCGCGCGCACTTGACGTAGGGCCGGTTGTGCGCGTAGTTACTTTCGTGCATCGAATACAGGACGCGGCGGTGCACCGGCTTCAGGCCATCGCGGACATCCGGCAGCGCACGGCCCACGATCACGCTCATCGCGTAATCGAGGTAGCTCTTGCGCATCTCTTCTTCGAGGGAAATTGGGACTGTTTCTTTTGCGAATTGATCCATTGGGCGGGTCGACTGCTTTCAGGCTGTGGTTATGAGTTGCAAGCGAAGGATTTTACCATGCGTGACCCCACAGCAGCGTAAATCGGAGGCAATACGGCTTGCCCACCGCCACCGCACAATTGATCAATTGACACATGCTTGTCATAAACCTTCGTCAAGCTTGCGTGCTCTGCCAGCACATTGTTGCGCAGAAACAACGTGTCAAAATATGATGCACCGCAAATGGGCACCGTGCGGTCGTGCGTCTGTAGCGTATGTGGCAAAATGGACGAGAAGTTAATTGCTTGTTTCACAATGCGAAACGGACGCAGCCGCACAGATGTTAATATTCTGCTTACGTCGCTGCGAATAGCCAGAGTTTCGCAACGAGAAGATATAAAACCGAAAGGAAGAAAAATATGAAGAAGATTGCAACCCTCATGCTCGCAGCTTCGGCGGCGATCGCCGGCAGCGCCCTGGCCCAGAGCGCGCCGCCGTACGCACCGCTGACGACCGACATCCAGGCGAACAAGCCGTACAGCGCGTACGTGCAGGATAGCCGCGGCGTGATCGCGCGCGATCCTTTCGGCCTGTGCTGGCGTACCGGCTACTGGACCCCGGCCGACGCGGTCCCGGGCTGCGACGCGCCGCTGTGCGTCCCGCCTGAAAAACTGGAAAACGGCAAGTGCGTCGCTCCGCCGCCGCCGCCGGTCGTCGAAGCACCGGCTCCTGCCCCGACTCCGGCGCCGGCAGCACCGGTTCCGACCTCGGAGAAAGTCAGCTACTCGGCTGACGCCTTCTTCGACTTCGACAAGGCCGTCCTGAAGCCGGAAGGCAAGGCTTCGCTCGACGAGCTGACCTCGAAGCTGGGCGACATGAACCTGGAAGTCATCATCGCCGTCGGCCATACCGACTCGATCGGCACCGATGCCTACAACGACAAGCTGTCGATCCGCCGCGCCGAAGCCGTCAAGGCCTACCTGCAGGGCAAGGGCGTCGATGCCAACCGCATCTACACCGAAGGCAAGGGCGAGAAGCAGCCGGTTGCAGACAACAAGTCCTCGGCTGGCCGCGCGAAGAACCGCCGCGTCGAGATCGAAGTGGTCGGCACCCGCACCCGCCAGCAGCAGTAATCGCCTGCCCCTCCACGGGGCAAGTCACTGCACCATGAACCCCGCTACGGCGGGGTTTTTTTTCATCTCCCGCTTTTCTGTACCTCGCAGCCTGGTATTTCCCGTTATTATTCCGACCTATGACTACGAACGCCGACCCTCTTGAAATTTCGAAATTCAGCGAGCTGGCCCACCGCTGGTGGGACCCGACTTCCGAATTTCGTCCGCTCCACGAAATCAACCCGCTGCGCCTGGAATGGATCAACGCGCGCGCGCCGCTCGCCGGCAAGAACGTGATCGACATCGGTTGCGGCGGCGGCGTGCTGTCCGAATCGATGGCGCGCAAGGGCGCGAAAGTCACCGGCATCGACCTGTCGAAGAAAGCCCTGAAGGTGGCCGACCTGCACAGCCTGGAATCGGGCGTCGAGGTGCGCTACAAACACATCGCGGCCGAGGACATGGCAGCGGCCGAGCCGGGCCAGTTCGACGTCGTCACCTGCATGGAAATGCTCGAGCACGTACCCGACCCAGGCTCGATCGTGCGCGCGGCCGCCACCCTGGTGAAGCCGGGCGGCAAGGTCTTCTTCTCGACCATCAACCGCAACCCGAAGGCCTACCTGCTGGCCGTGATCGGCGCCGAGTACGTGCTGCGCATGCTGCCGCGCGGCACCCACGACTATGGCAAGTTCATCACGCCGGCCGAACTGTCGCAGTTCGCCCGCGCCGCCGGCCTGCAGGTCGACAGCATGAAGGGCCTGAGCTACAACCCGCTCACCAAGATCTACTCGCTCAACAACGACACCGACGTGAACTACATGGTGGCGTGCACCAGACCGCTCGACTAAGACGCTCGACTAAGACCACCGATGACTTCCCCTGTTGTGACCCCGGCCCCGCGCGCCGTCCTGTTCGACCTCGACGGCACCCTGGCCGACACCGCGCCCGACCTGGCCGCCGCCGTCAACTGGCTGCGCACCGAGCGCGGCCTCGAGCCGACCCCGTACGCCATCCTGCGCCCGACCGCCTCGGCCGGCGCGCGCGGCATGATCGGCGCCGCCTTCGGCCTCGCTCCCGGCGACGAAGGCTACGAGGAATTGCGCCTGCAATGGTTCGACCGCTACCAGGACAATATGGCGGTCGAGAGCACCCTGTTCGAGGGCATCGATGCACTGCTGCAGGGCATCGAGGACGCCGGCATGGCCTGGGGCGTGGTCACCAACAAGCCCGCGCGCTTCACCGATCCCCTGATTCCGCAGATTCGCCTTGACCACGCGGGCTGTATCGTGTCAGGCGACACCATGCCCTTCCCCAAGCCCCATCCGGCTCCGCTGCTGGAAGGCGCGCGGCGCCTCGGCCTGGCGCCCGAGCACTGCTGGTACGCCGGCGACGACCTGCGCGACATCGAAGCCGGCCGCGCCGCCGGCATGGTCACGGTCGCCTGCGCCTGGGGCTACTGCGGCGCCATCGAACCCTCGACCTGGGGCGCCGACTACCTCTGCGCCACCCCACTCGACCTGCTCGACCTGCTGCGCTCGCTGCTCCCAGCCGAGACCCGGGCCACCTCCGCCGCCTGAGCCTAGAAACGTAGGGTGGGCGGGTCTCCCGCCCACGCGTTCAACCCACTTTCGCAAACCATTTCGCTTCTGGGCTTACTGCGCAACAGTGCCGTAGGGTGGGCGCCCGTGCCCACCATCCCATCGCTACCACGCTCTGCCGTTCTCACCCCACGCTTACATCTGATTACGACTGAAACAGCCCAGTGTCTACCATGTAACAGCCCCTTTCAGTAATCTGCATCCATCGAACAACGCAACACCACATGGAGCAGAGAATATGACCACCACCCGCATTCACCCCATCATGGCCGCCGCAGCCGCATCGGTGATCATCGTCAGCCTGACCGGCGCCGCCGCCATCGCCGGCCTCCTGCCGAGCTCGCGCAGCGCTCCGGAAGCCCAGCCCGCGCTGACCCCGACCGCCGCCCTGCCGCTGGCAGCCGGCCAGGGCGTCGCTCCGGTCGCCGCCCCGGTCGCCCAACTGCAGCAGGCTGCCCTGCCGGCCCAGCCGGTGGTCGTGACCGCAGCGCCAGGCACGACGACCTATGTCCAGGCAGCCAACGTCCCGGCCGGCACTGCCGCTCCGGTCGTCGTGGTGAAGCAGGAAGCAGCGCCGGTCGTGAAGCAGACCGTGGTCAAGGAAACGGTGGTGCAGAAGCCGCGCGTGGTCGAGCACCGCCCTGCCCCGCAGCCGGTCCGCTACGCCGAACCGACCTACCGCGCCGCGCCGCCGGCCCCCACTCCGGCGCCCGCCCCGGTCCAGCAAGGCCCGAGCTACGTGGGCGTGGCCACCGGCGCCGTGATCGGCGGCCTGATCGGCAACCAGGTCGGCGGCGGCAACGGCAAGAAGCTGGCGACCCTCGCCGGCGTCATCGGCGGCGGCTACCTCGGCAACGAGATCGCCAAGCGCAACGGCCAATAAACTGGCCGGCCCGTGAGGAACCGGGGTTGAAAAACCGCGGTTCCGCCCCAGATAGGCTGTGTCGCACCGATGGCACAAGGCTTTGAAACAAATCCTCACGCCACGGGGCGAAGAGTGCATCAGGCCGTACTCCCGGGTGCACTTGACACGAGTTTGGAGTACAATGAAGGTTCTTTCGTTGGGGGGCGACCTGGTTTCGACGTGGGTTGCAAAGCAGCGCAGGGCATACCGAGGGCTGGTTACCTCGTAAATACACCCAGAAATCAATAACTGCAAACGATAACTCGTACGCACTCGCAGCCTAATCGCTGCTAGCTCTACACTACCTCGCCTCTGGGGTGGGCCGCAAGGCAAGTAGAGTCATTTACAGAGGCTAGGAATCACTTGGGTCACTTGGGTGCTTCCGAAATTTAAGGTGACTCGCTTGTACAAAGGGTGCACATCCCCGTTGTCCAGGTTAAATTAATTGATAGTGCTAAGTATGTAGAACTGTCTGTAGAGTGCTTGCGGACGAGGGTTCGATTCCCTCCGCCTCCACCAGTATTCAAAAACAAAGCCCCGCCGGCGCAAGCCGGTGGGGCTTTGTTTTTGAATACTTGCTTTTGAGCTGGGAAGCGAATCCTCGTCCGGGACGGACGAGGGGCGAGCAGGGGTTTCGAGCTGCGCAGCAGCGAGCCTGCGAGCGACCGTGCGCCTCCGGGCGCACGGGCTCTCCGATTCGGCTGACTAAAGGGAAATCGCGCAGCGATTTCTTGCCTTTCCGCCTCGATCACAGCGCCAGCGCATGACGGGCAGCGCGCTCAGCGCTTGACCTACCACCGCCAAACGATTGACCTCACCCAACTTGCAGTAAACACAACACAGCCAGAATGCCCCATCACCACGAGGGAGGCACCATGGCAACGGACTACTACCTGCAGCTGGACGGCATCAAAGGCGAGTCGACGGACTCGAAACACACCGCTTGGATCGAGTGCACCTCGGTCAACTGGTCCATCACACAGCCCAAAAGCGCAACGGCCTCGACCGGCGGAGGCCACACCGCGGAGCGTGCCGAGCTCAGCGAAATCAGTATTACCAAGCTGGTTGACTTGGCCTCGCCAATCTTGGCGCAGGTCTGCGCCTGCGGGAAGACGATCCCCAAAGCCAAGCTGGAAATGCAGCGCGCCGACGGCGCCGGCGAGCCGGTCAAGTATTTCGAGGTTGAGCTGGAAAACGTCCTGATCGCACACATCGCACCCAGCTTCGGAGGCGGCGATTTCCCCGGCGAGAGCCTTGGCCTGAATTTCTCAAAGGTCCGCTGGAAGTACACCCAGCAGAAGATCGGCGGCGGCAGCAACGGCAATACCGCCGGCGGCTGGGACTTGGCCACAAACAGGATTGCGTGATGCGCGCGCCGATCCTGTTCGGGCTCCTGGTGGTCGCGCCCTGCATCGCCCAGCCGGGGGCGCCGGCGCCACAGATGACCGGCGAGGCTCTGGTCAAGCTGATGGGCAACGTGGACCCAGCGGACGTGTCGTGGCCACCCGAAAGCCCGTTCCGCACGCGTGCGATCGCCGCTGAATACATCGACATGTCGAACGGCGAACTGGTGCGCGGCTTTATTCAGGGCGTGCACGACGCAACCCGGGGCAAGGAGTGGTGCCCTGGCGCGCAGGCCTCCCCATTGCCACACGAAATGGACGCGGACGCCCGCCGCACGCTGCAGCGCCTGCCGGCCGCAGAGCTCCGCCGCGGCGCTGCAGAGCTCATCGTCGCAGTCTGGCGCAAGACCTGGCCCTGCCCGGCAAACCAGCGGAGACCACGATGAAGGTAGCGTATGCCAACTTGCGGATGCATTTCCCGGACACCGACAGCGTCGGCCGAGAGGAGCTCTATCACTGGATCGGGTATCCGGAGAATATCACCGACCCGAACTTCTACAACACATGCGCGATCCGCATGAGCCTCGCACTCCTCGGCGCCGGCTACCCCACCCCCGGCAGGTGGCCGATCAAGGCCGGAAAATACAAGGGCCGGTCCATCGAGACGCGGCAACGCGCCCTGAGCGCATGGCTGGTGCGCCAAGTCGGGCAGCCTGTTAAATTCAAGAGCGGCCAAGAGGCCGAGCGCGCGATCGGGAGCCAGCAGGGCATCGTTTCCTTCTTCAGCATCTATGGCGGCCAGAATCCCCAGGGGCACATCGCCATCGTGTCAAGGGATCGTTGGGGCCGGTATCTCCGTTGCGGAAATGAGATCGACGGCACGGCAACTGGCTGCTACTGGTCATCGCGCGAGGTATGGTTCTGGCCGCTGAGGTGACATCCCTTAGGTGCTCTGGCTATATGCTGATCAACGATTACTACATCGTCCTTCTTGCATTCTTCAGGGAGAGCACCATCACGAAAAATCGCTCTTCGGATTCCTGAGCATGCAAATGGCGGTCAAAACTCACCGCTGACATCCGCCGTGTATCAAAACTTACACAGCAAAGCATCAAGCGTATTTGACCATTGCCTGAATGATGATCAACGTCGTATCGCTAACTGTCGTCGACGGCGGACCAAATGGCTGCCAACCTGCGTTAATGAGCTCATTCACTTCACGCTCGACAGTGGTGTGATCCCAATGTTTCACGAGTCTATAAATGTAAACAGTTTTCTGCACGACCCCTCCTGTAAGAAACTATTTTACCGCTGAGCTGGTAGATCGATGTAAATTTTCGTGCTTTTGCCACGAAGTCGGGTTAAATTTTGATTGCGTCCTGCGCAAGCCGGAGCTGCGTCCCAAACTAGTCATCGACCAGTGCTTAGATATCTTAGCATGAGGACGTGAGCTCATAGTGCGCCGTGGCAGCTACAACATTGCGAGCGGCATCATTAGAGGCTTGGTCAAGGGGCGCATCGGATCGTGCTTTCCTACGCACCTGAAGTAAAATCAGTCAGAAGAGCCGGCATTTATTAGACATTCCACATGGGTGGCAACTGGTTTCAAACCCTTAGACAAAACGGATGGATTAGGATGACTAATCGCAGTGTAGAAATTTTTGAACTACGGGTACCGTTAGAGAAAATTAGTGCACTTAGTGTACAACAACGCTATACGTACTATCTTTTAGGACACATATTTAACGAAATGAATGTCCTTCAGAAGATAGTTGGGTTCGCCATACCGAAGCACGACGATATTCGACCAGCGCGACGCAATGCAGAGATTGCGCAAGCATTCTTCTTGTTCCGGCTTGCGGCTTCAAAGATTTACGAAGCTAAAGATAAGATCAACGGGAAAGAGATATACCAAGCCCTTAATGAGCTTGTATTCACCGATTCGCCACATCTTCGCGATTCGCTTCGTGACCTAAACAAAGCCATTGGCGCTGCTAGCTGGCTCAGTCGGATGAGGAACGGAATGGGCTTCCATTACCCTAAATTGTCAGATTGGGAGGCATACATTATGCCTGATAAAACCTGGACAGACGACATTGTCTATACGGGAAAAGAAGCAGGAAATGTCTTTTACGATTCCTCCGCGACTGTTGCGATGCATTGGATGTTTGACAAATATCGCGATTATGAGGCTGCAGAGTCCGTTGATCTGTTGGTACATGAACTAATTGCCCTCATCAATCAGATGAATCGATTTACTAATACAGTAGTAGGAGAAATAACCGCAAAACTCATCCCAACTGGGAAAGCGCAACTAGCAGGAAAGGTACTCGCACCTGAGTACGATACGGTATCCCTCCCGTTTTGGCTGCATTTGCATCAAGCTAGCTCAAGAAATCAATAAACACATGATCTCGTTTGTCGCAATATTGAAGACTTACCCCAACGTTTTACAGTATTAAATAACTTGAGTGCGGAACGCGCCCGTAACGGGCGCGCGATACATCATGAGTTTACATCACGAACTCGGCCCCATATCCGCCCCCTGCGCATCCACCCTGAGCGCCTTGAACAGCGCATCGTTAAACGCCGGAATATCATCCGGCTTGCGACTCGTGATCAGCTTCTCGTCGATCACCACTTCCTGGTCGACCCACTCCGCCCCGGCCGCACGCATATCGTCCTGGATCTCCGGATAGCTGGTCAGGTTCTTCGACTCGGCAATGCCCGCGTCGATCAGCACCCAGGGGCCGTGGCAGATCGCGGCGATCGGCTTGTCCGCCGCGTAGAACTCGCGCACGAAGGCCACCGAAGCCTCGTCCTTGCGCAACTGCTTCGGATTCTCTTCCCCGCCCGGCAGCAGCAGTGCATCGAAGTCGGCAGGCTGCGCGTCCTTGATGTTCATCTCGACCTTGAATTTGTCGCCTGGGGTGTCGTGGTTCACGCCCTGCACCTCTTCGCCCACGGCCTTCGGCGAGATCAGGATCACTTGTGCGCCCTGCTGTTCCAGGAAGCTGCGCGGCCCGGTGTATTCGACCTGTTCCACGCCATCCGTCATCAAGACGGCGACGCGCTTGCCCTGCAGCGTACGCGAGACATCGACGCCTTCGTCCGGCAAATCGACGCCCCCATGAATGTTCTGCTCCATACAACCTCCGCTATAAGAAAATGTGAATCATTTGCTATCGATTGTAGGAGGACGCATGCACACACGGCGCGCGCTTCGGACTTTATTCCAGGCCGAGTGCGCGCAGCCGGGCGCGCAGGCGTCTCACCTCGTCGGCGAGGTCGATGACGAGCGCGGCCAGTTCCTCGTCGGCGTCGAAATGGCGCTCCAGTTCGAGCAGCCGGCGCGCCCGCGCCAGGTCGCCGCTGCGGAAGCGCCATTGCGTCACTTCCAGCGCAGGCGCCGTGCCCAGCACGCCCGCCTGCACGTGGCGCACCACCCAGTCCGGCTCGACGCTGCAGGCTCGCGCGAGCTCGTCCAGGTCCAGCGCCACCTCATCGATCAACACCCCGGTCAGCGTGTCGTTCGCAAACATCGTTCACCTCCTCAAGCGGATCTCGGATTGAAAGCCAGGTCGCGCGCCATCGCCTGGTAGATCGCGCGCGCCTTGTCGCTGTTCGCCGGCGGCAGCACGACGTCGAGGATGAGGTAGAGGTCGCCCGGCGGATTGCCGGGGATTCCCCTGCCCTTCAGGCGCAGCTTGCGCCCGCTCTGCGAGCCCGGCGGCACCGACACCTCGACCGTGCCCGAAGGCGTCGGCACCGCCACCTTCTCGCCGAGCGCGGCTTCCCAGGGCGTCACCGGTACATTCTCGTAGACGTGGGTGCCCTCGACGCGGTAGCGCGGGTCGGGTGCGAACTGGATTTCCAGGTAGAGGTCGCCCGGCGGGCCGCCGCCGTGTCCTTCGTGCCCCTGGCCGGCGAGCCGGAGCTGCTGGCCCGGGGTAACGCCGCGCGGGATGGTGACGTTGAGCTTCTTTTCCTGCATGGTCGCGCGCCCCGGGCCTTCCTGGCGCGGCACGCGCAGGCTCACCGTGCGCGTCGCGCCCTGGTAGGCATCAAGCAGATCGATCGTGATCGCGGCGTGGATATCGTCCCCGCGCATCTGGAAGCTGCCGCCGCGACGCGTGCGGCCGACGTGGGCGAACAGGTCGGCAAAGAAGTCGTCCGCGCCGGCGCCTGCGAAGTCGTACTGCTCGCCCCAGTCCGGCGGCGGACGGAACTGCTCGCCGGCATGGTAGCCGCGGCCGAGCTGGTCGTAGGCCGCGCGCTTTTCCGCGTTGCCGAGCACCTCGTAGGCTTCGTTGATTTCCTTGGTCTTCTGGTCCGCATCCTTGTGCTTGCTGACATCGGGATGGTACTTGCGCACCATCTTGCGGTACGCCTTCTTGATGTCGTCCGCGGATGCATTCCTGTCGACGCCAAGGGTCTGGTAATAGTCCTTGTATTCCACAGCGCACTCCCGCAATTGATCTTCATGGTCGCAACGCACCCGTGTCGAACGATGCCCACGGCGCACGCTGCCGTCTGGCCAACAGATGGGGGCGCGGCCAAGAAATTAAAGTTCGTCACCACCCTGCGCGATCGCGGCGCACGCCAGACAAGGGCAGCCACGGCCTTGGCACTTAGACAGTAAAATCAGGGGTTTTCAATAAGAAGAATCTGCCCATGACCACAAGCACCACGCTCAGCACCACGTCCTCCCCTGTCCGCACCGAGATCGCCACGCTCTGGAAGCTGTCGTGGCCGATGCTGGTGGGGCAGCTGGCGACCGTGGGCATGGGCGTGGCCGACGTCGCGATGACGGGCCACGTCAGCGCCGACGAGCTGGCCGCCGTGTCGCTCGGCACCTCGGTGTGGTCGATCGTGCTGGTCACCGTGATGGGCACGATGATGTCGATTAACACCGTGGTCGCCCATGAAATCGGCGGCGGCCGCTACGACAAGATCCCGCACTCGGTGCGCCAGTCGCTGTGGAAGGGCCTGATCGTCGGCCTGGTCGCCTGCCTGCTGGCCAACCTGTGCACCCTGCTGTTCTACCACATCGGCCTGGGCCAGGCCGTGGCCGACCGGGCATCCCTGTTCCTGCACGTGATCAGCATCGGCATGCCGGCCTTCGCCTGCTACCGCGCGCTCTACGGCTATACGACCAGCATCAACCAGACCAAGCCGATCATGGTCATCGCCATCTTCGGCCTGCTGTTCAACGTCGCCAGCAACTGGCTGCTGGTGTTCGGCAACTGGGGCTTCCCGAAGCTGGGCGCGGTCGGCTGCGCGGTCTCGACCGCGGTCGGGATGTGGCTGATGCTGTTCGCCATGGTCGCCTGGACAAAACTGTCCAGCGCCTACCGCATGACCTACCCGTTCACCCAATGGGAAGGCCCGGACTGGGCCGAGCTCAGGAACATGTTCCGCCTCGGCCTACCGATTGGCGTCACGTATTTTGCCGAAGTCAGCGCCTTCGGCCTGATCAGCCTGCTGGTGGCCCGTTTCGGCGTGGTGCAGGTGTCGGCGCACCAGATCGCGCTGAACTTCGCCTCCCTGGTCTTCATGGTGCCGCTGAGCTTTGGCATCGGCCTGCTCACCCGCGTCGGCCAGGCCATGGGCGAAGGCAATCCGCAGCGGGCGCGCTTCGTCGCCTGGGTGGGCGTGGGCATGTCGGTGGCCTTTGGCGTGCTGTCGGCCGCCTGCATCGCGATCTTCCGCTGGGAAATCGCGCGCGCCTATACCTCGGACCCGGCGGTGCAGGAAGCCTGCGTCCACCTGCTGCTGTTCGCGGCCCTGTTCCAGTTGTCGGATGCGACCCAGGTCGCCACCGCTTCGGCGATCCGCGGCTACCAGGTGACGCGCCCGCCGATGATCATCCAGCTGGTCGCCTTCTGGGGCTTCTCGCTGCCGCTCGGCTATATTCTGGGCATCGCTCCCTCCTGGTTCGGCCTGGCGCCCGCGGCGCCGATGGAAACCACCGGCTTCTGGATCGGCCTGGTGCTGGGGCTGACGATCGCGGCGGTGCTGCTGACCTGGTCGTTCGACCGGCTGTCGCGGCAGAAGGTGCGCGCGGCGCACGGCTGAGGGCGCCCGCTTCCGGCCGGGCCGGTCCATGCTAAGCTGGCGCTATTATCAAAAAGCTATTTGACATGATGGCGCCGACCTTTCTTCGATGGCCGCTGCTCGCGGCCGGCCTGCTGGCCATGGCTTCCAGTTCCGCTGGCGATAGCCAGTCCGGGACGAAGGACAAGAGCGCGGCGGCTCCCGACCGCGCGGCCATCATCCACGAACTCGAGTTTTACGTCGGCAAGACCATGGCCCTGGCCAGCGCCGGCAAGCCTTACCAGGAGGTCATCGCCCACATCGGCAAGCCGCCGCCGAACCACCAGGAAGGGCTGGACGAGGGCGACCGTGTTGCCAGCCTGTACCCGCCATCGCGCCTGTTCAGCGAGATGACCTTCCGCCTGGGCAGCGGCGAGCAGGCCAACCAGGTCGTGGCCATGGACTTCATCGCGAAACCCGGCAGCTTCACGATGGACGACATGCAAGCCGTGTTCGGTCCATGGCACCGCACTCCCGAGCAAGACGAGGGCACCCTGTTCGTACTGGCCTGGTTCCCCCGCTACGACAAGTCGAGCGGCGCGCACATGTTCCTGTATGCCGACGATGCCGGCCGGGACAACGTGGTGATCGCCCCCGGCCGTACGCCCGGCCGTGTGTTTTTCACGACCAGCTACGAACGCGAGGACTAGCGATCGCGCCCCCGTCGGCGCCATCGAGCTTGCCCGGCTGTTTCGTCGGGTACATACTGCTTTTAGGGTGCCACTCTGGTATTGTCTCGTCCGTTGCATTTAGCTAATTTTATCGAGACAATTAATGCGCCTTCTCCTCTGCCTCCTGGCCGCGCTCGCGGCCGCGCCCGCCTCCGCGGAACGCCTGACGCTCGACCGTATCCACGGCGAGACCTCGCTCGCCGGTCCCGGCGTGAAAACCCTGAAAGTGTCGCCCGACGGCGAGCGCGTGACCTTCCTGCGCGGCCGTGACGACAACCAGTTCCAGCAGGACCTGTGGGAATACAACATGAAGGACAAGACCACGCGCCGCCTGGTCGACTCCAAGAAGCTGGTCCCCAACGAGGAACTCTCGCTCGAGGAAAAGGCGCGCCGCGAACGCGCCCGCACCGCCAGCCTGTCGGGCATCATCACCTATAGCTGGTCGCCCGACGGCAAGCAGCTGCTGGTGCCGATCGCCGGCGACCTCTACCTGGTCGACGTCGCGAAGCCGGACGCCGCGCGCAAGGTGGCGTCGGGCAACGTGCTCGATCCGAAGATTTCGCCGAAGGGCCGCTACGTCTCGTTTGTCCGCAACCAGAACCTGTTCGTGATCGACCTGAAGACCGGCGCCGAGCGCCAGCTGACGACGGACGGCAAGGGCACCGTGCACAACGGCGAAGCCGAGTTCATCGCGCAGGAAGAGATGGACCAGACCACCGGCTACTACTGGGCGCCGGACGACTCGCGCATTGCCTACAAGCGCTACGACGAAGCGCCGGTGCCGGTGGCGCGCCGCTTCGAGATCTTCGCCGACCGCACCGAGGTGATCGACCAGCGCTACCCTGCCGCGGGCGACCCGAACGTGCTGGTCGACCTGTTCATCGTGTCGCCCGAGACCGGCGTCTCGCGCAAGGTGGACCTGGGCCCGGACAAGGACATCTACCTGGTGCGCGCCGACTGGAGCGCGGACAGCAAGACCCTGGCCTACCAGCGCCAGACGCGCGACCAGAAGCGCCTGGACCTGGTCGCGGTCGACGCCGCCACCCTGCAGCAGCGTCCCCTGCTGAGCGAAACCTCGACCACCTGGGTCAGCATCCACAACGACCTGCGCTTCCTGAAGAACCGTCCGGCCTTCATCTGGGCCTCGGAACGCAGCGGCCGCAACCACCTCTACCTGTACGACCTGAACGGCAAGCTGCTGCATCCGATCTCGAGCGGCGAATGGGGCATCGACAACGTGCTGGCGGTGGACGAAAAGGCCGGCAAGGTCTACGTGTCCTCGAACCGCGACGCCGTCATCGACAAGCAGACCTATGCGCTGGCGCTGGACGGCAGCACGGCCAACAAGCCGGCCCGCATCACCAGGGGCGACGGCTGGCACGAAGCCAGTTTTGCCAGCAACGGCAAGATTTTCGTGGACACCTATTCCGATCCGCGCACCCCGCCGCAAGTGTCGATCCGCCGCGCCGACGGCGCCATGGTCGAATGGCTGGCGCACAACGAACTGAACGCCAACCATCCGTACGCGAAATACCTGCCGGACCACCTGCCGACCGAATACGGCACCATCAAGGCCAAGGATGGCCAGACCCTCTACTACTCGATGATCAAGCCGGCCGGCTTCAATGCGACGAAGAAGTACCCCGTCTTCCTGTTCACCTACGGCGGCCCGCACTCGCAGCGCGTGACCCGCACCTGGGGCAATTATTTTGACCAGTACATGGCCCAGCAGGGCTTCGTGGTGTTCCGCCTGGACAACCGTGGTTCCAGCCGCCGCGAGCGCGCGTTCACCGACGTCATCTATAACAACCTCGGCAAGAACGAGGTCGAAGACCAGGTCACCGGCATCGACTGGCTGGCCCAGCAGAGCTTCGTCGATCCAAAGCGCGTCGGCGTGTTCGGCTGGAGCTACGGCGGCTTCATGACGCTGCGCCTGCTCGCCGCTGCGTCGGACAAGATCGCAATGGGCGTCTCGGTCGCGCCGGTCACCGACTGGGCGCTCTACGACACCCACTACACGGAGCAGTTCGTCGGCGCCACGCCGAAGTCCGACCCGGAAGCCTACCAGCGCAGCGGCGTGTTCGCCCACCTCGACGGCCTGAAGTCGCCGCTGCTGCTGGTGCACGGCATGGCCGACGATAACGTGCTGTTCACCAACAGCACCCGCCTGATCGACGAGCTCGTCAAGCGCAACGTGCAGTTCGACCTGATGACCTACCCGGGCGCCAAGCACGGCATCTCGGGCCGCACCAGCCAGCGCCACGTGTATGGACTGATCGAGGCCTTCTTCAAGAAGAACCTGGGCGGCACCGCGCCAAACTGACCGCTCGCCAGCTTCCTGGGTTGCCAAAAGGGCCGGAAAGCCACTTCCACAGCGGTTTTCCGGCCCTTTAAATTTTCCGTGTGGAAAAAAAGTCTTTCCGAGTAGGAACGAAATATTCTGTCATTACGCAAAAAGTCAACAGATACTGTCTCGTATACGCCACGCCGTTCAATATTTTTTTCCACCCGTTTTGCATGCCAATAGGCATGTTTTTTCCTATGGGAATGTGTCTTTTTTGAACTCGACTGTTTAGGTTTCCAGACACAAATTATGTCCCCACAGAATTAATTCCTCGCGGTATTCTGCGTGTTCCTGATCTCACAGACGCTCTCAACAGCGCGCAATATACGAGGAACACCATGCAATCGATCCGTATCAACGCCACCAACCGCATCGCTTTCGCCGTCTCCGCCCTGGTCGTTGGCGCCGCCTTTGCAGCACCCGCCTCGGCCGCCACCCTCAGCGTCGGCTCAGGCAAGACTTACGCTACCCCATGCAAGGCTTTCGCCGCCGCCAAGACCGGCGACACCGTCGAAATCCAGGCCGCCACCTATTCCGGCGACGTCTGCGCCATCAAGGCCAGCAACCTGACCATCCGCGGCGTGAACGGCCGTCCGAAGATCAATGCCAACGGCAAGGCCGCCCTGTCGAAAGGCACCTGGGTCATCCAGGGCAACAACATCACCGTCGACAACGTCGAAATGTACGGCGCTAAAGTGGCCGACCGCAATGGCGCTGCCCTGCGCCTGGAAGGCACCAACTTCACGCTGCGCAACTCCTTCCTGCACGATAACGAGAACGGCATCCTGAGCGGCGTGAACACCGCCAGCACCGTGACCATCGAGCGCAACGAGTTCGGCCGCAACGGCTACGGCGACGGCTACAGCCACAACCTCTACATCGGCAAGGTCGCCAAGCTCTACTTCCGCTACAACTTCTCGCACGACGCCAACGTCGGCCACAACCTGAAGTCGCGCGCCCTGTACAACATGATCGCGTACAACCGCTTCTCGAGCCTGCGCCCGGGCGAGACCGGCACGACCGCGGCCGGCAAGCCAAGCTACGAGATCAATGTGCCGAACGGCGGCACCACCTACATCATCGGCAACGTGATCATGCAGCCGGCTTCGAACAACAACCCGGCCCTGGTCTCCTACGGCGAAGAAGGCGTGGGCGACCGCAAGACCGACCTGTACGTGATCAACAATACGTTCATCAACGACGAGAGCTCGCGCGGCACCTTCGTCACGATCCGGAATGCGGCAACCCCGGCCAAGCTGATCAACAACATCTTCAGCGGCGGCGGCACGGTGACCGGCCAGGCCTCTGCGGTGCAGAAGACCAATTACCGCTCGGTCTCGGGCGACTTCGTCAACAAGGCGGCCTACGACCTGCGTCCGGCTTCCGGCGCGCAGATCGTCAATGCCGGCTCGAACCCAGGCAACTCGTCCGGCGGCCTGTCGCTGAAGGCCACCGCGAGCTACAAGCACACCGCGGCCTACACCACGCGTTCGACCCTGGGCGCCCAGATCGACATCGGCGCCTACGAAATCCAGTAAGCGTAGCGCCGGCCTGATCGAAGCCGCGCGCTGTCGGCAGCAGTAAAAAGGAAGGGCCCCGGCATGCAAATGCCGGGGCCCTTGTTCCATTGCAGGCCGGTGCAGACTGATGCACGGCCGCATGCGCTTTATGCGCGGTCGATGCCGTCCTTCAGCACTTCCTTGGCATCGCCATACTTTTCCTGGGTCTTGCCCTCGACCTGGTTCTTCAGGCCCTTGGCTTCCTGTTCGCGGTTGCCGACCAGCTTGCCGGCTTCCTCCTGGATCTTGCCACCGATGTCTTGCAGTTTACCTTCGACTTGGTCCTTGTTCATGATGGTTCTCCTTGCAAATTAGCCAATAAGGCGCGGTCGAGATGCCGCGCGATGGGTCCAGAATACCCCCAGGCCGCCTGCCCATCTGTACGGCCACTCACATAGCTCGTCAATACGCCGGGCCACGCTTCCTCGCTGCTCTTGCTGCTCATCCATGCGCCAGTTGTACTGACGTGGTGGTAGTGTTGAATTATCCTTTTGATAATCCGACACGACCATGAGCGAACAATCCCACTCCCCATCGGAAGCCGTCGAGGCGGACGCCGCGCCCAAGCGCAAGCTGATGAAACGCACGGCCATCATCAACGGCATTGCCGTGCTCTTCATCCTGGGCCTGGCCGCGGTCTGGTTCGCCGCCGACGCCCTGCTGCTGATCTTCGCCTGCATCCTGTGCGCGGTGCTGCTGTACAAGCTGAGCGAGATGCTGGCGCGGCGCACGAAGATGAAACGCCAGCTTGCGCTGGCGGTCGTGGTGCTGCTGCTGTTCGCCGTCATCGGCCTCGGCGGCTGGGCCATGGCGCCGCAGATTTCCGAGCAGTCGACCAAGCTGGCCGAAACCGTGCCGCAGTCGATCGAGAAACTGCAGCAGTTCGTCAACGCGCATCCGATACTCAAGCGCGTGATGACCGAATTGCCGCCGCCCGAACAGGTGGTCAAGCAGATGTCCTCGATGGTGCCGAACGCCGGCCTGTTCTTCGGCGGCGTGATCGGCGCCCTGGGCAACGTGGTGATCATCCTCTTCGTCGGCATTTATTTCGCCGCTTCGCCTCACTTGTATACGAGCGGCTTCATCAAGCTGATCCCGCCGTCGAAGCGCCCGCGTGCGCGCCAGGTGATGCAGAAGATCGGCCACACCCTGTCCAGCTGGCTGCTCGGCAAGTCGATCTCGATGCTGATCGTCGGCGTCGTCACCTCGATCGGCCTGTCCATCCTGGGCGTGCCGCTCGCGCTGATACTCGGCATCATCGCGGGGCTGCTGGACTTCATTCCCTACCTCGGGCCGATCATGGCAGGCGTGCCGGCCGTGCTGATCGCCTTCTCGATGAGCCCCGACCTGGCGTTGTACACCATCCTGCTGTTCGCGGGCGTGCAGCTGGTCGAAGGTTATCTGCTGCAGCCCTTGATCGAATCGCGCGCCGTCGACCTGCCGCCGGCGCTGACCATCGTCATGCAACTGGTGTTCGGCACCCTGTTCGGCTTTGCCGGCGTGGCGCTGGCCACGCCGCTGGCCGCGGCGCTCAAGGTGCTGGTGCAGATGCTGTATGTGGAGGATGTACTGGGGGACAAGGTGGAGGAGTCGGAGGAGGCTTGACCAAAACAAAACAGCCGCGACGCATCGCGGCTGTTGTTGCCTGAAACGGGGCGGCTTACTTGTTGCCCTTGAAGATATCCTTCACATCGCCCACTTTTTCCTGGACCTTGCCTTCGGCCTGGTTCGACAGGCCTTCGGACTGCTGCTGGCGGCTGCCGACGGCTTCGCCGACCTTTTCCTGGATCTTGCCGCCAATGTCCTTGGCCTTGCCTTTGATTTGGTCGTCGTTCATGTCATGCCTCTTCGGTTGAGTGAAACGAAGCCCTACCTTAGGCCGGATTGTCGCGACCCTCTGTTCGTTCGTTAACATTGGGTTTGCGCCACAAGCTGGCCAGCCAGGGTTGCTGCTCGCGCGGCAGCCCTTCCGGACGGTAATAATGGCGGATCGGCAGGAAACCCGCGGCGACCAGGTGGCGCTCCCAGGTCGGATAGTCATACCAGCTGCCGTAGCGCGGCCCGCTCCAGCCTTCCTCGTTGTGGCCGCGCGGGTTGGAGCTGAACAGCACGCCGCCCGGCTTGAGCGTGCCGTGCAGCGCCGCCAGCACGCCCGCCAGCGCCCTGCTCGGCACATGGAACAGCGAGGCGTTCGCGAACACGCCGTCGAATATTTCCTTCGGCAAGTCCAGGTGCAGGAAGTCCTGACGCCAGACCTCGCAGCCGCTCCAGGCCCGCGCCATCGCGACGAATTCGCTTGAACCGTCCAGGCCGATGGCGTGGTGGCCGAGCGCGCTGAAGGTCTTGAGGTCGCGCCCCGGCCCGCAGCCCAGGTCGAGCAGCGTGAACGGGCCCGGGACGTCGATCGCGCCCAGCAGGGCCGTAATGTTCTGGCTGACATCGTGATCGATGGTGCCGGCAAAGAATTGCTGGGCATTACGCTCGTAGTGGTCGAGCGTGCGGCGCGCAATGGCGTCGAGACTGTCGTCGAGGTTCTCGTTCATGCTGGTAGAAGAAACGGCGGCGCCAGCACGATGCGGGCGCCGCCTTGCCGCGAGCTTACCAGATGCGCACGCGCTCCTGCGGCGCCAGGTAGAGCGCCTGGCCCGGCTTGACGTCGAAGGCCTTGTACCAGGCGTCCAGGTTGCGCACGATGTAGGTGCGGTACTGGGCCGGCGCGTGGCCGTCGGTCAGGACGATGCGGCGCAGCGAGGCTTCGCGCATCTTGGTGCGCCAGCCCTGGGCGAAGCCGGTGAAGAAGCGGCGCTCGCCCTCGACACCCGCGCTCTTGCCCTCGGGCGAGGCTTTATAAGCGTCGAAAGCCGCTTCCAGGCCGGCCAGGTCGGCCAGGTTTTCGCTCAGGGTCAATTGGCCGTTGACCGCCAGGTCGGGGAAGGGTTTATAGCTGTTGTACTGCGCCACCAGTTTGGCGGACGCTGCCTTGAAGTGGGCCAGGTCCTCTTTCGTCCACCAGTCGCGCAGGCGGCCCTGGGCGTCGAACTGGGCGCCCTGGTCGTCGAAACTGTGGCTGATCTCGTGGCCGATGATGGAGCCGATCGCACCGTAGTTGACCGCATCCGGCGCCTTCGGGTCGAAGAACGGCGGCTGCAGGATCGCCGCCGGGAAGTTCAGCGCGTTCTGCAGCGGCAAATTCACCGCGTTCACGAGCTGCGGCGGCATCGCCCAGTCGGTGCGCTCGGGCTTGCGTCCCAGCTTGGCCAGCTCCTGCTGGTAGTGGAAGTCTTCGGCGCGCACCGCGTTGCCGAAGGCGTCGTCGCGCTTGACCGCCAGGCCGTCATAGGACTTCCAGCGGTCCGGGTAGCCCACGCCCACGTACAGCGACTTCACCTTGGCCTGGGCCTGGGCGCGGGTGGCCGGCGCCATCCATTCGAGCTTGTCGATGCGCTGGCTGAAGGCGTCGATGATGTTGGCGACCATCTTCTGCACGCGCGCCTTGTCCTCGGCCGGGAAGTAGCGGCCCACGTAGATCTTCCCGACCGCCTCGTCCATCGCCTCGTTGGTGGCGGCCAGCGCGCGCTTCCAGCGCACCGACTGCTGGGGCGTGCCGGTCAGGGCCTTGCCGTTGAACGCGAAGCGCTGGTCGGCGAAGGCCTTCGGCAGCAGGCTGGCGTACTGGTTCAGCTTGTGGAAGGCCAGGTAGTCGCGCCAAGTGGCGACGTCGGCATCGGCCAGCAGGCGCGCCGCGCCCGTTACCGCGCTCGGGTGGTAGACCTGGAAACGCTCCTGGCTTGATAAGCGGGCGGCCTTGAAGAAGGCGTTCCAGTCCACGCCCGGCGCCTTGCCGGCGAAGTCCTTCAGGGTCCAGACGTTGTTCGACTTCTGGATGTCGCTTGAGTCTTCGCGCGTGGCGTGGGTCTGGGCCAGGGCCAGCTCGAGTTCAAACACGCGGGCGGCGCGTTCCTCGGGCTTGTCGAGACCGGCCAGTTTCAGCATGGCGGCGATGTGCTGCTGGTACTTGGTGCGCAGCTCGGCCATGCGGGCATTGTTCTCCAGGTAATAAGCGCGGTCGGGCATGCCGAGGCCGCCCTGCAGCAGGTAAGGCAGGTTGCGCGACGGGTCGCTCAGGCCCTGGGCGACCCAGACGCCGAACAAATTTTCGGTGAAGAAGTCGGTGGCGTTGAGCGGGTCGACGTCGGCGCGCACCGAGGCGCCCAGCGCCCGCACCAGGGCCGCCTTGTCCTTGATCGCGGCGATCTGCGCCAGCATGGGCTTGATCGGCGCCAGGCCGCGCTTCTCGATGGCCGCCTCGTCCATGTAGGCGGCGTAGAAGTCGGCCACCTTGCGCGCTTCGCCGGCCGTGCCCTTGGCCGCGCCCAGTTCCTCGATCATCTTCGCGATGCGGGCATTGGTCTCCTCTGCCAGCGCGCCCATCGCGCTCCAGGAGCCGCGGTCGGCCGGGATCTCGGTCTTCGCCAGCCAGTCGCCATTGGTATAGGCAAAGAAGTCGTCGCCCGGCAGCACGGTCATGCTGGCCGGCTTGTCGGCGGGCTTGTCGGCGGGCTTGTCGGCAGGCTTCTCGGCGGACTTCTCGGCAGGTTTGGTGGCGGCCTGGCCTGCGGCGAAAGCCGGCGCGGCCATGGCGCCGCACAGGGCCAGGGCGATGGCGGTCCGGATCAGGATCGGGGTTGGGCTTGTCTTCATGGGTTTCCTCATTGTCGTTTCCGGTTACTGTTGCGGCGCCAGCGCGGCGCGCACCTGGGGCAGGAGGCGCGCCTTCTGCGCGGCGCGGATGCGGATGCCGTTGCCCACGCGCTGGGCTTCGACCTGGGCATCCTGGCCGAAGTTCTTGGCTACATACTGTTCCATCATATCCGCATGGCCTACCTCGACGGAGCCGCCGACGATGTCGGCGAATACCCGGTTGCGCTCGACGGCGTCGGCATTCCTCAGCAGGGCTTCGCGGTTGGCCACGGCAAAGGCCCACACTTGGTCCGGATGCTCGCGCGCGGCGCCGATGACCATCAGGTAGGCGACGGTGGGCGTCACCTGCGGCGACAGGGCGATGCGCAGCGCGGCGGCGGCCAGTGCGGGATCCCTGGCCGCGACCAGGGCGCGCGCCAGGCGGTTGCGCTCCTCGTCGTTGTCGGCCGCCGCGAGCGCCTTTGCCAGGGCGTCGAAGGTGGCGGCATCGGCGTGCGCGCCGACCGTGCCGAGCACGAAGTCGAGCATCTCCGGGCTGGTCGACGCCGGGTTGCGCAGGTAGGCCGCGAAACGCGTGCGCGCTTCGGCGATCGCCGCCTCGTCGCCGCTGCGCGCCAGGGCGCCGGCCAGCAGCGCGCGCAGGCGGCGCTCCTCGATCGATTCGCCCGGTTTCTCGTTCCAGCCGAGCTGGGCGAATTTCGGCCGCAGGAACTGGCGGGTGAAACGGCGGATCAGCGCCTGCTCCGCTTCGCCGCGCGCCAGGTTGTCGAGGCTGCCGAGATTGGCCAGGGTCGCCGTCCACACGGCCAGGCGCGGCTCGCTGCCGAGCTGCCCGAGTTGCGTCAGCAGCTTCAGGTAGTCGCCCAGCGGTATGCGCCCGGCCGAGACCAGGCTCCAGGTGTCGGCCAGCAGTTTCAGGCGGGTGGTATCGGGCAGGCGCGCAAGGTCCTTCGCCAGGGCGTCGAAGCTGGCGCGGTCGTACTGGATGCGGTAGAAACCGACGCTCTGCGGGTCGACCACCAGGGTGCCTTCGCAAGCGCCCTGGGTGAAGGTGGTGCTGCGGCTGGACAGCAAGGTGGTCCAGGCCCGGCCGTCCACGGTGCCGACCTGCAGCGGCACGCGCCACAGGCGCTGTTCGGCGGCCGGCTCGTCGAGACGGTACTGCTCCTGGGACACGGTGACCTTGCGCTTGCCGTTCTCGCAGGCCTGGGTCACCGAAATCAGCGGATAGCCCGGCTGCAAGGTCCAGTCCGAGGCGACTTTGCCGACCGGCTTGCCCGACGCCTTCTCGAGCGCCGTCCACAGGTCGCTCGAGGTGGTGTTCGAATACTTGTGGGTCGCCATGTAGGCGCGCAGGCCCTTGCGGAAGCGCTCCTCGCCCACATAGGCCTCGAGCATGCGCAGGAAGCCCTTGCCCTTGATGTAGGTGATGGCGTCGAAGGCGTTGGCGGCCTGGTCCTCGTTCTCGATCGGGGTCTGGATCGGGTGGGTGCTCCTGCGCGCGTCCAGGTCCAGCACCTTCTCGCGCTGGGCGATGTCGTCCAGGTGGGGACGCCATTCGGGATGGAAGTGTTCGGTGGCCTTGGCCGCCATCCAGGAAGCGAAGCCCTCGTTGAGCCAGAGGTTGTCCCACCAGGCCATGGTCACCAGGTTGCCGAACCACTGGTGCGCCAGTTCATGGGCATTGGCCTCGAAGGCGAGCTTCCTCGTGCCTTCCGGACTCTTCTTCGGGTCGACCAGCAGCAGCGCCTCGTTATAGATGATGCCGCCCCAGCTTTCCATCGCGCCATAAAAACCGCCGGGAATGGCGATCTGGTCGAGCTTGGGGAGGGCATAGGGGATGTCGAAGTAGTTGTTGTAGTAGCGCAGCAGGTCGCCCGTGGCGCCCAGCGAAAAGGCGGCGGAACCGAGCTTGCCTTCGGTCGTGACCACGCCGATGTCGACGCCGGCCCGGCGCGCCTGGGCGCGATCCAGCTCGCCCACCACCAGCGCCATCAGGTAGCTCGGCATATTCGGCGTGGGGGCGAAGGAGATGCGCTGCCTGCCGCCGTCCAGCGCTTCCTGTTTCTCGATCGGGGTATTCGAATAGGCCTTGAAGCTGGCCGGCAGGTCGACCGTCAGCTTGAAGCGGGCGCGAAAGGCGGGCTCGTCCCAGGTCGGCAACAGGCGCCGCGCGTCCGCCGGCGCCAGCAGCGTGGCGATCAGCTTCTTGTCGGCGCCGCCGGCCTTGTAGGCAACCCCGAACAGGCCCCTGCCCTCGCGGTTGATCTGGCCGCGGAAGGCCAGCGACAGCGCATAGCGTCCGGGCGCCAGCGGCGCGCCCAACTGGAAAGTGAGGGTCTGCCGGGCCGCGTCGAGCCGCGGCTCCAGGGCTTGCCTGGCCAGGCCCTTGCCTTCGAGCGTGGCGCGCTCGATGGCGAGATTGGCGGCATTCAGGACAATGCGCGAAGTCGGGCGCAGCACCTCGATCTCGACGGTCTGCGAACCGCTGAAGCTGTCGCCGGCGATGTCGGGCACCAGGTGGGCGTCGTACAGCAGCGGGATCACGTCCTTGGGCAGGTTGCCGGGGGTGGCTGCAAAGGAAAACGGGGCTTCGGCCTGCGCCGCACAGGCGGCCAGTGCCAACGCGACGGCGGCGGCGCCGCGCGATGCTCGTTGTTGTCTCATCGTTCCTCTCTTGTTCTTGTTCGTGGGTGGGCCCCTGGCGGCGCAAGAACCCAGCACGCACTCTACGAAACCCCGGCATCTTGCATGAACGAAATGCGACAGACGGCAAAAATCTGGTCTGGACTGCACAAACCCGGCAATACGCGTCGCCTGTTTAGACCATGGAAAGTCGAGTCCGCTCCCTTGCCGAAAAAATTTTCAAATTTTTTTAGCAAAAGGGCTAAAGTTTTCGACACTGCCGCCGTAAAAGGAGGACAACCGGTCATCCGACCGGAGAAAAATTGTCGCGGTGCCAACATGACCCAGAACGAAGTCCTCGCTATGTACGAAAATATTGCCGGCCTGACCGGCAAGATGGCCGCCGCGGCGACCGCCGGGGACTGGAACGGCTTCGACAGCCTGCAGGGCCAGTGCGCCGCGCAAGCCAGCGCCGCCGCGACCGGCGTGCCGGCGCTCGAAGGCGCGCGCCGCCTGCGCAAGATCGACCTGCTCAAGCAGATCATGGCCAACGACCGCGCCATCCGCGACGTGACCGAACCGTGGATGGGCCAGCTCGACCGCGCCATGTGCGCGCACTGAGCCTGCTGCTCCCGATCGAAAAAAAGCGCCTGCGGGCGCTTTTTGCATTTCCGGACGCCCGCATGGGACATTTGCCGGGCTGGCTCCGTCGCAACGGCGGCGCCAGACAAAACAAAAACAAAAAAGGCGCCCGCGGGCGCCTTCGTGCTGCGGCGGGATGCTCCCGCCACATGAATTCGGAGAGCGAACACCAGGCTAGTCCTGGTGATCGCCTCTTTGCCGGTTGCATCCGGCGTCTCCTGCCGCTGTTGGCAGCGAGACCGCTTCCGGAGACAGGCGTCTCGCGACGTACATCCGGTTTCCCGCGCCACGCTATCGGTGGTGGCTGCGCCGGACCCTGGGCCGTTTTTTTGTGGTTTTATTAACCAACGAGTTCAGTATAACCGAATTTTCCAGCTTGTGTAGACGATTCGTGCGCCCCTTACTCGGGCTGGATAATTGTCTTTTCATCCAGCGTTGCCGGCGCCTCGGCGGATGCCTGCCTGGTCGGACGCAGCGCCATCAGGCGCGCCTTCACGGCGGCCATGAGGCGCGGCCTGGCGCCAGGCGCGCCGGCGCCGTCCTGGGGCAAAACGACCACTTCCGGCTCGCGCGCCGGCGTCAGGACCCTGGCCGCCGCGGCGCGCCGGCGCCGCAGCAGCACGACGCCACCCAGCAGCGCCAGCAAGGCGGCGATGCCGCCGGCGATCGCGAGCCAGGGCATCGGCTCCTCCGGCGGGGCGGCGGGTTTCGGCTTGCGATGGATGCGCGGCGCCGATTTCGGCTTCTCGTCCGGCTTCGGCGCGGACTGGGCCGTGGCTTCGGCGGCCGACTTCACGCCGCTCGCCACCTGCAGCACCTTGACCTTCTCCTCGAGCTGGCCGAGTTCCTGGCGGAGGGCGTCGTTCTTCGCGCCGAGCACGGCGCAGGCATTGGTTTGCGCCTCAAGCGCTTGCGCAGCGCAGGAAGCCGGCGCGGCTGCGGCTGCGTCGTGCCTGGCCGCATGCGCGTCCTGGATGGCGCCAGCCTGGGCCGTGGCCGGCGCGGCGGGCGCCTTCGGTTCATGGACGGCAGCCTTCGGCGCCGCGGCCACGGCTGCCGCCTGGACATCGTGCGCTTCCCCGTCCGGAGCCGGGCGGCGCTTAGTCGGCGCCGGCTTGCGCGCGGGAGTCGCGGCGCGCACGGGCCTGGCCGGCGCCGGCGCCTTCGACGCTGCCGGGGGCTCCGCCACCGCCGGCGCGGCGGCCAGGACCGGCGCCGGTGACGACGCGGGCGCCGGCGCCGGATGCGGATCGGGCGTGAACCACAGGGTCACCAGGCGCACCGCGCGCTGGCCGCCGTCGACCAGCTCCAGGTAGACGTGCAGGAGCCGGCTCTCGACCGGCTTGCTCGATGTCAAATGCAGGAACTGTTTGCCGCCCTGCCTTATCACAGCGATGTCGAGGCTGGACAGCACCGCCGGCATCGCGACGTTCGCGCCGCGGTAGACGTCCGGGTGCGCCAGGCGCACTTCCACCTGCCTGGACGTGTCTTCGACCAGGGTCAGCTCGACGTCGGCGGCCAGCGCCTGCCCGATATGGGAGCGCACCCGCGCATCGCCCAGCTCGGCGGCATGGACAGGGCCGAGCGCCGCGCAGGCGAACAGGACGGTGGAAAGAATGTGGGAAGGGCGGATCGCCATATGCTGGAGTGAATTTGTAGCCTCACCGACATTAACGGGCGTTGGGATACACTCTTTAGCTCCAGTCTTTAAAATAGGGACAAGCCAATGAACAACCGTATCGAAAAAGACAGCTTTGGCCCGATCGAAGTACCGGCCAACCATCTCTGGGGCGCGCAGACCCAGCGTTCGCTGCACCACTTCCACATCTCGACCGAGAAGATGGCGCCGGAACTGATCGCCGCGCTGGCCCAGGTCAAGCGCGCCGCCGCCGCCGTCAACCGCTCGCTCGGCAAGCTGCCCAAGGACAAGGCCGACGCCATCATGCAGGCGGCCGACGAGGTGCTCGAAGGCCGCCATCCCGAGGAGTTCCCGCTGGCCGTCTGGCAGACCGGCTCCGGCACCCAGAGCAACATGAACATGAACGAGGTGCTGGCCAACCGCGCTTCGGAACTGATGGGCGGCGAACGGGGCGAGGCGCGCCTGCTGCACCCGAACGACCACGTCAACATGGGCCAGTCCTCGAACGACATCTTCCCCACCGCCATGCACGTGGCGGCGGCGATCGCGGTCTCGAAGGACGTGCTGCCGGCGCTGGCGCGCCTGCGCGGCACGCTGCAGGTGAAGTCGCGCGATTTCGCCGACATCGTCAAGATCGGCCGCACCCACCTGCAGGACGCGACCCCGCTCACCCTCGGCCAGGAATTCTCCGGCTACGTGGCCCAGCTCGAGTTCTCCGAACAGGCGATCCGCGCCGCCCTGCCCGGGCTGCTCGCGCTGGCGGCGGGCGGCACGGCGGTGGGCACCGGGCTGAACGCCCATCCGGAATTCGCCGCGCGCATCGCCGCCGAACTCGGATCGCGCACCGGGCTGGCGTTCAAGAGCGCGCCGAACAAGTTCGCGGCCTTGGCCGGGCACGACGCGCTGGTCGCCGCCCACGGCGCCTTCAAGACGCTTGCCGCCGCCCTCATGAAGATCGCCAACGACATCCGCTGGATGGCGTCCGGCCCGCGCTCGGGCCTGGGCGAGATCACGATTCCCGAGAACGAACCGGGCAGCTCCATCATGCCGGGCAAGGTCAATCCGACCCAGTGCGAAGCGATGACGATGCTGTGCTGCCAGGTGTTCGGCAACGACGTCGCCATTACCGTCGGCGGCTCGCAGGGCAACTTCGAGCTGAACGTGTTCAAGCCGATGATCGCGCATAACTTCCTGCAGAGCGCACGCCTGCTGGCCGACGGCATGCGTTCCTTTGACGAGCACTGCGCCCAGGGGATCGAGCCGAACCGCACGCGCATCGGCGAACTGATGGAGCGCTCGCTGATGCTGGTGACCGCACTGGCGCCCCACATCGGGTATGATCGCGCCGCGCAGATCGCCAAGCACGCGCAGCACGAAGGCATCACGCTGCGCGAAGCGGCCCTGCAATCGGGCCACGTCAGCGCGGAACAGTTCAATCAGTGGATCGTTCCGATCGATATGACGCGGCCGGACCCGGCGTAAGCGATCGAACCAGCGGGTCCGTACGGACCGGTGGCGTCCGCCCCGGCTTCGCGCCGGCGCGGACCCAAGCGTACGCCCCACAATTTTTCCCGAGGATAGAATGCAACAAACAACTTTCGAACTGACATCCGAGTTCGTCGAACTCAACCAGTTGCTGAAACTGGTGGGCCTGTGCGACAGCGGTGGCGCCGGCAAGAACATCGTGGCCAGCGGCGCGGTGTCGGTCGATGGCAAGCAGGAACTGCGCAAGACCGCCAAGATTCGCGCCGGCCAGACCGTGACCGTGGGCGACGTGCGGATTTCTGTAGAGTAAGTGGGGCTACCGGGCTGAGCGGCGCACGTTTGCGGTCAGACAAACGCGACCGGTAGTCCTTGTTTATATTTTAAGACGTGATCAACCGGCTTAAGGTGAAGGCAATGGAAACCCCGGAAGAAAACCACCCCCAAACGCAGGAAAGGCTGATTGGCGATCTGCGCCTCGTCATTGAGAACGCAGAAGAACTGCTGAAGAACACCGATCAGTACACCAGCGTGCTCTACCAGAACGCGCGCGCCAAGCTGGCGATGGCGCTCAACGCGGCCAACGAAGAGCTCGCGCGCTTCGAGGACGCGCAACTGACCCGCATGATGGAAGCGACCCGTCTGGCCAACGAACGCTTCGCCGACAAGACCGGCGAAGAGCGCATCCTGCGCGCTTTCCATTGACTCGACACCCGCGGCGCCACTGGCGCCGCGCTGGCTTTTTGCCTGCCGCTTTTTCAACCCGCCTTTTCAGCGCTTTCCAGCCCAGCCGGCCACTCCCGCATGGCCGGCCCCTTCCCTTCCGATCGCCCCGGCCGCCCTGCCGTCGCCCGCGCCTTGCGGCGCCGCTGCGGCATGGCCCGGGGGCCGGACAATCAGGCCGTGGTGTTGATCTTGTTGCCCAGGTGCGCAGGCAGGTTCTGTGCCGGCTGCGGCGGCTGGATGCCGTCCAGGATCTGGGTGGCCATCGACTTCTGCATGTCCTGCTGCTTCTTGAGCATGGCGATGGCGACTTCCTGCTTGTTGCCGGTTTCTGCGATGGTGGTGGATAACTTGGCGATGCCGAGGACGTCCATGACGGTCTCCTGTTGAGGGTGATCCCCGTGAAGGGTTGGTCCCGCTAGGGGTGGTCCCTTTGGGGCTTATCCTTCATTAACGGATTGATTTATGGAAACTTTAGGGTCTGTCATCATCCAGCCGCTGAGCCAGGCCAATACGTCCTCCGGCGCATTCAGGTCCAGCCAGCGCAGCCCCGGGCGCAAGCCGGCGGGCGCCGGCGCATCCGAGGCCACCGCCACCACGTGCGGATCGTCCTGGTAGAGCGACGGCCGCCCCAGCGCCGGGCGAAACACCTCAAGTTTCGGCAGCGGCTCCCATTTGTAGCCTTCGACCAGGGTCAGGTCGGCCGGCGCCAGGCGCGCCAGTTGCGCGCGCAGCGGCGGCTCTTCCTGCCCGCGCAGCTCGCGCATGATGGCGTAGCGGTAAGGAGAGGCGATCATCACCTCGGCCGCGCCCGCCATGCGCAGGCGCGCGCTGTCCTTGTGCGGCGGCTCGAGCAGGATGTCGTGGTGGCTGTGCTTGAGGATGTTCACGCGCAGGCCGCGCGCCGCGAGCCGTCCGACCAGGAACTCGAGCAGCGTCGTCTTGCCGCTGCCGGACCAGCCGACGACGGCCAGCGCCAGAGCGGGATCAGTAGCCGACACGGTAGCGGTTGCCCCGGTAGTTCATCACGGCGTACTTCGGCATCAGGCGCTCCAGCACCAGGCCGGGGGCCACCTCTTCGCCTTCGCGGCGCAGCGTCTTGTCGATCAGCAGCAGGCGGTCGGCGGGATTCGGCGAATAGATGTAGCCGCCGACGCTCACGCGCGGAATCTCGCGCTGGAGGGCTTCCGGCAGTTGCTGGAAGCTGCGCAGGTTGTCCTCGGCCGGTTCGGGCGCCCGGGCCACAGGCGCCGGATCGGCTGCGCGGCTGGGGGCAGGCAGGTAGACCGCCTCGGGAACGGCATCGCGGAGCGCCCCGGCCGGCGCGGCGGTATTGCGCGCCGCAAGCGCCGTGTTCCCGGACTGCGCGGGCGGGCGCGGCCGGGCGGGCGCTGCGGCGGGCGGCACCGGCGCGGCCTGGGCGACCTCGGTCCTTGCCTGCGCCGGCGCTGCTGCGGGAGGTGGCGCGGAGGCGGCAGGCGCCGGGGCGGCCGCCGCGACGGCGCTGCGGGCTGGCGCAGCCTCGGCCGCCGTATCGGCTGCACGATCCGCCAGCTGCGTCGGCGCCTGCGCCGGAGCAGGCGTCGGGACTGGCGCGGCCGGAACCGCCGCCGGGGCGGCCGCGGGCGGGTTGGCGGGCGCCGCCTGGACCAGGGTCGGCGCCGGGCCCTGGACCTGGCCAGCCTGCGCTTCGGCCGGCGCCGGCGCCTGGGCGCGCCAGGCCAGCACGCCGGCCGCGCCGGCAATCACGATGCCGGCCGACAGTCCGGCCAGGAGGGGCTTGCGGCTGGCGGCGCCGCCGGGCGCTGGCGCGTGGACCGGCGCCGGCGCATGGATATCGGGCGCGCTGCCCAGCTGGCGTTCGGCCTGCGCCTTCTTCAGTGCTTCGAGAATGTACGACATCTTATTGTCCCGTTGCGGCGGCGAGCAGGCGCGGCTCGCTCACGCCGGTGAGCTGGTTGAGGCGGATGTAGGTGCGCGGCCCGGCCACACCGTCGGCCTTCAACTGCTGTTTCGTTTGGAAAGCGCGCAGGAGCTGGTGGGTATGGGCGCTGAAGGGCTGGCGCGACGGCGGCGGCGGAGCGCCGTCCAGCCGCGCCAGCTGGGCGGCCAGCCAGTCGACGTCCGGTCCCTGGTCGCCGACGGCGAGCTGGTCGCGGAAGCTGCGCGCCATCTTCCAGAAGGTCGTGAATTCGCCGGTAAAGCGCAGCGCCAGCGCCCCCAGTTCAACACGCTCGCGCTTGCCCGCGCGGTCCAGCAGGGTCGCGCCGCGTTCGTCCATGGCGGCGAGCACCGCGTAACTGGTGGCCGCGCCTTCGCGCAGCGTGATGACGGCCGGCCGGTCGAGCTGGCGCAGTTCAACGATGCCGCCCCTGCCCTGGTGGCAGCGCAGGTCCTGGCGAATGGCGGCCTGGCAGGCATCACCCGCCGCCAGGCTGGCGCCCCAGAGTCCGGCCAGCGCCCGCAGCGCTTGCGCCTCGTCGGCATGGCCCTGCGGCAGTCCAGGAGCGCTAGCGGCAGCCGGCTTGGCCGCGACGACCGCGTTCGCCTGGACGGGCACGGCCTTCGTGCCGGAGGCGCCCGGCGCGGGAAGCGTCTTCGCAGCCGCGGCCACGGGCGCCGCGTCGCGCGGCAGCACCTGCCAGGCCGCGGCGGCGCTGAGCGCCAGGCCGGCCAGCACGCCGCCCGCCGCCAGCGGCCAGCGCGGCCCACGCACGGCCGCCGTTTCGCCGGCGAAGACTTCGCCGGCGGCGGTGCGCACGATTTTCCGCGTCACCTCGCGGCTGTTCTCGACATAGGCGCCAAGCAGGGCGCGGTCGCACAGCAGGTTGATGCGGCGCGGCACGCCGTGGGTGAGGCGGTGGATCAGGGGCACGCTGGACGCCGGGAACACCGGCGCGCCCTGGGCGCCGGCGACCGCCATGCGGTGCGCAATGTAGGCGCCGGTCTCGGGCGCGGAGAGCGGCCCCAGGTGGTAGCGCGCGATCACGCGCTGGGCCAGTTGCTCCAGCTCCGGACGGGCCAGCATGGCGCGCAGTTCCGGCTGGCCGATCAGGATGATCTGCAGCAGCTTGCGCTCGCTGGTTTCCAGGTTGGTCAGCAGGCGCAATTGCTCCAGCACCTCGGGCGACAGGTTCTGCGCCTCGTCGATGACGAGCACGTTGTTGCACCCCTGCGCGTGGGAAGCCAGCAGGTAGTCGTTGATGGCGTCGACATAAGCCTTCACGCCGCCCTGCCCGGCCTGCCCGTCCCCCTGCACGGCGATGCGGAACTCTTCGCACACCGACTGCAGCAGCTCGCCCACGGTCAGCTTGGGATTGAAGATATAGGCCAGGCGGCAGTTTTCCGGCACCTGCTCGATGAAGCAGCGGCACACCGTGGTCTTGCCGGCGCCGATCTCGCCGGTCAGCAGGACGAAGCCGCCGCCGCTGCCGATTCCGTACAGCAGGTGGGCCAGCGCCTCGCGGTGGCGCTCGCTCATGAACAGGTAGCGCGGGTCGGGCGCGATCGAGAACGGCGCTCCCTTCAAGCTGAAGTAATGGGTGTACATGAAAGACTAGCGTCCTGACGGCAGAGGTTTATACCTCGCGCAGTATATTTTGGATTTGCTGTTCTGATAAGCGATGACGCTGCCGGGGTTTGATACCCGTAAGGGAAAGGGCGAGGCGTCGACGGCCCGGTGGCGGATTCCGGCGCTGGCGCGGATCGCCTCTTCGAGTTCCTCCGGCTTGCTGTCGGCCACGGCCGCGACGAACACCAGCTCGCTCGTGTCGTCGCTGACCATGACTTCCTTCACGGGCTTGCCCCAGAGGGTGGCGTCGAGCCTGAACCAGTACGCCCCACCCTCGTGCTTGTAGGCCGGGCCGAAGGCGGTGGTCAGGTAGGAATGGAAGTAGACGTTGTCGAGATGACTACGGCACAGCAGCGCGCTGCCGATCGTCGGGGCGAAGGTCGACGGCAGCGCTTGTGCGGACGCGTGGCTGCAGGCGAACGCCAGCATTGCGCCTGCAGCGATGCCGGAAAGCCGCGTCACGCTTTCGACAGCCAGTCGCGGTTGGCGGCGATCTTCGCCTTGGCCGATGCCGGCAAGGCCTCGTAGCAGCCCGGATGCTGCTTGAGTGCGTGCTCGCGGACCTCCTTCTCGAGGCCGTTCACGATAAACACGTAGACAGTCGCGCCTGCGTCGTTCTTGCGCGTGCCCATGTAACGAATCACTGCTTTCTCCTTACTCGCTCCGTCCTGCGAAGCGCTCATTATGACAGCTTGCCGCCCGGGCCGGCAGGACGGCGCGCGCTCAATCGCTCCTTGCCCTGACCGGACGCCAGGCGCCGCTGTTGTGTTCAAGCCACGTTTCGATCAGCTTGCGGTTGTCGTGCCGCCACGGATGGAAACGCGGCGACAGGTAGTCCAGCACCGGTTTCGCCAGGTGCCAGGCCAGCCCGCTGCGGCCGAACCAGGTGCGCAAGGCGCTGCCCCAGGTGCGCAAACGGAACAACTCGCCGTCGTTGCGCAGGTTGTGCAGGGTCTGCATGAAGGTGTCGTAGGCGAACACCATGCTCGCGTGCAGGTACCAGGCCACCCGGCGCCGGTAACCGCCGCCCGCCGCCACGTAGGCGTCGAAGGCCACGCCCTTGTGCTCGGTTTCCTCGACCGCATGCCAGGACCACAGGGTGCGCATCCGCGCTTCGGCGCCCTCGAGCCAATCGGGGTGGCGCAGCACGCCATCGGCCAGCACCGCCGTGTAGTGTTCCAGCGCGCAGGTGATCGCCAGGCGGTCCAGCACACCCAGTTTATCGACACGGGCCAGGCGTTTCTTGAGCTTTTCCTCGCGCGTGTAAGGCAGGCCGTGCTGCTCGAGCTGCCTGTTGTATTGCGCATGGAGGTGGCGGTGGGTGGCTTCCTGGCCGATGAAATCCTTGACCTCGGCCGCCAGCCGCGGGTCCGTCAGGCACTCCCGGGGCACATCGCGCACCGCATCGATGAACAATTGCTCTCCGCGGGGAAAGCTCATCGACAGAGCGTTGAAGAGCTGGGTGCGGTAGGCGTCGCCGCCATTCCAGTGGCGGGCGAAGCCCTGGGACAGGTCGACATCGATCTTGCGGACAGTCAGCGTGGACATGCGAACTCCTCTGCTGGCGCGCAATCTGACGACCGAGGGGATCAGGAGGCCGGGAGCCGGCGCGCCGTTCAGCTCCCTTGTTCGACCGTTTGCTCCGCGAATCCGTTCGTCCATCGGTTGGACGGCGTATATTCGTTCAATTTCCTCTAACGTGGAGTCTCTTCATCACAAAAACAACAAGGAAGCCATGCATACCCGAATCAAGCACACCGCCCTGGCCGCCGTCGCCCTCTGCGCCGGCGCCGTCATCCTGCAGCCCGTCGCCGCGCAGGACAAGCGCGCCGCCCCCACGCTGGAAAAGCGCGCCGTCACGGCCTTCCATGCCATCGAGCTGTCGGGCCCGTTTCGTGTGATCGTCAGCGAAGGCGCGCCGCGCCTGGAACTGTCGGGCGCGCCGAAAGAACTGGCCGAGATCGAGTCCGAAGTGCGCGGCGGCACCCTGGTCGTGCGCCAGAAATCGCGCTGGGGCATCCACTTCGGCCCCGTCAAGAAACGCGAGCAGGTCGTGGTGCGCATCGGCGCAGCCAACCTGCGCAGCCTGGCGACCAGCGGCAGCGGCGACGTCGAGCTGGAACAGGTGGGCGGCGAACGCTTCAGCCTGGCTTCCTCCGGACCGGGCGACCTGCGCGCACGCGGCGCGGTGCGCGACCTGGTCGTGGCCAGCAGCGGCAGTGGCGACCTCGACCTGCGCCAGCTGAAGGCCGACAAGCTCGACCTGACGCAGTCCGGCCCTGGCGGCGTGAAAGTGGCCGGCATCGGCAAGGAACTGTCGGCGCGCCTGAGCGGTTCGGGCGACCTCGAAGCCGACGGGCTGCGCCTGGCGCGCGCCGTGGCCCGCATCAGCGGTCCGGGCAACGCCCAGCTGCGCGGCAGCGCACGCGAACTGCGCGCCGAGGTGAGCGGCTCGGGCGACTTCGACGCCTGCGAGCTGCAGGTCGAGAAAGCCAGCACGGTCCAGCGCGGACCGGGCAATGCCTGCGTGGCCGGCGACATCCGCCAGTTCGAGGCGGAAGTGCACGGCTCGGGCGACCTCGAGGCGCGCGGCCTGCAGGCGCATCGCGCCGTGCTGCGCATGAGCGGCCCGGGCAACATCACCCTGAGCGGCACGGCCGACGAACTGCGCGCCGTGGTCGAAGGCTCAGGGGCGCTGGAAGCCGGACGCCTGGCGGTACGCAACGCCACGATCGACAGCGGCGGTCCCGGCGACGTCACGCTGGACAAGGTCTCGGACACCCTGGACGCCGCCCTGCACGGCTCGGGCGACCTGGCGACCCGGGTCGAGGGCAAGCGCGTCATGCTGAAGATGCGCGGGCCGGGCAACGTGCGCCTGGAAGGCCATGCCGATCGCATCCAGGCCGAGCTGAGCGGCTCCGGCACCCTGCAGGCGCGCCGCCTGACGGTGCGCCAGACCGACATCGACGTGCGCGGCCCCGGCAGCGCGGCGGTCAACCAGGTGCGCGAGGCGGCCAGCGGCGGCGAGGGCGAACTGGTGCTGGTCGAGCGTGGACGGCGCCAGGTGGAGTGAGCAACTGGCCGGCTCATCGGTCCGCCAGCCGCAATGCCGCCGCGCATCCGGTTTTCGTAGGGTGGGCTCGTCATTGATGCCACTGGCATCAATGACCCCACGCGGTCTCACCGTTTGAATAGCGGGGCGATCTATCGGTGTCGCTAGTGGTAAGGATGAGTACCATACCGCGTGGGCTCAAGAGCCCACCCTACAACTGCGTAACCACGCGTCCATACATGTGGACGCATTCCCGGTGCCGTTGGGCGAGCTCCGGACCATACCACTTCGCATACCAGCATAAGCTCTTCTATATCAATGACTTAGATTCATAACCCAGGCTTATGGAAGTATGCGCGCACGCCCAATTTCAATACCAGTTAAATACCTGTTGACAAGCCGGGACCGCCTCCCTATAGTGCCCTGACCTCCCCGGCACATTCATTTTCCACATGATCGAATACCTCATCGGCGTCGACGGCGGCGGCACCGGCACCCGTGTGCGCCTCGCAAGTCTCGACGGCGCCGAGCTGGCCCAGGCCAGCGCAGGCCCCTCGGCCCTCTCGCAGGGCGTCGCCAAGGCCTGGACCACGATTCTCTCCACCATTGGCGAAGCCTGCGCCGTCGCCGACATCGGCAGCCCGCCCCTGTCCGGCATGGCCATCGGCCTCGGTCTCGCGGGCGTGCACAACAAGGAATGGGCGGCCCAGTTCATCGCCGCCGATCCGGGCTTCGCCGCCCTCGTGCTCGACACCGACGGCTTCACGACCCTGATGGGCGCGCACGGCGGGCGCCCCGGCGCCATCGTCGCGATCGGCACCGGCAGCGTCGGCGAAGCCATGCGCGAAGACGGCGCCAAGGTCGAAGTCGGCGGCTGGGGCTTCCCGGCCGGGGACGAGGCCAGCGGCGCATGGATGGGCCTGCGCGCGCTGAACCACATCGAGCAGGTCCTCGACGGCCGCGTCGAAGGCGGCGCCTTTGCGGCTGATGTGATCGCGGCCTGCGGCGGCAACCGCGACGCCGTGCAGATCTGGCTCGGGCGCGCCAACCAGACCGCCTACGCCAGCCTGGCGCGCTTCGTGGTCGCCCATGGAAACACCGACCCGGTGGCCCGCGTCATCCTGGAACACGCGGGACGCGAAGTGGCCGGCATCGCCCGCGCGCTCGACCCCGGCGGGACCCTGCCGCTGGCCCTGTGCGGCGGCCTGGGCGACGTCCTGCTGGCCTGGCTGCCGGAAGCGACGCGCGCGCGCTGCACGCCGCCGCAGGGCGACTCGGCCCACGGCGCACTGCGCATGATCGAACGGCACCTGAAGGAACAAACACGATGAAAGGCAACATCCTCACGCCCGGGGGCTGGGTCCATGGCGAGCTGCGCTTCGGCGCCGCCATCGAGGCCGTCGCCGGCGTCCCCGTCGACCCGGCATCGAACGCCGACGACTACATCCTGCCCGGCTTCATCGACGTGCACGTGCACGGCGGCGCCGGCCGCGACATGATGGAAGGCGGCGACGCCCCGCACGTGATCGCCGCCCTGCATGCGAAGCACGGCACCACCAGCATCCTGGCCACCACCATGACCGCGCCGCCCGAGGACATCGAGCGCGCCCTGACGGCCATCGGCGTCGCCTGCAAGGAACGCGGCAAGGGCGAGGCGCGCATCCTCGGCGTGCACCTGGAAGGCCCCTACATCAACTCCGCCAAGCTGGGCGCCCAGCCGCCCTTCGCCAAGGAAGCGACCCTGGCCGAGGTCGAAGCCTACGAGCGCCTGGCGCCGATGCGCGTGATCACGGTGGCGCCCGAGATCCACGGCCACCTCGAACTGGTGCGCGCGCTGTCCGAAGCGGGCATCCGGGTCCAGGTCGGCCACACCAGCGGCTCCTACGAGGACGGCCTGGCGGCGCTCGAGCACGGCGCGGCCGGCTTCACCCACCTGTTCAATGCGATGCCTGGCCTGCACCACCGCGAGCCGGGCATGGTCGGCGCGGCGCTGGCGCATGCCGAGTATGCCGAAATCATCCCCGACCTGCTGCACGTGCATCCGGGCGCGATCAAGGTCGCGCTGCGCTCCATCCCCCACCTGTTCTGCGTCACCGATTCGACCGCCGCCGCCGGCATGCCCGACGGCGAATACATGCTGGGCCGCCAGGTGGTCCACAAGTGCATGGGCGGCGTGCGCCTGGCCGACGGAACGTTGGCCGGCTCGACGCTGACCATGGACCAGGCCCTGCGCAACCTGGTGCAGATCGGCCTGCCGCTGGCGGAGGCCTCGCGCCGCGTCTCGACGAATGCCGCCGACTACCTCGGCGAAAGCCTGCGCGGCCGCCTGGCCCCGGGCTGCCATGCCGACTTCGTGGTGCTCGACCGCGACCTGAATATCAAAGCCGTTTATATAGAAGGAGAAGTTTTGTGACCACGACCTCGTTGATGCTGCAGGAAGCCATGTCCGCCGGCGATTGCGTCGCCCTGCAATTGACCCAGGACGTGGAGCGCTACGCCGAACTCGGGCGCACGCTGAGGTCGACCAGCTTCCACAGCGCCGTCACCGTGGCGCGCGGCAGCTCGGACCATGCGTCCGGCTATGTCGCCTACCTGATCATGTCGCGCCTGGGCCGCCTCGTGACCTCGCTGCCGATGTCGCTCATCACCCTGTACAAGTCGCCGCTCGTCACCCGCGACACGCTGGCGATCGCGATCTCGCAGTCGGGCCAGAGCCCGGACGTGGTCGAGCCGATCCAGTACTTCCGCGACGGCGGCGCCACCACGGTGGCGCTGGTGAACGACGCCGCGTCGCCGCTGGCGCAGACCGCCGCCTGGACCATGCCCCTGCACGCGGGCAAGGAACAGAGCGTGGCCGCCACCAAGAGCTTCATCACCAGCCTGGTCGCGGGCGCGCGCCTGGTGGCCGAATGGCAGGACGACGCCGAGCTCAAGGCCGGCATCGCCGCCTTGCCCGATGCGCTGCGCGCGGCGAGCCAGGCCGACTGGTCGGCCGCGCTTCCAGTGCTCGCGCCGGCGCGCAACATCATGGTGGTCGGACGCGGCATCAGCTTCCCCATCGCCCTGGAAGCGGCGCTGAAATTCAAGGAAACCTCGGCCCTGCAGGCCGAAGCCTTCTCCGGCGCCGAGATCAAGCACGGTCCGATGGCGCTGATCGAGGAAGGCTATCCGCTGCTGATCTTCGCCACCCGCGGCCCGGCCCAGGCCGGCCTGCTGGCGCTGGCCGCCGAGATGCGCGGACGCGGCGCGCGCGTGCTGCTGGCCGCACCGAGCGACGTGGCCGAGCGTGACCTGACCCTGCCGGTGGCGGCGACGCCCGACCTCGACCCGATCGTCGCGATCCAGGCCTTCTACGTGATGGCGGCCCAGCTCTCGAAGGCGCGCGGACTCGACCCGGACCGCCCGCGCCACCTGAGCAAAGTCACCAAGACCAACTGAGCGATGACCATGGACCAACTGAGCGAATTCCGGCGCATCGCCGGCCAGCTGATCATGGTGCGCCTGTTCGGCACCGAACTCGACGAGGACACGGCCGCCTTCCTGCACGAGAACCGCGTGCGCGGCGCCTGCCTGTTCCGCCAGAACATGACGGACGCAGCGCAGCTGACGCGCTTCACCGGCGCCTTGCGCGCCGTGATGGGCGAACAGGCCCTGATCGCGCTCGACCAGGAAGGCGGCGCCGTGGTGCGCTCGACCTGGGTGCCGGCCCCGCCTTCGGCGATGGCCCTGGGCGCGGCCAACGACCCGGCGCTGGCGCGCGAAGTCGGCGCGGCGGTGGCGCGCGCGGTGCGCTCGCTCGGCTTCAACTGGAACTTCGCGCCGGTACTGGACCTGAACAACAATCCGCACAATCCCGTGATCGCCGAGCGCTCCTTCGGCGCCGACCCAAGCACCGCGACCCGCATTGCGCTGGCCTGGATGGAAGGCAGCGAATCCGAAGGCGTGGCCTGCTGCGTCAAGCACTTCCCCGGCCATGGCGACACCCACGTCGACTCCCACCGCGCGCTGCCGACCGTCGACAAGCCGCTGGCCGAGCTGGAACACTTCGAGTTCGCGCCCTTCCGCATGGCGGCCCAGGGCGACAAGGCCGCGCCCGCCATGATGACCGCCCACATCGTCTATCCGGCGCTCGACCCCGAGTACCCGGCGACGATGTCGCGGCCCATCCTGACCGGCATCCTGCGCGAGCAGTGGAACTACCAGGGCGTTGTGATTACCGACGGCATGGACATGCACGCGATCGCCCACCGCTACGGCGCCGGCCAGGCCGCCGTGCGCGCGCTGGTGGCCGGCGCCGACATGGTGATGGCGATCGGCTCGCGCGAGACCCAGGAAGAGACCGTGGCCGCGATCGCCGCCGCGATCGCCTCGGGCGAGCTGCCGATGGCGCAAGTGGAAGCGAAGCTGGCGCGCCTGGCCGCGCTGGCAAAAGCGCACCCGGCCGGCGCCGGCGGGCAGCCGCAAGGCGCCGTCGCGGTGGGCGTGCATGCGGACACGGCCAGCGATGCTCCGGGCGCCGACGAGGCGCCGGTCTACAGCACCGATCTTGCTGACCGCGCCCTGATGGCGCGCGCCTGGCGCCGGGCCTTGAGCGCGCGCGGCGCGGTGCGCCGTCCGCCGGCCGGCGGCAAGATCAGGCTGGTGGCGCGCCAGGACGTGGTCAGCGACGGCGTCTCGGAAGCCGGCGTGCCCGCGGCGAGCATCGCCGCCTCGCTCGGCCGCCTGTTCGAGGTCGACCTGGTCACCTTCGCCGACCCTGAAAGCTTCGACTGGAGCGCCCTGCCCGACGACGGCCGCTTCACCATCCTGGCCTCGACCTCGCGCCGCCGCTACGGCCCGCACGCGCGCAGCACCTGGCGCCCGAACCTGCACCTGGCGCTGTGGAACCCCTACCAGGCGCTCGACTTCGACGCCCCGGCCCTGATGACCTACGGCTTCGCCGCGCCGGCGCTGGAGGCGGTCAACGCCTGGCTGGCCGGCGAGATCGAGGCCGAAGGCCGCTGCCCGGTGCCGGGCTTCTGACGCCCGCCTTCCCATTGCGTTACCGTGGGTCAATCTCGCGTATTCAATCACGGTAACGCAATGTAACCGCCCCACCGCAAGCGCCCGCCCTGCGGCACAATTGCGCCGCAAGGTCCCGGCCGTTTTATGGGACAATGCGCGTTTGTTCAAGGTTGGCAAAATCGCCATCTTGCCGCGGATTTCGTACCGCTCATCTTTTTAGAAGGATCATTCATGTCCCAATTCCGCCTCGCTCGCCTTTGCCTGCTGCTGGCTGCCGTCGGCCTGAACTCTGCGCCTGCCCTGATGACGAGCGCTCACGCCCAGAAAGCCGATGCCCCGGCAGCCGCGCCGGCCAATACCGTGCGCCCGGAACTGTTCAAGCTGCTCGACTCGAACCAGGTCCAGCAACTGGTTGCTTCGAAGAACTTCGCTGAACTGCAGAACCGCATCACCCAGGCGGAAGCGATCCCGAACAAGACGCCTTACGAGAACTACGTCGTGAACCGCGTGAAGATGGTCCACGGTTCGGCCAGCGGCAACGATGCGGCGGTGATCCAGGCTGCGGAAGCCGTCGTCGCCTCGGGCTTCGAGCCGAAGGAAAACCAGGCCAAGCTGGTGCTGGCCGTGGCCGACCTGCAGTACAAGGCCAAGAACTACGGCGCCACCATCGACCAGCTCAAGCGCTACCAGGAAATGGGCGGCGACATGACCAGCGCGCGTCCGCTGCTGGTGCGCGCCATGTACCTGAACAAGGACTACGCCGGCGCCAAGACCGAGCTGGCGCAGATCGTCGCCGACGCCGAGAAGGCCGGCAAGACCCCGACCCAGGAAGACCTGAAGCTGCTGCTGAGCGCCGCCCACGAGGCGAAGGACAATGCGGCCTACGCCAGCGCCGTCGAGAAGATGGTCGCCTACTACCCGACCGACGAATACTGGAACGAGCTGATCCGCGTCGGCGTCATCAAGAAGCCGGGCTTCAACGCCGACAACTTCATGACCGTGCTGCGCCTCGAGTTCGCCGCCACCAAGACCATGCGCGAGGAAGACTATGTCGACCTGGCCGAGACCGCCCTGCGCGAAGGCTTCCCGACCGAAGCGAAGAACGCGATGGACGCGGGCTATGCCGCCGGCGTGCTGGGCAAGGGCGCGAACGCCAAGGCCCACGGCCAGCTGCGCGACCGCGCCAACAAGCAGGCTGCCGACGACGCCAAGAACATCGCCAGCGGCGAAGCCTCGGCCGCCAAGTCGAAGAACGGCGCCGGCCTGGTCAACCTGGGCTGGGCTTACGTCACCATGGGCCAGTACGACAAGGGCATCGGCTTCATGCAGCAGGGTATCGCCAAGGGCGGCCTGAAGCAGCCTGACGAAGCCAAGCTGCGCCTGGGCGCAGCCCAGGCCAAGGCCGGCCGCAAGGACGAAGCGATCAAGACCTTCGAAAGCGTGAAGGCCAGCGGCGGCTTCTCCGATGCGGCGCGCCTGTGGGTCATGCTGCTCAAACAGCCGGCAGGCGCCGGCGCCCAGGCTACCGCGGCCGCGGCCCCAGCCGGCCAGTAAGCCTTTCCCCTACCGCGAAAGGCGGGCGAGCGCGTCGAGCGCCGCCCGCTTTTTTTATTGGCGCTGTCACCGCTGCATGTTGAAAATGCCCAGCGCCGCGCGCAGGAAGCGTTCGGGTGAATCGATGCGCTGGCCATCGAGCGCCCAGCGCCAGCCGAGGTAGTTCGACAGGTAACGCGAGGCGACGCCGTGAAAGCGCGCCAGCTATTGCCGGAAACGCCGGTGGTAGCCGTTCACGTTCTGGAGCGGTCGCGCGCCACCAGAATGCAGTCGTGTTCGCCGCTGATCCCGCGCCGTGCCGCCACGCCGCCGCGCTTCCTTGCCGGCCGATCCAGATTGCGCGAACCCTTCTGCGATTCGAGCAGGAACAGTTCGTCGGCCTCGGCGATACCGGCGAGCAGGCCTGGCCGGTCGTGCCTGGCCCAGGCGAGAAAGCGGTGACGCCAGCGAAAGCTGGTGTTGCGATGCACGCCCAGCGTGGAGGCGGACGCGCGCACCGTTTGCGCCTCGAGCATGCGCTCCAGGTAGTCGAGCCATAGGGCGCGGTGGCGCAGTCGCGCCAGCGGCGTGCCCGTCAAGGCATTGAAGGTCTTGCCGCAGGCGCGGCAGCGGTAGCGCTGCAGGCCGCGATCGCGCCCATGTTTATGGTGGCGCTCCCCCTGGCACCCCGGGCAGGCGAGCCGGGACGGTGTCGCCGCCTCGATCACGGCGCGCAGTCGGTCGAGGCCAAGCGCCGGGCGCAGGCGGTGCAGCAACTGCTGGCGCTGGTCCTGGCTCAGCAGGGCCAGCCCCTTGATCCACCGATTGAATGTTGCCGTCTGCATCGTCGCCCCGTCGTTGGTCTCGATACCTGCTCAGACCACGCAAGCGCCTTACAGTTCAGTTAACCCAACAGGTAACGGTGACAGCGCCTTTTTATTCCTCAACCGTGCGGCAACGTACATCCTCCCCGCCAGACCGGCCCGATAATCGCGTCAACATTGACGGAGGCGGCATGACCACGGTGCGCAAGGGCCAGGCGCCCGCGAGGCTGGAGCGGGACGAATTCCATCGCAGGTTCATCGACCAGTTCTTCGATCCGGCCTTCGCGGCGGTGGCCGACGAACTGGCGGCGGTCGAGGAAGTGGCCTGGCAGGCCTATCGCGACAAGCGCAAGGCGCCGCGCACGGAAAAGGCCGGCCCCGGCTTTGCCGATCCGGACTACGACCTGTCGATCGAATGGCGGACCACGCACGAGCGCCTGCTCGCGGCCGAGGCGCGCCAGAAGGACCCGGCCACGCCCAGCCGCATCCTGCTCGTCAACGGCGCCGCGCGCAACGACGGCAGCTGTCCCGGCGAGATGTCGAAGACCTGGCGCCTGACCCAGATTGCGCGCGACACCCTGGCCGTCCAGGGCGTCGAGGCCGACGTGCTCGACCTCAGCCTGCTCACCTCGAGCTACGACCGCCACATCCACCCCTGCAAGGCCTGCGTCTCGACCGCCATGCCGCTGTGCCACTGGCCCTGCAGTTGCTACCCGAATCACGCCGAGCGCCAGACCGGCGACTGGATGAACGAGATCTACGAACGCTGGGTCGCCGCGCACGGCGTCATCATCCTGACCCCGGTGTACTGGTACCAGGCGCCGTCGGCGCTCAAGCTGATGATCGACCGCCTGGTCTGCGCCGACGGCGGCAACCCCGACCCGAGCTCCACCCAGGGCAAGGACGCAGCGAAGGCCAAGCAGATCGAGCTGGACGGCTGGGACTATCCGAAGCACCTGGCCGGGCGCGCCTTCGGCCTGGTGGTGCATGGCGACGTCGCCGGCATCGAGGGCACGCGCCGCGCGCTCTCGGACTGGCTGAACTGGATGGGGCTGGTCGACTCGGGCAGCTTCGGCCAGCTCGACCGCTTCGTCGGCTACTACGAATCCTACGCCGAGAGCCACGCGGCGCTCGACCGCGACACCGCCTTCCAGGAAGAGGTGCGCAACGTGGCGCGGGCCGTGACGCTGGCCGTGCGCGACCTGCGCGCCGGACGCATCGTGCCGCCGGACACACGCCTGCGCGCTCCGCGGCCGAAGTAAGGCCGCCGGACGATCAGCTCGCCGCCGTGCGCCGAGATATTGAACACAGCAAGAATTGACGTGGTAGTATTGTTGCAATAACAAAATACTACTTTCTTGTCATGAACGTATTGCATCCTTCACCTTTGGTCCGCGCGCTGTATCCGGACGAATGGGCCACTTACCGCGACTTGCGCCTGCGCTCGCTGGCCGATTCGCCCGACGCCTTCTACAGCACGCTGGAATCCGAAGGCGCGCGCTCGCCCGAGGACTGGGCGGCGCGCCTGGCGACGGCCGCGGTATCGGGCAAGGACTGCCCGCTGGTGGCCGAGCTCGACGGCAAGCCGGCCGGACTGGTCTGGGCGAAGATGGATGCGATCAATCCCGCGCTGGTGCACCTCTACCAGATGTGGGTGGCGCCCGAGTGCCGCGGATGCGGCGTGGCCCAGCGCCTGCTGGACACGGCGCTCTCGTGGGTGCGCGAACGCGGCGCGCGCTTCGTCGAGCTCGACGTCACCGTCGGCAATTCGGCCGCCGCGCGCCTCTACCAGCGTGCGGGCTTCCGGGCGGTGAACGCGCCGGCGCCAATGCGGGCCGGATCGGACTTGATGCTGCAGCCGATGCGGCTGGTACTGGAAGATTAGATGGCCGTAAAACCGCCGTCCGCGGTCAGCTCATGGCCGGTGACGAAGGACGACTGTTCGGAACACAGCCACAGGGCGGCGTTCGCGATCTCGCCCGGCTCGGCGAACCGGCCCATCGGGTGGGCGGCGCGCAGTTTCTTCTCCGCCGAGGCTTCGCCGCCGAGGGCGCGCGCCAGCATCGGGGTGCGCACGGCGCTTGGACACAGGGCGTTGACGCGGATGCCGTCTTTCGCATACTCGACCGCCGCGGTCTTGGTCAGGCCGGCCAGCGCATGCTTGCTGGCGGCGTAGGCGCCCTGCAGAGGCGCGCCCACCAGGCCGAAGCTGGACGACAGGTTGACGATCGTGCCCCCGCCCTGCTTGACCATCTGGCGCAGCTGGTACTTCATCGACAGCCAGACGCCCTTCACGTTCACGCCCAGGATCCGGTCGAACTCTTCCTCGTCGAGCTCGTCCAGGCGCGCGGGCGCGGCCTGCACCCCCGCGCAGTTGACGGCGCAGTCGAGGCGGCCGTAGTGGTACACGGTCTTGTCGAGCAGGGTCTCGACCTCGGCCGCGCGGGTCACGTTGGCCTGCACGAACAGGGCCTTGCCGCCGTTCTCGACGATCATCGCGGCGGTGGCGTGGCCGCCGTCGACCGAGACGTCGGCGATCACCACCGCGGCGCCGGCCCGGCCGAAAGCGAGCGCCGTCGCGCGCCCGATGCCGCTGGCGCCGCCCGTGACCAACACCACCTTGCCTGCGAACGAGATGGTCACCGGCTCTTTGCTATTGCCCTTCATGTACCGCTACTCCTGATTACACCGAGATGATGCCGAAAGGCAACATCATAGCCGGACGGCGCGTATTGATCAATGTGGATCAATGCGCCGTTCCCGGAATACGACGCCGCCGTCAACGCGGCTCAGGGCGCGGCCTTGACCGTGGCGACCCCGGCCTTGTCCTGGTCGCCGGCCAGCACGACCGACATTTTCGCAGGGTCGATCGCCTTGCGGAAGGCGGCGTTCAGTTGCGCCAGGGTGACCGCCATCAGCTTCTCCTCGAACTGGCGCGACCACTCGTAGGTGCGGTCGCGGTACAGGTAGGAGGTCCAGCCGGTCGCCAGGGCGCCGTCGTCGGCGCGGGTCTGCACGCGCTGCTGCATCAGGCCCGACTTGGCGCCGGCCAGTTCGGCGGCGGAAAAGCCGCCCTTGATCGCGCGCGCCAGTTCCTCGCGCACCGCCGCATCGAGCTTGCGCAGGTTCTGCGGCGCGGCGATGGCGCTGATCGAGAAGCTGCCCGCACGGTCGAGGTCGCCGGCATCGAGCTGCGAACCGCCGCCGTAGGACAGGCCGTCCTTCTGGCGGATGCGGTCCATCAGGCGCGAGCGCAGGCCGCCCTCCCCGAAGATGTAGTTGGCCAGCATCAGCGCCGGGTAATCCGGGTCGTCGATGTTCAGGTCGAGGTTCAGGCGCGCGATATACACGCCGTTTTCCTTGTCCGGGGTGTCGATGGTCTTCGCCAGCGGCGCGATCTCGGCGTGGCGGCGCAGGACCGGGGCCACGTTCTCCTGGGCGCGCCAGGCCCCGAACAGCTCCTCGACCAGCGGCGCGACGGTCGCCGCGTCGAAGTCGCCGACGATCGCCATCTCGGCCGGCACGCTGCCGTAGTAGCGGCGGTGGAAGTCGACCAGGTCGGCAAGCTTCGCCGCCTTCAGCTCGGCCATGTCCTCCTCCAGGGTGTTCGCATGGCGCACGTCGCCCTTCGGGTAGATGTCGAAGTGCTGCGACAGCGTGCGGCTGGCCACGGCCGCGGGCTCGTTGCGGCTCGCCTCCAGGCCGACGATGGCCTGGCGCTGCAATTGTTCGAACTCGGCCTGCGGGAAGCTCGCTTCCTTGAGCACGTGCGCGACCAGGCGCAGGGCATCGGGCAGGTGCTCGCGCGTGGTCTGGAAGTGCGACAGACTGCCGGCGATCTTCAGGCGGTCGAATTCGTCGGAGAGCTGCTCGCGCGTGTAGCGGCTGGTGCCGCGCATGAGCATGGCGGCGGTCAGTTCGGGCACGGCGCCGGTGCCGAACAGGTTCTTCTCGTCGCCGATGTGCTGGCGCAGGTCGACCGTGACGGCCTCGCCGCGGTTCTTCTTCGGCAGCAGCGCCAGCTTGACGCCGCCGGCCGTCGCCAGCCTGGTGCGCTTCATGATGTTGGCCTGGCTGGGATCGAAGTCCTCGGAGACCAGGGTCGAGGCGCGCGGCTTGAACTTCTCCAGGATGCTGGCCACGCTCGGCGCCGCCGGGATCACGACGCGCTGCGGCGCCTCCTCGGGAAGGAAGGTGCCGGTGACGCGGTTGTCGCGCCGGAAGTAGCGCCTGGCCACCGCCGCCACTTCCTCGGCCGAGATGGTCTTGATGCGCTCGCGCCCGGTGAAGAACAGGCGCCAGTCGCCCAGGGCGATCGTTTCCGACAGCGCCACGCCGACCCGCTGGGGATCGTTCAGGCTGCGCTCCATCTCGTTCTCGTAGAGGCGGCGCACGCGCTCCATTTCGGCCGGCGTGGGCGGCGTGTCGGCGAAGCTTTCCACCGCCTCGGTCAGCGCCGCGCGCAGCGGTTCGACCGGCTCGCCTTTCTTGAGCACCGCGCCGATGTACTGCAGGCCGGGCGCGTAGCCGGTCTGGCCGAAGCTGAAGACCTGGCTGGCCTTGCCGGTCTCGACCAGGCTCTTGTGCAGGCGGCCGGTCGGCACGTCGCCCAGGATGGTCGAGGCGAAGGCCATCACGTCGCTGTCGTCGTGGATCGCGGACGGCACCTTGTAGCCGAGCATGACGATCTGGACGTCGCCCTGGCGCCGCACCGCGAAGCTGCGCTCGCCATCCTGGGCCGGCTCGACCGTCCAGAACGCCGGCAGCGTGCGCTTCGGCTTCGGGATGACGCCGAACAGGCGGTTGATCTTCGCCAGGGTGGCGTCGGGATCGAACTTGCCGGCCACCAGCAGCACGGCGTTGTCGGGCTGGTAGTAGGTGCGGTAGAAAGCCTGCAGGTTGCCGATGCGGACGTTCTCGATGTCGCTGCGGTTGCCGATGGTCGAGCGGCCATAGCTGTGCCAGTCGTAGGCCACGCTCTGCATGCGCTTCAGCAGAACGCCCGAGGGCGAGTTCTCGCCGCTCTCGTATTCGTTGCGCACGACCGTCATTTCTGAATCCAGGTCTTTCTGGGCGATGAAGGAGCCGGTCATGCGGTCCGCCTCCATCTGCAGGGCCCAGTCCAGGTTCTCGTTCGAGGCCTGGAACACTTCGTAGTAATTCGTGCGGTCCAGCGAGGTGGTGCCGTTGAACTCCATGCCGCGGTCGGCGAACTGGCGGGTGATGTCGCGGTTCTTGCGCGAGCCCTTGAACATCAGGTGCTCGAGCAGGTGGGCCATGCCCGTTTCGCCGTAGTTCTCGTGGCGCGAACCGACCAGGTAGGTCACGTTCACGGTGACGGTCGGGCGCGAGGCGTCGGGGAACAGCAGGACCTTCAGGCCGTTGGCGAGCTGGTATTCGGTGATGCCCTCGACCGAGGGGCCAAGCGTGACGCCCTTGGGCAGCGGCGCCGACCAGGCGGCCCCGCAGGCGAGAAAGGCAAAGGCGCCGGCGATCAGGTGCGCAGGCAGGCCGCGCTGGTAACTCGTCAGGTTCATGTGGTCCCGTCAGGTGGGTGCGCCCGCGAGGGCGCGCATGCGCCGCCAGGGGCGGCGCGCCAACGGCGATGGTAACAGATGGCCGATGCGGGTGATGCCGCCGCGCACTATTGCTGTGCGCGAACATTGCGCTAGCGCATACCCGAGCTCATCGGGTGGGCGGGTGCCGCCCACCCCGGGGTATCAATGCCGCGCCCGCTTCTCGTGCGCCTGCTGGTTGGCGCTGATGCGCGACAGGTCGCCCATTTCCTCGGCCAGGAACTCGAGCAGATCGTCGGCGCTGACGATGCCGGTCAGTCCGCCGGCGCGGTTCACCACCGGCACGCGGCGGATGCCGCGCAGGCGCATGTGCTCGATGGTGGCGTAGACGTCGTCGTCCTCGCGGCAGGTCAGGAGGTCGTCGCTCATGATGTCGCCGACCTGCAGCCCGGCCGGATCGAGCCCGAGCGCGATCACGGAAACGACGATGTCGCGGTCGGTAATAATGCCGGCTGGAACTTGCTCGCCGTCGAGCTGGTCAACCACGATCAGGTCGCCGACGTGGTGCTTGCGCATCAGGAGCGCCGCTCCCTGCACGGTCTCGTCGCGTGTGCAGGAAATGGTCTGGACAGTACAGATTTCGCTGATGTTCATGATGCCCTCCCCCATTGTTTGAGGATGCGGCGACGAGCAAGCTGACCACATCCCATGCGGTCCACGCTAATGCGGAGCGTGGCAGACGGCTTGATTTTGCTCAAACCGTGAGGCGAACCAACCTACAGCTTCGGGTCGCCCGGCAAGTCGACGAAGCAGGCGTCGACCACCTGCAGGTCATTGTCTTTCGCGAAGGTCACGACGAAGTGGTAAGCCAGCGGTTCGGCCTTCTGGAGCGCGTTGTTCACGACAACGGCCTTGACGCCATTCACGACGGTGGGGTGAACGTAGGGAGAAAACTGGAGGTGGGCGTGGCGGCCGCCGCTACCCTCGGGGCGAAAGCAGGACATGACGCCGCACAGGCGCTCCGCCCAGTCGCTCGGGCGGAACTGCTTGCCTTTATTCGTGATTCCCAGGATGAAGAACTCGCCGTTGGCGGTCTGGTTCCCGGTATGCGGTAACTCGGCCATAGTGCTGCTTGCTGATACAAGAATACTGCGTGGATGAGAACAACGGCAGTATTATATCTTATAGAAGACCTGCGGACGAGTCTTGTCTCGACAACTTTAGGACGCCGGACCAGACTCCCGGGGAAAGGGATGCCGCCATCCGACACATTGTCGCCGACAACACCCTGGTACGGCGCGACGCGCCGTCATGCTCATCTTGCCAGGCGCTCCTGGCGCCCGACGATGCACCGGAACGAGGCGCATCGTCGAGGGCAGCATACTCCTGCCATGGCTGCCTGCCCGGCGTTCAGCCGAGCCAGACGACGCTCGAGAGCAACAGGAGAAGAATCATCCATAGTATCAGGGCGCGCCACACAAGTCCTACCGTGCTTTGCAGTGCGCGCAGGCTCGGTTCCTCGCCGGGCAACACGTCGGTCTCGACATCGGACAAATCCACCGTCGCCGCATCGGCCGGCAACAGTTGCGGGGCGTTTTCCTGCGGCGTGCCCAGGCGCACGCCCATCGCCCCGCCGCCGGCCGCCAGAATGATGCCGCGCGACTCGTCCGCCCAACGGTTGGCGAAATTGCGCCAGGCGTAGATGGCGTCCTCGAAATTGCCGACCACGGCAAAGGCGATCGCGGTCAGGCGCACCGGGATCCAGTCGATCCAGTAGAAGGCTTTGGCGGCGAACTGGCCGAAGGCTTCGTTGCGCATATGCTCGGGCTCGTTCCAGGAGCGCGCCAGGTATTCGGACACGCGGTACAGCACCGCGCAGGCGGGGCCGCCCGGCATCAGGAACCAGAAGAACACGCCGAACACGCTGCGATGGGTGGTGATCAGCGACTTTTCGACGGCGATGCGCGCGATTTCCTGGGCATCCATGCCGACCGTGTCGAGCCGCGTCCACTCCGCCAGCAGGGTGCGGGCGGTGGCCTCGTCGCCCTGGTTCAGGGCCAGCTGGATCGAGGTGAAGTAATGGCTGTAGTGACGAAAACCCAGCGTCAGGTAGACGACGATGACATTCCAGGCAAAGGCCAGAAAGACCAGGCCGTAATATTGCAGCACCCAGTAGACGATGGCGACCGGCAGGACCAGCACCAGCATCATCAGGATCCATCCCATGCGGCCATTTTTCGGCTCGCCGGCATTGAACCAGCCTTCGATGCGCATCGCGAGCGTCTTGATGCCGCCGTAGACCTGGTTATCCGCGCGCAGGGGCTTCAACTGCTCGATCAGCAGGGCGCACAGAATGGAAAAAAATGTCATGCAAATCCTTCTTTTGTTATGGCAATACTACGCTGCCCGCTACGATAGCGCAGACGACCGCCATAATCAAATCTGGACTGGTAACTAACTGTGAAGTTGAGAGCGCCCGACATAGCCTTCCGGGCAAGGGATGCGGCCACCCGACGCGTCGCCGCAGCGGCGGACCGCGAAGGGAGTGCTTAGTACGGCGACGCGTCGCAGAAACAGTGCAACGCCGCCATGGAGGATTTGCTCGGCGCTCTCATGCACGAAGGAAATGGAACAGATTGCGCAGCATCCCCGCGGTCGCGCCCCAGATGAAGAAGCGCTCGTAGGGCATGGCGTAGAAGCTGCGCCGCCCCGCCCCTTCCGGCAACTCGAAGGACATGCGCTGGTGATTCGCCCCGTTCATCAGGAAACCGAGGGGCACCTCGAAAATCTCGGCGACCTCGTTCGGGTCGGCCTGCAGGTCGAAGGGCGGCGTCACCAGGGCGACCACGGGACGCACGCGGTAGGCGCTGGCCGTGATGTACTCCGGCAGCACGCCGACGATCTCGACATGGCGGCGATGCAGGCCGATCTCTTCTTCCGTCTCGCGCAGCGCCGTTTCGATCGGCGAGGAATCGATGTCCTCGGCCCGGCCGCCCGGGAAGCTGATCTGTCCGGCGTGGCTGGTCAGGTGCGCGGTGCGCTGGGTCAGCAGCACCGTCAGGCCTTCGGGGCGGTCGACCAGGGGCACCAGCACCGCGGCGCGGCGCAGCTTGAGGCCGGGCTGGAAAGGCGTTTCCTCCCCGGTTTCGGGGTCCCAGGCGCGGCGCGATTCGGCAAAGCGCGCGCGCAGGCGCGCGGCCGTCAACAGGGAGGGGTCGACGGGCGGTTCGCCGGCGATGGCATCGACCGGCAGGCGGGTTGGATCGAGATGCAGCTTGGCCAAAAGCGTTTCCTTTATACAAAAAGGAAGGAGGAAAAAGAAAAAGGCATCCCGGAGGATGCCTTTTTCATACCACGGACGCTATTACTCAGCGGCAGCGGTGGTAGCGACGCGGCGCTGCGGCAGTTTCTCTTTGATACGTGCCGATTTGCCCGAACGCTCACGCAGGTAGTACAGCTTCGCACGACGGACGTCACCGCGACGCTTCACTTCGATCGAAGCGATCAGCGGGGAGTACAGCTGGAACGTACGTTCCACGCCTTCGCCCGACGAGATCTTGCGAACGATGAAGTTCGAGTTCAGGCCACGGTTACGACGCGAGATGACGACGCCTTCGTATGCCTGGGCGCGCTTGCGGTTGCCTTCGACGACGTTGACGTTGACGATCACGGTGTCGCCAGGTGCGAAATCAGGAATGTTGCGGCCGAGGCGCGCGATTTCTTCCTGCTCGAGTTGCTGAATCAGATTCATTTCTTATGACTCCAAAAACCATCTTGCTGGCGCTGTACTGTTTGCCCAGTAGAGGATGGGGTTGAACGCACGGGCAACATGCCCGCAGGTCTTGCACCAGGATCGGTGCCTTTTTCCGGCCTGCCCTCAGACAGAGAGCGTGGCCAAAAACTTTTCGTCGGCTGCCGTCAAGCGGCCCGCCTTGCGCGCCGCATCCAGCAGTTCCGGACGCTTCTTCGCGGTCGCCTCCAGCATGCGCTGGCGGCGCCACTTGATGATCTCTGCGTGGTTGCCACCCATCAAAACCGGCGGCACCGGTACGCCTTCGTATACTTCGGGACGGGTGTAGTGCGGCGAATCGAGCAGGCCATTGACAAAACTGTCTTCGACCGCCGAAGCGTCGTCGCCCAGCACGCCGGGCAATTGTCGCACCACCGCGTCCATCAGCGCCATCGCCGGCAGCTCGCCGCCGGAGAGCACGAAGTCGCCGAGAGAGATTTCCTCGTCGACGACACGGTCGAGCAGGCGCTGGTCGACCGCCTCGTAACGGCCGCAGAGGATGACGAGACCGGGCTCGTCCTTCAGCGCCATCACGCGTTCGTGGGTCAGCGGTTTGCCCTGCGGCGACATGAACACCACACGCGGCGCGGGCAGGCCGAGTCCGACCTGGCGCGCCTTGGCCGCATTGATCGTCGCCTCGAGCGGCTTCGCCAGCATCACCATCCCGGGACCGCCGCCATACGGGCGATCATCCACGGTGCGGTGGCGATCCTGGGTGAAATCGCGCGGATTCCACAGCTTCAGGCCCCAGCGTTCCTGCTCGAAGGCGCGACGGGTCACACCCGACTGCGTCAACGCGGCAAACATCTCGGGAAACAAGCTCACGACGTCGAACTGCATCGAGACCTCGCTTCGGGTTGGAGGGGTCAAAAGTCGAGACCCCAATCCAGGGTAATCTTCTTTTCCTTGAGATCGACGGTTTTGACGAACTGGTCCACAAACGGGACCAGGCGCTCAGGCGCCTTGTCGCTGGTTGCCGGATCGGGCACGGGCTCAATGCGCAGGATCGATTGCGCGCCGTTGCTCATCATGTCGATCACCTTGCCGAGCGCTTCGCCCTGCAGGTTGACCACATCCATGCCGATCAGGTCGCTCCAGTAATACTCGTCTTCCTCAAGCTCGGGAAACTGACTGCGCGACACATGGACGGCTGCGCCTTTCAGCGCCTCCGCCAGGTTGCGGTCACTCATCCCGACCAGGGTGGCGACCACGTCGCCGCCATGCATCTTCGCGGTCCGCACGGTGACGGACCGCAGGCTCGGCTTGTCGAGCCACCAGGTTTTCACGTTCAGCAAAGCGTCCGCGTCCACCGAGAACGGGGTGACACGGATGGCGCCGGCAATGCCGTAGGCGCCAGAAACATACCCGACCTGGGTCAGGTCGTCGGGGGCTTGCGCCCCGCTTGCAGCCGAATCGCTCAAACCAGGAAAAGCTTACTTAGGCAGCCGGCTTCTGCTGGGCGACCAGGCGAGCAACGGTCGGCGACAGTTGTGCGCCAACGCCTTGCCAGTAGGCCAGACGGTCCGCGGTGATCTTCAGGCCGACTTCGGCGCCCGAAGCCATCGGGTTGTAGAAGCCGATGCGCTCGATGAAACGGCCGTCGCGGCGGTTACGCGAGTCGGTTGCAACGATGTTGAAGAACGGGCGCTTTTTTGCGCCGCCACGAGCCAAACGGATAACGACCATAATAATTCCAAAAAGTTGTACTGGACGGAGAAAGCCGACGATTATAGCGCGCAATGCCGCAGATCAGCAAGCGATATGGTAAAAGGCGGACAACAGGGCGCGCGGTCCCGGCCGAATTGCGCATTATCCCTGATTTTTTGCGCGGACGCTACCTACCTTCCCCGACCGCACAAGCTGTCCGTACAAGTTGATACATAGCATTTACATAAAAAATGATGCTTTTGGCACATTTTTGAACCATACTTGCGCCTTTCGTGTAACAAATTCCTTTTTCGCATGTCACACAAGAACAAGACGCTGGCTACCGCATTGGCGCTGTCCCTGGGCGGATTGGGGGCACACCGCTTCTATTTGCACGGGAACGTCGACCGGATCGGGCTCCTGCACGCCTGCAGCCTGCCGGTCGCCGGCCTGATCTACAGCCAGACCGAAGGCAGTGTGGATGCCTTCTTTGCCCTGCTCCCGCTGCTGCTTTCCTACATCGTCGCCTTCGTTGCGGCGCTGGTGATCGGCCTGACGCCGGACGAGAAGTGGGATGCACGCTTCAACCCGGACGCGGCCACGCGCACGCGCTCGAACTGGATCCTGGCCGTGCTGCTGGTCGTCGCCCTGATGGTCGGCGCGACGGTGCTGATCGCCACCATCGCGCGCCTGTTCGACCTGATGTACACGGGCGGCGCCTACGGCTGAGCCCTGCCCCACTCCCCCTCAAAGCCCGTCCGGCCAGCGGTAGCGCGGCAGCCGCGCCGGCGGCGTGCCGCTGACGATGACGATCTCGCGGTGCCGCGTCAGCTCGATCTCGCCGGGATTGCCCGTGTAGGGCGCCAGCGTTTCATTGTCGATCACGTAGAAGCGGATCGGCCCGGGCAGCCCGGCCGTGCCGCTTGCCAGCAGGGGCTGGCGCCAGACCGCGAAGAACTGGCCCAGCGTGAACTTCTTGGGTGCATTCGCTTCGATATGCACCACCCCCGTGGCGTCGTGCGTGTGCAGCTCGTAGGTGCAGCCGCTGCGGCCGACGTTGTCGGGCAGGCCCTGGCGCACCCCATCCCTGTAGATCGATACCAGCGCGTGGACGTGGTAATTGATGTTCACCAGGCAGCCGACGTCGCCGACCGGCTGGCCGGTGCCGCTCCATGACGGCCAGGCCTGGGGGCTGTTGATGGTGCCCGCGACCAGCTCGGTATACCCGTCGGCCAGCGCCACCGGAGGCGGTTCGGGCGCGGGCGGCGGAGGCGGATCGGCAGGCTTCGGCGGCGGATTGTTCTCCGCAGGCGGCGGGTTGTCGTCACCGCCGCCGCAGGCGGCCAGCAGGGACAGCGAACTGAGGCTCATGGCGAGATAAAACGTGGCGCGTGCAATCGTCATTGGCATATCGGCTCCCGGGTAAGTCCGCCCTGTGCGAGCGGGCATGGATCATTGGATGAGCCGATGTTACGAACGCGGCCGTAACGCTTCGTTTAAGCTGGATCAAGCTCAGCGGGAGGCGGTTGTCGGGCGCCGCGCGCCCCGCTCCCGCTACGGGAAGACGCCAACCCGAGGGCTGGCGTGGAGGAAACGATCTTCCCGGCCCACCTGCCGAGGTGGGCCGGGTACGCGCCCGCGCACCGGCACGCGCCGGCCCGGTGCGCGTAACGCGCCGCGCTCTCCTGCATCGCGCGGCGCGACCGCCGTCAATGACGGTCCTTCTTGACCTTGCGGGCAGCCTCGACGAGGTCGGCCTGCAGGCGCTCGATGGTGCGCACTTCGACGCTGAGGTGGTCGAGGATGGCGTTCACGAAGGCCAGCTCCGCCGCCGAGGTCCAGCCGGGATGGTGAATGATGCGCTGCAGCTCCAGCAGGTGCGCCCCGCGGCCGAGCGTGGCGAGGGCGTCGGCCAGGGTCTTGATCGACTTTTCGAGCTCGTGGATATGGTGCGACGGGACTTCGCGCTCCTTCTTGTCGTCGCGATCGTACTTGTCGTACTTGTCGTACTTATCGTACTTGTCGTGATCGTGCTTGTCGTCGTCGCAGTCGCGCACCTTCCAGTACTCGCGGTACTTGTAGTGCTCGCGGTATTCGCCCTTGTCGCAATGCTTGCCGCCATGGTCGTGGCGGTGGCGGCATTCCTTGTCGTCGTCATGATCGTGGTCGTGATCGTGGTCGTGCTTGTCGTCGTACTGGTTCTCGGTACCCATGGTGCATCTCCTCGTCGAGCCGCTGAGATCAGGGGGCCGCACGGCTCATGTGCGGCTTGGGTACAAGTTAGTTCACTCAAGATGAGCTCGCTTTGAGACAAACTAAATTCGATATCAGTGGATCTTATGCAAATTTTCTTTGCAATAATCCTGTTTTTATGAAATCTTATTTACAAAGCGAAAGATGTTCAGCGGGCACTGCCGTCCGGGAGCCGGAACGGCCGCAGGGATGACGCGGCCGCAAAAAAAAGCGGCCCGCAGGCCGCCTCATGCCGCGCCGGCAGCAGGACAGGGCAGGCGCCCTGCCCCGCCGCATCCGAGCTGCCCGACGATCAGAACTGCTCGACGTCCAGCGCCAGCACGCCGGCGCTGCCTTCCACGATGGCGCTGCGCATGCCGCTGGCCTGCGACAGGATGTGGTCGGCGAAGAAGCGCGCGGTGGCGATCTTCGCGCGCAGGAAGTTGGCATCGCCTTCGCCGGCATCCAGCTTGCGCTGCGCAACCAGGGCCGCGCGCGCCATCTGCCAGCCGCCCAGCACGATGCCGGCCAGCTTCAGGTAGAGCACGGAACCGGCGAACACGCCCTTGATGTCGGACTTGACGTTGGCGACCACGAAGTCGACCACCTCTTCCAGCGCGACGGAGCCGGCCGCCAGCTGCTTGCGGATTGCAGCGAAATCGGCGGCAAAGCCGGCGCCCTGCACGTCGCCCAGCGCCGCCTCGGTCTCGCGCACCTGGGCGATGATGGAATTCGCCACCGCGCCGCCGTCGCGCACGGTCTTGCGGCCGACCAGGTCGTTCGCCTGGATCGCGGTCGTGCCTTCGTAGATGGTCAGGATCTTGGCGTCGCGGTAGTGCTGGGCCGCGCCGGTCTCCTCGATGAAGCCCATGCCGCCGTGGATCTGCACGCCGTCGCGCGCGACGTTCTCGCTCATCTCGGTCGACCAGCCCTTGATGACCGGGACCAGGTATTCATAGACGGCCAGGTTCGCTTTGCGGGTCGCTTCGTCGGCATGGTAGTGGGCCACGTCCGAGATGCCTGCACCGACATAGGCCAGCGCACGCGCCGCCTCGGTCTGGGCGCGCATCGACATCAGCATGCGGCGCACGTCCGGGTGATTGATGATGGCGACCGGACCGGCGGATCCCGCCAGGTCGCGCGACTGCACGCGGTCCTTGGCGTAGGCCACGGCCTGCTGGTAGGCGCGCTCGGCCAGGCCGATGCCCTGCATGCCGACGCCGAAGCGGGCCGCGTTCATCATGATGAACATGTATTCCAGGCCGCGGTTCTCTTCGCCGACCAGGGTGCCGATGGCGCCGCCGTTGTCGCCGAACTGCAGCACGGCGGTCGGGCTGGCCTTGATGCCCAGCTTGTGTTCGATCGAGACGCAGTGGGCGTCGTTGCGTTCGCCCAGCGAGCCGTCCTCGTTGATCAGGAACTTCGGCACGATGAACAGCGAGATCCCCTTCACGCCCGGCGGCGCGTCCGGCGTGCGCGCCAGCACCAGGTGGATGATGTTCTCGGCCATGTCGTGCTCGCCGTAGGTGATGAAGATCTTGGTGCCGAAGATCTTGTAGGTGCCGTCGCCCTGGGGCACGGCGCGGGTGCGCACGGCGGCCAGGTCCGAACCGGCCTGCGGCTCGGTCAGGTTCATGGTGCCGGTCCACTTGCCCGAGATCAGGGGCTCGAGGAAGCGCGCCTTCTGTTCGTCGGAACCCGCGGTGAGCAGGGCCTCGATGGCGCCGTCGGTCAGCAGGGCCACCAGCGCGAACGAGATCGAGGCCGCGTTGAGCATCTCGGTGCACGGCGTGGCGACGAGCTTGGGCAGGCCCTGGCCGCCGAATTCGCTCGGGTGCTGCACGCCCTGCCAGCCGGACTCGCCGAAGGCCTGGAAGGCCACCTTGAAGCCGGCGGAGGTGGTCACCTGGCCGTCGTGCCAGAAGCTCGGCTCCTTGTCACTCGGATGGTTCAGCGGAGCGACGACTTCGCCGCAGAATTTCGCGTTCTCTTCCAGCACCGCTTCCACGGTGTCGATGCTCGCGTCTTCGCAGCCCGGCAGCTTGCTGACTTGGTCCAGGCCGGCCAGTTCGTTCAGGACGAACAGCATGTCTTTGATCGGGGCTTGGTAGCTCACCTTGATCTCCTCAGATTTGGATGTGAATCAGGCCACGATAGCCTGGCGAATGCCGGACCAGCGTGGCCTGTGTAGTTCAGGTCTTGAAGTTGTAGGGTGGACTCCCGAGTCCACGCGGTGATTGTTGACGGCTCGATCTCGCGCTCGACGGATCTCGCCGTCGCGTATCACGGCGTGGAGACGGCTCCGATTTCGTGTTCGACGATCTCGCCGCCGCGTATCACCGCGTGGGCTCAAGAGCCCACCCTACGAATCAACCCAGTTCCTTCACCAGTGCCGGAACGACTTCGAACAGGTCGCCAACGAGGCCGTAGTCAGCCACCGAGAAGATCGGCGCTTCCGGATCCTTGTTGATGGCGACGATGGTCTTCGAATCCTTCATGCCGGCCAGGTGCTGGATCGCGCCCGAGATGCCGACGGCGATGTACAGCGACGGCGCGACGATCTTGCCGGTCTGGCCGACCTGCCAGTCGTTCGGCACGTAGCCGGCGTCGACCGCGGCGCGCGACGCGCCCATGGCGGCGCCCAGCTTGTCGGCCAGTGGCTCCAGGATCTTGAAGTTGTCGCCCGAACCCATGCCGCGGCCGCCCGAGACGACGATCTTCGCAGCGGTCAGTTCCGGACGGTCCGACTTGGCCAGCTCGCGGCCCACGAACGAGGACTTGCCGACGTCGGCGACGGCGGCAACGTTTTCCACGGCAGCCGAGCCGCCGGTGGCGGCGGCAGCGTCGAAGCCGGTGCCGCGCACGGTGATGACCTTCACCTTGTCGCTCGACTGCACGGTCGCGATGGCGTTACCGGCGTAGATCGGGCGCTCGAAGGTGTCCGGCGAATCGACCTTGGTGATTTCCGAGATCTGGGCCACGTCCAGCTTGGCGGCGACGCGCGGCAGGATGTTCTTGCCGTAAGCGGTAGCCGGGGCCAGGATGTGCGAGTAGTTGCCGGCGACAGCCAGGATCTGCTCGGCGACGTTCTCGGCCAGGCCGTCGGCGAAGTGCGGCGCGTCGGCGACCAGCACCTTGGTGACCCCCGCGATCTGGGCGGCGGCTTCCACGGCGGCGCCGCAGTTCGAGCCGGCGACCAGCACGTGGACCTCGCCGCCGCACTGGGCGGCCGCGGTCACGGTGTTGTGGGTTGCGCCCTTCAGGGAGCCATTGTCGTGTTCAGCGATTACTAATGCGACCATGATGTTTCCTATGTTTGATAGTGACGGCGAGGCCGATCAGATGACTTTGGCTTCGGTGCGCAGCTTCTGGACCAACGTGGCGACGTCCGGCACCTTCACGCCGGCCGAACGCTTGGCCGGCTCGGCGACCTTCAGGGTCTTCAGGCGCGGGGTCACGTCGACGCCCAGGTCTTCCGGCTTGATGGTTTCCAGCGGCTTCTTCTTCGCCTTCATGATGTTCGGCAGCGTCACGTAGCGCGGCTCGTTCAGGCGCAGGTCGGTGGTGACGATGGCCGGCAGGGTCAGGGCCACGGTTTCCAGGCCGCCGTCGACTTCGCGGGTCACGGTCACTTTGCCGTCTTCCAGCACGACTTTCGAGGCGAAGGTCGCCTGCGGCCAGCCCAGCAGGGCAGCCAGCATCTGGCCGGTCTGGTTCGAATCGTCGTCGATCGCCTGCTTGCCCAGGATGATCAGTTGCGGCTGCTCCTTCTCGGCCAGCGCCTTCATGATCTTGGCAACCGCCAGCGGCTCGGTCTCGACGGCGGTTTCCACCAGGATGCCGCGGTCGGCGCCGATCGCCATGCCGGTGCGCAGGGTTTCCTGGCACTGCGGCACACCGACGGACACGGCCACCACCTCGGTGACCTTGCCGGCTTCCTTCAGGCGGGTCGCTTCTTCGAGTGCGATCTCGTCGAACGGATTCATCGACATTTTGACGTTGGCGATATCGACGCCACTGCCGTCGGACTTGACGCGGACCTTGACGTTGTAGTCGACCACGCGTTTGACGGGTACCAGGACTTTCATAGGTGTGCCTTTGAAAAAGTGAAGAGGTAGACTTGGCTAAAGTGGCCTAGATTATAAGAGATAAACTGCTGCCAGACCGAATTAAAGCACGATCGTGCGATTTTTGGCTAGAGTGAATCTTCCAAATCGCGCCCGATGAGTAGGAGCGTCTAACAAAAGCTTCAGGGCAAGGCGCGTCGTCGAAGACAGTACGCGCGTACGGCGAGACGATGCAACGCCGCCATGGAAGGTTTTGTTAGGCGCTCTAAGATGCAAGGAAAACAGACGGGGCAAGACCTGCCCCGCCGGGTTGCGCCGCGAGCGCGGGGCGCTTATTTGCGGCGCATCAGGAAGGTAAACTCACCGTTTTCGACGGTGTGGGCCAGCAGGGCGTTGCCGGTCTGCTTGGCGAACGCCTGGAAGTCGCGCACGGAACCGGTGTCGGTGGCCACGATGCGCAGCACCTGTCCGCTCTCCATCTCGGCGAGGGCCTTCTTGGCTTTCAGGATGGGCAAGGGACAATTCAGCCCGCGCGCATCCAGGTCTTTCTGGAATTCCATGGTGTCAGTGTCGATAGTCATGTCGCTCATCGCTTGCCTGCTCGGTGGTGGTGCTGGTGGTGGTGCCGGAAAGTGCATACTACTCCAATTCCGGCAGTATGACGCAGCGCACCAAAATAGTCACACATTGTTGCACGCCCACAACCAAATGTAAAACTTGCCACATTCAGCGCACCAAACCATGACATTTGGGTAAAGACCGGCACCACTGCGGTGCGGCGCGGGCAAAAAAAACGCCACCCGAAGGCGGCGTTTTTTGCATCAACCCTGCGCGGGATCAGGCGCGTTCGCCGACCCAGCCGGCCACGCCTTCGAGCGCCTTCGGCAGGCCCGCCGGATCGGTGCCGCCGGCCTGGGCCATGTCCGGACGGCCGCCGCCCTTGCCGCCCACCTGCTGGGCGACGAAGTTGACCAGCTCGCCGGCCTTCACTTTACCGGTGGCGTCCTTGGTCACGCCCGCGATCAGGCTGACCTTGCCCTCAAGCACGCTGGCCAGCACGATGGCGGCGGTCCCAAGCTTGTCCTTCAGCTTGTCCATCGCTTCGCGCAGGGTGGCGACGTCGGCGCCTTCCATGGTCGCGGCCAGCACCTTGATGCCGTTGACCTCGACCGCCTTGCTGACCAGCTCGTCGCCCTGGCCGGCAGCCAGCTTCGACTTCAGCGCCGACACTTCCTTCTCCAGCACCTTGACCTGGTCCTGCACCTGGGCGATGCGCGACGGCAGTTCGTCCGGGCCGGTCTTCAGGGCCGCCGCGGCAGCCAGCAGCCTGGCGTTGGTTTGTTGTACCCATGCCAGCGCGCCCTCGCCCGTCACCGCTTCCACGCGGCGGATGCCGGCGGCGACGCCGCCTTCCGACACGATCTTGAACAGGCCGATGTCGCCGGTGCGGGTCACGTGGACGCCGCCGCACAGCTCTTTCGACGAGCCGATGTCGAGCACGCGCACCTGGTCGCCGTACTTCTCGCCGAACAGGGCCATGGCGCCGTGCTTGACGGCGTCGTCAAAGGACATGTGCTGGGCCTGGGTCGGGTGGTTCTCCAGGATCTCGCGGTTGACGATCAACTCGACCTGGGCGATCTGCTCAGGGGTCATCGGCGCATTGTGGCTGAAGTCGAAGCGGGTCTTGTCCGGATCGACCAGCGAGCCCTTCTGCTGCACGTGCGAACCCAGCACTTCGCGCAGGGCCTTGTGCATCAGGTGGGTGGCCGAGTGGTTGCGGATGGTGCGGGCGCGCTTGGCCTGGTCGACCTGGGCGTCCACGGTGTCGCCGACCTTCAGCGAGCCGCTGCGCAGCACGCCGTGATGACCGAACACCTCGGCCTGGATCTTGAGGGTGTCCTCGACTTCGAATTCACCGCCGGTGGCACGGATCAGGCCGTGGTCGCCCACCTGGCCGCCCGATTCGGCGTAGAACGGGGTGGTGTCGAGCACCACGATGCCTTCCTGGCCTTCCTTCAGTTCCTGGACCGACACGCCTTCGCTGTACAGCGCCAGCACGTGGGTATTGTGCACCAGCGACTCGTAGCCGACGAACTTGGTCTTGTCGCCCGCGTACTCGACCTTGGCGGCCATCTTGAACTTGCCGGCGGCGCGGGCGGTCTTCTTCTGCTGCTCCATCGCCTCGGCGAAGCCGGCTTCGTCCAGCGTCACGCCGCGTTCGCGGCAGATGTCGGCGGTCAGGTCCAGCGGGAAGCCGTAGGTGTCGTACAGGGTGAAGGCGGTGGCGCCGTCCAGGTTCTTCGGATCTTTCTGGAGCTGGGCTTCCAGGATCTTCATGCCGTTTTCCAGCGTCTCGCCGAAACGCTCTTCCTCGGCCTTCAGCACCTGGGCGACGCGCGCCGATGCTTCGGTCAGTTCCGGATAGGCGCTGCCCATCTCGATGTCCAGGTCCGCCACCAGCTTGTAGAAGAACGGACGGGTCTGGCCCAGCTTGTGGCCGTGGCGCAGCGCGCGGCGGATGATGCGGCGCAGGACATAGCCGTGGCCTTCGCTGCTCGGGATGATGCCGTCGACGATCAGGAAGGAAGCGGCGCGGATGTGGTCGGCGATGACCTTCAGCGAATTGTTGTTGAGGTCAGTCGCGCCGGTTTCGCGGGCGGCTGCCTTGATCAGGTTCTGGAACAGGTCGATCTCGTAGTTCGAGTGCACGTGCTGCAGCACGGCGGCCAGGCGCTCCATGCCCATGCCGGTGTCGATCGACGGCTTCGGCAGCGGGGTCAGCACGCCCGCTTCGTCGCGGTTGAACTGCATGAACACCAGGTTCCAGATCTCGATGAAGCGGTCGCCGTCTTCTTCAGGCGAGCCCGGAGGACCGCCCCAGATGTCCGGGCCGTGGTCGTAGAAGATCTCGGTGCAGGGACCGCAAGGGCCGGTGTCGGCCATCTGCCAGAAGTTGTCCGAGGCGTAGCGCGCGCCCTTGTTGTCGCCGATGCGGATGATGCGCTCTTTCGGCACGCCGATCTCGTTGGCCCAGATGTCGTAGGCTTCGTCGTCTTCGAAGTAGACGGTGACGGTCAGCTTCTCGGCCGGCAGCATGTAGACGGTCGTCAGCAGCTCCCAGGCGAAGTTGATGGCGTCGCGCTTGAAGTAGTCGCCGAAGCTGAAGTTACCCAGCATCTCGAAGAAGGTGTGGTGACGCGCGGTGTAGCCGACGTTTTCCAGGTCGTTGTGCTTGCCGCCGGCGCGCACGCAGCGCTGCACGGTGGTGGCGCGCTTGTACGGGCGCGTGTCCAGGCCGAGGAAGACGTCCTTGAACTGCACCATTCCGCTGTTGGTCAACAACATGGTCGGATCGTTGCCCGGCACGAGCGGGCTGGACCGTACGATCGTATGGCCCTTGGACTCAAAGAACTTGAGGAACTTTTCGCGAATTTCGGAGGATTTCATGTTGGTGGGTGCGGAAAGAGAGCAGTACGGTATATAAAGCAACGATTATATCAGTCACTGGTGACTTATTAACACGCGGTGCGAGTGGTCCGGTCAGCGGGTTTTGTCTCCGGCAGTCCGCGGCGCCTCCCGTAGGGTGGGCATTCGTGGTGCCGGCATTTAGCCGGCCCCACTGCCCACGCGGATTCAAGATACCGATAACGGCGCAGGCAACAGCCCCACGTACGTAAGCACGCGTTTTAGTTTTATTCCAATGGCGCCGATGATCACAGGGTGAGACAGCGTGGGCACAGGTGCCCACCCTACGAAAAATCCGGCCCGATCAGGTCGATCCGGTCGGTACAAAACGCCTCCACGCCCCAGCCGAGCAACTCACGCGCCCGCGCCGGCTCGTTGACCGTATAGCAGAACAGCCCGAACCCGGCCGCCCTCACCGCCTGCGCCAGCTCCGGCGTCAGGTGCCGATGATTGGTGTGAATGGCCACCGCCCCCACCGCGTGCGCGCGGCGCTCCCAGTCGGGCGGCAGTTCGCTCATCAGGAGCGCACGTGGAACCAGGGGCGCCACCTCGCGCGCCGACTCCAGCGCCAGCTCGCTGAACGAGGACAAGAGCGGCACCGCCGGCCACTCCCCTGCCCCGATCTCGTCGGCGAACATGCCTGCCGCGATGCGCGCCACCGTCCCGCCGGTCTCGATGTCGTAGCCGGGCGCGGGCTTGATCTCCATGTTCATCCAGACGCCATGCGCCTTGCAGAACTGGGCGAACTCGACGAAGAGCGGCACCGGCTCGCCGTCGTACTGGCGCGCGAACCAGCCGCCGGCATCCATCGCCGCCAGCTCGAACGCATCGTAGTCGAACACGTTCCCGGACCCGGCCACGGTGCGGCCGAGATAAGGATCGTGCATGACGACAGGGACGCCGTCGCGCGCCAGCATGATGTCGTACTCGATGGCGCGAAAGCCGCGCCGCATGCCTTCACGCAACCCGGCCATGGTGTTTTCCGGCGCCAGCGTACCGCCGCCGCGGTGGGCCAGCACACGGGGATAGCGCCAGGCTCCGTGCGGAGTCATGCGGACGCCGCCAAGCGGGACGAGAAGTACAAAAAACCAGCCACGTTGGCCGCCGCCGTCGCCCAGAACAGGTTCCGGAAGGTGCGCCTGGATGTCTTGTGCGTCTTGTGACGCAGCCATTGCTGCGCCAGCAAGGCGCCTGGCCAGCCTCCGACCAGGCCCAGCACCAGCAGGGTTCGCTCGGACGTGCGCCAGGCGCCGTGCCGCGCCGCCGACTTGTCGAGGGCATAGGCGACGAAACAGGTCAGGCTGGTGATGAGGTAGGCCGCCCCGACCAGCAAGGGCAGGTCCCAGGCCAGGGTCGCGCCCAGGTAGACGAGGGCAAAGGCAAGGATGGGAAGGTAAGGCATTGCGCCAGCTTAGCGCGGCAGGCATGTAATTACCAGCGGGCAGCGTCTTGAAGTTTTTATATGTCTTGCGTTCGCCACCGTACCGAAACACGGCAGTGGAGGCCCTACCCTCCCCTTTCAACGTTATCGAAGCAGGAGGTCACATGGGTTTTGATTTAGGGAATTTGCTTGGTCAATATCTAGGCGGTGGCGCCGCCAACCCGGCGCAGGCGCCCGACGACTTCGAGCGCGCCGCCCAGGCCGCGCCGCGCGAAACGGTGGCCCAGGGGGTCATCCAGGCGCTGCGCTCCGACGCCACGCCGCCCTTTCCGCAGATGCTGGCGCAGATGTTCGGCAACAGCAACCCGGACCAGCGCGCCGGCATGCTGAACCAGTTGATCGCCGGCGCCAGCCCCGGCCTGATGGGCAAGCTGGGCGGCCTGTTCGGCGGGAATGCGGGACGCGTGACGCCGGAGCAGGCTTCGCAAGTCTCGCCGGAACAAGTCAAGGAAATCGCCGAGAAGGCGCAGCAGGAAAATCCCGGCATCCTCGACCGCATGGGCGAGTTCTATGCCGAGCACCCGACCGCCGTAAAGGCCATTGGCGCCACCGCGCTCGCCGTCGCGCTCGGCGCCATGGCGCAGGGCATCCAGCGCCGCAATCCAACCCCGGAAAAGGAGAAAGACATGGGCATCCTGAGCAACATCTTCCACAAGATCTTCCCGCAGAAGTCCGCACCCGCGCCGGCGCCAGGCTCTGCGCCGGCCGCCGCGCCCGGCGCCCAGCAGAACGTGCCGACGTCGCCCGCCACCGCCCAGGCCCAGCAGGCCGGCCAGCCGACCCAGGTGACCCCGGCCGCCACCGGCCCGGCGGCGACCCTGGCCCAGCAGGTGGACGTCGAGGAAATCCTGACCAACAAGCAGAAGGCCTCGGGCCAGCAGCTGAACTGGCGCACCTCGATCGTCGACCTGCTCAAGCTGCTCGACCTCGACTCCAGCCTGCAGGCGCGCAAGGAACTGGCCGCCGAACTGCACTACACCGGCGACACCAGCGACTCGGCCTCGATGAACATCTGGCTGCACAAGCAGGTGATGAAGAAGCTGGCCGAAAACGGCGGCAAGGTGCCGGCCGACCTGCAGGATTAAACCCGCAGGAGTCATTCAGTCGGCAAGGCTCGTGTTCGCGGCGGTTCCGCATGAAAAGCAGAACCGCGCGAACGCGTTCTTGCGCGTGCTGCAGCCGCCGCAACGGTCGAACAGGCCGATGCCGCAATGCGGGCAGTAATCGATGGCCGGGTCCTTCAGGTCGACGGCACGTTCGCAGCCCGGGCACACGCTCTTGCCTAGCCGCGCCAGCGCCAGGTCGTAGCGCATGGTCTGGCGCCGCTCGACATCGGGCAGCGCCTCGCTCTCCTTTTGCCGCGCCAGGTAGCGCTGCAGGGACAGGATCGCGTAGCGGCCGACCACGACCGTGACGACGATGCCGACCACGTAGCGCACGTAGCCGCCGTAGCTGGGCAGGTAGGGCACCAGCTCGAAGAAGAAGGCGAACAGGGCGAAGATGATGAAGCCCCAGGCGAAGGGCCACCAGGTGCTCTTGCGCTTATGGGCGAACAGCCAGCCGGCCAGCGCCAGCAGCGGCAAGGTCAGCGCCAGCCGGTAGAGGAATACGCGCAATTCCTTGGCGCGCACCGCTTCCTCATGCGCCTGCACGGCCGGGCGCTCGAGCGCTTCCCAGCGCGAGCGGGCCGCTTCGGCCTGTTGGCTGGCGTCGAGCATGGCCTGCTGCTGGGCCTCGACCGCGGCGAGCGCCTTGCGCTCCTCGGATTCGAGCGCGTCGAGCGCCTGGGTGCGGGCAATCAGTTCGCTGTCCTGGTCGGGCCGGGCCGTGACCCTGCGCGTGGCCAGCCAGTTCTCGAAAGCGGAGCGCGCCGAGCGCGTGTTCGAGCGCGCCACCTCGTGCTTCTGCTCGGCCTGCTCCAGAGCGGTGCGCGCGGCGTCCTGCCTGTCCCGGGCCGCGTCGCGCTGGGCCTTCACCTCGCCTGCCTGCCGCGGATCGATGAACTGCTCGACGCTGAGCGGCGCCTCCACATCCCACAGGTTCTCGACGATCTTCCCGCCCAGCCCGATCAGGAAGCTGGCGAAGACGAAGGCGACCAGCCACAGCGCACGCGCCATCCACTGCTCGGTCAAGCGCAAACCTTTACTCATGTGATTCTCCCCTCCTGAATGACGAATGCGCGGCAGCTTGTCACATCACAAAAGGGCCGGCCAGCGTGGCCGATGGGGGAGCGCCTGGCGATACCGGGAGTATCGGGAGGTGGACGGGGAATACCGGAATGCGGGCGATGGACGTAGGGTGGGCACCCCGTGCCCACCGATGGCATGCGTCGCGTTGACGCCTTTCTCCAGTGTCGCGTCTGATCATCGCTCCGGTGGGCACGGGGCGCCCACCCTACGGGTCAATATCCGACGACGAAGCAGATCAGAAGTACGACAACCCCAGCGCGCGGCGCACTTCGTCCATGGTTCCCGCCGCCACTTCGCGCGCCTTCATCGTGCCTTCCTTCAGCATCTGCAGCACCTGCCCCTTGTCCTGGGCATAGTGCTCGCGGCGCTCGCGGATCGGCGCCAGCATTTCCTGGAGCACGGTGTCGAGGCGCTTCTTGACGACGCTGTCGCCCAGGCCGCCGCGCACGTAATGGGCCTTCATCTCGGCCAGGGCTTCCTTCTCCGGATCGAAGGCGTCGAGGTAGAGGAAGGCGACGTTGCCTTCCAGGTGGCCCGGGTCGGACACCTTCAGGTGCAGCGGGTCGGTGTAGACCTGCTTGACGGCGGCGCGGATCTGGTCGGCGCTGTCGCCCAGGTTGATGGTGTTGCCGAGCGACTTGCTCATCTTGGCCTTGCCGTCGATGCCGGGCAGGCGGCCGATTTCCGGGACCAGGGCCTTGCACTCGACCAGGATGTCGCGCTTCGCAATGCGGTTCATCCGGCGCACGATCTCGTTGCACTGCTCGATCATCGGGATCTGGTCCTCGCCCACCGGCACCAGGGTCGCCTTGAAGGCGCTGATGTCCGAGGCCTGGCTGGCCGGGTAAGTCAGGAAGCCGGCCGGGATGTCGCGCTCGAAACCACGCAGCTGGATCTCCGTCTTGACAGTCGGATTGCGCTCCAAGCGTGCGACAGTCACGAGGTTCAAATAATAAAATGTCAACTCGGCCAGTTCCGGAACCTGGGACTGGATGAAGATCGTGGAGCGCGACGGGTCGATGCCGACCGCGAGGTAATCGAGCGCCACTTCGACGACGTTCCGATGTACTTTGCCGGTGTCATCCATGTTGTCGGTGAGCGCCTGGGCGTCGGCGAGCATGACGAACTGGCGGTACTGGTCCTGGTAGGCGACGCGATTGCGCAGGCTGCCCACGAAGTGGCCGAGGTGCAATGGACCGGTCGGACGGTCACCGGTGAGGATGATGTGCGCCGGGTTTGCAGGAGTGGTTGCTGGGGTGTCTTGCGAGCTCATCGAGTTTCCTTATTATGAGCCTCGATCCTGCCGCGCAAACGAAAACGCCACCTGAATCGAGGCGGCGTTCATTGAGTCACATCTTCTCTACTGGGCCGCGCGCTGTCAGCGGCGCCACCAGTTACAAAACGAGAAATGTGGGTTCAGAAAATTCATGGATGGCATGTTTGCAGGTTGGCGGCCCGCTGTCAACCGTCTTCGCAACAGTCGCCTGGACGACCGGGACAGGGGGACCCGGCAACCGACCCGAACTTTTTGCTTTCGGCGGCCATCTAAAAAAATTCCGTTGTCAAATTATAAAGAGTGGTGAATGATGAATACCAATACGAGCCCGAACAGCCAATCCCGCCCACTGGAACTGTGGGGCGGCCTCGAATGCACCGTCAACCGCGTCCGCGACGACTACTTCAGCCAGCTCGACCGCAACGGCCACGCGCAACGGGCCTGCGACATCGGCCGTTTTGCCTCGCTCGGCATTCGTGCCATCCGCTACCCCATCCTCTGGGAACGCACCGCGCCGGAAGGCGTTGACAAGGCCGACTGGACCTGGCCGGACGAGCGCCTGCCGGCGCTGCGCGAGGCAGGCGTGACGCCGATCGCCGGCCTGATCCACCACGGCAGCGGCCCGCGCGACACCAGCCTGCTCGACCCGGCCTTCCCCGAACGCCTGGCCGAGTATGCCGGCGCGGTGGCGGCGCGCTATCCCTGGCTCGAGTACTACACCCCGGTCAACGAACCCTGCACCACGGCCCGCTTCGCCGGCCTGTACGGCGTCTGGTACCCGCACGCCCGCGACGACCGCAGCTTCATCCAGGCCCTGCTGATCCAGTGCCGCGCCGTGGTCCTGTGCATGCGCGAAATCCGCAAGGTCAACCCGGACGCCAAGCTGGTCCAGACCGACGACCTCGGCAAGACCTACAGCACGCCGGAACTGGCCCACGTGGCCGACTTCTACAACGAGCGCCGCTGGCTGGCCTGGGACCTGCTGTGCGGCATGATCGGCCCGGAACACAAGCTTTGGAGCTATCTCACCGGCACCGGCATCGACGCCGCCGAATTCCTCTGGTTCCGCGACAATCCCTGCCCGCCGGACGTCATCGGGGTCAACTACTACGTCACCAGCGAGCGCTGGCTCGACCACCGTCCCGAGCGCTATCCCCAGCACCACCGCGGCGTCGCCGACGGCATTCCCTGCGCCGACATCGAAGCCTCGCGCGCCCTGGCCACGCCGACCGCCGGCATCGGCCCGCTGCTGTCCGAAGTCTGGGAGCGCTACCGCCTGCCGCTGGCCGTCACCGAGGCCCACATCGACGCCAACCGCGAAGACCAGCTGCGCTGGCTGCTGGAGATCTGGCAGGCCGCGCATACGGCGCGCGACAACGGCGTCGACATCCGCGCCGTCACCGTCTGGTCGCTGCTCGGCTCCTTCGACTGGAACAGCCTGGTCACCGAGAACCGCGGCTACTACGAGCCGGGCCCCTTCGACGTGCGCTCGCCGCTGCCGCGCCCGACCGCGCTGGCGCGCATGATGCGCGAGCTGGCGAGCGGCCAGCCGCTGACCAACCCGGTGCTGCGCGGCCAGGGCTGGTGGCGCCGTCCGGGCCGCTTCCTGTGCCCGCCGGTCGCCACCCCGGCCGCCCTCGCCTCGATCGCGGCCCCCAGCCTGCGCCCCGCCGGCGCCAGCGCCGCGCCCATCCTGATCACGGGCGCCTCGGGCACCCTGGGCCGCGCTTTCGCCCGCGTCTGCCAGAAGCGCAACCTCGCCTACAAGCTGCTCTCGCGCCATGACATGGACATCGCCGACGCGGCCTCGGTCGAGCGCGCGCTCAGCCACTACAAGCCCTGGGCCGTCATCAACACCTGCGGCTACGTGCGCGTGGACGATGCGGAAGTCGAGGCCGAGCGCTGCTTCCGCGAGAACACCGTCGGCGCCGCGATCCTGGCCGAGGCCTGCGCCCGCCACGACGTGCACCTGACCACCTTCTCGAGCGACCTGGTGTTCGACGGCCGCAATGGGCGCCCCTACGTCGAGAGCGACCCGGTCTCGCCGCTGAACGTCTATGGCCGCAGCAAGGCGCAGTCCGAGACCGCGGTGCTGGACAAGCACCCGGGCGCCCTGGTGGTGCGCACCAGCGCCTTCTTCGGCCCCTGGGACAAGCACAACTTCGTGACCCTGGCCCTGGGCGCCCTGGAGCGCGGCGACACCTTCGTGGCCGCGGACGACATGACGGTGTCGCCGACCTATGTGCCGGACCTGGTGCACACCTGCCTCGACCTGGCGGTGGACCGCGAGAGCGGCATCTGGCACCTGAACAATGTCGGCGCCGTGAGCTGGTACGCGCTGGCGAAGATGGCGGCCGAAAAGGCCGGCATCGCCACCACCGGCCTGGTCGCGAAGCCTGCGCTGGCGCTGGAGATGGCGGCGGCGCGTCCGGCCTGGAGCGTCCTGCACAGCGAGCGCGCGATCCTGCTGCCGAAGCTGGAGAACGCGCTCGACCGCTACCTCGAACTGCGCGGCGTCGACGATCCCGAGTACGAGGAACTGGTGAAGACCGCCGAATCGCGCCAGCCGGTGGCGAGCGGGCACCGCCAGCAGGAAGAAACGCCGGCGGAGGCGTTTCATATGCGGTAGGGTGGGCGCCCCGTGCCCACGCGTGACGTGTGCGTCGTGTTGGCGTTTATAAAGCGCCGCGTCTGCGCATCGTTCACGCGTGGGCAGGTCATTGAGCCCCCGGGCCTCAATGACCCCGCCCTACGGATTTGCTCAACCTGGTAATTCCGCCGTTATAAAATGCCAATGCCAGTCCACAACCGCAAAGGCCCCCTTCCGTGCAAGAGCAACACGCCTTCCCCTTCCTGCGCGAAATCCTCCTGTTCCTGATCCTCGCCGGCATCCTGATCCCGACCCTGCAGCGCCTGCGCATCAACCAGGTGCTGGGCTTCCTCGCCGTCGGCGCCCTGCTCGGTCCCTTCGGCGTGGCGCTGTCCGCAGGCGAGTTTCCCTGGCTGAGCTGGATCACCTTCCCCAGCGGCGAGGGGGTGTCGATGCTGGCCGAGATCGGCGTGCTGTTCCTGATGTTCATGATTGGCCTGGAGCTGTCGGCCGCCCGCCTGTGGTCGCTGCGACGCTGGGTGTTCGGCGCCGGCACGGCCCAGGTGCTGGCCAGCGCGGCCCTGATCGGCGCCGCCGTCGTGTTCATCCTGGACCAGTCGTTTGCGACCGGCGTCATCCTCGGCCTGGTGCTCTCGCTGTCCTCGACCGCCGTCGTCATGCAGCTGATGAGCGAGCAGCACAGCACCGGCACCCGCCTCGGCCAGGCGGCCTTCGCCGTGCTGATGCTGCAGGACCTGGCGGTGGTGCCGATCCTGATCCTGATCGGCGCCCTGGCCGGTGGCGACAGCAGCAGCGGCGACGGCGCCCTCATGCTCGCAGCCGTGACCATGGCCAAGGCCGGCGGCGCGATCGCCCTCATCTACCTGGTCGGCGGGCGCGTCATCCATCCCCTGTTCAAGGCCTTTGCGCGCCAGCGCCAGCCCGACGTCTTCATGGCCCTGATCCTGCTGAGCACCTTCGGCATAGCCGCCATGTCGGCCGCCGCCGGACTGTCAATGGCCCTGGGCGCCCTGATCGCCGGCCTGCTGCTGGCCGAGACCGAATTCAAGCACGAGGTCGAGTTGATGATCGAGCCCTTCAAGGGCCTGCTCATGGGGCTGTTCTTCATGACCGTCGGGATGCAGATGGACACGCGCCAGATCGTCGAGGCGCCGCTGTGGCTGGCCGGCGCGGTGCTCGGCCTGGTGCTGCTCAAGGCCTGCGTGGTCGCCCTCATCTTCCGCATCGGCCGCCTGCCCTGGCCCAAGGCCATCGAGGGCGGCCTGCTGCTGGGCCAGGGCGGCGAGTTCGCCTTCATCGTGATCGGCTACGCCATCTCGTCCAGGCTGCTGGACCCCGGCCTGGGCGCGCGCGCGATGCTCGCGGTCGGCCTGTCGATGTTCATCACGCCGCTGCTGGCGCGCCTGGGCCGCGCGATCGGCGAGCGCGCCGAGCGCAGCGAGCGCGAACAGGCGGCCAGGCTCGACGAGCATGCGCTGGAGTCGGCGCGCGGGCGCATCATCATCGCCGGTTTCGGCCGCGTCGGCCAGCAGCTGGCCCGCCTGCTGGACGCCCAGCGCATCGCATACATCGCTTTCGAGAACGACGCCAAGCTGGTGTCGACGCTGCACGCGAACGGCGTCCCGGTCTACTTCGGCAATGCCGCGCGTTGCGAGCTGCTGCGCCGCGTCCACGCCGAGGAAGCGCCGGCCATCGTCCTGACCATGGACCACCCGGCGTCCGCCCTGCAGGCGGTGCGCGGCATCCGGCGCGAATTCCCTCACGTGCCCCTGTTCGTGCGCTCGCGCGACGAGAAGCATGCGCGCGACCTCAAGCTGGCCGGCGCCACCGTGGTCGTGCCCGAGACGCTCGAGGCCAGCCTGCAACTGTCGGCCTTCGTGCTCGAAGCCATGGGCCTGGACGAGCGCGTGGTGGACGGCATCGTCGACCGCGAGCGCGACCAGTTCGCCAGCCAGCTGCTGGGCACGGCAGATAGGTGAGCCCTCGTCGCACCCGGCTATAATCGGCGCTTCTCGAACTTGGCAAAAAATCACCATGACTGATTCCGGATCCTCGAAGGCGCTCGGCCATATCCGCGTGCTCGACCTCTCGCGCGTGCTGGCCGGCCCCTGGTGCTCGCAGAACCTGGCCGACCTCGGCGCCGACGTGATCAAGATCGAGCGTCCCGGCAGCGGCGACGACACCCGCGCCTGGGGTCCGCCCTATGCGAAGGACGCGCAAGGGAACAACACCAGCGAAGCGGCCTACTATTTGTCGGCCAACCGCGGCAAGCGCTCGGTGACGGTCGATATCGCCAGCCCCGAGGGCCAGGCCCTGGTGCGCGAACTGGCGCGCCACTCGGACGTCGTGCTGGAAAACTTCAAGGTCGGCCACCTGAAGCGCTATGGCCTGGACTACGCGTCGCTGAAGGCGGTAAAGCCGGATCTCGTCTACTGCTCGATCACCGGCTTCGGCCAGGACGGCCCTTACGCCCACCGCGCAGGCTACGACTTCCTGATCCAGGGCATGGGCGGCCTGATGTCGGTGACCGGCGAGCGCGACGAACTGCCCGGCGGCGGGCCGCAAAAGGCCGGCGTGGCCCTGACCGACCTGATGACCGGCATGTACGCGACGATTGCCGTGCTGGCCGCGCTGACGCACCGCGACCGCACCGGCGAAGGCCAGTACATCGACATGGCCCTGCTCGACACCCAGGTCGCGATGCTGGCCAACGTCGGCAGCAACTTCCTCAACAGCGGCAAGCCGCCCAAGCGCTGGGGCAACGCGCACGCCAACATCGTGCCCTACCAGACCTTCGCCTGCTCGGATGGCCACATCATCGTCGCGGCCGGCAACGACGGGCAGTACCAGAAGTTCGTCGAGGCCGGCGGACGGCCGGAACTGGCGCGGGACCCGCGCTTTGCCACCAACCCGCTGCGCGTGCAGAACCGCGACGTGCTGGTGCCCCTGCTCGCCGAGATGGTGGCGACGCGCCGGCGCGACGAGTGGATCGCGATGCTCGAGGAAGTGGGCGTGCCCTGCGGGCCGATCAACGACGTCGGCGAAGTGTTCGCCAACGAGCAGGTGCGCGCGCGCGGCATGGCGGTCGAGTTGCCGCATCCGAGCGCGGGCAAGGTGACGCTGGTGCGCAGCCCGATGAAAATGTCGGCTACGCCGGCAACGAGCGCAAAAGCGCCGCCGCTGCTGGGCGAGCACACCGACGAGGTGCTGCGCGATGTGCTGGGCAAGAACGGCGACGAGATTGCGGCGCTGCGCGGCAAGGGCGTGGTGTAACTCAGCCCCCTCGCCGCGCGGGCTTGCTGGTTCAGCTTAGTGCAGCTTGTGCTTGAAGTCGGACAGCTCGGCGTGCACGCGGGTGACCATGGCCTCGAGGTGCGCCGGCATCTGCGGCATCGACCGGCTCATGCGCTTGGCTTCGTCCCCCATGTCTTCCAGGCTGTCGACGCACTGGACGATGCGCGCCTCGTCATTCGACTGCATCACATCCTGTGCCTGTTTCACCTCGCGCGAAATGCGCTGGATGCAATCCCGCATTTCCGGCGGCGTGTCCTGGGACGACATGCAGGCCTGCTCGGCTTCGCCGATGGTCTGCTGCAGGTGGCTGTAGCGTTGCTGGATTTCGTTTGCTTGCAGCATGATGACCTCCTTTGGAAAAGAGAGCGGTTGATTTTAGCGCTGCTCGCAAATCCATGCGATACACGAGCACAGTAGCGGGCGGGTAATTATGAGCCAGCTTCCTACAGGGCTTATATCTGCTGGGGACAAAGCCCATCTGTTGTTCCGACTGCAGAGCATCGGCCTAGCGTCTCAATGGCCGAGGCGACACTCCCGCGGGATAGACATGATCGGGTGGGATATCTGGGGTTGGCCCATCAAATACAGCGCCGACGGTTCGCGTGCAGAATGCTTCCGCGGCTGCCCACTCATCCAATGTGGTTGGGCGATAAAGCAAACGCTCATCAGGGTAGTTGTAACGCAGTGCATCCAATGCGTCATACCGAATCGAACGCTCCCGGTGATTGGGCACGTAGGTCTTCATCGGCGAGCGCAGATAAGCACACACGGTGAGCAAGGAGCGGCGTGTTCCTATGAGCCCCAATGTGGCCAGGCTGGCAGCTATCTGTTTTCCGTCCTTGGCTGAACCGACATCATAGAACCGATTTGCAGGTGCTGGCGGGGCTTTTCTTTCCGCTTCGGCAGTCGCCTGTATGAACTCGTCTTCGATTTCCGTATTTCCCAGAGCTGCCTGGGCAATTTTGATCACCTTAAGTGCTTCTTCATCCCGCCGCCACTTTTCAGACCGGGCCAGCACATCGACGTAGGGCCGAGCCGCGCCGATTTTGGCTTTAGCGACGAGATAAAGATACTCGCCTTTTTGTGCCTGCAGCGACTTCAGATAAATATCGCCGAAAGCAGCCAGGTCGGAAGGCAGACATTGCTCACGCAAGATTGTTGCGGCAGCATCGGAAGCTGCGTCGTCCTTAACAAATCCCTCGATCAATAATGCTTCGATGATCGCACGATTACGGATGACTGGGAACTTGTCTGGCGATGGCAAGTCGGCTTCCAGGCCAATTTTCTCCAATAGCTTGACAACATTTTCGCGCACTTGAGGCGCACCGGCAGCGAGATCTTTTCTCAGAATGCGGAGGTTAGCCGTGTCATTATGTTGATTACCCGCCAGCACTGAAGAAAGTCCACTTTCGCCGGATTCGCTATCATCTACAAACCTTGGAATATATTGCGGCGCCGCTTTTTTCACTTTATCCTTTTCGGCATAAGCATCTGCCAAGTGGACATAATTTAAAAGTGCTATCGAAATCCCCACAAACCAAAGACTCTGATGACATTTCATTGTCTTGACGATCCTTAGGCAATCTACGCGCAGTAGTTTCCAAGCGAACGCCCCATAGCTTGATCTACATTGGCACTAATCAGCCAACAATGAGTTGGCGACACACGCCTATTTCTCACCCCAGTAGCGTGCCATCGTATCTACATCACCGCTGCCATGATCTACGACCAAGCCTTTTGCGCTATTTATATTCCCCTGTACCCCACCCCACCCGCCTCTACAGGTTTGACTGTTGATTGGTTTACCATCGCGCACAGTGCTCTGAACCGGCCCTCCGCGCATTGGCAGATGTATTAGGTAAAATAAACCATCATACTGAAACCATAAGATTTCCGAGGCATTGCTTGCGTGTAGCACCTCAGCAAAATGGAACTCTTTAAGCGAGTCACTCTCGCCTGAGCGAAACCGCATTTCAATATAGTTCGGCGTCCCGTAGCGATATTCCAAATATTTTTTCGCAGCCTGCACTCCCGCGCACACTGCGATCGACCTTTTTTTCGCAACATCACACGCAAAAACGATACTTTTGTCTCGCCCACATAAACTCGCAGCTTGCGAATGTATTGAGCAAATCAGCAGCATTAGCAACAAACCGAGTTTAAACAAGAAGTTGTGGCTTGGTATTTTCTTAAAGGTCGGGTGACAAAGTTCATAGAAATACAGACTTCGCTTCCGATTGCATTACCTCATAAATCACGTGCTCGCCTCAAGTCTAATCACACGCCTCACCAACTGAGTAGACTAGCCACTTCGAGCGCTGAAATATAAAGGTGATTCTTTTCACACAAGCTTCATTTACAAAATATTGCAGCACGAGCTTCCTAGAATCAAAACTCACCTCAGCGTCCCAAGCTTTACCTCCAGCCATTACGTCCTCGATAAGTTCCGGAGTTCGCTGAACGATTCTAAAGGATGGCGTATCCCCGGTTGACTCTGCAACTTCTCGTACCTTACTTGGAATCAAGCCAGCAACAAAAATACGATCCCTCTTGCTACGCGGTGCACAAAGGATAATTTTCACTGCCTGCCATAACTGGGAAGCTTCAGCGACCTTACTTGCAACAATTTTATCGCGTAAAACTTGGCTCTCCTCATCCGCACACGCATTCGGATAAGAAGTGCCGTGCATTTTCAACGGAGGATATGTTTCTACCGAATCCAATGCGAACGTCGGCAAGCACCAACAGACCATTACACCCGCCAGAACAAAGTGACCAATATAGAAAATTTTTTCTTTCATAATATGTTGGGCTCACGAACAGTAATATGTAAGTGATGTGCGTGCAGCTTTTCATTTTCGCTTTTTTGCATATTTGCATCTGCATTCACACCATCCTGCGTGTTGGCGTCCATAAACCAAGGATCAAACACCTGCACAACGCTTCTACTTTTAATCAATGATTCTCGAAATCGACGCACCTCATATGGCTCATTCTTGTCACGCTCAGCGTTCCAGGCAATTTCAGCCTCTTTTCGAAGCCTTTCTGCGGCTACGCTTGTTTCTCGTGCGGCCTTTAACTTCTGTCTCGCTCCAATAACTCTTTGCGGATCACCGCCGGTCGCAGCCTTTGCCTCGGATTCGGCTGCGATGAGATCTCTGTTGGCAGCTAGCTGCTGCTCTTTCGCTTCTTCAAAAGCCGCTAACAATTTCTTTTCAGCCTCACTAACGGTCGAGCTTTTAACCGCCCGTTCTTTGCGTAAGCTCTGGCGATTCATTCGCGTCGCACCAACGTAATTGACGTCGAGGCCCAGCCCTGCTCGATGAGCGATTGATCCGAGCATTGGTCGCCAAGCGGATGTCATTGTAATCATGGCAACATCAGCCTCAATCGCAGCAGCTATAATCGCCGCGTAGCCAGCAGGATGAACCCGGGTCAGCCCTTCTGCAAAAAAATGATAGCCATTCGCAATGTTTTCGCGTGGATTCTCTCCATCTTCGAATTTAACTGAAACAGTTCGCGCCGCCGCGCCGGCCTGCTTTGATGGCACATCAATTTCAAGTAATGGCTTCGTGAGTCCGTCGTAAATTTTCCTGACCGCGGCTTTAACGACCGGATTGGTATCGGGAGGCAGAAAAGCGTCAACCTCTCCTGCAGAGTATTTATGCGACACTCTCATCCAAACATTGCCGGTTAACGCAGCCACGTAGACATCTTTTTCTTCCTGGGCGGAACCTGATCCGTTCCCTCGCCCAGTTTGTACCGGGATATCAGTATCTGCGCACCTTCCTACCTTCTCCACAATATTCACGACAACATCACGCTCGTTTGGCGTTACCCCATAAACGGCTTCCTTTCGGAAACCTGGATGAGCATCGCTGTTGAGAAACAGACTGACTCGTGCGCCCGGCTCTACGTTCTTGACAACAATCTTCCCCCCATCGCCCCCAACTTTTCTCGGTTTACTTTTGAATGCATCTTGTACGGCACCATTAATCGCCACGGCATAAGGCAAGCTCAATTTCTTCGCTGTTTTGATATTTATGACATAAGTTACTGTTCGTTTGAGCTTAACCTTTACGTCTTTAGTCGCTTCGTTGTTGAGTACCGTTGATGTAACTACTGCGGGCTTTGCACTGGACATTTAGCATCCCTCATCTGTAGATGTCTCTTCAAATCCCTCCTCCACATTCGTATCCCAGAATACCTTTAACGTGGCTGGATCCTGTGTTACGACCTGCTGTGTCAGCCCATTCTGATCGGTGCGACCAACGAGCATGGTTTCGTCAGGAAGTTGAATTCGGTAGGGCAGATTTGCTATGGGAATACCGCTGGCCGCGTCAATCGCTCGCAGCCGCTCCTTAAAAATCTTCTCCCTACTATCTGGCAATTTGGAAAACTCGGCCGGAGCGTTTGCTCCCCCTTCAAACAAATGCTTCCCCCCTTTCACCGTAAACTTCCCCGGACAAGCAAACGTAATATCCCCACCCTCCAGCGTGATCGCCGACTGCCCCGTCTGCAGCACGATCTTCTCCTTGGCCTTGATCTCGATGCAGTCATTCACCGAGATCACCGTGATCTCCTTGTCCGCCAAAATCTCCAGCTGATCCGTATGCGCCTGCAATGACACCGGCCCATTCCCGGCAATCGCCTGGATGCCGCCCGAATGGGTAAAGAAGTTGAAGGCATTCCCCGCCACCGACGACACCGTATGCGCCGCAGCCATGTGCAGATCCGATTGCGTGGTCCAGTGCAGCTGCTGCCCCGCATACACCACGGTCGATGCCGGCGTGGCCCAGTTCATGCTGGCGGCCGCATCCATCAGCACGATAGAAGAGCCGAACTTCTCGACAGGCTGTCCGCCATCGAGCTCGCGCGATCCTGGTTTGGCTTTCAGCGCGCTTTGTCCGCCGACGGCGCCTTCGTACTTCCCGTTCGCCTTCGGGTCGATCTGCTCGATGAAGTCGGCCTGGGCCTTGGCTGCATCCTTGCTGAACAGGGCCTGCTGCTGTGCCGCCGCGTCGCCCAGTGTGGTCGCCAGCGACTGCGCGCCCTTGAACAGCGACAGCGCCTCCGCCGCATCCATCTGGGTCGAAGTCACGCCGCAACCCTGCCGCGTGCGGGCGCTGGTCGAGAGCAGCACGCCCTCGCCGCCGCGAATGACGGCCCAGGCGTCGGTGCGCAGCTCGAAGCCGCTGCCGCGATAGGCGCCGCGCTGGCTCGAGCCCGGCGCCTGGTGGATCAGGTAGCCGAGATTGAGCTGGGTCGACGCGGTGCTGGTCGCCAGGCGCGTGCGGACCTGGCCCGGCGCATCGTCGAGCTGCCACTGGTTGTAGCCGCCGCCGTCGACGTTATGGCTGTGGATCCCGGACAGCACGCCGGCGTGATTCGCGCTCGATTCAACGCCTGCGGCGAAGGGCGGCGTATCCGCGCCGTTGTAGAGCTGGGCCACGATCACCGGTCGGTCGATGTCGCCCTCGATGAAGTCGACCAGCACCTCGGTGCCGATGCGTGGCGTGAACACGGTGCCCCAGTTGGGACCGGCGAGCGCCTCGGCCACGCGCACCCAGGCGCCAGATGCATCGTTGCCCGGGGCGCAGCCTTGATCGTCGGTGTCGTGCGCGAGGCCGCCGGGGTTCGGGGCCAGGCCGCGCTGCCACGCGAACTGGACTTTCACCTGATGGTCGCGCGTGGTCGTCGAGACCGCGTCCGCCAGCCCGACCACGAGGGCGCATTGCGGCCCGGGCGCGGTGGCCTTGTCGCGCATGGCGGTGGCAGGTGGGACGATCGGCACCGCCGCGCGCACGCAGGCGAAGCGGTTGCGGTAGCTGCCGTTCTCGACACCGCGTGTGACGGCGCCGGCGATCCCGGTCTGGAAGTTGTTGCGGGCCTCGTGGCGCACCCACAGCACGGTGAAGGCGTTGTCGCCGTCGGGATAGCGGTCGTGCTGGGTCAGCGCGAAGGCGTGTCCTGCCGCGAGCCGCCGCACCGCGCCCGCGCCTTCGAACAGCTTGTAGTCCATCTCCAGCGCCTGCAGCATCAGTTCGGCATGGGCGTCGGCGGCGGCGCGGCTGGGAGCGTGGCGCTCGCCGCTGCCGTCGTAGAGCGGCAGCCCCGGTAGCTCACCAGCGTCGAGGATGGATTCGTGCTCGGCCGCCGGCGCGATCAGCTGGCCGGGATCCCAGCTGCTGATGCCGACCGCGTTCGCACCCACCTGGCGGCAGGAGCCGAAGGCGTCGATCGCGTCGTCGTGCTCGGTGGCGCGCACGCCGTGGAAGCGGATGCGTTCGCCGCCGGGAAGCGCCGGCGCCAGGGCGCGGCTGTCGAAGATGAGGAGACGATGGCGCGCATGCCCATCCGCGGCATCCTCCTGCTGGTCGTGCTCGAAGCGCCAGCTCAGGCCTTCCGACGCGAGCAGGCGCATGAAGAATGCGAGATCGCTCTCCCGGTACTGCGTGCACACGGGACGCGGCGCGAGTTCCTGGGTGATGTCGAAGTCGAAGCGGACTTGCGGGTAGTCGGCCAGCAGTTCGGTGACGATGTCGCGTACGTTCTTGTCCTGGAAGAGGTAGCTGTCGCGGCGCAGTCCGAGCAGCGCCAGCGCCGGTTCCAGCCGCAGCCGGTAGCACGCCACGCCGCCGTCGGCGCCTAGCCACGAGGCCTGCATGCACATGCCATGCCACGCGCGGCGGCTGCCGTCCGGCTGCAGCAGGCGAACCGTCAGTTCTTCGCCGAGGAACAGCGACAGGTCCAGGTCGGTCGAGGTGCTGAGCGCATCTACCTCGAAGCTGAACAGGGCGTTGACGGCCTCGATCCCATTGAAACTTTCGGCAGCCAGCGTTTCGGGCAGCGCGCTTTCCTGGGCGGTGCTGAGGGTGATCAGGCGCGCATGCTGGCTGAGGCCGGTGCCGAACAGGCCGAGCGCGCTGAGTTCGGAAGGGAAATTCATCGTCTGCGGCACTCCTTCGCGATCGTGACTGGTTGCTATCCCAATCGACGATCTTACCGGAGGCAAACAGTACGATGATGCCGCTTGGCATGATGCAGATCATGCCATTGTGCATTCTCCCGCTGTGCTTACGGCGTGGCGGAGGTGGCCGATTCCAGCGGCGCCAGGCCGCGCAGCCGCAGGGCGATCAGCATCGCCAGCACCAGGATCGCGCCCAGCAGGCCGACTACGCCCAGCCAGCCGAAATGCTCCCACATGTAGCCGGAGAACCAACCGACCACGCTCGAGCCGAGGTAGTAGAAGAAGAGGTAGAGGGCCGACGCCAGCGCCTGCGGCGGCCGGGCGCGCCGCCCGACCCAACTGCTGGCGACCGAATGCGAGGCGAAGAAGCCGAAGGTGTAGAGGCCGACGCCGGCGACGATCGCCACCAGGTTGCCTGCGAGCGTGAGCAGCAGCCCGGCGAGCATCACCGACATCACCAGCCACAGCACATTGCGCCGTCCCAGCCGGTCGGCCAGGCGCCCGGCCCAGACCGAGCTGAAGATGCCCAGCAGGTAAAGCACCGACAGCGCACCGACCGCGCTCTGGCGCAGGTGGAACTCCGGCCCGAGCATGCGGTAGCCGATGTAGTTGTACAGGCTGACAAAAGAGCCCATCAGCAGGAAGGCCAGCATGAAGAGGAAAGGCAGGCCAGGGTCGCGCAGGTGGCGCCGCGCGCCGTCGACCAGTCCGCCCAGGCCGCCCTGCCCTGGCCGGAAGCGCCTGGACGCCGGCAGGCTGCGCCAGAATTCCCAGGCCGCGTACAGGCCGGCGGCGCCCATCAGGCCGAGCGCCATGCGCCAGGAAAAGAAGTCGCTGATGACCGAGGCCAGCACGCGTCCGAACATGCCGCCGAAGGCGCTGCCGCTGATGTACATGCCCATGGACAGGCCGAGCGAGCCGCCTTCGATCTCCTCGCTGAGATAGGCCATCGCCACCGCCGGCATCCCGCCCAGCATGAAGCCCATCAGGGCGCGCAGCGCCAGCAGCTGCGTATAGTCGCGGGTGAACGCGGCCAGCAGGGTCAGCAGGCCGCCGCTGAGCATGGAGGCGGCCATCAGCGGCTTGCGCCCGAAGCGGTCGGACAGGATACTCGAGACCAGCAGGGCAATGGCCAGCGCGCCGGTGGAGATCGACAGCGCCAGGCTGCTTTGGGCGGGCGTGAGGGAGAAATCTCGCGCCAGCAGGGGCATCAGGGGCTGGACGCTGTAGAGCAGTGCGAAGGTGGAAAAACCACCGAAGGCCATGGCGCGGTTGACGCGTTTGAAGTCAAGTGTGCCGGCGGCGATGGCGGGTGAAGACATGGGTGGATCCTGGTACTTGATTGCCCATGATACTCAAGATCGGACGGGGCTGCTGGCGGGGGGCGTGGAATGGGAGGGTGTGTTTACGGGGAGCGTGGGTGATCTCTTCGGGCTGTCGCAGCGTGCTAGCGCTACGTTGGATCTCACGGCGCCGGCTCGCAGGCGTTCGCGTGGGCAGTGGGGCTGGCTAAATGCCAGCACCACAAAGTGCCCACCCTACGAGACTAACGCCAACACGCCTCTGACATTCGGTGGGCACGGGGCGCCCACCCTACGCCCCGTGACACTCGTAGGGTGGGCGCCCCGTGCCCACCATTCAACCGCAGAGCGCACGACCGCGTCGATGCATACGGCTGTTGAACGCGTGGACGGCGCATCCGTTACGGACATGCCGGCCACACGGTCGAGTCGTCCACCCTACGGGTATTCCGCGTCCAGCTCCGATCCGGCGTAGTTTTCCAGCTCGGCCACCAACTGCTTCATCGGCGCTTTCGTGCCGATGCTCTTCAACACGGTGCAGCTTTCGCGGTAGGTGCCAATGCGCTCGGCGATGATCTCGCGGTGCGGCGCCGGGACCTTTTCCAGCAGCTGGGCCCAGCCGGTCTCGAAGTCGGGATTGTTCTTGCGTACCGACTTGACGAAGCGCTCGAACTCCTTCTGCCCGGTGCGCGCGACGATGCGTCCGCCGCCTTCGACCGCGAAGATGATCGCCAGCGCGATCACGCCCTCGGCGTTCAGGTCGGGGTCGCTGACCGGGCCCTCGTAGTGGTTGCGGCGCAGCCACTGGGCGGCGCGCACGATCGCCTGCACCTGCTGGCGCTGGCGCAGCTGGCCCAGGTAACGCTCGTAGCCGGACCAGCTTTCACCCGGATCGGCGGTGCAGATGTCGACGAACAGCTCCTTCAGGCGCCGCTGCGAATACACCGGGTCCTGGTCGTACTCGCCGACCAGGCTGTCCTCGGGCAGCGCGGCCAGCTCGCGGATCAGGCGGAAGCCCGACTGGAACACGTATTCGGCGCCATCCTCGATCAGGATGTCGAGCGCCACTTCGTCGCTCTCGGCCTGGCCCTCCTCCTCGAGGATGCTTTCCAGGCCCAGCGAGACGCCGCCGACGGTCAGCAGCAGCGCGCGCTGGATGCCTTCGGCGGTGCGGTCGTTGGTGAACTTCTCGGCCACCATGGCGGTGATCCCGGACAGCTCGTCGGCCAGGATCGCCGCTTCCTCGGGATCCTCGCCGGCGAGCAGCTTGATCGCGCGCACCAGCCGCGGCGGTTTTTCGATGACGATTGCAGGCAGCATCGGCGAACGGTCCCCGCTCACGAGAAGATGTCCGTGCCCATGCTCTTGCGCGTGCTGCGACGCGGCATGGTACGCACCGACGGCACCTGCTTACGCAGGCGGTAGAGCAGCTCGCGCGTGCTGCGCTGCTGGAAGTCCGGGTCTTCGTCCGGGTCGTCCGGGAACTCGGCGTCGGCCATCTCGGCGCTGTGGCGGAATTCCGGGAACAGCTCGATCAGCGAACGTTCCCAGCCGTCCTCGCTGGCCTTGGCCAGGTCGATCGCCAGCGGCACGATGTCGCTGTCGGAGGAAGTCTGGCCGGTCACGTAGCGGCCTTTCAGGTTGATTTCGCCGGCCACTTCCATGATTTCCTTGGGCGCGAGCGACCACAGGATCGCGAACACGGTGGCGCCGTGGTCGGTGGCGGACGCCTCGGCCAGCAGCTCGTGGCGGCGGTCCTCGTCGTCGTTGGCGTAGACGATGCCGTGCACGTGGTTGAACAGGCTCTCGGCAAGGCGCTCGGGATCGTCCTCGATCATGTCGTCCGGCCAGGTGGCGGCGATGTAGGCCAGGCTCTCGGCCCAGGCCTTGGGCGGCACCAGCATGGTGGCCAGCGAGGTCTTGGCGCCGTCGAAGCCGGCCAGGTGCAGCGCGGTCACCTGCGGCGGCAGGGTCGACAGCACCTCGGCCACGGCGTAGTCGCCATGTTCGTCGGCCGCTTTCGAGAACGCCTCTTCGGCGTGCTGCAGCGAGCCGGCCAGCACCAGTTCGCTGACCTGCTTGGTCAGCGCCGGCAGATTGGCTTTGTCACTCATTCACGTTCTCCCTGGTCGAAGATCTGGGTGAAGTCGTCGGTGGCGGCGGTGTCGTCCATGCCGTCGTTGTCGTCGTCGTCGCCCTCGTCGCCCTCGGCCAACTGGTCGAGCGACTGGTCGTCGTCGTCCCAGCGGCCCTGGTGCTTGTAGAGGAAGGCGGTGATGATCGCCTGGCGCGCCAGTTCCGGATGGTTTTCCGTCATGGCCGCGTACATGGCGGCGCCGTCCTCGCCTTCGCACTCGGCCATCGCGAACACGCGCGCCGGGTCGTCGCCCTCGTAGTCCGCCGCTTCGCGCAGCAGGCCTTTCGGGTCCTTGAAGCGAATCTTGTCAACGAGCGCGAAGGCCATCAGGTTGACGTCGTCGATGCCGGAGCCGCCTGCGTATTCCGAGACGAGCGCGCCGACCATCATGTCGTAGTTCTTGCGGTTCGGCGGATCACCCAGGGTGCCGTCGATCTGTCCTTCCAGTTCACGCGACTGGTAAGCGAATTCGGGATGTACTCTTTTCATTGTTTGTCCTGTATGCGGGGTTCGGTGGCGCTCGGTGCGTCCAGGGCGTCCTGCCCCGGCAGCGGTGATTACGCCTGCAGCGTGACGCCGTTCAGCGCGAACAGCGAGCGCCACAGCTCGAAAGCCTCGGCTTCGGCATCGAGCACGATGCGGTGGTTCACGCTCTGGTTGTATTCCTCGCGCTTGGCGGGGTCCGACAGGATCTCGTAAGCCTTGCTAACGGCCTTGAAGCGCGCCTCCGCGCCCGGCGCCTGGTTGCGGTCGGGGTGATAGCGCATGGCCAGCGAGCGGTAGACCTTCTTGATCTCGTCATCGCTGGCGTTCGGCGCGACGCCGAGGATCGCGTATAAATTTTCCACTTTGGAACTCTCCGGCTATAGCCGAAAAACGGCAAAACGAGATTATCCTATAGAAAACGCCAACTTGACAGCGTGGCCGCCGGCGCCCCAGGCGCCAGGCTGACTTGGAAGCGGCGACATTGGCCCCAAGTATCTGCCTGGGCGCCCGCGCGAACCGTGCGCTCCACCACATAGGCGGACCGTGGCGCCCCTGTGTACGGTAAAATGCCAGCAACTTTAGCTATCCAAACACCTTCTTTCATGAGCACTGATAAGAACAACGCGGCGGCGGCGAACGCGCCTTCGTCGAATTTTGTGCGCGCCATCGTCGAGAACGACCTGGCGGCAGGCACCCACAAGCGCGAAGGCATGCCGGCGGTGATCACCCGTTTCCCGCCGGAGCCGAACGGCTACCTGCACGTCGGCCATGCGAAATCGATCTGCCTGAACTTCGGCCTGGCGCGCGACTACAACGGCCGCTGCCACCTGCGCTTCGACGACACCAATCCGGAGAAGGAAGACCAGGAATACGTCGACACCATCATGGACAGCGTCAAGTGGCTGGGCTTCACCTGGGAACAGGGCGGCGAGGAATACCTGCACTACGCCTCCGACTATTTCGACAAGCTGTACGAAATGGCCGAGTACCTGATCCAGAAGGGCTACGCCTACGTCGACAGCCAGAGCGCCGAGGAAATGGCGAAGAACCGCGGCAACTTCGGTACGCCGGGCACCAACTCGCCTTTCCGTAACCGCCCGGCCGAGGAATCCCTGCAGCTCTTCCGCGACATGAAGGCCGGCAAGTACAAGGACGGCGAGCACATCCTGCGCGCGAAGATGAGCGAGGACGCGATGTCCTCGCCCATCATGACCAACCGCGACCCGGCCCTGTACCGCATCCGCCATGCCCACCACCACCGCACGGGCGACGACTGGTGCATCTACCCGATGTACGACTACACTCACCCGATCTCGGATGCGATCGAGAACATCACGCACTCGCTGTGCACCCTGGAATTCCAGGACCACCGTCCGTTCTACGACTGGCTGGTCGACACCCTGGCCGACGGCGGCTTCTTCCAGCGCCCGGTGCCGCGCCAGTACGAATTCGCGCGGCTGAACCTGACCTATGTCGTCACCTCCAAGCGCAAGCTGCGTTCGCTGGTGGACGACGGCATCGTCACCGGCTGGGACGATCCGCGCATGCCGACCATCGTCGGCCTGCGCCGCCGCGGCTACACGCCGGAATCGATCCAGCTGTTCTGCGAGCGCATCGGCGTGTCGAAGGCCGACGGCTGGATCGACATGAGCACACTGGAAGGCGCGCTGCGCGACGACCTCGACCCGAAGGCGCCGCGCGCGATCGCCGTGCTGCGTCCGCTGAAGCTGATCGTCGATAACTTCCCGGAAGGCGAATCGGTCGAGTGCACTTCGCCGGTCCACCCGCACCATCCGGAAATGGGCCAGCGCACCTTCCCGTTCACGCGCGAACTGTGGATCGAGCAGGAAGACTTCATGGAAACCCCGACCAAGGGCTACCACCGCTTCACCCCGCCAGTCGGCGACCAGCCGGGTTCGCGCGTGCGCCTGAAGTACGGCTTCGTGGTCGAGTGCACCGGTTACGACAAGGACGAGAACGGCAAAGTGACCGCCGTGCACGTGAAATACTTCGAGGATTCGAAGTCGGGCACGCCGGGCGCCGACAACTACAAGGTCAAGGGCAACATCACCTGGGTCAGCGCCGCGTCCGCCCTGGAAGCCGAAGTGCGCCTGTACGACCGCCTCTTCCTCGATCCGCAGCCCGACGCCGGCGGCAAGGACTTCAAGGCCGCGCTGAACCCGAACGCGCTGGAAACCGTCACCGCCTACCTGGAGCCGGGCATGGCCGCGGCCGTGGCCGACCAGCGCTTCCAGTTCGAGCGCCACGGCTATTTCGTGGCCGACCGCGTGGATTCGCAACCGGGCAAGCCGGTCTTCAACCGCGTCACCACGCTCAAGGACAGCTGGGGCGGCAAGTAAGACCAGCCCTGCTCCAGACAGCGCACAGCGGAGCAGCACGAAGTGAAACCCGAACATCCCGCCCCGGCGACGCCGCGGCGGGATTTTTTTATGTTGCCTCCGCGCCGCAGGCAACCTAGCAGGTCTGATAGGTAACAGCGTTCGCAGTCTGCGCGATTCTGATCGAAATCAAAAATAAAGCATTCAACAACACCGGAGCAAAAAATGGGGATCGCGGCCGACTATGGAAAGAAAATCGCGGCCATCAGGCTCGGCTCCTGGCTGGGCGCGCTGCTGTCGCTCGGCGTCGGCGCCGGCCTGCACATCAGCACCAGCCGGGCCATCGAGAACGATGCCCACGAGCGCTTCCTGCACACGGCGCGCGGGGTCCAGTCCATCCTGGATGGACGCATCAAGACCTATGCTGACTTGCTGCGCGGCACCTCCAGCCTCTTCCTCGCGGGCGACGAAGTCACGAGCGAGGAATTCCGCCGTTACGTGGCCGGCCTTGACCTGGAAAACCACTTCCCCGGCGTCGAAACGATCAATTTTGCGCGCACCTTCAGCGACGCCGAGCGTCCGGCCGTGGAAGCGCAGCTGCGGCGCGAGCTCGCCGCCGACGGCGTGGACTTTCGCATCCGGCCCGAGGGCCGGCGCCCTGAATATACCGTGCTGACCTATATCGAGCCCAACTCGGCGCGCGCCGACCGTGTCGGGATCGACCTGCAGGCGCGCCCCGCGGTCGCGCTGGCGCTGGCGCACTCGCGCGATACCGGCGAAGCCTCGACCTCGGGCACCCGGGTGGCGATCAAGGCGCATACCAGCGGGCTGGGCATGCGCATGCCGGTGTACCGCCCGGCCATGCCGCTGGGCGACGTCGGCCAGCGCCGCGCCGCCTATATCGGCTCGGTCGGCATCGGCTTCAGCGTCGCGCGCCTGGCGCAAGGCGTGCTGGACAACATGCCCAAGCATTCGACGCGGCTGGTGATCTCCGGCATGAGCCCGGTGGAGGAGCTCGGCGGGCCGCCCGGCGTCTACCAGCGCACCGTGTTCTTCGACAACCAGCCGCGCGCGAACGATCACGACCCGAACATGTTCCGCGCCCTGCTGCCGGTGGGCGTGAGCGGACGCGGCTGGGACATCGATTTCCGCATCGCCAAGCAGAGCATGTATTCGGAAATCGACAGCTACCTGCCCTGGGTCGCGATGCTCGCGGGCTCGACCGGCACCGCCCTGCTCTACGCGCTGTTCCAGACCCTGAGTTCGTCGCGCCGCCGCGCCATCGAACTGGCCGAGGAGATGACGGGCGAACTGCGCGCCAGCGAAACGAAATTGCAGAAGACCAATGACAACCTGCGCCGCCTGGCGGCCCACGCCGAGAGCATCAAGGAAAGCGAGCGCAAGCGCATCGCACGCGAGATCCACGACGACCTCGGCCAGAATCTGCTGGCCCTGCGCATCGAGGCCGACCTGCTGGCCTCGCGCACCAGCCGGCGCCACCCGCGCCTGCACGCCCGGGCCCGCTGGACGCTCGAACAGATCGACGCCACCATCAAGAGCGTGCGCCAGATCATCAACGATTTGCGTCCCCATGTGCTGGACCTGGGCTTGACGGCCGCGGTCGACTGGCAGATCGCCGAGTTCCAGCGCCGCACCGGGATCGCCTGCGAACTGGTCTCCGATGGCCGCGAACTGCACGTGAGCGACCGCTGCGCCACCACCCTGTTCCGTATCCTGCAGGAGTCGCTGACCAATGTGTCGCGCCACGCGCGCGCCACCGCCGTGCGGGTCGAACTGGCGCTCGATGCCGAATCGATCTCGATGACGGTGAGCGACAACGGCATCGGCCTGAGCAAGGCCGTCGGCCAGAAGCCGGGCTCCTTCGGCCTGGTCGGCATCGAGGAGCGCGTGCGCATCCTGGGCGGCAAGTGCGTCATCACCAGCCGGCCGAATGCGGGCACCAGCGTCCACGTATCGATCCCGACCGCCGACAATCTCATCTCCGTGGCCCAGGCCATGCCGCCCCCAGCCAGCCCCGTGAAGGTCTTCGAAAGCCTGTAGTCGTTTATGCGACATGCAATTGGTTGACGCCACTCAACTTGCGAATAATCAATTATTTCCGCAGGCTTGGGGTAGAGAATGGTCATCAATGTGCTTCATCAATCCGGGCTTTTTCACCACAGGCTGCACTCAACCACAAGGAGGGCCAGACCATCAGTCAGCACGACTTCATCGACCACCGGAACACCAAATCACAATAACGATGCAGTTACCAAAACTAAGGATGAATCATGATCTCGAACAAAGAATTCGAAGTGATCGCCGCCCTGGATTTGAACCCGATTAAAGTCAAGCTGATGCACAAGGAATCCGGCGAAGGCTGGTCGCTCGAAAAGGCGAACGCCACGGAAATCGAATACCGCCGCTTCCTCTACCTGATGAAAGCCTTCCCGAACGAGGAGACCGCGCCGCAGGTGGACGTCGACACCTTCTGGCACTACCACATCCTCGACACCATGAAGTACGCCCAGGACTGCGAGCAGGCCTTCGGTTACTTCCTGCACCACTACCCCTACATCGGCCTGCGCGGCGAAGACGACATCGCCAACCAGGAACAGGCGGGTGACCGGATGCGCGAACTGTACGAGTCGACGTTCGGCGAGCCCTACCTGAAGCAGGCCGACGCGGCATGGTGCGGCCGTGCACCGGCAATTGCGGCGCAGACCGCATGGTGTGGGCGCGCTCCGGCCAATGCCTCGGCCGCCGATGTCCAGACGGCATGGTGCGGCCGTGCTCCGGCGAACGCCTCGGCCGCCGATGTCCAGACCGCCTGGTGCGGCCGCGCCCCGGCAAACACCTCGGCCGCCGATGTCCAGACCGCCTGGTGCGGCCGCGCCCCGGCAAACGCCTCGGCTGCCGATGTCCAGACCGCCTGGTGCGGCCGCGCCCCGGCCACGGCCGTCGCAGCCGCGGTGCGGACCGCATGGTGTGGACGTGCTCCGGAGATGGCGAAGGAAACCGCATGGTGCGGCCGTGCGCCGGCCGAGGCTGGCGCGGGGAAAACGGCCTGGTGCGGCCGTGCGCCGGAAGTCGTCAAGGAAACCGCGTGGTGCGGCCGCGCTCCGGCCAATGCCTCGGCTGCCGAGGTCCAGACCGCCTGGTGCGGCCGGGCGCCCCTGGCGGCCTGACGGAGCCGCATTGACAGGAAACTGACACAAGTTTTCCGCTTCCGCCGACGCATGCTGCCGGCGCGACAGCGAAAGACAATCAAGGCAAGGGCGGCGACGCCCTGCCCTTCACGAAGCCGGCCTTGATGCCGGCTCTTTTTTTCAGGCAGCCGACATGTCCGACTCGGGCTTGACCATTAGGGCGCGCAGCTCGCGGATGCTGAAATCGCTGATTTCGTGCATGCGCAGCAGGATGGTGGCGCCGATCGGCAGGGTGTTGTGACGGATCTTGCTGATCACCGGCGGCGCCACTTCCAGCGCACGCGACAGCGCGGCGTCATTCTTCAACTGCAGTTTGGCGATGATGGCGTCGAGTACGCGGTTAGGGTCGTAGGCCGCGCCTTCCGGCAGTCTTCTGATGGGCATTCCTGAATTCTTTCAAAAAATCACAAGCCGTGAGTAATTTCTTACATGTGCAATTTAGACATGAGAAATTGGCCCCACAAGGCAAAAGGGCACCGTTTATACGGTGATTATTCTCAGCCGCAATGATATAGGGAAAGTTAGATTTTATTCAAGCAACTGTAGGAATTCCCCTACAAATTGAAAGGAGAATCAGGAAGTTCCCAGGGTAGGGACGCGGGCGTGCAAAGACGGACGTGCCTGTCAGCTGCGGTCTTCAGGGGTATCTGGCTTCCGACAAGCGCCGCGATGACGGCGGCGCCTCGATCGCTGCGGCGACGCCTCATCCCCGCCGGCAAGGGCGGGAACGAAGCAGCGGAATGAATGCGGTGGGTGCACGCCGGAGGACGTGCGGGAGGCGCTTACTTCGTGCGGCTGGCCTTGAACAGCGCGCGTGCGTCCTCGTGGGCGCGGTCGAGGGTGCGCATGGATTTGTGATCGTCGTGGGCGACGAAATAGCCCCGGGCCTGGGCGTCGACGACGATCTTGATGGCGGCCTCGTCTTCGAGGTCGTATTTTTCGACGATCAGGGTCGTCACTTCGTCCAGGTATTCTTCGTAAGTCATGTCGTATTCCTCAAGGCGGCTATTGTACCAGCCGCCACTGCGCGAGCGCAGCGGCGACGTCCGGGTAGCGCAGGCGCACGCCCAGTTCGCGCAGGCGCGCATTGTCCAGGCGGCGCGACTCGGACATGAAGGACAGCAGCACCGGCGACACCTGTTCGCGCAAGGCCTCGCGCGCCAGCCGGGGCGGCCGCGGCAGGTCGAAGGCGTCGGCCACGGCGTCGAAATAATCGCCCATCTTCATGCGCGTGGCGTCGACCGCATGGTAGACCCGGTTCGGCAGGCCGCGCACCAGGGCCAGCGCGACGATGCGCGCCAGGTCGTCGGCCTGGATGTGGTTGGTGTAGACGTCGTCTTCGGGCCGCAACGCCGGCGTGCCCTCGCGCAGGCGCTGCAGCGGCAAACGGTCCGCCGCGTAGATGCCGGGCACGCGCAGGATCGCCAACTGTCCGCCCGCGCGCCGCGCCCAGGCGCGCACGGTCCGCTCGGCGTCCACCCGGCGCCGGGCGCGGGCATTCTTCGGCGCGACCTTGCGGGTTTCGTCGACCAGCATGCCGCCGCAGTCGCCGTACACGCCGGTGGTGCTCACGTAGACCAGCCGCGCGCCCTCGGGCAGGACCGCGGCCAGGTTGCGCGTGCGGGTGTCGCGCTCGCCGCTGGCCGGCGGCGGCGCCAGGTGCACGATGTGGCGGGCCAGGCCGCGCAGGCGCGCCAGCGTCGCCGGCTGGTCGAGGTCGGCCAGGAGCGGCACTGCCCCGGCCGCGCGCAGCGCGGCGCAGCGCCCGGGGTCGCGCGTCACGGCAAAGACGCGAAAACGGTCGGCGAGCAGCGGCAGCAGGCGCATGCCGACGTCGCCGCAGCCGACCAGCAGCAGGCGGGGCCGTTTGAATGATTTGGTATCCACGCCGGGCATTGTAAGCGAGCGGCGCGCGACTGTCGGGAATCCCGGCACCGCCCCGGCCCGGGCGCCCGTCATCCATGCGCCGTGTAAAATAGCCATTCTGTTGCAGTGGAACATATCCGTCCTGCCAACACTCCTTCTTCCCAGTCCTATTTACCTGCAAGAATCCAAACATGACGTTCCAGATCACTGTCCAGCCCAGCGGCCATCAATTCGAGTGCGAGGCCGACGAAACCGTGCTCGCCGCGGCGATCCGCGCCGGCGTCGGCCTGCCCTACGGCTGCAAGAACGGCGCCTGCGGCTCGTGCAAGGGCAAGGTCGTCGACGGCGTCGTCGGCCACAAGCCGCACCAGCAGCGCGCCCTGAGCGAGCAGGAAAAGCTGCAGGGCTTCTCGCTGTTCTGCTGCGCCGTGCCGGAAGGCGACGTGGTGATCGAGGCGCGCGAAGTCGGCGGCAGCAGCGATTACCCGGTACGCAAGATGCCGACCCGGGTCCAGAGCATCACCCGCGCCGCGCCCGACGTCGCGATCGTCACGCTGCAGCTGCCGGCCAACGAGGCCCTGGCCTACCGCGCCGGCCAGTACATCGAATTCCTGCTCAAGGATGGCAAGCGCCGCGCCTACAGTATCGCCAGCGCGCCTTCGCTGGAGCGTCCGCTCGAACTGCACATCCGCCACCTGCCGGGCGGCCTGTTCACCGACCACGTGTTCGGCGCGATGAAGGAGCGCGACATCCTGCGCTTCGAAGGCCCGCTCGGCACCTTCTTCCTGCGTGAGGAGTCGAACAAGCCGATCGTGCTGCTGGCCTCGGGCACGGGCTTCGCGCCGGTGAAGGCCCTGGTCGAGCACCTGATGCACCTGAAGTCGACCCGTCCGGTACGCCTGTACTGGGGCGGCCGCCGCCCCCAGGACCTGTACATGGACGAACTGTGCCAGGCCTGGACCACCACCCTGCCCGACTTCCAGTACATCCCGGTCATCTCGGACGCCCTGCCGGAAGACAACTGGACCGGCCGCACCGGCTATGTCCACGCGGCGGTGATGCAGGACATCCCTGACCTGTCGGGCTGGCAGGTCTACGCCTGCGGCGCGCCGGTGATGGTCGATGCCGCGCGCAGCGAGTACGTGGCGCAGTGCGGACTGCCGGCGGATGAGTTCTTTGCCGATTCGTTCACGACCGAGGCGGACCTGGCGCAGGAGTAAGCAACCGGCGTCCCTTTCGCGTAGGGTGGGCGCCCCGTGCCCACGCGTGAACGCCGAACATACGGATCGTTTGCAGCGTGTATCGATGCGTAAGCGGTGGTGACGGCACGGGTTACGCCAACATGACGCACACGTCACGCGTGGGCACGGGGCGCCCACCCTACGGGCTATCAGCGGCGTCGCGTCAGTTCAGGCACAATGAGCAACTTCTTGCCAGTAATGTGCTCCCTTCCATGTCCCTGTTGTCCCCAAGCGGCGGCCTCGGCGTCCTGCGCAACCGCAACCTCTCCTTCTACCTCTCCGCCCGTTTCCTCGGCACCCTGGCCGTCCAGATGCAAAGCGTCGCCGTCGGCTGGCAGGTCTACCAGATCACCGGCAGCCTGTTCGACCTCGGCCTGATCGGCCTGGCCCAGTTCGCGCCCTTCCTGGTGCTGATCCTGTGGGCCGGCCACGTCGCCGACCGCCACGACCGCCGCAAGATCATCGTGCTGTGCATGCTGGTGCAGCTGCTGGTGAGCGCCCTGCTGCTGGCCTTCACGTTCAGCGGCAGCAGCGTGGTGTGGCCGGTGTTCGCGGTGCTGGTGCTGTTCGGCTGCGCGCGCGCCTTCATGATGCCGGCCTCGCAGGCCGTGCTGCGCAACCTGGTGCCGGACAAGGATTTCGGCCAGGCCGTCGCTCTGTCCTCCTCGACCTTCCACGTCGCGGTGATCGCCGGCCCCGTGCTCGGCGGCCTGCTCTACGTGTTCGGGCCGACCTTCGTGTACACGGTGTCGGCGGCGCTGCTGACGGTTTCCGTGATCCTGATGGCCTCCGCGAAAAGCGCGCCGCAGGCGAAGAACACGCAGCCGGCCAGCTGGCACACCCTGCTCGAGGGCCTGCGTTTCGTCTGGTCGCGCCCGATCGTGCTGGGCGCGATCTCGCTCGACCTGTTCGCGGTGCTCTTCGGCGGCGCCACCGCCCTGCTGCCGGCCTATGCCCACGACGTGCTGCACGCCGGTCCGACAGCACTGGGCTGGCTGCGCACCGCCCCCGGCGCCGGCGCGGCGCTGTGCTCGGTGGCGCTCGCCTTCTTCCCGATCCGCCGCCATGTCGGCGCCTGGATGTTCGGCGGCGTCGCCCTGTTCGGCCTCGCCACGCTGACGCTCGGTTTCACCGACCGCTTCCCGCTGGCCCTCGGCGCCCTCTTCGTCCTCGGCGCCGGCGACATGGTCAGCGTCTACGTGCGCCACCTGCTGGTGCAGTACGAGACGCCGGACGAGATCCGGGGGCGCGTCAGCGCCGTGAACGCGGTCTTCATCGGGGCCTCGAACGAGCTGGGCGAATTCGAATCGGGCATCACCGCCGGCTGGTTCGGCCTGGTGCGCGCGATCCTGCTCGGCGGCGCCGCCACGCTCGCGGTGACCGGCCTGTGGGCGGTGCTGTTCCCGGTGCTGTCGAAAATGGACCGCTTCCCCCATCACGAGAACAAGGGGCCGGCGAAAGCGTGACGCCTGCCAGCCGGGCGCGGTAAAAATGGCGGAAAGCGTAAGATCGGCTCCAGAACAGATGAATACGGAGCTTATTTATGCAAATCAATGTCAACACCGACCGCACCATCGAGAACCACCAAGGCCTGGACGAACACGTCGACACCGTGCTGCGCGCCGCCATCGGCCGCTTCGAGGAATACCTCACTGGCGTCGAAGTCCACCTGACCAATGAAAACCGCGAAAAGCAGGCCGACGGCGGCAATGCCTGCACGATGGAAGCGCGCGTCCGCGGCTACCAGCCGATCGTCGTTCACGAGCACGCCAACGACCTGCGCCAGTCGATCAAGAACGCCAGCGGCAAGCTGGCGCGCGCCCTGGACAGCGCCATCGGCCGCCTGAGCGACAAGGGCCGGCACGAAGCGCCGCCGGTCGAGGCCGTGTCGGACGCCCTGTCCGACAAGAACCTGACCAGCGGCGCCTGATCCGCTGGCCACGGCGCCGGCATGGCGCCGAACGCTGCAAGGACGCCGGCTGGAATCAGGCCGGCGGCCTTCCTTCCACCATCGCCCTTACCTCGCGCAGGTAACGCAGGCCGGCCAGGGCCCGGCTGCCATACCACGACATCATCTCCCCATCAACCAGGAAAACCGGGATGCCGATCTGCTTTTCGAGCGCGTCCGCGTGCGCCTGGGTGAAGCGGTAGGGCTCGGTCGACAGCAGGACCGCGTCCAGCTTCGATACCAGTGCGTCGGACCAGGCAAAGCGCGGATACCTCGCCTCGCCCAAAGCGGGCACGCTCCAGCCCAGTTCGCCCAGCATGCGTGCGATATAGGTGTCGCTGGACACGCTCATCCAGGGATCCTGCCAGATGCAGTACAGCACGGTGCGCGCCGGACCACGCTCCTGCGTTGTCAGCGCCGCGTACTCGGCCTCGAAGGCCGCGCACCAGGCCTCGGCCTGTTCGGTCGCGCCGAAGATCGCGCCCATCAGCCGCGCCAGCGCCAGGTTGTCGCGCGGCGCCAGCGGGTGGGTCACGACGATGTTCGGCACGAATTTCGCCAGTTCCTCGACGGTCGGCTTTTCGTTCTCGTCGATGTTCACCACCAGGTGGGTCGGCGCCAGCTTGCGGATCTTCTCGATGTTCACGTCCTTGGTGCCGCCAACCTTGGGTATCGCCTTCACGAGCTCCGCCGGATGGATGCAGAAACCGGTGCGGCCGACCAGCTGGCCGGCCAGGCCCAGGTCGCACAGCAGCTCGGTGATCGAGGGCACGAGCGAGACGATGCGCGCCCCGGGTGCGGGAGCGTGCCGGACGCCGAGCGCATCGATCGGCTGCGGGTCGGCGGGATGAGGTGTGGATGGATTCATGCCGCTATTGGAACACCGATGTTTCTGAAACGCCAGTCGAGCAGGAATGCGCGATGGTTTATCATGCCATCTGGTTTACACTCGCCAGCGAGCACTCGGAGGATTTCGTCTTGGAATACATCGGTAACTTTGCACAGTCGGGCTACCAGGTCGAGGACCTGCAACTGTTTCGTGACGCCGACGCGGCCGCCACGGCAAGCGCGCTGGCCGATTGCGAGGTGGTGCGGGTGGCCGCGGGCGAACTGATCGAGGACACGGTGCGTGCGCGCCTGTACATCGTGCTCGCCGGCATGCTGGAAGTCGAGACCGACGGCCACACCGGCGCCTCGGACGGCAGCGTCAACCGCATCCTGGCGGGCGAAAGCGTGGGCGAACAATCGGTGCTGGACGACGCCGTCAACCTCGACGCCGTGCGCGCGGTCGAGGACAGCCGCCTGCTGGTGATCGAGTCCGACCTGGCCTGGGAACTGATCGACCACTCGAACGCGGTGGCGCGCAACCTGCTGCGCCTGCTCTCCTTCCGCATCCGCGCCGCCAACGCCCTGCTGCGGCGGCGCCAGAAGCTCGGCGAGTTCTACCGGCAATTGTCGCTGAACGACACCCTCACGGGCCTGTACAACCGCACCTGGCTGGCCGACATGCTGCCGAAACTGGTGGCGCGTGCGCGCACCCAGGGCAGCCCGCTGGCCCTGCTCATGGTCGACCTCGACAACTTCAAGAAGTTCAACGATACCCACGGCCACCTGATCGGCGACGCCGCCCTGAGCGCGGCGGCGAACGTCATCCGCGACGGCCTGCGCCCGTCCGACTTCGCGGTGCGCTACGGCGGCGAGGAATTGATGGCGGTGCTGCCCGACACCAGCGGCGAGCTGGCCCAGATGGTCGCCGACCGCCTCTGCCAGCAGATGCGCCAGATCGTGCTCTTCCCCGACATGCGGGTGTCGATGCCCCACCTGACGGCCTGCTTCGGCGTGGCCGTGCTCGACCCGAACGGCGACGAAACCGCCCTGATCGAAGCGGCCGACGCCGCCCTCTACCGCGCCAAGGAAGCCGGACGCAATTGCGTGAGCCTGTGAGCTGAACTGTTGACGGATCGGCACTCGGCACCGACAATCCGTGCACCCAGGGGAAGCACTGGCCGGATCAATGCTTCCCGAGCGGGCGACACCACACACGGACTTCGATGAACACGCACACCTTCCTCTGGCACGACTATGAAACCTTCGGCGCCCAACCGCGCCGCGACCGTCCGGCACAGTTCGCCGCCATCCGTACCGATGCCGAACTGAACGAGATCGGCGAGCCGGTCATGCTCTACTGCCAGCCGGCAAGCGACTACCTGCCCGACCCGCAGTCCTGCCTGATCACCGGCATTACCCCGCAGGATTGCCTGGAGCGCGGCGTGCCCGAGCACGAGTTCGCGCGCCAGGTCGAAGCCGCCTTCAGCGAGCCGGGCACGATCGGCGTCGGCTACAACACCATCCGCTTCGACGACGAGGTGACGCGCTTCCTGTTCTGGCGCAACCTGATCGATCCCTATGCGCGCGAGTGGCAGAACAACTGCGGGCGCTGGGACCTGCTCGACGTCGTGCGCATGGCCTATGCGCTGCGTCCCGATGGAATCGAATGGCCGCGCCATCCGGACGGCCGGCCGAGCTTCCGCCTCGAAGACCTGAGCGCCGCCAATGGCCTGGCGCACGAGGCCGCCCACGACGCGCTGTCGGACGTGCGCGCCACCATCGCCCTGGCGCGCCTGATCCGCGGCAAGCAGCCGAAACTCTTCGACTTCTGCCTGGAACTGCGGCGCAAGGACCGGGTCGCCCAGGAGATGGGCCTGCACCTCGATCCGTCGATGCGCCAGCCCTTCCTCCACGTCTCGGGCATGTTCCCGGCCGAACAGGGTTGCCTGGGCCTGGTCTGGCCGCTGGCCCAGCATCCCTCGAACAAGAACGAGATCCTGGTCTGGGACTGCCGCCACGATCCGTCCGAGCTGTTCACGATGGACGTCGAAACGATCCGCCTGCGCATGTTCACGCGCAGCAGCGAGCTGCCGGAAGGCGTGACCCGCCTGCCGATCAAGAGCGTGCACCTGAACAAGTCGCCTATGCTGGTCGGCAACCTGAAGACCCTGAGCGTGACCATGGCCCAACGCTGGGGCATCGACGTCGCCCAGCACCATGCGCACGCCCAGCTGGCCGCGCGCGGGCCGGACATGAAAGCGGTCTGGGCCGAGGTATTCCAGAAGCCGGCAGCAACGAACGACACCGACGTCGACGAAGACCTGTACGGCGGCTTTGTCAGCAATGGCGACCGGCGCAAGCTGGAATCGCTGCGCTTCGAGCCGCCCGAGCGCCTGGCGGGCATGCGCCCCTCCTTCGAGGACGAGCGCCTGGCCGACCTCCTGTTCCGCTACCGCGCCCGCAATTTCCCGCACACCCTGAACGAGGCGGAAATGCAGCAGTGGGAAGAGCACCGCGCCGCGCGGCTCTTCGACGGCGCCGGCAATGCGCGCACGGTGGACCAGTTGTTCGGGGAAATCGATGCGCTGTCGGAGACGGCGGACGAGCGGGCGCAGGAGATTCTGGGCGCGCTGTACGACTATGTGGAGATGATTGCGCCGGAGAGGTATTGATTCCGGCGTTTCAAGATCGGTGCGCGGCGGTCGTGGGGCTGTTGCCTGCCCTGCTATTGGTGCGCATGGTCCGCGTGGGCACAAGTGCCCACCCTACGGGATGCGTTCCAGGCGAGTTCATACGAACCCCTGCCAGACCTCGCCGATAGCGCCTCCCGTAGGTCCGCGTGGGCACAAGTGCCCACCCTACGGGATGCGTTCCTGGCGAGTTCATACGAGAACCTGGCAGAGCTCGCCGATAGCGCCTCCCGTAGGGTGGGCTCTCGAGCCCACGCGGATTGAACATACCGATAGCGTCACAGGCAACAGCCCCACCTGCCTTTGAACGGGAACCGGTCAATCAATGGCCGGCCCCAACCCATCACCCCCGATACCGATTGATCTCATCGCGCGTCTCCTGCGCCACGCGCCTTGCCGCCGCCGCAAAATCCTCGCCTTCCCGCGGCGCCGCATACAGGATCGCGCGCGAGGAATTGATCATCATCCCCATCCCGTTCGCGCTGCGCCCCGAACGCACGGTCGCCGCCACGTCCCCGCCCTGGGCGCCGATGCCCGGCACCAGCAGCGGCATGTCGCCGACGATGGCACGCACCTGGGCCAGCTCTTCCGGGAAGGTCGCGCCGACCACCAGCGCGCATTGTCCGTTGCGGTTCCATTTCTCGGCCACCAGGCGCGCCACGTGCTGGTAGAGCGGCTGGCCGCCGACGTCGAGGAACTGCAGGTCCGAGCCGCCCGCGTTCGAGGTGCGGCACAGCACGATCACGCCGCGGTCGGCCCATTCCATGTAGGGCTCGACCGAATCGAAGCCCATGTAGGGATTGACCGTCACCGCGTCCGCGCCGTAGCGGTCGAAGGCCTCGCGCGCGTACTGGCGCGCGGTGGCGCCGATGTCGCCGCGCTTGGCGTCGAGGATCAGCGGGATGTGCGGATAGGTCTCGCGCAGGTAGCGGCAGATTTCCTCGAGCTGGTCTTCCGCGCCCAGCGCCGCGAAATAGGCGATCTGGGGCTTGAAGGCGCAGGCCAGGTCGGCGGTGGCGTCGATGATCGCCTTGCAGAAGCGGACAATCCCGTCCGGCGGCGCCTGCAGGTGGGCCGGGAAGCGCGCCAGGTCGGGGTCCAGCCCGACACACAGCAGCGAATCGTTGCGGGTCCAGGCTTCGGTTAGCTTATTGATGAAATTCACGTCGGGCCCCTTGTAATAGTGTCATTGCAAACCCAATATTGTACCTGTCGCCCGCAGCGCGGTCGCCTTCGGGCACGGCCGTGCGACTGGCGCACAGGGACTTGGGGTATATTTTATTCATTCGACAACTCGTATGGACAAGCACATGATGACGACTTCCGTTTTCTCCCGCTGGGCGCGGCTCCTGGCCGGCGCCCTGCTGGCCGGCTCCCTGCTCTCCGGCTGCGGCTACAACGAATTCCAGACCAAGGACGAAGCCACCAAGGCGGCCTGGGGCGAGGTCGTCAACCAGTACCAGCGCCGCGCCGACCTGATCCCGAACCTGGTGAACACGGTCAAGGGCTATGCCTCGCACGAACGCGAGACCCTGGAAGCGGTCACGCGGGCCCGCGCCGCGGCCACGAGCTTCCAGATCACGCCGGAAGTGCTGAACAATCCGGAAGCCTTCCAGAAGTTCCAGCAGGTGCAGGGCGAACTGTCGGGCGCGCTGTCGCGCCTGATGGCCGTGTCCGAGAAATATCCCGACCTGAAAGCGGACACGAGTTTCCGCGACCTGCAGTCGCAGCTCGAGGGCACCGAGAACCGCATCACGGTGGCGCGCCAGCGCTACATCGCCTCGGTCCAGGACTACAACGTCACCGTGCGCAAGTTCCCGACCAACCTGACGGCCATGATGTTCGGCTACGAGGCTAAGCCTTCGTTCACAGTCGAGAACGAAAAAGCGATCTCGACCGCGCCCACGGTCGACTTCGGCAAGTAAGGCCGGCACGCGATGAGCATCCTGCGCACCCTGTGGCCGCATTTTCTCGCTGTCGTGCTGGCCACCCTGCTGGCCGGACCGGCCCAGGCGCAGCTGAAGGAAGTGCCGCCCCTGGCCGGCCATGTGACCGACGAGGCCGGCATGCTCGACGCCAGCCAGCACCAGCGCCTGGAAGCCGTGCTGGCCGACTACGAGGCGAAGACCGGCAGCCAGATCGCCGTGCTGCTGGTGAAATCGACCGAGCCGGAAGCGATCGAGCAGTTCAGCATCCGCGTGGCGGACGCCTGGAAGCTGGGCCGCAAGGGCGTGGATGACGGCGTGCTGCTGCTGGTGGCGCGCGACAACCCGAGTTCGCTGCGCCGCCTGCGCATCGAGGCCGGGCGCGGCGTGCAGGGCGTGCTGACCGACGCCCAGTCCAAGCGCATCCTGCAGGACACGATTGCGCCGCACTTTCGGCAAAACCATTACTACGAGGGCCTGGTCGCAGGCGTGGGCGCCATCGCCACGCTGCTGAACCGGGAGCGATTTCCCGCGCCGGCCCAGCAGGTAGCGCCGGCCGGGAACAATGACGATGGAGGCGGGGTCGGTATGTTCGGTATCCTGATGTTGGTGTTCGGCTTCATGCTGGTGCGTTCGATGTTCCGCCCGCGCCGCACGCGCCTGTCGCGCGGCGGCTGGGGCAGCGGCGCCACCGGTTTCATCCTCGGTAACATCATCGGCAACATGAGCCGGGGCGGCGGTGGCGGCTTCGGCGGCTTTTCGGGCGGTGGCGGCGGGTTCGGCGGCGGCGGCTTTTCGGGCGGCGGCGGCACCTTCGACGGCGGCGGCGCCTCGGGAGACTGGTAATGACACAAGCAATGCAAGCAGGACAGGGATCGTTCGGCGAACGCCTGGGCCGCGTGCTGCGCCACTGGCAGAGCACCAAGGCCGCCGCGCGGCGCGCCTTTCCCGATGAAACCCTCACCGCCGTGGCCGAAGCCATCACCGCCGGCGAGCGCACCCACCGCGGCGAAGTGCGCTTCATCGTCGAAAAAGCCCTGCCCACCGACGAGATCTGGGACGGCGTGACCAACCGCCAGCGCGCCCTCGCCCTGTTCGCCGACTACGGCGTCTGGGACACCGAGGACAATTGCGGCGTGCTGATCTACGTGAACCTGGCCGACCACAAGGTCGACATCGTGGCCGACCGCGGCATCGACCGCAGGATCGACGCCGCCACCTGGCAGGCCGTGTGCCGCACCATGACCGAGGGCTTCCGCCGCGGCGAGTTCCACCAGGCCTCGCTGGCCGCGATCGAGCAGGTCAATTCGCTGCTGCGCGAACACTTCCCGGCGAATGGCGATCGTCCCAACGAGCTGCCCGATAAGCCGATCATGATCTAGGGAAGCACTGATTTATTCATGACGGCGGTCTTTGCCTGGAGAAAAACCGTCCTGCTGCGTTGCAAATCCTCGCCCTACCACGCGGTATGGCTGCGGTTTGCGCCATGCCGGCCGCTTTTTTCCATGGCCAATTCCATCCGCCAGAATAAATCATCGCTTCCCCAGGGCGCCTGACAAAACCTCCATTGCAGCGTTGCATCGTCTCGCCGTGCGCTCGTACTGTCTTTGCGGTCTGCCGCCGCGGCGATGCGTCGAGTGGCCGCATCCCTTGTCCTGGAGTTTCTCTCAGACGCCCAATGGGAGCGCTGCGGGGCGGTACAATCGGCGCTTTCAGACACGTGAAAGATTCGCCATGAAACTCGCCAACAAGACCGCCCTCGTGACCGGCGCCAGCCAGGGCATCGGCCTGGCCTGCGCCCAGCGCCTGGTGCGCGAAGGCGCGCGCGTGATGCTGGCCGACGTGCGCCTTGAGGTCGCGGCCGCGGCCGAGGCCTTGGGCGACGCCGCCCGCTTCATCGTGGCCGACGTCAGCCAGAAGTCCGACGTCGACGCCCTGTTCGCCGCCACCCTCGACGCCTTCGGCCAGCTCGACATCCTGGTCAACAATGCCGGCGTGACCCACGCCGCCGACTTCCTCGACCTGACGGAGGAAGACTTCGACCGCGTGCTGCGCATCAACCTGAAATCGATGTTCCTGTGCAGCCAGGCGGCGGCGCGCGACATGGTGAAACGCAAGAGCGGTTGCATCATCAACATGTCGAGCGTGAACGCGGAACTCGTCATCCCGAACCAGGTGCCGTATGTGGTGTCGAAAGGCGGCGTCAACCAGCTCACCCGCGTGGCGGCCATCAGCCTGGCCCAGCACGGCATCCGCGTGAACGCGATCGGTCCCGGCACCATCCTCACCGAGCTGGCGAAGCAAGCCGTGCTGGGCAGCCCTGAAGCGCGTCACACCATCCTGTCGCGCACCCCGCTGGGCCGTTGCGGCGAACCCGAGGAAGTGGCGGCGATCGCCGCCTTCCTGGCCAGCGACGACGCGTCCTACATCACGGGCCAGACCCTGTACGCGGACGGCGGGCGCATGCCCTTGAACTACACGGTGCCGGTGCGCGATTGACGCGTCTTGCAGGAAACAGACGCTACAACTCAACAATATTCATGCATCGCATGTCTGGTATCTGTATTTGCAATTAGACACATATATCGCAACGCAGCATAATGGCACCTGTCTCCACTATTCTCCTCCAAGAAAATAGTTTTAAGCCCGCTCAATCAGCGGGCTTTTTTTTTGCGGGTGAGTTTGATCCGGCTCAAACAGCAACCGCGTGCGCTTGCAACACGACCCAGAATCGTGCTCGACCATATGTGCGGCGCAGCGTTCAGTCCACCTTGTATTTCCTTGCGTTGTGTCATGCCCGCGTCACAAACCCTGCCTATACTGAATTCATCTGCAGTACACGCAACCGATATGCGTGATTGCAGACAGGTGTGGAGCGCCATGCGCCCCACACCCACCCGGACAACGTCTCTTGGCCCGATCTTGGGTTTGCCCGCCACTTCTCTCCTGGCGGGCATTTTTTTATGTGCGTTCGCAGCGGAAGCCCAGCCTGGGGCTTGCACACCGCGGGCATTTGACTATGATGAAGTTCGCACACCTTGACCGTGCGCCCGGGCGCATTCCGGCAAGGCCGTGCCATGCCAACCACAACAGGGAGTCGGACCGATGAATTTTCACCATCCTGAAAAGCACACCCCGCAGTCTTCCTCCAGCCGCCGTTGCCACGACGGCGAAGACAACCTGATTCTCCGCGAGCTCAATCCACTGGTCGTGATCGACCACCTGGACGACGAGCAGGCGCCCCTGACCCTCCTGACCTTCGGCAGCGTGCGTGAAATCTGTCCCAAATGCCAGCGCTGCAACCTGAAACTCGTGCTGCGCCAGACCTCGGTGCGCATGGCCCACCTGTTCTGCGCCGAATGCGAAAGCTGTTTCGACGCCCAGTATGCCAACGGCGAGCCGGCACTGAGCATCTGAACGCGCCCGCCTGGCGCGCCTGACAAACCCTTCAGGGCAAGAATGCGGCGACCCGACGCGTCGCCGCAGAGCGGCGGACCGAGAAGACAGTACGGACGTAGGGCGAGACGATGCAACGCCGCCATGGCGGTTTTGTCCGGCGTTTCTTGTTTCCCTCAATCAGCGATCGTGCGCGCACATGGTCGCCCCCATGGTATGGTTGACATTTTCGCCACGTTGTCAGCCATGCCTCCTTTCCTCTACCTCCTCCTGCTCGACCCGCGCCTGCGCAAGCTGCGCTATGGCTGCGCGATCGCGATGTTCGCCGCCATCGTGGTCGCCGGTTCGATTCCGGGCGCGCGCGCCGAAGTCGGCCACTATGCGCCGGGGGTGGTGCTGCACTCGCTCGCCTATGCGACCCTGGCCCTGCTGTGGTTCACCGCCTCGCGCGGCAGCGCCGCGGCGCGCAGCCTGGCCGCCGTCGCGGCGGTGGCCGCGATGGGCGCGATCGACGAACTGGTCCAGAGTTTCTTCCCCTATCGCGGCGCCGACGTGCACGACTGGCTGGTCGACTGCAGCGCCGCCATCGTCACCTGCGCCATCCTGTGGCTGGTCCTGCCGAAGGCCGAACTGGAACGCTGCTGAGCCGACATACCCCGGTTTCGCGCATTCACCTGCCGCTTGATCTGCCTCAGTGCCAGCCCCCGTCGGCTGGAACGTCGTGCCCGTTTGCGCCTCTTACCCGAGTGGCAGACGACATCGTCACGCATACCCACTGACAAAATCCAACCAAGGAGTCGATCATGATGCAAAAACACCAGAGCGTGGTCTTGGCGGGCTTGCTGGCCATGGCGCTTGGCCTGGCCGGCTGCTCCAGCATGCGCGGCGGCGGCGGCGGCGAAGGCGCCAGCGGCAGCTCCACCGGCGGCGCGACCGGCAGCGGCACCGGCGGCATGTCGGGCACCGGCGCGGGCACGAGCACCGGCGGCTCGAGCAGCTGGGGCGGCGGCTCCAGCAGCTCCGGCAGCTCGGGGACCTCAGGCACGTCCGGCAGCTCGGGCAGCGGCTATGACCAGTCCGGCTCCTCCGGCACCTCGGGCAGCTCCGGCACCTCGGGCAGCGGCCAGGACCAGTCCGGCAGCTCGAGCAGCGGTCAGGACCAGTCCGGCAGCTCGGGCACGGGCGCCACCAGCTCAGGCTCCACCGGCGCCACCGGCTCGACCAGCAGCAGCATGGGAGAAGGCGGCTCGGCCAGCGCCACCGGCGACACCTCCCAGGGCGCAACGAGCGCCGGCAGCGCCACGGCATCCAGCGCGAGCCCGAACAGCACCGTCGTGTCGATCGAAACGGTGCCGCGGCCGGCCAGCGGCATCACCGGCGCCGGCACCGTCGGCGCGGCAGCGGTGGGCGGCAGCTCGACCGGCACCTCGGGCAGCTCCATGTCCTCGGACCAGGTTTACCGCGTCACCCTGCGCATGGATGACGGCAGCACCCAGGTCATCACCCAGGAAACGGCGCCGGACTTTCGCAGCGGCGACCGCGTAAGCATTACCGGCGGCGCCATCCAGCGCTGAGCCGGACCCGCCCCCACCACACGCCCGGGCCGCAGTCCGGGCGCAAGTCCCACGCCGCACAGTACACCCGTTCGACCAGATGGCCACGTTGCCCGAGCCTAGTACGCCCGTTCGACCAGATAACCACGTTGCGCGAGCCTCAGTACACCCGTTCGACCAGATAGCCACGTTGCGCGAGCAGCTGCGGTAGTCCGTTGTCGCCAAGCAGGTGCAGCAAGCCGACACCCACGAACATCACGCCGCCCCTGGCCATCAGGGCGTCGATCTGCCCCGCCATGTCGGCGTTGCGGCGGCCAAGCAGCTTGCGCCGCGTGAAGTCGGCAATCAATGTTCCGCCGGCCGTCGTGTCCTGCAGCAGGGCGTCGAGCGCGGCGGCGTCGCCGCTGCGCCAGGCCTCGATGATGCGCCCGGTCTGGCGCAGCGCGCTGCCGTCCGCCAGTCCATCCAGGGTTTCGCGCAGGTAGCGCTCGGATTCGATGTCGTTCATGCTGTCGAACAAGGCCAGCTGGCTTTCCGCGCTCTCGAGCTGGACCACCTTGATCCCGCGCCGCCGTGCCTGCGCCAGCAGGGTTTCCTCGACGCCCTCGCTGCGGCGATAGCCTTCGCGCTCCAGCCGCATGCCGAGCAGCAGGTTGGCGATGAGCCAGGGCTTCAGGTGGGCCATGCTGGCCACGCTGATGCCTTCCGCGTGCAAGGCTGTGCTCAGGCGCGCCAGGGTGTCCGGCGTCAGCCGCTGCCGGATGTCGCCGCCCCGGGGATAGCGGCCATGCTTGTCGACCGCGTGCGCGAAGGCCTGCTCGGCACGCGTGTCGAGTTCGACCACCAGGTGGTCGGCGCCGGCCAGCACGCGTTGCGCCTCCGGCGCCAGCGGATAGAACGAGGCCTGGCCGACATGGATGGTGCCGAACAGGTAGGCGACCCCGCCGTGGCCGCTGATGCGGTAGAAGCCGCCCTGGTGAGGGGCGCGGACCGGCGCCGGCCCATCGGCCTGCCGGGCGGACGCGGCATGTTCAAGCGATGCGGGTTCGCCCGCGTGCACCGGCGTGCAGGGCAGCAAGGCGAACAGGACGGCAACCAGGGCCGAATGCGTGGCTGCAGGGAGAGCCGCCTGCGGGACTGCATGCATGGTTGCCCGCAGGGCTGCCAGCGGCGCCACCGGGCGCCGCGGGAGTCGAAACAGCCCATCCATGATGCCGCATCCGGCAACGCGAGGGCGAGGACGCCGCTCAGGCGGCGCCGGCCTGGCGCACCAGGGTGCTTGCCGCTTCCTCGTCGGCCTCGGCAGCCTGGGCATAGGCGACGTCGAGCAGCGCCGACATCGCCTGGGCGGTGCGTTCCCAGGAGGTGCGCGCCACCTGCTCGCGCATGGCAGCCGCTTTCGCGTCGCGTGCGGAGGCGTCGAGCGCGAGCGCCGCGGCGCAGGCAGCGCCGAACTCATCGGCGCCATCGGCGATCGCGACCACCCCGCCGTAAGGTCCGACCACATCGGCGATCGGCGTGCTGACGATGGGCAGCTCGGCCGCCATGTACTCGAGCACCTTGGTCGGGCTGATGAAGCGCGTCGCCTCATTGATCGCGAACGGCATCAGGCACACGTCCCAGCCGGCGAGAAATGCCGGCAAATCGGCGTAATCGCGCTGGCCCAGGTAATGGATGTTCGGCCGGCGCGGCAGGTCTTCCTCGCTGATCTTGACCACCGGGCCGACCAGCACCAGGTTCCAGTCGGGATGCGCATCGGCCAGTGTTTCCACCAGCCCGAGATCGACGCGCTCGTCGATGACGCCGTAGAAGCCGAGCCGCGGATGGAGGATCGCTTCCTGCGCCGGATGGCTGGCCACAAGCCCCTGCGCCTGGCGGAAATGGTCGACGTCGACGCTGCTCGGGAAGCAGTGCACGTTGGCGTGGCGGTGGCGCTTGGCCTCGTACAGGCTGGGGCCGCCGGCAAACACCAGGTCGGCCAGGTTGAGCAGCGCCGATTCGCGTTGCAGCAGCTGGCGCGGCGCCTTCTTGAACGAGGCCAGCTCGTCCATGCAGTCGTAGACCACCAGGCGCGGGTCGAGCTCCTTGAGCAGCGGCAGCGCCATCGGCGTATAGAACCAGACGATCGGGCGGGTAGACGGCGGCAGCAGGTCGGCCAGCAGGGGCGCCACCAGTGCGATCTGGTCGTCGTGGAAGCCGGGTACGTCGAGCGGTGTGCGCGGGCGGCACACGGTGATGTTCGGCGGCGCACTGCTGCGCTCGAGGCGGGCCGGTCCCTCGGGGTCGTACATCGGCTCCTCGACGATGACGATGCGGTAATGGCGCGCGAGCCGGGTCAGCAGGTGCTGCGGGCGCTGAAACACAAAATCCCAGCGCAGGTGGCTGAAGACGACGATCGTATGCATGATCTCTCCTTTCGCCCTTCGGGCGGGCGGTCGGTTAATGAATCCTCCTGTATTGCGCCCGACCGCCCGCGCGCACGAAGGCGCGCCTCAGGCTGGATCAGGTCCCTTGTTCTCCTCGTTATTGGCCATCTGCAGCGCCGCGTTGCGCGTGGCCGCCGAGATCACCTCGAAAGGCAGTTTCGGCGTGCGGTCGGCGTTGAGCAGGCCGTTCGCTTCCTGGAAGGTGTCGGCGAACTGGGTGTAGCAGAAGCCGGCGAACATGAAGGTCTCGTTGACCACCTTCAGCAGCGAGCGATACAAATTATGGAAGCCCTCGGCCGTGGTCGAGCGCGAATAGCCCCAGGTGCCCTCCTCCGGCTCGCCCTTGGTGTCGAAGGCGATGCCGCCGAATTCGGTCAGCACGATAGGCTGGCCGCGGTGCGGAAAACCGTCGAGGGTCAGGATGCGTCCGCCTGGACGGCGCTGGTCGAACAAGGTGCGCACGGGGTCGCTGACCTCGTAGCGCGCCTTGAGTTTTTCCGGGTCGCAGTCGTAATCGTGGATGCCGAGGATGTCGGTGGCCGAAGCCTCCCAGCCATCGTTGCCGATCACCGGGCGCGTCGCGTCGAGCGTACGCGTCAGGTGGTAAAGCGCCTCGACCGCGTTGCGGTGGGCCTGGGTCAGCGTCAGGTTCGGCACGCCCCAGGACTCGTTGAAGGCCACCCAGACGATGATGCAGGGGTGGCTGTAGTCGCGCTGGATCGCCTCGGTCCACTCGCGCACCATGCGCGTGATCGCGCGCGGGGAAAAACGGTAGGCCGAAGGCATCTCTTCCCATACCAGCAGGCCCAGCTTGTCGGCCCAGTACAGGTAGCGCGGGTCCTCGATCTTCTGGTGCTTGCGCACGCCGTTGAAGCCCATCAGCTTGGCCAGCTCGACGTCGCGCCGCAGGTGCCCGTCGGAGGGCGCGGTCAGGAAGGATTCCGGCCAGTAGCCCTGGTCCAGCACCAGGCGCAGCTGGTAAGGCCTGCCATTCAACATCAGGCGGTCGCGGTTGATCGCGAAGGAACGCAGCGCCGTGTACGAGCGGATGCGGTCGACCACGCGGTCGCCGCAGCGCAGCGTCACCTCGGCGTCGAGCAGGGTCGGGCGTTCCGGGCTCCACAGCAGTTCGTTGCGCGAGTCGTCGATGCCGGGGTCGGACAGCGCGATCTTGCGGTTCGCCTCGCCGGCGAGCAGCTTGTAGTGGTCGTCGGCCAGCAGGTGCTCGCCGTGCCAGATCTTGACCTCGACGAACATGTCCTCGCGGATGTCGCCGCCGGCGAAGACCTCGCAGCCGATCTCGAAGGTCTCGAAGATGGGCGTCCACTTCAGGGTCTGGATGAAGGTCTTGTCGACCTGCTCGACCCAGACGGTCTGCCAGATGCCGGTGGTGCGCGGGTACCAGATCGAATGCGGCTCGAGCAGCCAGTCCTGCTTGCCGCGCGGCTTGGCCAGGTCGGCCGGGTCGTCCTCGACGTAGACGGTGACGACCTGCTTGCCGTCGGCCCGCAGGGCGCTGCTGATGTCGGCGGCGAAAGGCGTATGGCCGCCCTCGTGCTCGGCGACGAGCTGGCCGTTGACCCAGACGCGCGCGGCGTAGTCGACCGCGCCGAAATGCAGGATGGTGCGGCCCTCGGTCGGGGTCACGGTGAATTCGCGCTCGTACCAGCAGACCCGGTGAAAGCCGGTATCGCCGATGCCCGACATCGCGGTCTCGGGTGCGAAGGGCACCTCGATTTCATGGGTCCACGCAGCAACGTCGCCCGGCAGCTTGAAACGCATCTCGTCGTCGAAACAGAAGCGCCACTTGCCGTTCAGGCTCATCCAGTTGTCGCGCACCAGTTGGGGACGTGGATATTCAAACTGACTCATTGTTTTCCTTTCTTTCAGTCGGAACCGGGATCAGGATGCGGCCCTGGCGGCCGGCCTTGCCGTTGTACCGGACCAGCGCGGCCTCGGCGGCCCGGGCGGCCGAACCGGCGCGGCACAGCGCCACGCAGGCGCCGCCGAAGCCCGCGCCGGTCAGACGCGCGCCGTACACGCCGTCCTGGGCGCGCAGCAGTTCGCACAGCTCGTCGAGTTCCGGAATCGAGACTTCGTAGTCGTCGCGCAGGCTGGTATGGGAATCGTTCATCAGCTGGCCGAAGCGCTCGGCCGGCACGCCCTTGACCGCTTCGAGCACGCGCAGGTCTTCCGTCACCACGTGGCGCGCGCGCCGGCGCAGCGGTTCGGGCAGGTCTTCCACGAGCTGGGGCTCAAGGACGTCGCGCAGGGCCGTGACGCCCAGCTTGCGCGAGGCTTCCTCGCACTCGGCGCGGCGTTCGTTGTACTTGCTGCCGGCGAGCTTGCGGGCGACGCCAGAGTCGATCACGATGATCTCGGCGTCGGCGGGCAGCGGCGCCAGCCGGTGCTCGAGCGAACGCGCATCGATGAACAGCATGTGACCCTGGTCTGCCAGGCTGGACGCCATCTGGTCCATGATCCCGCAGTTCACGCGCGCGTACTCGATCTCGGCGCGCTGGGCGATGCGCGCCAGCTTGACGTCGTCGAGCTCGAAACCCAGCAACTGGCGCAGCGCGCGCAGCGTCGCCACTTCCAGCGCCGCGCTCGAGGACAGGCCGGAGCCGACCGGCACGTCGGTGGATATCCACACCCGCAGCGGCGGCACCTGCACGCCTTCGGCCTCGACCAGCCGGATGCAGCCCTCGATGTAGCTGCCGAAGCCGCTCGGCGCGCTGCTGTCGGGCGCGAACGTGACGTTGGCGTCGAGGGTGCTCGAATAGAAATGGAAATGGCCGTCGCCGCTGCGGCTCATCGCCACCGTCGTGCGCTGCGGCGTGGCCACCGGCAGCATGAAGCCGTCGTTGTAGTCGGTATGCTCGCCCAGCAGGTTCACGCGTCCGGGTGCGGATGCGTTCACCTCGGGCGCGCCGCCGAAGAAGGAGTCGGTCGTCACCATCAGGTCACCTCCAGCCAGAGTGGCCGCTGGCGGCCATGCACGCTCACGGCAGGCCACTGCGGGTCAAGCGTCAGATTCTCCAGTCCCTGCGGGCCGAGCAGGAAAGTATCCTCGATCTTCAGGCCCGCGAAACTGGGGTTGAATGCGAAGGCCATGCCCGGCTCCAGGCCGGTCGCCGTGCTGGCCGTGGCCACCATCTCGCGCGCCAGGTAGCCGGTGATGCCGCCCTGGTGATGCTCGTTCAGGGCCTCGGCGCGGTCGGCGTGCTTGTAGGCGGCGTCGAAAGCGTGGTACACGGCCGACAGCGACTTGCCGGGCGCGACCGCCGCCAGCCCGGTCGCCTCGACCTCCATCAGCGCGGCCTGCTCCTGCGGCGCCGGGCCGAAGCTCACGAAACGCGTCAGGTTGGCGTACAGGCCGTGGCGCCGTGCGCAAAACACCAGCATCGCGCGCGAACCGATCGGATCGAACGAGGGCGTCGGGTGGCGGTACAAGGGCAGGCGGCGCTCGCCGGCGGCCAGCACCAGGGCCGGATGGATGCCGCGCCGCCACAGCGCATGGGCGCCGGCGCCGGCCAGCTGGTACTCGGTCCATTCCGGACGGGCGGCGCGCAGCACCTCGCTCATCGCCTCGGCCGCCTCGCGCCCCAGGGCGCGGTAGCGCGCCTGTTCGGCGTCGCCCAGCACCAGGCGGCGCAGGCGCAGCGGGTTCGGCAGCGGCTGCTCGCCATTGTGGGGGCGGTCCGACAGCACGCCGGACTCGCCCGCCAGGCCGAGCACATAACGCTCGCGCAGCTCGATCTGGGCCCAGGGCGAGACGTGGAAGCTGAACCCGGCCGGCACCTCTTCCTCGCGCAGGCGCGCGGCCTCGATCTCGTCGGTCAGGATGACGGCCTCGTCCTGCGTCACCAGCACTTCGGCGATGCCGACTTCGGCGGTCTGCAGGACCGCGCTGGACCCGCCGCCGGTGACCCAGGCGAACCAGTCGATGCCGCGCAGCCGGATCGCGGCCGCGCCGCTCTTCGCCAGGCAGTCGCGCAGCAGCGCCAGCTTGGCCTTGACTTCGACAGCGCGCAGTTCCGGCCCGCTCATGCGCCCTCCTCCAGCGACACCTGCACCGCCTGCAGCTCGGCCGCCGTGTTCTCGGGCAGCACGTCCATCGCGAACATGCCCGCGCCCAGCTCGGTGCCGGCCAGGTACTTCAGGCGTTCGCGCGAGCGGTAAGGCGGGTAGAACTGGGCATGCAGCTGGGTTTCGGGATGGTCGGCGCCGTCGGTGGGCGCCTGGTACCAGGCCATCAGGTAGGGGAAAGGCCGGTTCCACATGTTCTCGTACTTGAGCAGCACGGTCTTCAGGGCGCGCGCCAGCGCCGGGCGCTGGCCGTCGCTGAGCGAAGCGAAATCCTTGCAGGGCGCGGTCGGCATCACCCAGACCTCGTAGGGATAGCGGGCGCAGGCCGGCACGAAGGCGATCGCGTGCTCGTCCTGGTAGAGCACGCGGCGGCCGTCTTCGGCCTCGCCGCGCGCCATGTCGCACAGGAGGCTGCTGCCGTGCTGCAGGTAATAGTCGCGCTCCTGGGCCAGCATGCGCTCGGGCACCTGGGGCACGAAGGGATAGGCATAGATCTGGCCGTGCGGATGGTGCAGGGTCACGCCGACCTCGCTGCCGCGGTTTTCAAACGGCAGCACGTACTGGATGTGGTGCTTGCCGCCAATGCGCGTGGTGCGGTCGGCCCAGACCTTGAACAGCAGCTCGATGCGCGACAGCGGCAGGTGCACCAGGGCCGCGTTCGGGTCCTGGGTGAACACCACGACCTCGCAGTGGCCGTTGGCCGGCGCGGTCGGCACCGTGCTCAGCGCAGGCGGATCGTGCGACTCCAGCGACAGCGAGGGGAAGCGGTTGTCGAACACCGCCACCTCGTAGTCGCCCTGGGGCAGCTCGGTGGGGTTGGCCGGATCCGTCGTGACCGCCAGCGGGTTGTACTGCGGCGGCGGCTGGAAGGTGCGGTTCTGGCGGAAGCCCGCATAGGTCACCCACTCGCCGCGCAGCGGATGCCAGCGCAGGTGCGGGTTCGCGTTCATCGGGTCGGGGAAAGGACTGGGCGCGATGAGCCCGTCCGGTATCGGCTGGTTGCTGTAGAGGGTGAGATGTCGTCCGTCCGGCTTCGTCAGTTCTTTGCTGTGCATGGCATCGCTAAATGTCGGCAGGTCACAAACGATCGCGGGCAAAAGCAGCCCTGCGAACGCGGCTAGGAGAGGATCCTAACATGGCGTTTTCGCCACATTTTCCGGGGAGAACAAGCCTATTTTCCGATAGTTAATGACTCATCGGAAGGGGACGCAAGGCAACAAGAAAGGTGTGGCCGCCTCTCCTATGGAGAGCGCGGAAAACCGATGGGCTGATGAAGAAATTGCAGAGAGGATGTAGGTCTATACCTACAGAATGAATAGATGTATTTACGGTGTTCGATAGGGAGAACTCTTACAAGCTCAGCAGTGGGTTTCGTAGGGTGGACACCCGTGTCCACGCGGGATCATAGAACGAGGGCAAGCGACGTTTCGTTAATCGAAGCGTCGGCTTGCTGCGCTTTGTGTCGCGTGTGATCGACCTGTGAGACCGCGTGGGCACAAGTGCCCACCCTACGAGAGTCACACCCTACTTCGCCAGCTCCGCCAGCACCGCCGTGTACATCTGCAGGTTCAGCAGCAGTTGCTTGAGCGTGATGAACTCGTGCTCCGAGTGTCCCGTGTACACCTTGCCCGGCATGGCCGGACCGAAGCTGACCGCGTTCGGGAACAGGCGCGAATTGGTGCCGCCGCCGATGGCGATCGGCTTCGGGTCCTTCACGCCGGTGAAGTACGAGAACACGTTCATCAGGACCGGCAACTGGGGCGCGTCCTTGCGCACCCAGGGCTCGCCCGTGCGCACGACGATGTTCGACAGCGGCAGGTTGCGGCCCTGCCACTGGGCCAGCGCCGCGTTCACCTCGTTGGTCAGCTGCTCGATGCTCTTGCCCTGGGGACGGCGCAGGTTGATCGAGACCTCGATGCCGTCCTCGCGCTGGCGGATCACGGTCGGCGAGACCGTCATCGGTCCCATGAAGCTGTCGCGGTAGGCGATCGCGCCGAACTTCTCGCCATACAGGTCCGTGCCCACCATCTCGTTCAGGTAGTTGACGACGGCGCCGGCCGTGGTGTTCGGCCAGGGGCGCACCGCCAGCGCGTCGGCCAGCATGGCGACCGCGTTGACGCCGTCTTCCGGCTTGGACGAGTGCGCGGACAGACCGTGGGCGCGCACGTGCAGCTCGCTGCCCTTCCATTCGAATTCGTAGCGCATGCCCTCCTGCTTCGCGCCGCGCGCCTTGACCTGGGCTTCGAGCGCGGGGCTGGCGTTGGCGATGACGGCGCTGGCGTCCTCGGGGATCTGGGTGTTGAAGAAACCGCCCGCAAAGGCCGACACGTACGGTTCGCCCGGCGGGGGGATCGCCGCGCCCACCTTCGGCAAGGTCACGGCGATCGTGCCCGAGGCCTTCTCGGCCACCACCGCCGGGTACTCGGCGTCGAGCGTGATGTTCATCTGCGGCGGCTCGTGGGTCTTCAGGAAGTCGACCAGCGGCTGCCAGTTCGATTCCTCGCCCATGTAGACATAGAGTTCGATGCGTTTGGACAGCGGCACCTGCTGGTCCTTCAGCGACTTCATCGCATACAGCGCGGTCGCGATCGGCCCCTTGTCGTCCTCGGCGCCGCGCGCCAGGAGTTTGCCGGGCTCGCTGGTCTGGTCCAGCTCGAAGGGCGACTTCTTCCATTTCTTCGGGTCGACCGGCTGGACGTCGCCATGGGTCACGATGCCCACGCGCTCCTCGCTTTTCCCCATGCCGATGACGACCACCCAGCCATGGTCGGCGAAATCGAAACCGAGACGGGCCGCCTCGGTTTTCAGGGCGTTCTTGAAGGCGATGTGCTGGGGATCGCGGTCCGAGGGAATGTCCGGATTGGCGACCGTGTTGTAGCTGACCAGTTTGGCGAGCGTCTCGACCACCGCCGTGCGGTAGGTCGTCGCCGCGTACTTGGCGGCCTTGACGGCGGCCTCGCCAGGGACGGGGCCGGTGGTGGACGGGGCATCGGCGAAGGCATGCGCCGCGCAGGCCAGCAGCAGGCTGGCGAGGATGGTTCTTTTCATGTTTTGCCGTGTCTCCATTGCAAAGGCGCAAGAAGTCTAGCACAGCAACTTAAGGCAGGCCGGCCACGATTTACGTTATCGTAGCGGGATCGAAGAACAACGAGAGCCCAGCCATGAGCGACAAGACCGTACGCCGGATCCATCCGGCCCTGCGCGACGACATCGGTGACCTGGTCACCCAGCGTCCGGTGCCCAGCGCCCACCTCGACCAGGTCGATCCCTTCCTCTTCCTGAATCACCACGGCCCGCAGACCTACCCGCCGCACAACCGCGGCCTGCCCTTCGGTCCGCACCCGCACCGCGGCTTCGAGACCGTCACCTTCATCCTCGAGGGCATGCTGATGCACAAGGACAGCGCCGGCTTCAAGAGCGTCATCCATGCCGGCGGCGTGCAATGGATGACGGCCGGCAGCGGCCTGGTCCACGCGGAGATCTCGCCGCGCGAATTCCTGGAGCACGGCGGCCCGCTGGAAATCCTGCAATTGTGGGTCAACCTGCCGCCGCACCTGAAGATGACCCAACCGGCCTATACCGGCCTGCAGAAGGACGACATCCCCGCCCTGGCGCTCGATGGCGGCCGCGCCACCATGCACCTCGTGTCCGGCGAATGGGAAGGCAGCGTCGGTCCGGTCAAGTCGCTGACCGGCGTCTTCATGAGCACCATCGCCTTCCAGGCCGGCGCCCGCGTGCGCGTGCGCGGGCTGGCGCACCGCAACGTCTTCCTCTACATCGTGCGCGGCGCCCTGCACGCCGGCGTGGCCGAGGACCGCGTGAGCGCCTTCCACCTGGTCGAGCTGGGCCTTGAAGGCGACGAAGTCGAGCTGTTTGCGCCGGAAGACGCCTTCGTGCTGTTCGGCCACGCCGAGCCGATCGGCGCGCCGGTGGTGTCGCACGGCCCCTTCGTGATGAACACGCGCGCCGAGATCGAACAGGCGATCCGCGACTACCAGGCCGGCCGCTTCGGCGCGCCGATGTAGGAGCGCTGACGCAGGGCCACGCGCAGCCGTGGCGCTGCGTCGCTGCGACCTCCTTTACCATTAGACGGGTCAACAACTTCTGCGAGACCCGAGCATGCAAGCTGTTCCCTCAGTTGTGCCATTAGTGGCCACCACCCGTGGTTATCCCGCCGCCGGCTACACGGTCGAAAACGTGCACGCCGGCTCGGTCGCCGTCGTCGACGCGAGCGGCCGCCTGCTGGCCTGGGCCGGCGATCCGCAATACCAGACCTTCACCCGTTCGGCGCTGAAGCCCTTCCAGGCCCTGCCCTTCCTGCTGTCCGATGGTCCGGCACGATTCGGCCTGGCCGAGGAAGAGCTGGCGCTGCTGTGCGCCAGCCATTCGGGCGAGGAAAAGCACTTGGCCGGGGTCCATTCGATCCTGGACAAGATCGGCATGAAGGTGGAGCACCTGGCGTGCGGCTGCGCCGTGCCCTTGTACTACGACTTCGTGAACCTGCCGGCGCCGATCGACCGCCAGTGGACGGCCGCCCACCACAACTGTTCCGGCAAGCACAGCGGCTTTCTCGGCTGGTGCCGCCTGCACGGCGCGCCGACCGCCAACTATGTCGATCCGGACCACCCGCTGCAGCGCGCGATCCGCGCCGCGCTGGCCGATGCCGTCGACCTGCCGGAGTCGAGCATGCCGGTCGGCATCGACGGCTGCTCGGCGCCGAACTACGCCCTGCCCCTGGCCAGGCTGGCCCACCTCTACGCGCGCCTGGCGCAGGGAGCGCAGGATGCGCGCCTGGGTCATGCCCTGGGTCCGCTGTTCGACGCCATGACGCATCGCCCCGACATGGTCTCCGGCACCGAGCGCAGCGACCTGGTCCTGATGACCGCGGGCGGTGGCGACTGGGTGGCGAAAGTCAGCGCGGACGCGGTGCAGGCGATCGGCATCCGCTCACTCGGGATCGGCATCGCCATCAAGATCGCCGACGGCAACAGCCGCGGCATGCACACGGTCACCTACAACGTGCTCGATCAACTCGGCCTGCTCGACGACGCGAAGCGCACGGTGCTCGAGCGTTTCCGCCGGCCGGAAATCCGCAACGCGCGCGGCGCGCTGGCGGGCGACATCCGGCCCCTGTTCACGCTGCAGCGGGCCTGATTGTTCTTCAGCGTATCGTACGCGGGCACGGCCGGGTTTGGTCTTAGGATGGCTGCATCGAACTCGATGGAGCCGTCCACATGCACCTGACCCGACCGCCCGCGGCGCCGCGCCTGCTGTACGCCTTCATTCTCCTGCCGTTGCTGCTGCTGGGCGGCTGCGCCACCACCCTGTCGCAGGACGAAGCGCAGGCGGTGGCCGGCAAGACCTATGTCATCACCGGCGCCTCGAGCGGCTTCGGACGCGGCGTGGCCCTCAAGCTGGCGGCCATGCGCGCCAACGTGGTGCTGGCCGCGCGCCGCACCGCGGTGCTGGACGAGGTCGCGGCCCAGGCGAGGGCCGCCGGCGGCAATGCGCTGGTGGTCACCACCGACGTGGCCAGCCCCGAGGACGTGCAGCGCCTGGCGGCGGCCACGGTGGAGCGTTTCGGCCGCATCGACGTCTGGATCAACAATGCCGGCGTGGGCGCCATCGGCGAATTCGAAAAGATTCCCCTGGCCGACCACGCGCGCATCGTCGACGTCAACCTGAAGGGCGTGATCTACGGCAGCCACGTGGCGCTGCGCCAGTTCCGCCAGCAGGGCCATGGCGTCCTGGTGAACATCGGCTCGGTGGAGAGCGAAATACCGCTGGCCTACCACGCCACCTACGCCTCGACCAAGGCGGCGGTGCTGAGCCTGGGCCGCGCGCTGCGCGAAGAGCTGCGCCTGTCCGGCCAGCAGCACATCGCGGTCGCCACCGTGCTGCCCTGGGCGGCCGACACGCCGTTTTTCGAACACGCCGCCAACTACACCGGCCGCGCGCCGCGCATGGCCTGGATGGACGATCCGGACAAGGTCGCCGACATCATCGTGCGCGCCACGGTCTACCCGCGCGAGGAAGTGCCGGCCGGCTGGAAGGCGCGCGGCGCCTACTGGTCGCACCGCGTCGCGCCCGACATCACCGAGCGCCTGTCGGCCAACATCGCCCACACCGAACAGTTCGAAAAAGCCGGGCCGGCGCCGGACGGCAGCAATGCGGTGCACCGGCCGACGCCGGGCGGCACCGGCGTGGACGGCGGCGTGCGGGCGCGCATGGAGCGCGAGGATGCGGCGCGCAAGGGTAGCCGGTAAGCGAATACCTGACCAGTAGGGTGGGGTCAACGATTCTATTCAATCATCCGCCGTATCATCCCCGCCAGCGGCTCCAGCACCGCGTTGTCCTGCCAGTACGCGTTGTGCGACAGCGGATTCCAGCTCTTGAGCATCCACGTCACCGCCCCCTGTCCGGCATTGATCGCGCGGTCCTGCACCAGCAGCCGGTAGCCTTCGGACAGCGGCTGCAGCGGCCAGCCGAGCACGTCGTCCGGGTCGTAGAGGTTGAGCCACTGGAAGAACGGGGTCGGCGGCGCGATCGGCCTGATGTGCATGTCCTTGTGCGCGGCCACGAAGATCGGGATATTGCAGCCGGTGGTCATCAGGCTGGAACAGGTGCCGCCCGCCAGGTAATGCTTTTCGTGCGCGCTCAGGACCCTCCCCACGGCCGCGCGCGCCCAGCCGTCGATGTCGCGCCAGACGCCGGCCTGGACCTGTCCGCCGGCCATCGCCTTCTGCGCGTCGTACAGGTAGCTCGACAGGACCTGGCAGCCCAGCGAGTGCGCCAGGAAGACCACCGGCATGGCCGGGTTGGCGGTGCAGGCGCCGAGCAGGTTGCGCGCGATCTCGCCCTGGGCCAGCTCGTAGACCGAACCCGGGATCTCCTTGCGGTTCTCCAGTCCCGCGGCGTCGGCGAAGCCGAACAGCATGAACCTGCGCAGGTCGTCGTAGTGCACCTTGCTCTGGCGGTCGACGCGGTTCCAGATGGTTTGCTCGTTCTTTTGCAGGATGTCCTGGTAGTACACCGAGTAGCAGGCCAGCCGCTCGCGCAACGCGGGGCCGAGCCGCGCACGCATCTGCCCGAACACGCCGGCCGCGTAGTCGCGTGGCGTTTCGCCCATTCCGTGGACGCTGACGAGTGCAACAGTGGGCATGGCGGCCTCCTGTGAGTGATGTCGGAATCGTCCTTATCGATGAAGCAGATTCCTGACGCCAGCTTACCACCACCGCAGGGCCGGCTGCCGGTGCGCACAGCGTAGCGGGCGCTTCACCGCGATTGTCGACTTCATTAGAATGCGTCTACCATGCCGACCGACAACCAAGCCTCATGACCGACCTGCTCCTGCCCCGCTACCTGGACGAGATCGCGCGCCTGGACCTGGCGCGGATCGCCACGCCGGCGCAGATCCCGCCGTCCTTCCTGCTGGCGCGCGAGGGCCGCTACAGCGTGCACTACATCCCCTTCGAGCACGTGAACGCGCGCGCGCGGCTGGTCATCGTCGGCATCGCGCCGGGCTTCGTGCAGTGGAAGAACGCGATGGCGGAGGCGCAGCGCCAGCTGGCCGCCGGCGCGCCGCAGGAAGCGCTGCTGCGCGCCGCCCGCCTCACCGGCGCCTTCAGCGGCGCCATCCGCCCCAACTTCGTGGCCCTGCTCGACGCCATCGGCATGCAGCGCTGGCTCGGCATCGCCAGTTGCGTCAGCCTGTTCGACGCCCACGCCGACCTGGTGCACATCGGCGCCATCCTGCGCCACCCGGTCTTCGTCGACGACAGGAACTACAGCGGCTCGCCCGGCATGGCGAAGGTTCCCTTCCTGCGCGACCAGGTGCTGCGCTATTTTGCCCAGGAAGCGGCGCAGCTGCCGGACGCGCTCTACATCCCGATGGGCGCCAGCGTGGCCGAGGGCCTGGACTGGCTGGCGGGCCTTGGCCTCATTCGGCGCGAACGCATCCTGCACGGCCTGCCGCATCCGTCCGGGGCGAACGCCGAGCGCGTCGCCTATTTCCTCGGACGGAAAACCCGGGAGACGCTGTCGGCCAAGACCAATGCCGGGCAGCTCGACGCGGCGCGCGAGCGGCTGCTGGCGCAGATGGCTTCTCTCACGCAAGCCTGAAGCGCGTGGTGTCGGACGTGGTTTGAACGCGTGGGCGGCGCCGCGGCCAGATGCGGCCCGATACCCCTACCGCACCAGCGCAAACCGCTGCCGGTACTCCCTCGGCGTCAAGGCCGCCCAGCGCTTGAACACCTTGCTGAAGGTCGCCGCATCCTCGTAGCCGCAGCGCGCGGTGATCTCCTCCAGCGACAGGGCGGTGGTCTCGAGCAGCGCCTTGGCGCGCTCGACGCGCAGCTGCTGCGCATACTGCACGGGGCTCAGGCCCAGCGCCTCCTGGAAGCGCCGCAGCAGCGTGCGCTGGCTGGTGGCGCAGTGCGCGGCCAGCTCCGTCATCGTCCACGCCTGGTCGAGCCGCGCGTTGAGCCAGCGGCGCGCCCGTTCGATCGTCGGATGGCCGGCCTGGGCCACGATGGCGTCGGCCACGTAGGGCGCCTGGCTGGCGCGGTTGGCGTCCATGACCATGATCTTGGCGGTGAGCTGGCGCAGTTCCTCGCCGCCGAAGCGGCCGACCAGCCACAGCGCCAGGTCCAGGGCCGAGCCGACGCCGCCCGAGGAGACGCAGGCGCCGTCCTGCACCACCAGCGCCTCGGCGTCGAGCTCCACCCGCGGGAACTGCTGGCGGAACCAGGCCGACAGCCACCAGCTCGTGGTCGCGCGGCGGCCATCGAGCAGGCCGGTGCGCGCCACCAGGCTGGTGCTGGAACAGCTCGACACCAGCAGGCCGCCGCGCGCCGCATGGCCGGCAATCGCCGCCTGCTCCGGCGCCAGGGCGTCGAGCGTGCGCGCCAGGTTGTGCGGAGACTCGTGCGCGATGCCGGGCACGACCAGGGCATCGATCCGCGCCCCGTCCAGCGGCGCCAGCGCGAACGCCAGGCCGTCGACGGTCAGCGTGGGCTCGCCGCGCGCGCCCAGCCACTGGCCTTCGAAGCGCACGCGCTCGGCCGCCGGGCGATAACCCGACAGGGTATTCGCGATGCGCAGCACGTCGAGCGGCATCACGGCGCTGCTGCGCAGGCAGCCGGGAAAGGCGAGCACGCCGATGCGGACGGTTCTGGGCGGGTTCTTCATGTGGCGAATTACACCATAAGATTGTCGATTCCGCCAATGGCCGGGCAGGCCGCCGGCTTCGATAATCACCCCGTCCGCCACAGCGGCCCAACAACATGAACGGAGAACCAATGAGCAGCTATCCCGCCTGGCAGGCTTTCGTCTGCGCCCTGATCGCCGTGTTTGCCAAGACCACCGCCACCAGCATCCTGCAAGTCGTCAGCCGCCTGCGTGCGCGCACCTTCGTGCTGCCGGAAGACGCCGCGATGCTGCGCGTGCGTCCCGTGCCCGAGGAAGCCGCGATCGTGCGGCGTTGCGCCGCCGTCTGGCGCAACGATGTCGAGAACCTGCCGCTGTTCCTGGCCCTGGCCCTGGCCTGGATGCTGTCGGGCGCGCCGGCTGTCGATGCCTGGCTGCTGTTCGGCGCCTATGTATCGCTGCGCTACCTGCACACCGGGGCCTACCTGGCCGGCCTGCAGCCCTGGCGCGCCCTGCTCTACCTGGCCGGCCTCGGCGTGTGCTGGACCATCGCCGCGCGCCTCGTGATGCGCGTGGCCGGCGTCTAGGCCGCCACCGTCTGCAGGATCTTGACCAGCGCCGCCATGTCGATCGGCTTCACCAGGTGGTGCGCGAAACCGGCTTCCACCGCGCGCTGGCGGTCGCGCGCCTGGCCGTAGCCGGTGCCGGCGATCAGCACCGTGTGGCGCGTTTCGCGCTGCCCGCGCAGCAGCCCGGCAAGCTGGTAGCCGTCCATGTCGGGCAGGCCGATATCGACCAGCATCGCATCCGGCCGCTCGCCGGTCGCGCGGCGCAGCGCCGCCATCGCCGTGTACTCCACCATCACCGTGTGGCCCTGGGCCTTGAGCAGCGTGGCCAGGCTGTCGGCCGCGTCTTCGTTGTCGTCGACCACGATCAGGCGCAGGCGCTTTCTCGGCGCCGGTTCCGTAACGCCTCCACCACCCTGCATCGCGACGGCGGCGGCCACGCCCGCCTCGCCGGCCGCCAGGCAAGGCAGCTCGATCGTGAACACGCTGCCCTTGCCGACGCCCGGGCTCCAGGCTGCCACGCTGCCGCCATGCAGCTCGACCAGCTTCTTCACCAGCGCCAGGCCGAGACCCAGGCCTCCCTGCGAGCGCGCCAGCGTGCGCGCGCCCTGGGTGAACAGTTCGAACACGCTCGGCAGCAAATCGGGCGGCATGCCCGAGCCGTTGTCGCGCACGCGCAGGCGCAGGCGCTGGCCGTCGCTTTCCAGCTCGACGGCGATGGCGCCACCCTGGGGCGTGTACTTGGCGGCGTTGTTCAGGATGTTGGCGACCGACTGGATCAGGCGCGTCTGGTCGCCGCGCACGCGCAGCGGTCCGGGAGGCAGCGCGACCTCGATGCGGTGGCGCTTTTCCTCGATCAGCGGACGGGTCTGGTCGAGCGCGCTACGCACCACGTCGCGGAAATCGACCTCGCCCAGCTGCAGGGTGACCAGCCCGCGCGTTACCCGCGAGACGTCGAGCAGGTCGTCGATCAGGCGGCTCATGTGGCGCACCTGGCGCGAAATGATCGCGCTGGTCTGGCGGATGCGCGGCTCCTCGGCGAACTGGATGCTGAGCAGGCTGGCCGAGCTGCTGATCGGCGCCAGCGGATTGCGCAGCTCGTGCGCCAGCATCGCCAGGAATTCGTCCTTCATGCGGCTCATGCGCTCGGCCTCGACGCGCGCCGTGCGTTCGCTCTGCAGCAGCGCGTCGCGCTCGAGCGCCGACTTCTGCGCCGCCTCGTACAGGCGCGCATTGTCCATCGCCACCGCGGCCTGGGCCGCGACGCCGGCGACGATGCGCTCGGCGCGCTCGGTGAACACGCCGGGCTCCGGATGACCGAAGATCAGGCCGCCCATGACGGAGCCGGAACGCGACACCACCGGCACCGCCAGGTAGCTGCGCAGCCGCAGGTGCCCCGCCGGCATGCCGTGGTGCGGCCCCGCCTGGCCATAGCGGGCGTCGAGCGTGATGTCGGCGCTGCGGATCGGCGCCTGGCCGTGGAAAGTCGGGTTGAACAGCCCGGTCGGACGCGGCGCGCCCAGGTGCGCGAAGTCCTCGCGCTCGGCGCCCGAGAGCGTGTAGAGCTGCATGACTTCGCCATCCTCGCCGACGCCGTTGTAGAAGAAGGCGCCGTAGCGCGCCCCGCTCAACTGGGTGCCGGCATCGGTGATCGCCTGCAGCAGGGTGTTCAGGTCGAGGGTCGAGGCCAGGGCCTGGCCGGTGCGGTTCAGCACCTCGAGGATGCGCGTCTCGTCGCGCAGCGTCTCCTCCACGCGCGCGCGGCGCAGCGCCTCACGCGTGTGGCGCGCCACGTCCTCGGCCAGCACCACCTCCCGGTCGCTCCAGACCCGCGCCCTCGGTTCGTGCAGGTAGAAGATCGCCGCCAGCCGGCCGCTCTCGATGATCGGCACGATGATCATCGCGCGAGCGCCGATGCTGGCATAGCCGGCGGCATAGGGCGCGGCGCGCGGATCGGCCGCGATGTCGTCCAGGCGCAGGACCTTCCCTTCGCGCAGCTGTTCGATGATGGCGGGACCGAAGCTGTCGAGCGGGCGCGTCTCGCCCGCCAGGCTGGCGATACTGCCGTCGGTCCAGTCGCGCTCGACGCTGACATGGCGGCCGGCCGCGTCGATCTCGCCATAGCCGACCCGTCCCACCGCGAAATGCCTGCCCATCAGGGCGCTGGCGGCTTCCATGATCGCGACCGGGTCGGTCAGCTCGCGCAGCGCGGCGCTGAGTTTCAACTGGAAGCTGTACTGCTGCGCCGCCAGCACGCTGGCCGTGGTGTCGGTCAGCACGCAATACACGCAGGCCGTGCGCTCGCCGTCGTGCACCGGCGAGAACGACAGCGTCACATAATGGCGCCGGCCGCGGCCCTTGCCGCCGATGCCGCTGCTGCCGTGTTGTCGTTCATCGCTGAACTGGACGTTCTCCAGCAGGAAGCTCTTCCCCGCCAGTGCGCCCACCACCATCGGCATGACGGCCGCCCAGTCGTCGGTGCAGACGCTGGCCAGGGGCTGGCCGTAGGCCTGCGGATGACGATCGCCGAGCAGTTCGGCGCAGGCTTCGTTGTAGACCACGCGCAGCTCCGGTCCCCAGGCCACGAACATCGGGAAGCGCGAGCCGAGCATCAGATCCATGATGGCGCGCAGCGGTGCCGGCCAGGTCTCGCGCGCGCCGAATGGCGATACGGCGGGGTTCGCGGCGGGCTTCCCCGCGTGCGGGAGCGCGCCAACGCCCTCGCCTTCGGCACTGGCAAATGCGGAATCGATCGCAGTAGTCATTCAGGTCCCTGTCATTACCTTGCGGGGCACGCATGGCTTATCGTCTAATCAAATGATTATATCCGGCACTGCAGACTTTTAACATTTGGACGGCAACACGTGACGCCGGCATGCGCGGCGGGTAGATGGCGACAGCATCGGGGGATGGCCGTTCAGGCGCGCGACGGCAGGCGTCCCAGGAAACGCTGCTCGGCCAGTCCGTGCACGCCGGGTGCGAGCGCCAGGATGCCGTCCTCGGGCGACGCCATGGCGCGCCGCTTGCCGACCGGGTCCCGGGGCGCCGCCGTCAGGTACAGCGTGCCGAAATCCGGGCCGCCGAAGACCGGCCATCCCGGCCGCGGCGCCGCCAGTTCCAGCACGCGCCCGATGCCGCCGTCGGTCGCGAAACGCAGCAACTGGCCCGCGCCCGGGCGCGCGCTCCACAGGCAGCCCTCGGCATCGATCGCCGCCCCGCCCGGCTCGCCCGGCGCCGCGCCGGCCTCCACGAAGGGCCGTGGCTGCGTTATCTCGCCCGAGCACGGGTGGTAGCCGCAGCGGCGGATCGCCTGGGCCGGCGTGTCGGCGTAGTACATGGTGCGCCCGTCGGGACTGAAGCAGATGGCGGCGGCGCGCGTGGCCTCGCCCAGCGGCAGCCGCTCGACCGACAGGTCGTGGTTCAGGCGGTAGAAGCCGCCGCGCGGCGCGCGCGCATCGCCCCCGCCGGTGCCGAACACGAAGCGGCCCTGGCGGTCGCAGCGTCCGTCGGAGAGCCGGACGCCAGGCTGGCCGGCGCCGATATCGCAGATGGGCGCCAGCGCGCCGGTCGCCAGGTCGAGGAAGGCCAGTCTTGACGCCAGGCCGAGCAGCAGCCGCTCGACGCTGGCGGTGAGCGCGAAGCAGCACAGGGGTTCGGGCAGGCGCCAGGCACGCAACTGGCCGGTGGCCGGGCTCCAGGCCCGCAACTGCGCCGCCGCGGTATCGGCCCACAGCAGGCGCTGCGTGCGTTCGCACCAGAGGGCGTAGCCGGCCTGCTCGTGCCCGGCGGCCGACGCCTCCGCCATGGCCGCCTACTGCTCCACCGAGAACCGGAAGCGCGATTCGGTCTCGTAGACCTCGCCGGGACGCAGGATGGTGTTCGGGAAGGCCGGCTGGTTCGGCGAGTCCGGGAAGTGCTGGGGTTCGAGGCAGAAGCCGCCGCGGTAGGGGTAGGCCTGCCCTTTGCCCCGGAGTGAACCGTCGAGGAAGTTCCCGCTGTAGAACTGCACGCCCGGCTCCTGGGTGAACAGTTCCAGCACGCGGCCCGACACCGGCTCGACGACGCGGGCGGCGCGCGTCATCGCCTTGCCGGCGGGCTTGTTCAGGGCGAAACAATGGTCGTAGCCGCCGCCGTGGCGCAGCTGTTCGTCGTCCTCGTCGATGCGCTCGCCGATCGGACGCGCGCTGCGGAAGTCGAAAGGCGTGCCGGCCACCGGCGCCAGCTTCCCGTAGGGGATGAGGTCGGCGTCGATCGCGACAAAGGCGTCGGCGTCGATCATGATCCTGTGATCGAGGATGGCGCCGCCGCCGGCCAGGTTGAAGTAGCTGTGCTGGGTCAGGTTGACCGGGGTGGCGCGGTCGCTCACGGCGTGGAAGCGCACCACGATCTCGTTGTCCTCGGTGAGGCGGTAGCGCACCGTGGCGTCGAGCGTGCCGGGGTAGCCCTGCTCGCCGTCGACGCTGCGGTAGGACAGCACCAGTTCCCCGCCTTCGATGCGGGCCCGCCAGAGCACCCGGTCGAAGCCGGCCGTGCCGCCATGCAGGTGGTTCTTGCCGTTGTTGACGGGGAGCCGGTATTCCTGGCCGTCGAGCGTGAAGCGCCCGCCCGCGATGCGGTTGCCGTAGCGGCCGATCAGGGCGCCGAAGTAAGGGCTGTCGCCGCGGTAGGGCTCGAGCGTGTCGAAGCCGAGCGCCACGTCGGCCAGGACGCCGGCGCGGTCGGGGACGTGGATTTCGGTGATGATGCCGCCGAAATCCAGGATCCTGACGCGCATGCCGCCGGCGTTCGCGAGCGTGAAGACGCTGACCTGCTCGCCGTCGGGAAGCGTACCGAAGGGGGCTTGCTGGATGGGGGCTTGCACGGCTGTCGGTCCTCCTGGTCAAGGTTGGTTCGATGCTAGCACGGAGCCGGGGGAGGTTTGCGCAGCTTTGCCTGCGGGAATGCAACGGTGGTGCTGGACGAAGCGTGGGCGCGGACATGCCGATCGTGTCCGGCCCGGGTTCGAGAACCCGCCCTGCGCCTGTTTCGGCGCCAACGATGAAAAAAGGGCCTGCGCGATGCAGGCCCTTCTTGTACTGCTCACCCGTACTGCTCAGGCGTACGGGCCGGCTTCAGGATCAGAACTCCTCCCACTCGTCGGCGCCGGCCTTGGCGGGTTGTTTCGACGCCGGCTTGCGCGCGGCGCTCGCCGGACGGGCTGCGGGCCTGGCGGGCTTGGCCAGGGCCGGACGGGCGGGCGCGGCGTGGACGACCGGCACGGCAGCCGGCTGCGCCACGCTGTGCGCTTCGACGCGGAACACGCTCACCGCCTCGGCCAGCTTGGCGGTCTGCTCCTGCATCGCCGCCGAGGCGGCGGCGGCCTGCTCCACCAGCGCGGCATTCTGCTGGGTCACCTGGTCCATCTGGACCACGGCTTCGTTGATCTGCTCGATGCCGGCGGTCTGCTCGGTGCTGGCGGCGGTAATCTCGCTCATGATGTCGGTGACGCGGCGTACGCTCTCGACGATCTCGCTCATGGTCGCGCCGGCCTCGGTCACCAGCTTGCTGCCCGCTTCCACGGCCTGGGTGGAGTCGCCGATCAGCCCCTTGATTTCCTTGGCCGCGGCCGCCGAACGCTGGGCCAGGTTGCGCACCTCGGTCGCCACCACGGCAAAGCCGCGGCCCTGCTCGCCGGCGCGCGCCGCCTCGACGGCGGCGTTCAGCGCCAGGATGTTGGTCTGGAAGGCGATGCCGTCGATGACGCCGATGATGTCGGCGATCTTGCCGGCCGAGGTGTTGATCTGTTCCATCGTGCCCACCACTTCGCCGATCACGCGACCGCCGCGCTCGGCCACGTTCGAGGCCGCCTCGGCCAGGGTGTTGGCCTGGCGCGCGTTGTCGGCGTTCTGCTTGACGGTCGAGGTCAGTTCTTCCATCGAGGACGCGGTTTCTTCCAGCGAGGAAGCCTGCTGCTCGGTGCGGCTCGAGAGGTCCAGGCTGCCGGCCGCCACTTCGGCGGAGGCGGTGCCGATGGTGTCGGTGCTGGTGCGGACCGTGGTGACGGTGCGCACCAGGTTCTCGTTCATGGTCTTCAGGGCCTGCAGCAGCAGGCCGGTTTCGTCGCGGGTCGTGACCTCGATACGGCTGGTCAGGTCGCCGGCGGCGACCGTGTTCGCCACTTCCAGCGCGCGCGCCAGCGGACGGGTGATCGAGCGGGTGTTCCACCAGGCGACCAGGGCGGCCATCGCCAGCGAGACCAGGGCCAGCACGATCATCATGATCCGGGTCGACCGCTCGGTCGCGTGGGCCTCTTCGGCGCGCGTGGTGGCGATCTTCTGCTGCAGCGCGATCTGGTCGTTGACGGCGCCCTTCAGCTCGCCGAGCGCCGGACGCAACACCGTCTTCAGGAAATCGCGCGCGCCCTGCTCGTCCCCGGCTTCGATGCGCTTGATCAGCTCCTGCTGGCCCTGCACGTACTTCTCGTTTGCCGCCAGCATGCGCTCGAGGATCGCCCGCGTCTCCGGCCTCGTCAGCCTCTGGTTCAGCTCCGCGAGCTTTTCCTGGCTGGCGCGACGCGAGCGTTCGATCTCATCGAGCTGCTTCTGGCGGTCAGCCGGGTCGGCATCGAGCATCATGTTGCGCAATGCGACAGCCACGTCGTTGATCTCCGCCAGCACCGTACTGGTGGCGTTCGAGTTCGGGATGCTGCGCTCGGCCAGTTCGGCCGTGCCTGCGCTGACGCGCGACACCATGTTGATGGCGAATATCTGGCTGCCCAGCAGCAGCGCGCCGACGATGCCGAAGCCGATGGCCAGGCGCTTTGCGATTTTTACGTTTGCGAGATTCATGGATGATAGGACAAATAAAAAAAGCGTCAGGCCGCGTCGGCCATGGAGTTGATCAGGCCCATCTCGGACGAAGCCATCAGGCGCTCGATGTCGAGCAGGATCAGCATGCGTTCGCCGACCGTGCCCAGGCCCAGCAAGTGTTCGGTATCGATGCCGCCGCCCATCGCCGGCGCGGGACGCACCTGCTCCGGTTCCAGCGTGACCACGTCGGACACGCTATCGACCACCATGCCGATCACATGGCGGCCGATGTTCAGGATGATGACGACGGTGAAGCTGTCGTACTCCGGCTCGCCCAGCTTGAACTTGATGCGCATGTCGACGATCGGCACGATCTGGCCGCGCAGGTTGATCACGCCTTTCAGGAAGGCCGGCGCGTTGGCGATACGCGTCACCGCGTCGTAGCCGCGGATTTCCTGCACCTTCAGGATGCTGATCCCGTACTCTTCTTTCCCCAGCCGGAAGGACAGCACTTCCAGCTCGTCGGTCTTGATTGCTTCAGTCACGTTTGCTCCAGTATTGTGTGTTGCGGGCGCAGGCGCCTCAATGGCAGTTAATTGCCGCACGGAAAGGAGATTACGGCGAGCTCGGCGGGAACTCGATGGAGAATTGTTAATTCTGCGAAAAAATTGTGAAGCGGACGCGGCCATATTGCAAGAATGCGACAACCGTGATCGGATCGGCAATGCCATACCGTCAAGTTCTTGCCATGTTTCTACGAGAACCGGCTCCCGCGAGGGCTGGCGCGATCTGCTACAGTAAGGCCATCACGTGCACACACGGCGCCCGGCCGACGCCGGGCCCAGGACCAGGAATTCATGCCCGCAGCCAGCTATCCGCCCGATGAAGCCGAACGCCAGAGACTGCTCGACGCGCTCGGCCTGCTGGACACCGAAGCCGAAGAAGTCTTCGACCGCATCACCCGCCTCGTCAGCCGCGTGCTGAAGGTGCCGATCGCCCTGTTCTCCCTGATCGACGCCGAGCGCCAGTACTTCAAGTCACGGGTCGGCCTGGAGATGAGCGAAGCGCCGCGCGAATACGCCTTCTGCGCCCACACCATCCTGCGGGACCAGCCGCTGGTCGTGCCCGACGCCGCCAGCGACTCGCGCTTTGCCGACAACCCGCTGGTGACGGGCGCGCCGAATATCCGCTTCTACGCGGGCGTGCCGATCCGCTCGAGCGGCGGGCTGGCGATCGGCACCCTGTGCGCGATCGGCGACCACGCGCGCACGCTCACGGCCGACGAGCTGTGCATCCTGATCGACATGGCCGACCTCGTGCAGAAGGAAGTCCAGTACCGCGAGCGCCTGGCGGTGGCCGGGCGTCACCTGTTGCGCTCGGAAGCCGTGCTGCAGGCGAGCGAGGCGCGCTTCCGCTCGGTCTTCGACCTGGCCAGCATCGGCATAGCCCTGGTGTCGCCGGCCGGCGGCTGGATCAGCGTCAACCGGGCCCTGTGCGACATCGTCGGCTATTCCCAGGAAGAGCTGCAGCGCCTGACCTTCCAGGACATCACCCTGCCCGAGGACCTGGACAGCGACGTCGAACTCTTGAGGCGCCTGGAGCAGGGCGAGATCGAGCAGTACCAGCTGGAGAAGCGCTATGTGCGCAAGGACGGCAGGGTCGTCTGGGTCAACCTGAACGTCAACCGCAAGTGCAATGCCGGCGGCGAGGTCGAGTACTACGTGTCGATGGTGAAGGATATCCAGGCGCAGAAGGAAGCCCAGGCCGCGCTCGAGGCCTTGCGCGCCGACCTCGAGGCGCGGGTCGCCGCCCGCACCCACGAGCTGGGCGAGCGCGAGCGCGAACTGCGCAGCGTGATCGAGAACGCCAACGACGCCTATATCGGCTTTGCCCGGGACGGCAGGGTCACGGTGTGGAACCGGGCGGCGGAACTGACCTTCGGCTACGGCGCCGCCGAAGCGCTCGGCCAGCCTGTCGACGCCCTGATCGTGCCGCCCGAGCTCTTGCACGCGCAGGCCGAGGTCGGCGTGCACGGCATCACGGACGCCGCCTCGAAAGCGGTCGGCAGGCGGCTCGAACTGCCGGCCATGCGCCGCGACGGCTCGCGCCTGACGGTCGAGGTGCGCGTCAACGAACTGGAGGTGCGCGGCGAGTGCCGTTTCAGCGCCTTCCTCCACGACATCTCCGAACGCAAGCAGGCCGAAGCCCAGCGCGAATACGAATCGCGGCACGACGCCCTCACCGGCCTGCTGAACCGCCGCGCGCTGCTGGAGACGCTGCCGATCGCGCAGGCGCGCGCCACCCGCAACGAGCGGAGCCTGGCCCTGCTGTTCATCGACCTGGACGGCTTCAAGGCCGTCAACGATACGCTCGGCCACGAGGCCGGCGACCGCCTGCTGGCCGAGATCGCGGCGCGGCTGCGCGGCGCGGTGCGCAAGACCGACAGCGTGTTCCGCCTGGCCGGGGACGAATTCACCGTGCTGCTCGAAGGACTGGGCGACGCCGGCTGCGCGCACGTGGCCGCCGCCAAGATCATCGACGCGGTGGGTCAGCCGGTGCCGATCGGCGCCGCTTCGGCCGAGGTCGGCGCCAGCATCGGCCTGGCCCTGTTCGCGCCCGGCGGCCAGGCCGGTCCGGAACAACTGATCAGGGAAGCCGACGAACACATGTACCAGGCCAAGCGCGCCGGCAAGGGCCGCATCTTCCCGGAGGCCGGCAGGCTTATCGCTTGACGCTGCCGAACGGGTCGCCCTTCTTCCAGGTCGGCATCGTTGGCGCGTTCGCCACCGCATAGCCCAGGTTCAGGGTGAACTGGGCCTGTTGCAGCATGCCCGACAGGTCCCATTCCGGACGGTACTCGTCCGTCACCTGGTGGTAGTCCTTCTTGTAGCCGACCATCTTCGCGCTGGCCTGGGCCTGGGCGTGCTCGAACTCGAAGTGGCCGTCGCCCGAGAACACCGCCGAACCGACGTTAAAGGCAGGCACGCCGGCCTTGGCGAAATTGAAATGGTCGGCGCGGAAGTAGGCGCCGGACATGTCGGGAATGCTTGGCGCCAGCTTCAGGCCCATCTTCTTCGCCACGCCGGCAGCAAGCTCGTACAGGCTGCTGCGCTCGGCGCCGGGCACGCCGATGTCCTTCGTGCGTCCGACGAAATTCAGGCTATCGAGGTTCAAATCGGCGGCCGTCTTCGCCAGCGGCACGACCGGATTGGCGACATAGGCCGCGCTGCCCAGCAGGCCCTGCTCCTCGGCCGCCGGCCACAGGAAGACCTGGGTGCGGCGCGCCGGCTTCCTGACCGCCTCGGCGGCCATCGCCAGCAGCGCGGCGGTGCCGGTGGCGTTGTCGATGGCGCCGTTGAAGACGTGGTCGTGGCCGCTGCCGAGCTTCTCGTCGATGCCGAAATGGTCCCAGTGCGCCGAGTACACGACCGCCTGCTCCTTCAGCTTGGGGTCGGTGCCGGGCACGACGCCGACCACGTTGAACTGCTCGACCTGGCGCACCTTCGACTGCATCTGCACGTGCGCGGCGACCTTCAGCTCCACCGGCTTGAAGTCGCGCCGCTCGGCCTGGGCGCGCAGGGCGTCGAGGTCGAAGCCGGCGGCGGCGAAGAGCGCGCGCGCGGTGTCTTCCTGCAGCCAGCCTTCGATCGGATTGCCCGGGCCGGCCAGGCGGAAGCGCTCGTGCGAGAAGCTGTTGGCCGGCACGCTCCAGGCGTAGGAGGCCGAGGGCGTGGTGTGGATCAGCAGCGCGCCGGCGGCGCCGCGGCGCGCCGCTTCCTCGAATTTATAGACCCAGCGGCCATACCAGGTGTAGGCCTTGCCGGCGAAGCGGTTCGGCTCTTCGCTGGTGGGCTGCGGATCGTCGACCATCATGACCAGGATCTTGCCTTTCACGTCCTGGCCCTTGTAGTCGTCCCATTTTTCCTCGGGCGCCGTGGCGCCGTAGCCGACGAAGACCAGGGGCGCGTCGAAAGCGACCTCCGCCTTGCCGCTGGCGGTGCCGAAGACGATGCCCTCGCCCGGCTTGGGCGCGATGCGCTTGCCGCCGGCGTCGAAAACGACGCTGCCGCTCACCAGCCGCGTACCCTGGATCGGCACAGGCTGGCGGTAGCCGCCGCCCGGCATGGGCTGCAGGCCGATCGCGGCGGCCTGGGTTTCCAGGTAGCGCACCGCGAGATCGCCGCCGCGCTGGCCGGTGCCGCGTCCTTCGAGCAAGTCGTCGGCCAGGAAGGACAGGTGGGCGCGCAACGCCGTTTCCTTCAGGACGGGCGCTTCCTGGGCAAAGGCGGAAAAGGACAGGCTGAGGGCGGCGCAGGCCGCGGCAAGGGCTGGAGTGCGAAGGCGCATCGGGTGTTCCATGAAGTGGCTTGAATCGCAACATGTTACAGCAGGTGGAAGTGCGCCGCATTCCAAGCGCCGTCCCGCGTGGACACAGGTGTCCACGCTGTCTCACCGGTTGGTCAGCGCGACAATCAGGCTCACCGGGCGCGCTTGTACACCCTGACGTAATCCACCAGCATCCGCTGCGGCAGCGTGGTCGTCGCATCCGGATAGCCCGGCCAGTAGCCGCCGACAGCCAGGTTCAGGATCACGAAGAAGGGATGCTCGAACACCCAGTCCCCCTTCACGCGCTCGGGCGTGGCCGTGTGGTAGAGGATGCCGTCGCGGTACCAGCGGATGCGTTGCGGCTCCCATTCGACCGCGAACACGTGGAAGTCGTCGGCAAAGGCGCCCTTTTCCAGGGTCGATGGGCTGCCGAAGGCCTGGTCGCCCGAGTAGCCCGGACCGTGCAGGGTGCCGTGGACGGTGGCGGGCTCCCTGCCGATGTTCTCCATGATGTCGATCTCGCCGCAGCGCGGCCAGCCGGCGGTCTTGATGTCCGCGCCGAGCAGCCAGAAGGCGGGCCAGATGCCCTGCCCGCGCGGGACCTTGATGCGCGCTTCGTAGCGCCCATGGGTGCGCTCCATCAGGCCGGCGGTCTTGATGCGCGCCGAGGTGTAGTCGCGGTCCCCGTAGCGTTCGCGGCGCGCCTCGATGACCAGCAGTCCCTGCTCCACCCGCAGGTTCTCGGGGCGGTCGGTGTAGTACTGCATCTCGTTGTTGCCGAAGCCGTGGCCGCCGGTCTCGAAGGTCCACTTGGCGCGGTCGAGCGCCTGGCCGTCGAATTCGTCGCTCCAGTCCAGCGTCCACCCTGGCGCGCCCTGGTTTGCCGCATCCGTTTGCGCCTGTGCGCCCCCGGCCATGAGCGCGGCCAGCAGGCCCGCCATCAAGCTCGTCTTCATCTGTTCCGCTCCTTGTTGTGGAAACGTTACCACACTCATGCGGCGAATGTAGCACCCTTGTCTTTCGAGTGTCAACGAGGCGTCGTACCCCGGCGTGCCCCAGCGCCGCGCTTCCTGTGGCGCGTCCAGAAGAATATTCCGTTGACAATTTATTTTCCTGACCCTAATATTCCGTCAGAACATATGGAAACGTTTCCACGGTTTCCAACGATGAGCGCCGACGGAGGAGATGCGGCGCACGGAAAGGATGACGAAACGCCGCTGCCCCGATGAGGGATGCAGTCGGCCTTTCGTGTTTGGCAGCAGGTGGCAAAGACTTACCCAATGCGGCAGGTCGGCCGATCGGATTCGGAGTCCGGTCAGGTGTGGCTGACATCAAATCTATAAAAAAAGAGGAGAACACATGCACTACCCTTTGGCAAAGCAGAAACTCATCAGCCTGGCCGTCGCCGCTGCCTGCGGCGCCTTCCTGGCGCCGGCCCATGCGCAGGAGTCGGCCCCACCGGCCGACACCACCGCCAACGCCACCGGAACTACCACCGATAAGGCCAGTGGCGCCAGCGCCAACTCGGCCGTCGTCGCCGACGAGTCGGCCGCGGCAGCGCCCGCGGTCGTCGTCGTCAAGGGCCTGCGCCAGAGCATGGCCTCGTCGATGAACATGAAGCGCAACGCCACCGGCTTCGTCGACGGCATCGTCGCCGAGGACATCGGCAAGTTCCCGGACACCAACCTGGCCGAATCGCTGCAGCGCATCAGCGGCGTCTCGATCGACCGCGAGATCGGCGAAGGCTCGAAGGTCACCGTGCGCGGCGTCGGCCCCGACTTCAACATGGTGCTGCTCAACGGCCGCCAGATGCCGACCTCGAACCTGGGCGACCGCAACGGCCGCGCCTTCGACTTCGCCAACATCGCTTCCGAAGGCATCTCGCAGATCCAGGTCTACAAATCGGCGCGCGCCGACACCCCGACCGGCGGCATCGGCGCCACCCTGAACGTGATGACCGCGCGTCCGCTGGACCGCAACGGCAAGCAGGCCAGCATCGGCATCAAGGGCGTGCACGACACCTCGGCCGACAACCTGCCGGGCGACGTCAAGCGCGGCGACAAGCTCACGCCCGAGATTTCCGGCATCTACAGCACCACCAGCGCCGACGGCAAGTTCGGCATTGCGGTGAGCGGCAGCTACCAGGAACGCAACCTGGGCTACAACCAGGCCTCGGTCTCGAGCGGTTGGCGCGGCCCGATCCGCGCCGGCGACACCGAAGCCTGGGGCAACATCCCGCAAGCGAACGAACCGGGCGGCAGCGACATCGTCAACCGCCCTTCGGGCGACGCCATCTACTCGGTGCCGCAGAACCTGAACTATTCGATGAGCGGCGTGCAGCGCCAGCGCACCAATGGCCAGCTGACCCTGCAGTACGCACCGAGCAAGGCGCTGACCACCACCCTCGACTACACCTACTCGGAAAACAAGATCCAGACCCGGCGCCAGGACATGTCGGCCTGGTTCAACTTCGGCCCCTCGTCCAGCGCCTGGGGCAACCCGGTCGGCGGCGTCGCCCCGCCGCTGGTCTACACCGAGATCATCGACCCGGCCACCAGCGACATCGCCATGGGCGGAGCCGACTTCGCCACCCGCACCCAGAACAAGTCGCTCGGTTTCAACGCCGTCTGGAAGGCCAGCCCCGACCTGCGCCTGGAGTTCGACGCCCATACCTCGAGCGCCGAATCGACCCCGGACAGCCCCTGGGGCTCCTCGAACACCCTGGGCACGGCCAGCTTCAGCCGCGGCACGACCAGCGCCGACTTCACCCAGGACTTCCCGGTGCTGAGCATCGTCGGCGCCGACTTCAACCGCGCCGGCCAGCAGGTGACCGGTTCGACCTTCCAGAACGGCTACATGAAGGGCGAGATCGAGCAGGCCCAGGCCAAGGGCAGCCTGAAGCTGTTCGAAGCCTCGGAGCTGAACTTCGGCCTGGCGCTGACCGAGGCGAACAACCGCTCGGCCTTCTCGAACCAGCAGCGCGAGACCTGGGGCGGCGCCACCAGCGCGGCCGACTACCCGAGCAGCGTCTGGCACCAGGAAAGCCTGCGCCAGTATTTCGACAAGCTCAACGGCAGCAACAACCCGAACCTGTTCGACACCTTCTACACCTTCGACTTCGAACAGGTACGCCAGATCGCCGCGGTCGTATCGGGCCAGCCTGCGCTCTACCAGCCGAAGACCACCTACGACACCGACCAGCGCACGCGCGAGAAGTCGAAGAGCCTCTACCTGCAGTTCAACACCGACTGGGACTTCGGCCTGCCCGTCCACACCGGCATCGGCGTGCGCTACGAGAACACCCACGTGCTCTCGACCGCGCTGGTCCCGATCGCCACCGGCTACAGCTGGGATTCGGCGAACGAGTTCAAGGTCCGCTTCGGCGAGCCGAGCTTCACCACCCTGACCGGCAAATACCACTACTTCCTGCCGACCCTGGACGCCGACGTCGACCTGCGTCCCGACATGAAGGTGCGCTTTGCCTACGGCGAGACGATCGGGCGTCCGCGCTACGACCAGATTGCCGGCGGCCAGATCCTGGTCGAGCTGGGACGGGTGATCGGCGGCGACGGCTCGCAGGGCAATCCGGGCCTCAAACCCGTCAAGTCGAAGAACACCGACCTGTCCTACGAGTGGTACTACGGCAAGCAGAGCTTCTTCTCGATCGGCCACTTCCGCAAGAACCTGAAGAACTATGCCGGCCAGTCCAAGGTCACGGCCCAGCCCTTCAACCTGCACACCCCGGTGGGCGGCGCCTACTGGAACGAGGCGATCGCGAACGGTTGCGCAACCGCGGACACGGTCTGCATCCGCAACTACATCTTCCGCAACAAGGCCGGCCAGCCAGGCGTGATCCAGGATGGCGTCGACGGCTCTGGCAATCCGAAGGGCAGCATCGTCGGCCAGCCGGGCGATCCGATCGCCAACTTCGAGATCACCACCTTCTCGAACCAGAAGCGCGCCATGTTGTACGGCACCGAGCTGAACATCCAGCACATGTTCGGCAGCAGCGGCTTCGGCATCCAGGCGAACTACACCTTCGTGAATTCGGGCCTGAAGTACGACAACGCCAGCATGGGCGAGCAGTTCGCGCTGGTCGGCCTGAGCGACTCGGCCAACCTGGTGGGCATCTACGAGAACGACAAATGGACGGTGCGCGCGGCCCTCAACTGGCGCGACGAGTTCCTGTCGAGCACCTTCGACAGCGCCGGCCCGAACCCGATCTACGTCGAGCCCTACAAGCAGGTCGACCTCTCGATCGGCTATGCGTTCAACGACCGCCTGAGCCTGCAGTTCGAGGCCATCAACCTGACCGACGAGACCTCGCGTTCGCACGGCCGCACCAAGAACCAGGTGCTGTACGCGACCCAGAGCGGGCCGCGCTACATGCTGGGGGCGCGCTACAAGTTCTGAGGAGTGTAGTACGTGACGGGCCACGGCCAGTGTGGTAGCCCGTCCGCCTCCAGTAGGGTGGGCACGCTGTGCCCACGCGGAATCATGAGCAGAGGTAGCGCACTTCAGTGACGTCCGGTGTGAGCGTCGAAACGGTAGGAATGATCACCCGGACCCGCCAACAAGGTTCCAGCAGCTCGGCAGGAAAAGCGTCAACAGGTGTCCGGTTTCCGCGTGGGCACGGGGCGCCCACCCTACGGGCTAGCACCGCGCATCGGTCACGCGTGGGCAGTGGTGCTGGCTAAATGCCAGCACCACACAGTGCCCACCCTACGCCCCCGCGTTGTTTTTCGTGGTTTTTTTGGCTAGAGTGCAATAGACTTCAGGCAACTTAGTCTGATTTGGAAACAATTCCATGACGAGCAGTTTCATCCGTCACGTGGTGATCGTCGGCGGCGGCTCCGCCGGCTGGCTGACCGCGGGGCTGGTCGCGGCCGAGCACGGTGCAAGCAGTCCCGACGGCCTGCGCGTGACCCTGATCGAGTCGCCCGAGGTGGCGACGATCGGCGTCGGCGAAGGCACCTGGCCCTCGATGCGCGACACCCTGCGCCGCATCGGCGTGCGCGAATCCGATTTCTTCCGCGAGTGCGACGCCGCCTTCAAGCAGGGCTCGCAGTTCAATGGCTGGGTCACCGGCGGCGACGGCGACCGCTACTTCCACCCCTTCTCGCTGCCCCAGGGTTACGGGGAGGCGAACCTGGCCGCGCGCTGGCAGGAACGCTACGGCGATGTGCCGTTTGCCGAACTGGCGAGCCACCAGCCCCATTTGTGCCTGCGGGGCCGCGCGCCCAAGCAGGCGGCCACGCCGGAATTCGCGGCGGTGGCCAACTACGGCTACCACCTGGACGCCGGCAAGTTCGGCCAGTTCCTCAAAAGGCACTGCCTCGAGCGCCTCGGCGTGCATTACGTTCCCGACCACGTGCTCGGCATCGAATCGCACCCGAACGGCGACATCGCCGCCCTGCGCACGCAATCGCACGGCCTGCTGGCCGGCGACCTGTTCGTCGACTGCACCGGCATGCGCTCGCTCCTGCTCGGGCAGCACTACGGCGTCCCCTTCCTCGGCCAGAAGCACCTGCTGTTCAACGACACGGCCCTCGCCGTGCAGGTGCCTTATGCCCAGGAGGACAGCCCGATCGCTTCCCAGACCGCCTCGACCGCGCAGCGCGCCGGCTGGATCTGGGACATCGGCCTGCCGACCCGGCGCGGCGTGGGCCACGTGTATTCGAGCGCGCACACGAGCGACGAGGAAGCCGAGCGCGCGCTGCGCGCCTACGTGGCGCAGAGCGGCGGGCCGGCGGATTGCCCTGCTCCACGCAAGATCGCATTCGAGCCGGGCTACCGCGAGCGCTTCTGGCACCGCAACTGCGTGGCGGTCGGTTTGTCGAGCGGCTTCATCGAGCCGCTGGAAGCGTCGGCCCTGGCCATGGTCGAACTGTCGGCGGCGATGATCGCCGACGACATGCCGGTCACCCGCGAACAGATGGACGTGGCGGCGCGCCGCTTCAACGACACCTTCCGCTACCGCTGGGAGCGCGTCATCGCCTTCCTCAAGCTGCACTACGTGCTGAGCCGGCGCGAGGACAGCGGCTACTGGCTGGAGAACCGCGCGCCGGCATCGATCCCCGACAGCCTGAGGGAGCTGCTGTCCCTGTGGCGCTACCGCGCGCCGATCCGGGGCGATTTCCCGCGCATCGAAGAAGTCTTCCCGGCCGCGAGCTGGCAGTACATCCTGTACGGGATGGGCTGGCGCAGCGCCCCGGGCTCCACCGCCCTCACCCATGGCGACATGACCGACGGCTATTTTCGCGAAGCGGCCGAGCTGGCGCGGCGCATGCTGCCCGCGCTGCCGTCGAACCGCGAACTCATCGCCCACATCCGCACCCGCGGGCTTCCCAGGATCTGAACCCTCACATAAGGCAGAGCGAAGGCCATGTCCCATCCGGTTTTACTGAACAATATCGACCACGCCGCCATGCGCGTGATTACCAGGCGCGGCGCCGCCTGGGGCGACAACGTCATGTCCGCCCTCACCTTCCCGGACGAGTTCCGCACCCTGCAGGCGCACTACCCGATCGTGTTTCGCAAGACCGCCGACGGCGGCTTCGAGGCCCTGGCCCTGTTCGGCTTCCAGGAAGGCGAAAACCTCTTCCTCGACGGCGAGACCTGGCTGGCGCCCGACCTGCCGCTGACCGTCGAGCGCCAGCCCTTCCTGATCGGCGTGAACGGCGAGGAGCTGATGGTCCACGTCGACCTCGACAGCCCGCGCCTGAGCCGCACCGAAGGCGAGCCGCTGTTCCTGCCGCAAGGCGGCACCACGGACTACCTCGAGCGCATGAATTCGACGCTGCAGGCGATCCATGCCGGCCTGCAGGGCGCGCGCGGCTTCATGGGCGCGCTGCTCGAACACGAACTGCTCGAATCGTTTGTCCTCGACATCACGCTCGACGACGGCTCGGACAACCGCCTGGCCGGCTTCTACACCATCCACGAGGAGCGCCTGGCGAGCCTCGGCGCGGGGGCGCTGGAACGCCTGCACCGCGCCGGCCACCTGCAGGCGATCTACATGGTGCTGGCCTCGCTGTCGAACTTCCGCACCCTGATCGATGCGAAGAACCGGCGTCATGCTGCCAAGCGCTGAACCCATCCGCGAGATCGACGCCGCCCTGCCCGGCGTCCTGACCGACGCATTGCTGGCCTCCACGCGGCCGCTGGTGCTGCGCGGCCTGGCGTCGCATTGGCCCTTCGTGCGCGCGGCGATCGCCTCCTTCGATTCCGCCGACGCCTACCTGCGCCGCTTCTACCGCGACGCCACCATCACCGCGATGCTGGGCCCGCCCGACATCGAAGGCCGCTTCTTCTACAACGAAGACCTGACGGGCTTTAATTTTGCGCCCGTGCGCGCGCGCCTGGACGCCGTGCTGGCCGAGCTGCGCGGCCACCGCCACGACGAAAAGCCGCCGGCGATCTACGTCGGCTCGACCACGATCGACACCTGCCTGCCGGGCTTTCGCGCCGAGAACGACATCGACCTGGGACAGCGCGATGCGCTCGCCAGCATCTGGATCGGCAACCGCACCCGTATCGCCGCCCACTACGACCTGCCCGACAACATCGCCGTCGTCGCGGCCGGCCGGCGCCGCTTCACCCTGTTCCCGCCCGAGCAGCTGGAGAACCTGTATATCGGCCCGCTCGACTTCACGCCGGCCGGCCAGGCCATCAGCCTGGTCGACTTCCGCCAGCCCGACCTGGCGCGCTTCCCGAGATTCGCGGCAGCGATGCGCCACGCCCAGGTGGCGGAACTGGCGCCGGGCGACGCCCTCTTCATCCCGAGCATGTGGTGGCACCACATCGAGGCGCTCGACCGCTTCAACGTGCTGGTCAACTACTGGTGGCGCCAGTCGCCCGACTACATGGACACGCCGATGAACGCCCTGATGCACGCCCTGATGAGCGTGCGCGACCTGCCGCCGGAACAGCGCCGGGCCTGGCAGGCGCTGTTCCGCCACTACGTGTTCGAGCCGGATGGAGACAACGTCGCCCACATCCCGCCCGCCGCGCGCGGCGTGCTCCATCCGCTCGACGACACGGCCACGCGCGTGCTGCGCGCACAACTACTCAAAAGAATGAACCGCTAGGAGGAGACAGGCATGCAAGGCATCAATCGGGAGCACCTGGAGAAGCGGCCGGTCCGCCGCGTGGTCATCGCCGGCGGCGGCACCGCGGGCTGGATGGTGGCGGCCTGCCTCGGCAAGTCGCTCGGCAAGCGGCTCGAGATCCGCCTGGTCGAGTCCGACGAGATCGGCACCGTGGGCGTGGGCGAGGCGACCATCCCCACCCTGATCAACTTCCACCACCTCCTCGAGATCAACGAGCAGGAGTTCATGGCCGCGACCAACGCCACCTTCAAGCTGGGCATCAGCTTCGAGAACTGGCGCGACCTGAACCAGGACTACATCCACTCCTTCGGGCTGACCGGCACCGACCACTGGACCGCCGGTTTCCAGCACTTCTGGCGCAAGGGCCGCGAACGGGGCCTGGCCGGCGAGTATGGCGACTACTGCCTGGAGCACCGCGCGGCCCAGGAAAACCGCTTCGCCCACCTGCCGAAGAACGGCATGAACTACGCCTACCACCTGGACGCCGGCGCCTACGCGCGCTTCCTGCGCCGCTTTTCGGAACGCTACGGCGTGCAGCGCACCGAGGCGAAGATCGTCGACGTGGTCAAGGACGAGGCATCGGGCGACATCCGCGCGATCAGGCTGGACTCCGGCACCGAGCTCGAAGGCGACCTGTTCATCGATTGCACGGGCTTCCGGGCGCTCCTGATCGGACAGGCGATGGGCGTCGCGTACGAGGACTGGTCGCACTGGCTGTTCAACGACAGCGCGGCGGCGCTGCAGACGGCCTCGACGGGGCCCGCCGTTCCCTACACCCGCTCGATCGCGCGCGCGTCCGGCTGGCAGTGGCGCATCCCGCTGCAGCACCGGGTCGGCAACGGCCACGTGTTCTCCAGCCGCTTCATCGACGACGAGGCGGCGCTCGACACCTTACAACGCAATGTGCAGGGCGAACCCTTGACGCAGCCGCGCGTGATCCGCTTCCAGCCGGGCCAGCGCAGGCAGGTCTGGGCCGGCAACTGCGTCGCCATCGGCCTGGCCAGCGGCTTCCTGGAGCCGATCGAGTCAACCAGCATCCACCTGATCCAGCGCGGCATCGTGCGCCTGATGCAGATGTTCCCGACGAACGGCATCAGCCAGCTTGATATCGACGAGTACAACCGCCAGGCGGCGCACGAGATCGCCCACATCCGCGACTTCATCGTGCTGCACTACAAGGTGACGAACCGCCGCGACACGCCCTACTGGCGCGCCTGCGCCGAGATGGACGTGCCGGCATCGCTGCGGCACCGCATCGACCTGTTCCGCGAAACCGGCCGCGTGTTCCGGACGCCGAACGAGCTGTTCGCGGAGAACTCGTGGATCCAGGTGATGCTGGGCCAGGGCATCATGCCCGGGCAGCATCACCAGACGGCCGATCTGATGGGAGACGCGGAGCTGAAGGGCTTCCTCGACAGTATCAGCGGCGCGATCGGCCGCACCGTGGCGCAGTTGCCGCCGCACGAGGCGTATGTCAGGCAGTATTGCGGGATGAAGTGAGCGATTGCACGAGACCGTAGGGTGGGCACCCCGTGCCCACGCGAACGTTCGCGCCATGTTGGCGGATGAATCCACCATAAAAGACGCGCCGCGTTGACGCTTCAGAAGCGCTAACGCGACGCATGTGATGTGCCTCGAAGATGCGGCGCCGTTCCGCCGGCGTACGCGTGGGCACAGGGTGCCCACCCTACGGCTGCGGGACCGTGAAGTAGCGGCAAGGTTGACCGTAGGGTGGGCACCCCGTGCCCACGCGAACGTTCGCGTCATGTTGACGTATGGTCCACCATACAAGACGCGCCGCGTTGACGCCTCGGAAGCGTTGACGCGACGCGTGTGATGTGCCCCGAAGATGCGCCGACGGTCCGCCGGCGTTCGCGTGGGCACGGCGTGCCCACCCTACGGGTTAGGCAGCATTTTCCTCGCGGTGCAGCCCCGCATACTTCACCCCGAAGAACAGGATGAACAGGTAGCAGGCGGCCGGCACCAGGAAGGACGGCTGCAGGCCGACGCTGTCGGCCATGGCGCCCTGGATGAAGGGCACGATGGCGCCGCCGACGATGGCCATACACAGGATGCCAGAGCCTTGGCCCGTGTGGCGGCCCAGGCCGTGCAGCGCCATGCTGAAGATGGTCGGGAACATGATGGAATTGCACAGGCCGACCGCGATGATCGCCCACATCGCCACGCTGCCTTCGGTGAAGGTTGCCAGCAACACCAGCGCGATCGCGCCCAGCGCATTGAAGGCCAGGGTCTTGCCCGGGCTGACATAGCGCATCACGGCAAAGCCGATGAAGCGGCCGACCAGGGCGCCGCCCCAGTACAGGCTGACGTACTGCGCCGCCGCCGCGTGGTCCAGGCCGGCGATGTGCGGCTCGCCCAGGAAGTTGACCAGGAAGCTGCCGATGCTGACCTCGCCGCCGACGTAGACGAAGATCGCCACCGCGCCCAGCACCAGGTGGCGGTAGTTCCAGGCCGATCCCTGGGTCGTGGCCGCGGCTGCCGCCGGGCCGTCCTCGTGGGTGATCTTCGGCAGGCGCGCCAGCGCGAACAGCACCGCCAGGATCGCCAGCGCCGCCGCCAGCGCCAGGTACGGCCCCTGCACGGTGGCCGCTTCCTGCGCCTTGTAGGCGGCCTGCTCGGCGGCCGACATCGCCGCCAGCTGGTCGGCGCCGATCGCCGCCGCCGACAGGATCAGCACGCCGCCCAGGGCCGGGCCGACCGTGGTGCCGAGCGAATTGAAGGCCTGGGTGAGCGTCAGGCGGCTCGAGGCGGTACGCGCCGGCCCGAGCACGGTCACGTAGGGATTCGCCGCCACCTGCAGGATGGTGATGCCGCTGGCCAGCACGAAGAAGGCGAACAGGAACAGGGCATAGCCGCTCTGCGCCGCCGGATAGAACAGCGCGCAGCCGCTTGCCGCGATCAGCAGGCCCGTGACGGCGCCGCGCTGGTAGCCGATGCGGCGGATCAGCGCGCCCGCCGGCAGCGAGACGATGAAGTAGGCGCCGAAGAAGCAGAACTGCACCAGCATCGCCTGCAGATAGGTCAGCGTGTAGATCGACTTCAGGTGCGGGATCAGGACGTCGTTCAGCGAGGTGAGCAGGCCCCACATGAAGAACAGGATCGTGACGATGACGAGCGGGCCGGTGTTCGATCCGGCGCCGCCCTCTTTGGGCAGAGCGGCGCGCGCGCCGCTTGCGGTGTGTTCCATGGTGTCTCCTCGGTGACTCATTGTTGGGTGGCGACGTGCGCCGACAGCATCGCCGCCACGCCCTGCAGTGCCGGGTAGGGTTCGGTGACGAGCCAGGTTGGAATGCGCGCGAGATACGACGACAGACGTCCCTTGTCCTCGAAACGGCGCCGGAACGGCGACTGCGCGAACAGCGGCTTGATGCGCGGCACGATGCCGCCGCCAATATACATGCCGCCGGTGGCGCCCAGGGTCAGGGCGACATTGCCGGCAACGCTGCCAAGGATACCGCAGAATGTCTCCACTGTGCGCAGGCAGGCGGCGCTGCCGCCGTCCAGGGCCTGGCGCGTGATGTCGGGCGCGGCCAGCGATTCGCCGGCCAGCACGCGGTGGATCGCTTCCAGTCCCGCGCCCGACAGCAGGCGCTCGGCCGAGACGTGGCCGTACTCTTCCTGCAGGCGCTCGAGGATCAGGAACTCGTCGCGCGTGCAGGGCGCGAAGCTGGCGTGGCCACCCTCGCCCGCCAGCGCCACCCAGCGTCCGTCCGCCGGGATCACGCCCGACACGCCGAGCCCGGTGCCGGGTCCGATCAGGCCGATCGGCCGGCCGCCCAGCTCCACGCCGCCGCCGATGCGCTCGCGCTGCCAGGGCTGCAGATGCGGCAGCGACATCGCCAGCGCGGCGAAGTCGTTCACCACCAGCAGGGTCGAGAGCGCGCGCTCGTCGCGCAGGCCCGAGATCGAGAAGCTCCAGTGGTGGTTGGTCATGCTGACCCGGTCTTCCTCGACCGGGTTGGCGATCGCGATGGCCGCATGGCGGATCGCCTCGACCGCGAAGCCGCGCCCGGCGGCCGCGCCCAGGTAGGCGCTCATCGCCTGGCTGAGGGTTTCGTGGCGGGCGCAGGGCAGCACCTCGATGCAGTCGAAGCGCCCTTCGCTGTGCAGCGCGAAACGCGCATTGGTGCCGCCGATGTCGGCCACCAGGCTGAGCGCGCTCATTTGAGCTCCTCGCAGCGCACGGCATCGGCATCCTTCGCGCTGCCGCCGAGCACCTCGATGTTGGTGAAGGCGGCGGTCAGGGCGCCGCTGCTGGCGACCGCGAAGGGCGCCTCGACCCGGGCGATGTCCACGCCGCGCGCGCTGAAGCAGGCCAGCGGGATCTTGACGACCTGCTTGCCCTTGCCGGCCAGGCGGGTGAACAGCGCCGTCGCATCGAGCGGCGTGCCGCAGGGGGCGTCGGCGCCGCAGGCCATCGCGATCGTCACCTTGCCGGCCGGGGCGCCGGACACGATGGTGTCGAAGCGCAGCGCCGCATCCGTAGCGGCTGCCGGCGGCAGCGCCATGGCTTTCGCACCGCGCGCCTCGATGCCGGCGGGACCGGTCCAGGTGACCTGCTTGGCGTCCTGCTGGGTGTTGATCTGCGAGGTCTGCACGCTCACGTTCGGCAGGCTGATGGTCGCGTTCAGGTCGGCGCCGAGCGGCTTGACGTCGCCGCCGCTGCGGATCGCCAGCGGGAAGCTGGCGCGGTCGGCCTGGCCGTAGACCGGGAAGCTGTTGCTGACGCCGCAGCCGCCGGCCGGATAGCTGGCGTCGAGCTTGCCGAGCCGGGAGCGGGTCGCGGCGCGCAGGCCGTAGCCGAGCCTGAACAGGGGCGCGTAGTTCGGGCTGTCCGCGTTCAGGTCGGTCTGGCACACCGTCTTCGGCCAGGAGAAGGACAGGCTGCCGCTGAAGTCGTAGCGCCTGGGGCCGGCGACCAGGAGGTCGGACACGCCCTTGCCTTCGCTGCCCGGCAACCAGGCGGCCACGAAGGTATCGGACAGGTTCAGCAAGTCGTTGACCCAGAGCGGGCGGCCGGCCACGAACACCGTCACGACCGGCTTGCCCTTGCCGGCGACCGTTTCCAGCACCGCCAGGTCTTCCGGATAGCGGCTGCTGTGGCGCAGGGTGCCGGACGGGCCGATGTCGCCGTCGCCTTCGGCATACGGGGTTTCGCCGATCACGGCCACCACGGCGTCGAAGCCGGCCACGTCGACGCCCTTGCCGTCCAGGCTGTAGCTGACGTTGGCGGCGCCGGCCGCAGCGCGGATGCCGGCCAGGATGGTGTCGGCGTGCGGGAAGTCGGCATTCGTGTTGGCCGTGCCCTGCCAGGTCAGCGACCAGCCGCCGGTCTGGTTCGACAGGCTGTCGGCGCTCTTGCCCACCACCAGGATCTTCTTGCCGCGCGCCAGCGGCAGCGCCGGACCTTCGTTCTTGAGCAGCACCAGCGACTGGCGCACCGCGCGGCGCGCCAGCTCGCGGTCCTGCAGCGCCTTGTCCTTGCCGGCCCAGGCGTTCTGCGAGGGCCGCTTGCCGAACAGGCCGGCGCGCAGCTTGACGCGCAGGATGCGGGTGACGGCGTCGTCGATGCGCGCCATCGGGATCTCGCCCGCCTCCACCTGCCTGATGGTGTTGGCGATGAAGGCCTTCCAGTCGTCCGGCACCATGAACATGTCGACGCCGGCATTCACGGCCTGGGCGCAGCTGTCGTTGCGGCAGCCCGGCACTTCGGCGATGCCGTTCCAGTCGCTCACCACGAAGCCGTCGAAGCCCATCTTGTTCTTCAGGATGTCGGTGAGCGCCACCCGGCTGCCGTGCAGCTTGCCGTGCTCGGCGCCGGTGCTTGTGTCGGTCCAGCTGTTGAACGAGACCATGACGGTCTGGGCGCCCGCTTCCAGGCCCGTGTAATAGCCCTGGGCATGCACGTTCATCATTTGCGCGGCGCTGGCCTTGGTCACGCCGCGGTCCTTGCCCTGGTCGGTGCCGCCGTCGCCCATGAAGTGCTTGATCGATGCGACGACGTTCGCGTCCTTGTCGAAGCGGCCCTGCAGGCCTTTCACGTAATGTCCGGCATAGCTTTTCACGAGCTCGGGATCTTCCGAGAAGCTCTCGTAGGTGCGGCCCCAGCGGTCGTCGCGCACCACCGCCACCGTCGGGCCGAAGACCCAGGCCAGGCCGGTGGCGCGCACGGCGCGGGCGGTGCCGGCCGCGACCTCGCCCGCCAGTTTCGGGTCGTGGGCCGCGCCCAGGCCGATGTTGTGCGGGTAGATGGTGGCGCCGTAGACGTTGTTGTTGCCGTGGACCGCGTCGATGCCCCAGATCACCGGAACCTTGACCGCCATGTCGGTGGCCATCGAGGCGTCGTAATAGGCGTTCGCCAGCGCCAGCCAGTCGGCCGCGCCCGCGTGCTTGTTCCCGTTCGGCCAGCTGCCGCCGCCGTTCAGCACCGAGCCGAGGTAGTACTGCTTCACGTCGGCCGGGGTGGCGGTCTTGATCTCGGCCTGGGTCATTTGCCCGATCTTCTGCGCCAGCGTCATCTGCCCGAGGATCGCGGCCACGCGCGCTTCCAGTTTCGCATCTTTCGCGATCGCGCTTTTCGGAGCCGGCCAGTCCGTCAGCGCGGCTGCCGATACGGGCAAGGAAGAGGCACAGGCGACAGCCAGCGCAAGTGCGTGCAGATGCGCGCGCATGTTCCCGGTCATTTGCGGTTTCTTGTTCATCTCGTCTCCGTCGTTTCTCGTTATTCCTGGCGCAGGAAGCTGCGGTACCACTTGCCGCTGTCCTTCAGGCGCCGCTCCTGGGTCGCGTAGTCGATGTGCACCAGGCCGAAGCGGCGCAGGTAGCCCTCGGCCCACTCGAAGTTGTCGACCAGGCTCCAGGCGAAATAGCCCTTCACCGGCACGCCCTCGGCGATCACGTCGCGCAGCGCCGCCAGGTGGCGCTGCAGGTAGCGCGAGCGCGCTTCGTCGCGCACTTCGCCGTCCGGACCGACCACGTCGTCGTAGCACGCGCCGTTCTCGGTGATGTACATCGGCCCCGGATGATAATCGCTCTCGATGCGCGCCAGCAGTTCGGCCAGGCCTTCGGGGGCGACTTCCCAGCCCAGCGCCGTGGTCTCGACGTCCTTCGGCGGCAGCACCCGCACCGACAGCGGGCCCTCGCCCGGCGCATCCTCGATCGTCTCCGGGAAGTAGTAGTTCACGCCGAGGAAGTCGGTCCTGGCCGCGATCGCTTCCATGTCGCCGGGCTGGATGACCGGCGCGGCCGCGCCCACGGCGTCGAGCGTGGCCGCCGGGTAACCGCGTCCGTGCAGCGGATCGAGGAACCAGCGGTAGCGCAGGCCGTCGTGGCGCAGGCTTGCCGCCTGGTCCCGGGCGCTGTCGCTGGCCGCGCGCAGCGGGTGCAGCGACAGCGAGATGCCGACCCGCGCATCGGGCACGTTGGCGCGGATCAGCGGCACCGCCTTGCCGTGCGAGAGCAGCACGTGGTGGCAGACCTGGAGCGCCGTCCCGAAATCCTTCAGCCCGGGCGCGTGCAGGCCCTCGTAGTTGCCGATCATGGCCGTGCACCAGGGCTCGTTGTGGGTGATCCAGTGCTGGACCCGGTCGCCGAGGCGGCGCGTCATGGCGTCCACGAAGCGGAGGTAGGCGTCGACGGTGGCGCGCTCGGCCCAGCCGCCGCGGTCCTGCAGGAACTGCGGCAGGTCCCAGTGGTAGAGCGTGGCCCAGGGCTGCAGGCCGCGTTCGAGCATGCCGTCGACCAGGCGCGAATAGAAATCCAGGCCCTTCTCGTTCGGCTGGCCGTCCACGCTCGAGAAGATGCGCGGCCAGGCGATCGAGAAGCGGTAGGCGTTCAGGCCCATGTCGCGGCCGATGTCGAAGTCCTCGGGCCAGCGGTGGTAGTGGTCGCAGGCCACGGCGCCGTTCGACCCGTCGCGCACCTTGCCGGGCGTGGCGGCGAAACGGTCCCAGATCGACTCGACCCGGCCGTCTTCCTGGCCGGCGCCTTCGATCTGGTACGACGAGGTGGCGCAGCCCCACAGGAAATCGGGGGCGAAGTCGCTGCGCGCGGGCGGATGCTGCCTGGTGCTGTTGGTGTTCGTTGTCGTCATGGTCTCGGTTCAGTGGACATTGTGTTCGAAATTTTTGGAAAGCTTTCCATACCAGCCGCAAAAAAAAGCGCCGGGCAGGCGCCGCGCCGGCGCAGGCCGTTCATGCGGCCTTGCGGCGGCGCGCGGGTTTGTGTTCCTCCGCGCTGCCCTGCGCCGCGCTCCCTGCCGCGCGCCTCTTTTCCGCGAGCGAGGCGCGCAGCGTGACGGAGACCGGGAAGCTGCGCTCGACCGGACGGTGCAGGTCGTAGCAACGGTTCAGCAGCGCGTTCAGGCCGTTCCTCGTCATCTCGCGCCAGGGCATGCGCACCGAGGTCAGGCGCGGGGCCGAGAATTCGGCGCTCGGCGTATCGTCGTAGCCGATCACGGACAGGTCGTGGGGCACGCGGATGCCGGCCTCCTGGAAATAGGACAGCGCGCCGACCGCCATCTCGTCGTTGGCGCAGAACAGCGCGGTGCAGGGATTGCCCGACTCGATCAGGGCCTTGGCCGCGGCCCAGCCGCCGGCCGGCGAGAAGTCGCTTTCGGCCACCCAGAGTTTGCCGGTGTCGATGCCGTTTTCCTCCAGCTCGGCCTTGAAGCCTTCGATGCGCTCGACGTTGTCCAGCAGGCTGGCGGGACCGGCGACGATGGCGATGTCGCGGTGCCGGTGTTCGAGCAGGGCGCGCGCCGCCAGGCGGCCGCCGAGGCGGTGGTCGACCGTGAAGCATTGGTCGGGAATGCCCTGGAAGCTGTGGTTCAGCGCCACCACCTGGCTGCCCCTGGCGCCGAGCGCGGCGATGTCTTCTTCGAGCAGCGCGCTGCTCATGACGATCAGGCCGTCGCAGCCGCGCTCCATCAGGAAGTCGATCCCCTCCACCGCCTGGCGCCGGGCGTCGCCCAGGCCGACGCCGAAGGCGACCACCATGTGCAGCCCGGCGGCGCGCAGTTCGGTGTCGATGATCTGCAGGATGGGCGTGTAGAAGGTGCCGGACAGCACCGGGATGTAGACGCCGATCATGCGGCTGGAGCCGGACAACAGCGCGCGCGCCGCGTGCGAAGGCCTGAAGCCCAGCTCGTCGATCGCCTTCTTCACGCGTTCGAGCGTGGCAGGCGAGACCGATCCCTTGCCGCTGACCACGCGCGACGCGGTTCCCAATCCCACGCCCGCCAGGCGCGCTACGTCTTTGATAGTTGCCACAAACAGTCCTCAGCCATTCAATGATTCGATATGTACATCAAGCATACTCCATGCCTGCCCTGCTTTACAGCCTGCCCTACAGCCGCGCCCCGCTCGCCGGGTCGAACAGCGAGACCCGCGCCGCATCGATCGCGCAGCGCAGCGCTTGTCCCGCCGTGTAGCGCTCCGGCCCGTGCACCAGCGCCGACAGGGCGATCCCGCCGCAGTCCAGCCACAGCACCTGGTGGTTCCCCATGGGCTCGACCAGCGTGACGGTCGCGTGCAGGGGCGCGTCGGCGCCGATGGCGACGTGTTCCGGACGCACGCCCAGCACCGCCGGCCCGGCCGGCATCGGCTGCGGCAGCGCCAGGCCGCTGCTGGCGAAGCGGTTGTGCAGGTCGATCCCGCCTTCGATGAAGTTCATCGCAGGCGCGCCGAGGAAGCCGGCGACGAAGCGGTTCGCCGGGCGCTCGTAGATCTCGAGCGGGGTGCCGATCTGCTGCACCTGCCCCTTGTCCATCACGACGATGCGCGAGGCCAGGGTCATCGCTTCCACCTGGTCGTGGGTCACGTAGATCATGGTCGAGCCGAGGCGCGCATGCAGCAGCTTCAGTTCGCGGCGCAGCTCGGCGCGCAGCTTGGCATCCAGGTTCGACAGCGGCTCGTCGAACAGGAACACGCCCGCTTCGCGCACCAGGGCGCGCCCGATCGCCACGCGCTGGCGCTGGCCGCCCGACAATTGGGCGGGCTTGCGCGACAGGAGTGCGTCGAGCTGGAGCATCTCGGCGGCGCGGCCCACCCGGCGCGCGATCTCGGCCTTCGGCGTGCCCGCCATCTTGAGGCCGAAGGACATGTTGTCCTTCACCGTCATGGTCGGGTACAGCGCATAGGACTGGAACACCATGCCGATGCCGCGCTCGCTGGGCTCGAACAGGGTCATGTCGCGGCCGCCGATCTCGATGCTGCCGCCGCTGGCGTCGATCAGGCCGGCGATGCTGTGCAGGAGCGTGGACTTGCCGCAGCCGGAAGGACCGAGCAGCACCAGGAACTCGCCCTGCTCGACCTGCAGGTCGAGCTCGCGGATGATGGCCTTGCCGCCGAGCGTGATGGACAGTTTGCGTAAGTGGACGTTCGACATGCGTCAGCCTTTCACGGCGCCGGCGGCGATGCCGCGCACGAACCAGCGGCCCGAGAAGAAGTAAAGCGCCAGCGGCACCAGGGCCGTGAGGATGGTCGCGGCCATGTTCACGTTGTACAGGCGAGTGCCGGTGGTGGTGTTGATCACGTTGTTCAGCTGCACCGTCATCGGCAGGTTGTCGCGTCCGGCGAACACCAGGCCGAGGATGTAATCGTTCCACACGCCGGTCACCTGGATGATGGCGGCCACGATGACGATCGGGGTCGAGAGCGGCAGCACCACGTGCAGGAAGATGCGCCAGAAGCCGCCGCCGTCGATGCGGGCGGCGTGGAACAGCTCCTGCGGCAGGCTGGCGTAGTAGTTGCGGAACAACAGGGTCATGACCGGCATCCCGAAGATCAGGTGCACCAGCACGATGGCCGGCAGCGAGCCGAAGATGCCGGCCCCGGCCAGCAGGCGCACCAGCGGGTAGATCATCACCTGCACCGGGATGAAGGCGCCGGCCAGCAGGATCCCGAACAGGATATGCGCGCCGCGCGGGCGCCAGAAGCTCAGGGCATAACCGTTGATCGCGCCGACCAGGATGGGCAGCACGGTGCTGGGCAGCGTGATCGCCACCGAATTCCAGAAGCCGCCGCGGATGCCTTCGCAGGCCGCGCCCGTGCACACCTCGCTCCAGGCCTGGCGCCAAGGTTCGAAGGTGATCTCGAGCGGCAGCGCCAGGATGGAGCCGGCGCGGATCTCGTCCATGCTCTTCAGCGAGGTCACCAGCATCACGTACAGCGGCAGCAGGAAGAACAGCGCGGCGCCGGCCAGGAAGACGTAGATGCCGATCCGGGCCGGGCTGAAGGCAGGCCGGCGCGCGCCGGCACGCGCCGGTGCGCGCGGCACGGCGGACGGCAAGGCCTGCGGGACCATCTGCTGGCTCATGCGCGGCTCCCGTTTCGGCGGGCACGGCTGCGCGCGTAGGCATAGGGGGCGAGCAGCGCCACCACCGGCACCAGCAGCATGACGGCGCCGGCCGAGGCCAGGCCGATGTTCGAGCGCAGGAACAGGTGGTCCATGATGAACTTGGCCGGCACTTCGCTGGCCGTGCCGGGGCCGCCCTGGGTCATCGCGACCACGGCGTCGTAGAGCTTGGCGACGCTGGTGGCCAGCAGCAGGAAGACGGTGGCGACGGTCGGCCACAGCATCGGCAGGACGATCGACAGGTAGACCCGCCAGGCCGGGATGCCGTCCAGGCGCGCGGCCTTCCAGATGTCGGCGTCGATGCCGCGCAGTCCGGCCAGCATCAGGGCCATCACCAGGCCCGCCGATTGCCAGACCGTGGCGATCACGATGGTGTGGATCACCAGGTCCTGGTCGACGATCCAGTCGAACACGAAGTCGGGGAAGCCAAGGCGCCCGATGGCGCCGTCGATGCCGGCGCCGGGCGTGAGCAGCCACTGCCACACCAGGCCGGTGGCGACGAAGGACATCGCGTAGGGGTAGAGGAAGACCGTGCGCAGCATGCCCTCGCCGTTGACGTTCTGGTCGATGAAGACGGCGAGCAGGAAGCCGATCACCATGCAGGCGGCAATGAAGAGTACGCCGTACAGCGCCAGGTTGTGCAGCGAGAGCATCCAGCGCTCGTTCTCGAACAGGCGCGTGTACTGCGCGATGCCGATGAATTTATCGGACGCGAAGGTGCGCGAGGCCGTGAACGAGGTGCGCAGGGTCCACAGCACCGTGCCGAGATAGGCGACGATGACGGTGAGCGCCATCGGCAGCAGCGCCAGGTATGGCGCCGCCGAAGGCGCCATCGCGCGGACTGGTCGGGCGAAGGGCACGATCAGTCCCGCAGCGCCGCGGCGATGTTCTTCTGCGCCTTCTCGACCGGCATGGCGGTGTTCCAGTAGGCGGTCAGCACGTCCTGCATGGCGCCGTTCTGGTCCGGCGTCAGGTAGATCTCGGACACGCCCAGGTGGCGCGAGCGGTCCTTCAGGATCGCGATGCCCTTCTGGGCGCAGAAGTCGGCGCTCGAGGCCTCGACGTCGGTGCGCACCGGCACCGAGCCTTTCAGCTTGCTGAAGGCGAGCTGGGTGCCGGGCGCGACCACCACGCTGGCGAGCAGCTTCTGGGCCTTGACTGCCTGGGCGTTGCCGGTCTTGGGAAACACGAAGACGTCGCCCTGCATCAGGTAGGGCGCGTTGGGCGTGAGTCCGGCGATGCAGCCGAACTGCTGGCCCGGCACCTGCTTCGCGGCGAGGAATTCGCCCTTGGCCCAGTCGCCCATGATCTGCATGCCCGCCTTGCCGCCGATGAGCATGGCGGTGGCGTCGTTCCAGTTGCGGCCCGGCGAGCGCGCATCGACATAGGATTGCAGGCGTTTGTAGGCCAGCAGCACCTTGCGGAATTCCGGGGAGGCCAGCGCGCGCTGATCGCGGTCGCGCAGCACTTTCAGGTACAGCTCCTTGCCGCCGACGTTGGCCAGCATGGCCGAGAACAGGATGGTCTCCTGCCAGGCCTGGCCGCCGTGGGCCAGGGGCACGATGCCGGCGGCTTTCAGCTTATCGAGGGCGGCGAAGAATTCGTCGACGCTGGCCGGCTCCTTCGCGATGCCGGCTTTCTGGAAAGCGGCTTTCGAATACCAGATCCAGGTCTGCATGTGGATGTTCAGCGGCACCGCGTAATAGTGGCCGTCGACCTTGATGACCTTGACGATGGGCTCGGGCAGCAGCTTGTCCCAGTTCTGGGCGCGGGCGATGTCGTCGACGTTGTTGAGCATGTCCTGCTCGATGATGTCGAGGAACTGCTTGGAGGTGTTGAACTGGGCCGCGGTGGGCGGGTTGCCGCCGACGATGCGGTTGACCGTCACCGCGCGCGACTGGTCGCCGCCGGCGATCGCCGTGTCGACCCAGACGCCGCCGGCCTGGCGGTAGGCCTGGGCCACCTGCTTGACCGCGGCCGATTCGCCGCCCGAGGTCCACCAGTGGATGACTTCCGCGCGAGGGGCGGTGGCGGTGGCGGCGGCTGTGACGCCCCCTGCGCTTCCCATCATGACCGCGCAGGCGCAGGCCAGCGCCAGTTTCTGTGCTTTGTACATCGTGTCTCCGATCATCGCCTGTCGTTGTCGGCACGTTCCCGAGCACCAATTTGGAAACGTTACCAGCGGCTTTGCCCGACTATAGCACCAGCCCGTTTTCGGTGTCAAATCATTACTTTTTTGTTTCACGGACAGTCTTTCGCTGCCTTGCCGGATGGGCTATGGTATCGTTTCCAATTACCAGGCGAACCGCTGAGCCTATATACTGCAGGCCGCCCAAAAAAACTATCCGGGAGACATTATGCACACTGCCATGGGAACGACCGAGATCTTTTTGATCGCGATGCTCGTGATCTTCACCCTGCCCTACCTGATCTGGCGGCTGGGGAACACGGACTATTACGCGCCCCTGGTCGTCGTGCAGATCATCACCGGCGTGCTGCTCGGCCCCGGCATCCTCGGGCGCGCCTACCCGGAATACTACGAATTCGTCTTCAATCCCGAGGTCATGCTTGCCATGAACGGCATCGCCTGGTGGGCGGTGATGCTGTTCGTGATGATCGCCGGGGTCGAACTCGACCTGAAGAAGGCCTGGGAGCACCGGCGCGAAAGCGTGATCACCGCTTCGCTCGCACTGGGCACGCCGCTGGTGTTCGGCTGCATCGCCGCCCTCGGCATGCTCGGTTACGCGGGCTGGAAAGGCGCCCAGGCCCAGGACTGGCAGTTCGTGCTCGGCGTGGGCATGGCCTGCGCGGTGACGGCGCTGCCGATCCTGATCCTCCTGATGGAAAAGCTCGAGATCCTGCGCGAGCCGATCGGCCAGCGCATCCTGCGCTACGCCAGCCTGGACGACATCGCGATCTGGGGCGTGCTGGCGCTGATCCTGCTCGACTGGGACCGGGTCGGCCGCCAGCTCGGCTTCCTGGTGGTGTTCGGTCTCGCGACCCTTGCCTTGCGCCGCCTGATGGCCTGGCTGGAAGAACGCGACCGCTGGTACGTGGCGCCGATCTGGCTGGCGGCCTGCGCACTGGCGGCCGACTGGGCCGGCCTGCACTACATGGTCGGCGCCTTCCTGGCCGGCGCCGTGATGGATGCGCAGTGGTTCGACCAGAAGCGCCTGGACATGCTGCGCCAGCATGTGCTGCTGGTGCTGATGCCGGTCTTCTTCCTGAGCACCGGGCTGAAGACCAACTGGGCGGTGGGCGGCTCGGCCGTGTTCGTGGCGGCGGCGGTGCTGCTGCTCGCCTCGGTGGGCGGCAAGCTGGCCGGCGTGCACGTCGCCGGCCGCATCCTCGGCTGGAAGCGCGGCGAAGCTTCGGTCATCGGCTGGCTGCTGCAGACCAAGGCCCTGATCATGATCATCTTCGCCAACATCCTGCTCGACAAGGGCATCGTGACCAGCGAGACCTTCACCGCCCTGCTCCTGATGGCGATCGCCAGCACCATGCTGACGGTGCCGGTGGTCTATCCGAAGCTGCGGCGGGTGGCGGCGCTGGTGTTCAAGGCAAGCTGAGTTCGGGCGAGTCGACCGTCAGGCGGGTGCCGCCGCGGCAGGCGGCGCGTTCGCGTGCAGGCGCACCGACCAGGTCACCCCGGCGACGAGCAGCACAATCGCGACGATTTCCAGCAGGCGCGGCGCCTGGGCGCGCCAGGCAAAACCGTAGAGCATGGCCGAGACGGTCTCGAACAGGATCAGCTGGCCGGTCAGCGTGACCGGCAGGCGCCGGCTGGCGACATTCCACAACTGGTTGCCGATCACCGAGGCGCCCAGCGCCAGCAGCAGGTTGCAGGTCCAGAACAGGCCCCAGTCGCGCACCGCCGTCGTCAATGGACCAGCATGGTGCATGGACGACATCCCTTCTGATTGCATGAGCATGGCGGCCAGGCCGATCGGCAACGCCACCAGGCCGCTGGCCAGGCCGTACAGCGAAGACCACTGGGCGCTGCTGAACTGCGGATTGCGCTTCAGGTAGCGCGCATTGTCGAGGGCATACCAGGTCCAGCACGCCAGCGCGCCGCAGGCGCAGGCCACGCCCAGCAGCCGGGTCGCCAGCGGCGCGCCGCTCGCCTGGGCATGGCTGAAGACGTCGATATTGATGCAGACGATCGCCGCCGCGACCACCGCCAGCGGCGCGAGCAGGCGCGCGAGCGGCACGGCGCCGCGGTCACGGCGTCCGAGCAGGGTGACCGAAACCGGCACCAGGCCGACGATCAGCGAGGTCGGCGCCACGCCGGCCAGCTGCACGCCGAGCGCAAGGAAGATGTAGTAGACGATGTTGCCCGACAGCGCCTGGCGCAGCAGCGCGCGGCAATCCTGCCCGGTGAGCCGGCGCAGCAGCGCCGCCAGGCCGGGCAGCATCAGGCCGAGCGAGATCGCGCCATAGGCGACATAGCGCCCGACCGCCAGCTCGACCGGCGAAAAACCCGGCAACAGCTCGGGCACGATGAACACCATTCCCCACAAGGCGCCCGCCAGCACGCCGCACAGCACACCCTTCAACACAACCACACTCCGATCACGAGACAGCTCAGCCTTGGAGAAACCAAGCAAAGGCAAGATTGTGCCAGACGCGGCGGATTCAGGCGGAAGGGGCGGGGGAATGGGAACGAGCAAAGGCCGGGACGCCGATCCACACCCGCATCGGCTATCCCGGCCGGGTACGAAACGCCGGATGCAAAGGCATCCGACGCCGTGTACCGCGTAACGGAAACTGTCTGGCTACCCCGGCGAACCGGGGAGGACAGGTAGGAACTGGACTACAGGCTTAGCGCTTGTCGTCGTTCTTGTGGCTCTGCGAGCCGGCCTTGGCGTGCTGCTCGGACGAGCCGCCACGCTGGCCGCCACCGCCCTGGCCGCCGCCGCTTTGCTGGCTGCCGCCACCGCTGCTCTGGTTGTTGCCGTCGTTCTTGTGGCTCATCGAGCCTGCACGGCGTGCTTCTTCCGAGGTGAACTCGTGGGCATTGCCCGATGCGTGCGCTGCACGGCCGCCCTCGCTGGCGATCTCGCGCTGCTTCTGCGGATCCATCGATGCGAAACCGCGGTTGCTGGTATCACCGCTCTGCTTGTTACCCTGGTTACCGTTGTTACCACCTTGGTTGTTCGATGCCATGATTGCCTCCTTGGTGAGTTAGAAACCCAGCTCAAAATTGGCTGAGACAGATACATGGTAGTCAGCAAAACGTCCGGATGACACCGCTTGAGACCCGTGCCCCCGTAGGATCAGTCCGATAGGCCTGTCGGCCTGAACTGGCGAATTGAGCGGCAACCTTTCCTACAACAAAGCTTAAACATCTGATATCTTCGCGCTTCTGCGCTTATTGTCGAGCTGGTGCGGCAGCGCGGCGCTCCTGCAGCAGGCGTCCGCGAGCGCGCGCCAGGTCGCGCAGCAGCAGGCGCAACTCGCCCCCTTTCACGGGCTTGAGGAAGTGATGGTCGAAGCCGGCTTCGATGGCCGTGCGGCGCGCCTCCTCGCCGCCGTAGCCGGTGACGGCGACCAGCACCGCCCCCGCCGTGCGCTCGTCCTGGCGCAGCCTGCGCGCCAGCTCGAAGCCATCCATGCCGGGCAGGCCGATGTCGAGCAGATAGACGTCGCCAGGGGGCTGTTCTCCCTCCAGCAGGTCGGCTGCCGTATGGGCGACCTGCACCACGTGGCCGAAATGCCGGACCATCATGGACAGCATCTCGAGCGCATCGTGGTTGTCGTCGACGATGGTGACGCGCAGCGGCTGCGCGGCCACCGGGGCGGCCTCCACGGCGGGCGGCTGCGCGCCGGCCGCGCCGTCCTGCGCCAGCGGCAGCCAGACCGCGAAGCTGCTGCCCTGCCCCGGTCCCCTGCTGTGGGTCTCGACCCGGCCGCCATGCAGGTCGACCAGGCGCTGCACCACCGCCAGGCCGATCCCGAGCCCGCCCTGGGCGCGGTCGGCGTCGCGCTCGGCCTGGGCGAACAGCTCGAAGGCGCGCTTGATCAGCTGGCCGCTCATGCCGATGCCGTTGTCGCTGACCTGGATGCGCGCCTGGCCCTGCTCGGCCCGCGCCTCGACGCGGATCCGGCCGCCCGGCGGCGTGTACTTGGCCGCGTTGTTGAGCAGGTTCGCGACCACCTGCACCAGGCGCTTGGGATCGCCGCAGACCGGTAGGGGCGCCGCCTGCACGTCCACCTCGAGCCGGTGGCGGCGCGAGGCGACCAGGGGCTGCACCTGCTCGAGCGCCTCGGCCACCACCGCGCCCAGTTCGACGCGGCTCCGGCCGACCACCACCAGGCCGCGCGTCACGCGCGACACGTCGAGCAGGTCGTCGACCAACCCGGTCAGGTGGCGCGCCTGGCGTGCGATGATGCCGCTCGCCTGGGTGACGGTGTCGGGCGGGGCGCCGCCCTGGGCCAGCAGTTCGGCCGCGGCCATGATCGGCGCCAGCGGATTGCGCAACTCGTGTGCGAGCATGGCCAGAAACTCGTCCTTGCGGCGGTCGGCCTCGCGCAGCGCGGCCTCGGCGCGCAGGCGCTCGGTCATGTCGAGCAGGACCACGACGGCCGCGTCGATGGCGCCGTCGGGCCCGCGCACCGGCGCGGCCGAGCACACCACGATGCGGCGCTCGTGCGCGGCGTCGAAGGTCTCGATCTCGATCAGGTGCGGCTCGCTCGTCTCGCCGCGCAGCGCCAGCGCCAGCGGCCACTCGCCGCCCGCGACCGGCTGGCCGTGCCGCGCAGAGCCGTCGGCCCACCAGCCCTTCCACTCCGAGAAGTCGAGCGGCCTGCCGGCAGGCAGGCAGTGGCGGCACCACAGCGCGTCGTGCGCGGCATTCGATTCGAGCACCTTGCCGTTGGCGTCGGCCAGCACGATGCCGACCGGCGCGGCCTGCAGCACGGCCCCGAGGCGCGCCCTGCCCGCCTCGGCCTCGCGCGCGGCGGCCAACGCTTCGCGCCGGCTCAGCCGCAGGGCTTCCTCCGCCCGCTTCTGTTCGGTCACCTCGATCGTCGCATGATAGATGCAGAGCAGCTTGCCGGCGGCGTCGAAGATCGGCGTATTGGTGGCGTTCCAGAAGCGTTCGACGAAGACCTCGCTGCCATCCGGGCCCCGCGACCGGATCGGGTAGCGCTGGGTCGGCAGCATTTGCGGCTGGCCGGTGGCGATGACCCGCGCCAGCGAACTGCGCAGCGCCATCACGCCATTGCTGGAGGGATCGTCCGGATCGCCGGGCGCGGCCGGCAAGGCAGCGAACAGGCGCTGCCCGACCAGTTGCTCCCGGGTGTAGGCGACATTGCGCAGGAAGGCCTCGTTGACGTCGAGAATGACCGGGTCGTCGCTCGGCGAGAGAATATAGGCGCCGATGGGAGAACCGGCAAAGATCGACTGATAGACGAGGGTGTCGAGCATGGGGCACTTTCGATATTGACAAGCTAGCGTCTTAGGCTAGCCCAGCAATTCCAAAGTGCCCGTGCGGTAATTAACGGTAAGTCATAGATGCCTACAGGAAACAAGCAGCGATGACCGGCGCCCTGCGCTCAGCCGCGACGGCGCGCCATCAGTCCCGCCAGCCCCAGCAGCGGCAGCGTCAAGGCCAGCGAAGACGGCTCCGGCACCGTGGCCACGATGGCGAAACGGTCGCCCGCGCTCAGGCCGCGGGTGTCGAGCCACCAGTCGGCGCCGCCCTCCACCAGCAGCGGATTGCCGAAGTGGAACTCCGCCCATTCCGGCTTGCCGAAACCGATATGGGCGTAGTCCGGGGTTTCGCTGACCTGGCCGAGGGCGCCGAAGGTCGGCGTCACGCTGCCGTAGGACACGAAGCTGATGCCTTGCAGCCTGAAGACGAACTGGTTCAGCGCGGCGCCGCTCAGGTTGCGCACGATGGCGTTCAGGCTCAGCGGGCCGAGCAGGTCTTCTTCCTCGATCACGAAGTTGAGCCGGCTGGTCCCGAGCTTTTCCAGGTCGAGATCGAAGGACACGCTGCCGGCGCCGCTGTAGTCGGTGACGACGTTGCCGGTCGCGCTGTCTGAAGTCACGAGCATGGCGGCCTGGCTGGAGGCGGCCAGCGTCATCGCGGCGGCAAAGGCGAGAATGGATTTGGTGATGGTCATGTTGTTCCCCAGATGGTTGTTTGCTGATGTGCGTGCGACTACAGCGGACCCTTGGCCCACGGACCGGAAATCGCGAAGGTGATGCCCGGCGTCTGGATATTCACGAACAGGTAGCGGCCGGTCGGATCGAAGCAGGCGCCGGCGAACTCGTTGCCGCGGTGGTCGCCCGCGAGCGTGGTCAGCTTGTTCGCGCCCTGCAACTGGGCGGCGCTGAGCATGACGTTGTTCTTGGCGAAGATGTAGGCGTCGCCGCCGCCGGTGATGCCCATCAGGCGCTGGCCGAAGCCGAAGGGGTCGGTGGCGGCGGTGGAGGCGTCCTCGCAGACCAGGATCGCGTTGCGCGGGCTGACCGTCAGGTTGTCGCCCATGTTGCCGACCAGCGGGCTCGGGCTCGAGTAGATGCATTTCATGACCTGGCTGGCCAGGTCGAGTTCCCAGATCGCGCCGCGCGAGACGGCGCCGCCCGAGGTGTCCATCACGTACATCTTGCCCTGCGCATACCAGATGCCTTCGCCGCGGTTCATGCGCAGCGCGCCCTGCACCCAGCCCTGCACGAAAGGACCGGCTGCATTCGTGATGGCGATGCCGGTCGGGCCTGTCGCGTCGCCGCGGTTGCGGTCCGGATCGGCGATCGTCACCCATTCGAGCTCGTAGGTGGCGTCCACCGCCGCGGTGCCCAGGTTCACATTCGGGCTGCCCTTCACTTTCGCCATCTGCAGCACGCCGCCCATCGCCAGCGAGCCCGGCGCGCCGCTGCGTACATCCGGCACATAGCGGTAGAAGCCGGATTTGCCCGAGGAATCCTCGGTCTGGTAAACCATGCCGGTGACCGGATCGACGGCCGCGGCCTCGTGCGCGAAACGGCCCATGCCGACGATGGGCAGGCCGGTGGTGAGCTTCGGATCGGCATGGACCTCGAAGACATAGCCATGCTTCTTGCCGGCCGGGCTGATGGCGTCGGAACCGACTTCCTCGCAGCTCAGCCAGGTGCCCCAGGGCGTGATGCCGCCGGCGCAGTTGGTCTGGGTGCCGCCCAGGCTCGGGGTCATGCTGACCCAGTTGCCGTCGCGGAAGATCAGGTTGGTGGTGCCGCCGCCGAAGCGGTTGCCCGAACCGGCGCTGCTGGCGCCGCTGTCGTAGACGCCGTTCGCGTTCAGGAAATTGCCGGGGGCCGTGGAACCGATCTCGTGGTTGCGCACCAGCACCAGTTCGCTGCTGCGGCCGACCTTGCGCGCGACCACCACGCCCATGCCGTCGTGACCGCCCGGGCAGGTCTTGCCATCGGTCATGAGGTCGCCGCGCCAGCCGAAGCTTTTATAGGTAAAACCCGGCGGCAGTTGCAGCAGAGGCAGGCCGGTGGTGATGTCCTTCGTCGGGGCGATCGGGCCGTAGGGGCTGGCGATGAGGGTGGTGGCGCCGTTGGCGGCGCGCGCCTGTTGGGTCTGCATTGCGGCAAAGGCGCCGACGAAAGGCAGGGCCGACGCACTGGCCATGCCCTTGAGCAGGTTGCGCCGCGACGGCGAGAGGTCCTTGTTTGTCATGCTGTGCATTCTCCAAAGTGGGATCGGCCGGTTTGCCGGCGACGGATTGGAGGGCTGGTGACGGCGTCATGGCGGCGTCACCAGCCCGGCCTGCGCCTGGACAGCGCAGACCGATGCATTAAAACAAACAAAAATGTCAGGCGAATGACAGCAAAATGACAAGCCCGGATGCGCTCGCCTGCGGCTACTTGTGCGCGGCGCGCAAGCGCTTGAGCTCGGCATTCAGCCACTGGGCGCTCGGGATAGTCTGTGCATTGCCGCAGCGGGCCTGGTAGGGCTTGCCGCTGAGGCTGCTTTGAGTGGCGGCGCGGGCGATAAAGGCTTCGGCGTTCGGCACCAGCTTACGCTCCCGCAGGTATGCGTACTTGCGTTCGAGGTGGCTGCGCGCGGCGCCGGCATCGTGCCATTCGCCGTTGCGCTGGAACTGGCAGCCCGACGCGGCAACGAAGTCGAGCAGTTGCCGCACTTCGGCTTGCGTACCTGCGTCCTCCTGCGCCAGGGCCGGCATGGCGCCGGCCAGGCCAATGCTTGCGACGGTGGCGCTCAGGATTCTGGCAACAAACATCGGTCATTCCTTTCAATAAAACAGGACGCCGGCCGATGTCTCATCATGCCGGCGTGAGAATTGGCTCGGCGGCCGCTACCAGTACTACACGAACGGCGTATGGATACACGCCGGCGGGACGACGACCGTGTCGGCCACCGTGCAGGCCTGGAATGACAGCGAGGTGCTCCAGCTGCCCGTACACTGGACCAGGTGGCTTGCCGAGACCGGTTCAGCTGCCGAAGTTGAAAAAGATGCCGACGGCAAGCTCGGCCCAGACATAGACGAAGGCCAGGGCGATCGCGCCGACCCAGAGGAGGCGTTGGCGCATGTTGCCCAGCCTGCTCACGGCCAGCTCCAGGGCAAAGCCGGTGCCGGCCAGCAGGATGGCGGCCACGACGAAGTCGGAGCCGGTCCAGTTGACTTCCCTGGTGAACTGCATCGCCAGCAGCGGCGCCAGCAGGATGGCGCCGGTTCCGAGCAGGACGCGCAGCACGCTACGTTTGCCGATGCCATGTGGGTTGCCGCCATGGCCGCTAGTCAATGCGCTCATCGTCATCCTCCGGGTGGTGTGATGGTGTGGATGACCAGTTTGCCATCATTGCAGCCGGCGCTCAACGCCTATCGACAGGCAGATAAAAAAAGCGGGCAGCGCCCGCTTTTTCCCTGTTCCCTGGCTGGGTCAGGCCTTGGTGCGGCGGCGCACCGCCACGCCGGCGCCCAGCATGGCGATGCCGAACAGCGCCAGCGAGCCCGGCTCCGGCACCTCGGCGCCTTCGGCCAGCTTGAACTGGCCGTTGCCGCCGATGAAGAAGTACTGGCCCGGACGGTTGCGATAGCTCGTGCCGTTGCAGCCGGCGCCGGTGAAGCCGGCAAACTGGCAAGCGACCTCGCTCACGAGGCGGCCGGTCGGGCGGCCGACCGTGTTCGCGTTCGTGAAGGCAAACGAGAGGACCGACTCTTCCGACAGGTCGTCGCCGTTACCGCGGAAGAAGTAGCCGCTGTCGAGCATGCCCGGCTCGGCGCTGGCGAAAACGCTGACCTGGCCGTTGTTGACCGGGCTGCCATTGGCGTCGACCAGGCCGCCACCGCCAGCGAGCACGTTGAAGGTCGCGATCACATTGCCCAGGTCGGCGCCGAAGTGGCCGGCGGTGCTGCCGTACTGGCCGTTGGTCGGGTTCTGGTACATGCGGATGGTGCCGCCGGTGAAGCTGAAGGCGCCGCCGAAGGTGCCGGTGCCGACCGCTTCGAAGGTCGCGGTGATGTTTCCGCCGGCATAGGTCAGCGGGAACAGCTTGCCGTTGCTGTCGGCCTGGGTGATGTTGAAGACCGCCGTCTCCTTGAAGGAGAAGCCGCCGTTGCCGGTCGAGGTCAACTGGATGAAGCCGTTGCCGTTGATGTCCAGGTATTCGTTGATGACCTGGCCGCCATCGAAGCCGCCGCCGCTTGGGTTGAACACCCAGTTGTTCAGGACAGGACCCGCATGCGCGGCGCCAGTCGTCGCGATTGCGACAGCTGCGGCGCAGATGAGTTTCTTGAAGAGTTTCATTGTCGGTTTTCCGTTATGTGTGGTTGTTGGTAACAACCTGTTCCTCAAGGTAGCAAGCGGTATGCCAGAGCCACCACTTCTCGTGAAATCAAGCACTTGCTTCAACCCAGGCGCATACGCGTAAATACATGTAAGATTTTTCGACGCACTGCAGCATGCTGAAACTCAACAGTAATATCCTGGGGGCCAGCGTGTCCTGCGTTGCGAAAGGTGGACAATATGTCCAGTGCCGGCCCACGATACCTTCCGGGGCCTGTCCTATAATGCCCGCATGGTCAGGATGACGAGACAGTGGATCGCATATGCCTGGATTGCCAGCCTGGCCATCCTGTTCAACGCGCTCGCCCCGGTCGTTTCGCATACGCTGAGCCTGTCTTCCCCGGCCACGCGCCAGGTCGAGATTTGTACGGCCATGGGCATCGAGATGCTGCCGATGCCGGCCGCGCCGGATTCCTCCTCTTCCGACAAGTTCCTCAAAGGGCTCATGCACTGCGCCTACTGCGCGCCGCATGCCGGGTCCTTTGCCCTGCTGCCGCCGGCGGCGTTCGTGCTCGCCGCGCTTGGCGGCCATGACCTCTATCCTCCTCTTTTCCATCGTGCGCCCCGCCCGCTGTTCGCGTGGTCCTTCGCACAGCCGCGCGGCCCGCCCGCGCTGGCCTGAGCCTTGCCCTTTTCCCTGCAGCTCCGCGCGCCGTCCCTGAACTGACGGCGCCGGCCTGACGCGCACCCGCACCGGGCCTGGCCCGCCGCATGCGTGGGCGTCGCCGCTGCCGTTTCGCCGACCTGCCTGGACCCAGCGGGCCGGCATCGCACACGCCCCAGGCTGTCACACGATCAGAACACCATGAAACCGCATGCCCCCACCGCTTCGGCGCCGCAGCGCCGTCTCGCCCGCACGCCCCTCCAGCTCGCCTGCCTGCTCGCCATCGGCGGCGCGACTTTCCAGGCCCTTGCCGAGGAACCCGCCATCCCGACCGTACGCGTCACCGGCATCCCTGAAACCGGCAGGCTCGGGGACGACGCCGCCACCGGCTCGAACCTGGGCCTGTCGCGCCTGGAGACGCCAGCCAGCGTCGACCTCATCACCCGCAAACAACTCGAGGAACGCGGCGACATCGGCCTGGTCGAGGCGATCACGCGCGCGCCCGGCATCAGCGGCCTGCCCCACCCCGGCAACGGCGGCTCCTCGCTCGCCTCGCGCGGCTTTACCGACACGGCCTCGGTCATGCGCCTGTACGACGGCATGCGCCAGTACGGCGGCGCCGGCATTACCTTCCCCTTCAGCACCTGGGCGGTCGAGCGCATCGACGTGCTGCGCGGCCCCGCCGCGGTGATCTACGGCGAGGGCGCGATCGGCGGCGTGGTCAACGTGATCCCGAAGCAGCCGACCCGCGGCGCCGTGCAGAACGAGGTGCAGGCCGCGCTCGGCAGCGAGGGCACGCGCCGGCTGGCCTTTGGCAGCGGCGGCGCCCTGGACGAACGCTGGTCCTACCGCTTCGACGCCAGCGGCGAGCGTTCCGATGGCTGGGTCGACATGGGCGAGTCCAGCAGCCGTTCGGTCTCCGGCGCCCTGCGCTTCGATGTGTCGCCCGAACTGGACCTGCGGCTCAGCCTCGCCCAGGGGCGCCAGAAACCGATGCGCTATTTCGGCACGCCCCTGGTCGAGGGCCGGCAACTGGACGCCCTGCGCCGGAAGAACTACAACGTCGCCGACAGCCGCATCGACTACAAGGACACCTGGCTCGATGTGCTGGCGAACTGGCGCCCGAACGAGCGCACGACGGTGCGCAGCCGGGTGTACCACATCGACAGCAATCGGCACTGGCGCAACGCCGAGGCCTATGCCTACAACCCGGTGAGCCGGCTGATCGACCGCTCGGACAACACCGAGATCCTGCACGACCAGAAGCAGACCGGGAACACGACCACCGTCACCACCAAGGGCCGCCTGTTCGGCCTGGACAACCAGGTGTCGGGCGGCTTCGATGTCAACCGCGCCTCGTTCACGCACACGAACAACAGCTATGTCGGCTCCTCGGGGGCGGTCGATCCCTTCGATCCGCAACCGGGGCTGTTCAGCAGTCCGGCGCCGATCATCCCCCGCTACCGCACCGAAGCGAAGCAGTACGCGCTGTTCCTCGAAGACCGGCTCGCGCTGACGGGCCAATGGTCGGTGCTGGCCGGGCTGCGCTACGACCATGCGGACCTCGAGCGGCGGAACCTGGTCGCAGGCAACCTGGCTTTCGACAAGACCTTCGCCAACGTCGGCTGGCGCCTGGGGACGGTCTACGCCCTGACGCCGGACTTCAGCGTCTACGGCCAGGTGGCGAAGGCGGCCGACCCGGTCAGTTCGCTGTTCTTCCTGTCGCCGGCGAACAGCCGTTTCGACAACGCCACCGGACGCCAGCTCGAAGTGGGCCTGAAACGCGCGTTCTGGAACCGGAAAGGCGAATGGACCCTGGCCGTGTACGACATCGGCAAGGACAAGCTGCTGACGCGCGATCCGGCCAATCCGGCGCAGAGCATCCAGGTCGGCAAGCGCTCGTCGACCGGCATCGAGGGCACGCTCAGCATGCCGGTGGCGCGCGGCTGGACGCTCGACGCGAATGCCGCCATCCTGCGTGCGCGCTTCGATGATTTTGTCGAACTTGTCGCCGGCGCCCCTGTTTCACGCGCCGGCAATCTGCCGCCCGATGTGCCGAAGCGCACCGCCAACCTCTGGCTGCACTGGGACTTCCAGCCCGGCTGGAGCGCGGGCGCCGGCCTGCGCCACGTCGGCGCGCGCTTCGCCGACAACGCCAACACCCTGCGCATGCCTTCGTACACCACGGTCGATGCCTCGCTGCGCTGGAAGGCGTCGCCGCAGACGAGCCTCGCCCTGCGCGGCTTCAACGTCTTCGACAAGCGCTACTTCGCCACGGCCTATTACACGCCGACGCAGTGGCTCGCCGGCCCGGACCGCCGCGTCGAGCTGGTGCTGGACCACCGCTTCTGACGGGGTTTGTTCATGAGCTTTGCATCGAAAGCCAAGCGCATGATCTTCCTCGCCCACCGCTGGACGGGCGTGCTGATGTGCGTGCTGATGGCCCTGTGGTTCGTCAGCGGGATGGTGATGCTGTTTGTCGGCTACCCGAAGCTGACGCCCGGGGAAAACCTGGCAGGCTTGCCGGCCCTGCCCTCGACCGGGTGCTGCATCCCGGTCGAGGCGGCGCTGGCGCAGAGCCGGGCGCCGGGCGAGGTCAAGGGGATCGTGCTGACCTCGATTGGCGGGCGGCCGCATTATGTCTTGCTTGATGCCGACGGCAGCCGGTTTGCGGTCGATGCCGTCAGCGGTGCGCGCGCGGTCGTGGGCCCGGCGCAGGCGCTGGCGGCGGCGCGTGTCTTCATGCATGGCGCCGGCGGCGAATACGTCGGCCTCGTCGACGAGGACCGCTGGACGCATTCGCGCTCGCTCAATCCGCACCGGCCGCTGCACGTGGTCGAGATGCGGGACGAGGCGGCGACGCGGCTCTACCTGTCCTCGGCGACCGGCCAGGTGGTGCTCGACGCGCCGCGGGCCGAGCGGCTGTGGAACGTCGTCGGGGCCTGGCTGCACTGGCTGTACATGTTCCGGGACCGGCCGACGGATCCGGTGTGGAGCTGGACGGTGATCGTCCTGTCCGGCATCGGCGTGGTCGCGGCCTGCACGGGTGCGCTCAACGGCATCTGGCGCTGGCGCTTTGCGGGCACGTACAAGAGCGGGTCGAAGTCGCCGTTCCGGGAGGCTTGGCTGCGCTGGCATCACATTCTCGGGCTGGTATTCGGGACGGTGCTGCTGACCTGGATCTTCAGTGGCCTGATGTCGATGAATCCGCTGGGGGTGTTCGATGCAAAGGGTGCGCGGCCGGATGTGGCGGCCTTCGAAGGCGGGAGCGTGGCGGCGCAACGGCTCCCTGTCGGTCTGCCGCAGGTGTTCGCTACGCTCGATGCGGCCGGGTTCCGGGCCAGCGAGCTGGAATGGCGCCTGCTGGCCGGGCAGGCCTACCTTCTCGCACGGAACAGTGCAGGGCAAAACACCCTGCTCGTCGCGAGGGCTGGGGGCTTGACGACGCTCGACCGGTGGCCGCAAAAGACCCTGCTCGCCGCGGCGCGGCGCCTCTCCCCCGCCCCGATCGCCGGCCACGCCATGCTCCACGAATACGACGCCTACTATGTCAAGCGGGGCCCGGCATCGATGTATGGCGGGGACGAACGCCGCCTCCCGGTCCTGCGGGTGGCCTACGAAGACAAAGGCAATACCTGGGCGCATCTGGATGTCTACACGGGCCAGCTCGTATCGAGCCTCGACCGTTCCCAGCGCACAGGCCGGTGGCTCTTCAATTTCCTGCACAGCTGGGATTTGCCGTCCATGCTGGACACGCAGTGGATGCGCGACGCCGTCCTGGTCCTGCTCGGCAGCGGCGGGGTGTTGTTGAGTGCGACAGCCACCGTGCTTGGGGTACGCCGGCTGCGCAAACGGGCGAGTGCGGCGTCCTGGAACAGGTAGAAGTGGATGGGCTTGGGACTTTGAGCGATCGAGCTTATCGGGAAAGCATCATAATTTCCTTGCGGAAATAGTTGACGGTTCTTAGAATGCGCCATTCGATGGAATCGTCGGCAAGCCATGTGGTTTGCCGCCGGTCCGCTTGTTAATCACTCCCACTGATCCAGGAAATGTTTGATCCCCTCACCCTTTTGAACGGTTTGTTCCTCGTCGGCATCGCGGCATCCGACATCACGCTGTATTCGGACGCGGATTACATACAGGCAGATCCCAAGAATCGCGACTCCGTCACGGTGGTCAGCATGCACAGGGTGAATCGCCACGACTATCGTAGACACTCCTGAGCCATAATGTTGGGCACAAGGAGAAGGCATGAGCGGAAAGCGGTACACAGAGGAATTCAAGATTGCGGCGGTCAAGCAGGTGGCAGAGCGTG